>NZ_NOVQ01000019.1:0-185534 GCF_008042215.1 Corynebacterium sp. LK14
CAACCTTCTAGCCCCCAATGACTTCGAAGCACTCACATCAGCTACACTGACCCAAGCAGCATAGCTAACCCCCGACGTGTCTACTTTCCGGGGGTCAGGCCCCTTTGAAGATGACGACTTCACGATTTACGGTCTTGCCCTTGACGATCCGCTTACAGTTGATGAGGAACTACTGCGCTACCGCGTTTGCCTGCTATGTAGCGAGCTGTCCCTTGAACAAGAGAACCAGGGCGAGCTCGGGATGATGCGAATTCCATCACATCATGTTTTGATTGTAGAGGTGGACCACACGCGTGAGGCTATCGCGCAAATGTGGGAGAAGATGCCTTTGATACTTGCCGAGCAGGAAGTGTCTCAAACAGGTTTTGTCGCCGAGCGGTTTAAAAGGTCGAAAGTCGCTGCAGGGAAAAGTGAATTCCTTATACAGCTGCCTTAACCTCCATCGATTGGTAATCCTTTTCCTCTACGACATGCGGAAAGGTGCGAGTTAACGCGGCAAACTCGTGCTCAGACGAGAGTAAAGCACATGGCCGAGGAACCATGCGGATTCAAGAAGGTGCTGCCTTGCCGAATTCTCAGCCGGTCCGGGTTATTTACAACTCTCTACCCCGTATTTAATTCATGGCTTGCGGGTAAGAGGCCGACGATGTTGAGCCGGAAGGGTTGGCATGTCAGACCGCCCAAGGCACGGGCACTGCTTGGGGCTCGGGACTACAGGGGGAGCATCTTGTACGGATGCTGATGACTTCTTCGAAGACGGGACTTGCTGCCACCGGCTACGGTTTGGCAGCGGCCACAGCGACCAGTTCGGCCGCGACTCCTGTCAATCGTCGAGGTCCTGACCAGACGGCCGTCAGGGGGCGGCTGATCCCTTGACCCTCAAAGGGAACGCGCAACAGGTCCCCGCTCTCGAGCTGGCTACGAAGGGCGAGTTCGCTCAGGACAGCAGGACCCGCCCCGGAAGCAACAGCAACGCGCACCGCGGCGTTGCTGGCAAGCACCTGCATCGGCTCGACAGTGACGACCCCAGCCAACACCTCTTGCAACGCCTCGCGGGTACCTGAGCCAGGCTCCCTGACAACCAAGGGGGTTTCCGCCAGCTCTTGCAAACCGATCCTGCTCGTACGGTTCGCCCATTCATGGTTGGGAGCGACAACTACCAGCAACTCATCCTCTTGGACGACCCGGGCATTCAACCGCATGGGAACGTTCGGGGTCTCAACGAAACCCAGTTGAAGAATGCCCCTTTGCACTTCTTGGAGAACCTGCGCCGAATTCAGCACCTGCACCTCAATGCGGACCGGCGGCAATCGACGTTTCAACTCTGTCAGCCAGACCGGTAGCAGGGTTTCTGCGATGGTCATGCTGGCCCCCACACGAAGTTCCAACGTTTCGTTGCTGCGGCTGGACCGTGACCAATCGTTGAAGCGTTGCCCGGCATCAAGTAGTTCACGGGCTTGAACAGCCAGCAACAACCCCAGTGCCGTCGGTTCCGAACCGCGGGGGCTGCGCTCAAGCAAAGCCGTTTTCATCCCCGCCTCCAGCTCCGCGATGGCTCGGCTTGCGTTGGGCTGCGCCATCCCCACTTTCCGTGCGCCTGCCCCCACGCTGCCTTCGTCCACCACGGCAACGAAGAGTTCCAGTACTTGAAGGTTCGGCCAAGCTTCGCTCATATCAAAAGCATATACCTTGATGCGAAATTGCCGTCTAGCGGGCTGACGGGGATCAGTGAAGTATGGAAGTATGTCAACGCAAATACAACAGACAGATCCCATAACAACCCGCCGCGGCTCCTACGCACTGAAAAAATATTCCCCCGGGTTGCTTTTGTGTGCGGTCGCTGTGGCAATCGCGATGACCGTTAACGTCTTCCTTCCCGGTGTCAGCCCACTGATCGTCGCGATCGTGCTCGGCATCGCCCTGACCAACGTGGTTCGCCTACCCGAGTCCACGGCACCGGGACTGACGCTGGCTTCCAAGAAGCTGCTCCGATTGGGAATCGTCTTCCTGGGCCTGCAACTGGTGCTCTCAGACATTGTCTCCCTCGGTGCGCCCATGCTCGTGGTCATCGTGTGCATCGTGGCCGGAGGCATTTTCGGAACCATCCTGATCGGGCGGCTGATGAAGATGCGTTCCGCCCAGGTTCTGCTCATAGCATGTGGTTTCTCTATTTGCGGCGCCGCCGCTGTGGCCGGAGTCGAAGGGTCCACCGACTCAGACGAAGAGGACGTGGTCACCGCCGTGGCCTTGGTGGTCATCTTCGGCACACTCATGATTCCGGCGATTCCCTTGCTCGGCCAGCTGCTGGGCATGGAGCCTGAACTCAACGGCATGTGGGCCGGTGGCTCCATCCACGAGATCGCTCAGGTTGTCGCCGCCGGAGAAATAATCGGCGGCGGGGCGCTGGCTGTCGCCGTCATCGTCAAACTCGCCCGCGTCCTGCTGCTCGCCCCGATCGTCGCGATTTTGAGCATTCGCCAACGCCGGTCAGGAAACGTCAAACCCGATGAAAAGCGTCCTGCGATCGTCCCACTGTTCATCATTGGCTTCCTGGTCATGATCGTGCTCCGTTCCACACTGGACCTGCCCGAGGGCCTCATCCACGCAGGAAGCCTCGCGCAAACGGCTTTGTTGTCCGCCGCAATGTTTGGACTGGGATGTGGGGTGAAGATCCGCAACCTCATCCGGGTCGGAGCCCGACCCTTCATCCTGGCCGCAGCCTCAACCATTCTCGTCACAGGCATCGCACTTGCAGGCATCGAACTCGTCCACCTCTGATAGGGAACCACATCCTGCAGTCTCCGCCCAAGCTGATACCTCGTCCGCCCACCACATGACCTTTTAGGAAGGAACCTGACTTGACATTTCTCACCGGTCCAGCTCCGATTATCGTCGGCGTCGACAGCTCCGATTCTTCAAGGTGGGGGCGCCCTTTCTCTTTATTCGGTGAACGTTGCCCAGGCGGAGAAAGTGCAGGTAAAACCACACGCTAGCGAGACCTGGGGGCGTGCCTTCGCCAGCCCTTGTAAAAGCCGCCCACGAGGGGAAATGTGCGTAAGGCTACCTGTAGGCGTGCCTGGAACCGTAAATGTCCTGCCATGTGGCAAGCGCCGTGGGGTGTATATTCACCCGCCCCCATCGCCGCATCTATGCGTTCTTCAACGCCCGGTACACCGTAGGGCGGGTGACTCCGAATTCCCGTGCCAAGGCTGCTTTCGACTCCCCTGCCGAAACGCGCCGCTTAATCTCCGCTACCTGGCCCGGGGTAAGAGCGGGCTTGCGGCCTTTGTACTTGCCGGCCTTTTTCGCCAACGCAATCCCCTCCGCCTGGCGCTCACGAATAATGGCCCGCTCAAACTCCGCAAAGCTGCCGAGGATACCCAGCATTAAATCCGCACGCGGATCGGACGTGTCTTTCGCAAACGCGAGGTTCTCATGCAGGAAAGTAACAGTCACACCCTTGCCGGTGAGTTCATCAACAATGCCGCGCAGATCTGTAAGCGAACGGGCGAGACGGTCAATCGACGAGACAACTAACTCGTCACCGTCGCGCACATACGCCATACACTCGACAAGCCCAGGACGCGCAGTCTTAGTGCGGCCGGAAATCTTATCTTCAAAGAACCGGTCAATCCTGCCGGAAGCGTTGAGTAGTTCTTTCTGGCGCTGATTATTCCGCTCCACTGTCGAGACGCGGATATAGCCCACCCGCTGCCCGTGCGAACCGGAGTCATTGCCCATTAGTCTTCGCTCCGCGAAGGGTTAAAGGCGGCATTCTCTTGTTCTATGACCGCATCACGATACGACTCGATTGCATTCGAGAGAGCGTATAGCTGAATGCCGTCGAGACCATCAGCGTCAGCAAGCAAGGATTGTACAATCCTGCTCAACGCCTGCTGCCCCGACGACAACCCACCATGCAGATTTTTCACCCGCGCCAACGCGGGCACAGAGTCAATATGACTTTCAATATGGAAACCGTCAGACGATAACACCACACTCACCACTTTCTGTAAACATAAGGCCTAGACCCCACTAGACACGTGTAAAACAATACTTGGAACGGCCCTATTTTACAGGAAACATTCTGCCACACACCGGCGTAACAATAGGGTGTAATCAAATTTACAGAGCAAACTTTCATGCAAAACTATTGACAGCAGACACAGTCACCCCTAGTATGTGACGTACGTCGCAAATAGAGACGTACGGCACACCTTACAGCTTTCGAAAGGATCTACCATGCCTGCCGTTATGGACATTAAGTTTATTGAACGCATGAAGGGAGACATGTCACTCGTTTCCCAGTTCTACGACGACCCCGCTGCCACACTAGGAGAAGCCGGTGTCTCTGAAGAATTTTCAAACGCCGTACTTCGGCGTGATGGAAAGGCACTTCTAGCAATGGGATGGGGGTCCGAGGAGATGGAAGTGGCATTCTCTGGTCGACACACGAGCAATCAATTCTATTGCAGCAAGTAGATGCCATGCCAGACCTGAACTCCCTAGACTATTTCAACCAGTCGAACCCTATTAGGAATGAGGACATACCCCTTCCTATGCGGAAACACTGGGAGAAAATTTCAGGTCACGGCTTATCAGGCGCGGAACTTGATTCTGTATTTTGGGCTGAATTTTATGAATTCATAGCACTTGCATACAGAAATGAGTTCCGCCCACCCGTCTCTAAATGGGCAATGACTTTCAATGCACTTGGTTTTCGCAATCCAGGAACCCTGGCCACCACGTTTCACAATTGTTACTCCGTGCTAAAAGCAAACCAAAAGCTGGAAAAGTTATGAGGTTTAGGACGCGAGACGATGCAAACACTGAAAATTTCCGATAAGAATAGCGATGCCTGGGAACAACACTATTTCGCCCCAGAAGCAGACCCTGTCTGTGGGTACAAAATACATGTGAACCTAACAGAGCACCAATTTCAAGCCGGAAAGACCCTTCTAGTGGAGGAATACTCAAAAAGAAGGGTTGATTTCAAAGTCTGCAATACTCAAAGTTTTTGTGAACGACTAAATAGCGGCAACTATGGTGTCACTCAAATCGGGAAGGCGGCAACAGTTTACGTCGCCACACCCGAGAGACTCAGTAGCGAAGCGCAATTTCTTCAAGCTATGCTTGCCGAATTCAGCGGCCCTTGTCCCCCAACAGATCTCCGTATCCCCAACAGCGGCATTCTTAGCTATAGATGGGAGGCGAGGAATGAACCCCAAGCCCGCGAAATCTGCAGTGGTGTACCGCTTCCCGTCTTTGATCCGATTGGAGGCTTATCCGCCGTCGGAAATCCTTTCCTCGAACTCAAAAAGGCAGGGATAGACCTAATTATCACTCGGTGCCTTCGCCAGAGCTCCAAAGGTGCTGTTTACGAAGGGATCGCCAAGGGGGTTCGGGTGAAGTCCCCAGCAACCTTTCGACCAGTAATTCTAAAGGAATTTAGAAAATACGCATCCAAGTCACACTTAGGACACGATGCTTGGGACATAGGGCGAAGCGAAATAAAGTCATATAAGCAACTAAGACCGCTTCACGTAACACCGCAGCTCTTCTGGGAAGGAACGTCTAACGAGTCAATATATCTCCTATTAGAATCACCTGCCGGGTTTGTGCCTCTTCAAGAATTCGCTAAGAATCTAAGCACAGAATGCCTCGACATCATCTGTTCAAGGGTAGAGTCCCTTATCAAAACCATCGCAAACTCAGACGTACGGTGGATAGACGTATCTCCCTCGAACATTCTCATCAACAACAAACTAGAGATTAAAGCCATAGATTTCGAAATCATTAGTGATGAACGAGGGACCACCTATTATGGTCTCCATCCAGTTCTTAAAGAGCAAGCGCCTACCCCAAGAGAATTAGTATGCTTATTGCGGAGAAGTCTAGAGGCACTGATCCGAGATTAATGGCATAGTACCTGGAGCACATCATGTTCACATTACTGCATCAATAAATCCCATTTGACACACCGCAAGTTGCGGCGGGTCAAGAATTTGACCCGTGAGAATTGCCCATTTCGGAAATCCGATGCTGGGTTCATGCTGCGTGCATGAGCTTTCAGTCGCGGTTGTCAAACATTGAGAGACATGATGCAGGATCATAAGACTTCTGATCAAAAATTTTGGACCATCGTACGCAAGAATCATCCTGACTATCTACGTTGGTTCTTCGCCGATACAGCAAGCGCCTTGGGGGCATCCCTCGTGGCCATCCCTATTTCACTTGCGAGCTACCACGTCACTGGAAGCCTAAGTCAAGCGGGAGTGATTGGAGCCGCAAGTTCGGCCGGCTCGATGATCATGACGATCCCGGCCGGCATGATCATTGATCGTTTCAACAAAAAGAAGTTACTTCTCTTCTACGGGCTGAGCCAAATTGCTATTTGGTCAACCTTCTCGCTGCTACTTTACTTGAGCAAATTCACTTTCATACTTTTGTTCTTCTTTAGCCTGTTTTCAGGAATGATTACAGGCGCGTTCGGAGGTCTAACCAACGCCATTTTGAGATTCATCATTCCCGAGAATTTGCTTGTCCAAGCGCAAGGCCGTAACCAAACTCGCGACAACATTATCTGGATGGTCGGACTACCTTTAGGAGGCTTTCTCTACGGTCTAGCCCCGGTTATTCCCTTTGTTGTACAAACTTTGTCTGGGTTGGGTCCGCTTTATGCTTCAAGAACTTTCAGTATGGACCTGGGTAAGTCAAACAGCGAGCAACGGTATTCGTTTAAAGAGTTCTGGTCCGATAGCAAATATTCTTTGACTTGGATTTGGAAATATCCGATGCTTCGAACAATTTTCAGCATCGATATCTTCTCCAACTTCGCCAACTTTTTCCTCATCGCGTCCATTGACCTATGGCTGGCATACCTCAAAGTTGATGGTTGGATAATCGGCCTCACCTCAACCATGTTTACCATTGGAATGATTGTTGGAGGACTTCTTCAAGACCGCCTCATCAAGCAATTGCCAGGAAGAAACATCATCCGAGCAACTATGCTTTGGGAACTACTGTGGTATCTGTTGCTTCTCGTATTTTCCCAGTATTGGGCACTCATCGCAGTCGCAGCATTTTTCATCGTAGTTCCATCCATTGCGTGCAACTCATACTCCGGAGGACTACTTGCGTTATCAGCACCTCCCGAAAAAATAGGAAAATGCTCGGCAGGAGCGCGTCTGATGATGGGATTGCTACCAATCATCGCTTCCGCCAGCGCGGGTACATTTCTCGCCGCAATTGGTTTTCAGGCAAGCATGGCGCTATGCGCTCTGTGCTCGGTTATCTCCTGTTTGATAGCGACAAGTTCAGTCCTGCGCACACTACCTAAAGCATCCGAGTTCAATTTACTCCCCGTATGCGAGTAAGTCCCAAGGTCATCTACCAAAGACTCAAACACAGATGGGCCTAACCCCCGACGTGTCTACTTTCCGGGGGTCAGGCCCAGCCGAAGAATAAAGGTCTTCTAGACGTTATTCCGTCCGTTTATCGAAAGGGTAAATAGACATCGGAATTGTGTATGCGCCATGTACAGTACGATCTTGCATAAGCTGGCTAAGCTTCGCGATATGCGTGCCATCCTTATCCGCAACTGGGTCTTTGAATGAAAAAGAATGTACGCGAAGCTCCTCAGCACCGTCAATCGGCTGAGTCACGATATGTACATTTCCGCCGTCGATCGTTGCAGATACAGGACGGCGATCTGCGCCGATTAGCGGTTCAGTTTCTTTAACTTCCTGATGCTCGAGATCAACTGCCACAATCGTTCCTCGACTTGTAAAGTACGACACGCTTCCTTCTTCGTAGCGAGATGACCTATTTACGCCTGGTATCGGCAGCCCTTCGATCCTTCCTTCATGCTTCAAAATTGGTTTTTCATTCGGGCTGCCAACCGAGACAACATCCGCACCGCCAATATCGTCAGGCAATGAAATATATGATTTTTCTTTCCCACACCCAAGAGCAGAGAAGTATTCGGATGCGACTGTTCCGGCAGGCGTATCAAGGCGAGATTCAGACAACAACCCGTCGACTCCCATACGCACAAGCGTTAAACCGCTTCCGTCATCTTCATCACGTTCTATCCAGACAGCTTTTTCATCAGTACAAGCCCTTAACGCGACTGGTCTCCTATCGCGAGTTACCGTGCTTGTAGATTCCTTAGTTGCGAGCACTATGCGGCTCGCATACGGACTATCACTCGTGCTTTCATTAAAAACAAATACTGCTGTTTTATTGTCCACAGAACCAGCAGAAGTTGTTTGGGTTGGTAGGCCTAAACCTTCGAGTGGTTTCTCAGATTGCTTGCGAAAATCTGAATCGAAGACAACCAATTGATCCTTATCTGGAGCCACATACCCTTCACCAAGTCTTTCCATCGAAGGGTTATACACCGATGCAAGTTCAGCGAGAGAGCCTACCTCGTCAGTGCTCGTTCCAAAAACATGATTGTGATTGCTTGCGGAAGGAGTCGCAGAGACAGCTCTAGCGATCCCGCCCCATTCCCAGGTAGCAAAAGACTTCGATGTCTGTGAACGCTCTTGCGCACACGAAGAAACGACAAGTGCACAGACGCCTAGAGCACAAAACGCTACGAGTTTTCGAAGTAGTGTTATGAGCATTATGCTTTCTAATTAGTATTCGTAGGTATTGTGAGACTTCAGGATGTCAAAAGGCATAACAGCTGGCTGATAAGGCTCATAGGGGAATTCTTCACCGATATCAAGACCGCCACCAGAAGCTTTCTTATATGCAGCCCATATCAGTTGTGAGCAATTGTACGTATCTTGCTCTAGCGGCCCAATACGAGTTGCGAAAAACTTTTTATTGTAGCCTTTTCCTTCCCGAGCCTGTTTTTCGGCAAAGGCTACGGCAGCCGATCGAGTGTCATCATCAGTATTAACGCGCAAGAGTCGCGGAGCGCATACGCCTTCTCGGGTACTCCCCAAGAGCCTCTGAACGCCTTTTTCAGGATTAACAGCCTCTACCGTCTCAATTTCTTCCGCAGTGGCACCTTCCTTGACGAAAATGCCATTATGTCCATGGTTATAAGTATAAGTAGTAGCCACAGAGTAGAACACGTCTCCGGCGAGAGTATCCGAATTTCCAGGTGGAACATAGTTGCAACCTGCAGCTTCATTGTCACTGTTCGATTGCAGGGCAGGAGTGTCAATTAGCGCTGCAAGCAGATTGGATCGATTAAATTCAAGTGACTTAAGAGAATGCGTTAAAAGGTTTCCGAATCCTGTTTTACTATCGATCCCGTGATCTGCAAAGTCTTTCATTAGCACATCAAACATTGCTTGCGTCTCTTGGTCATCTAGCCCAAAGTTTTTCGCCAAACTAGCGATGGTCTCATTAAAGGATGCTATTTCGCCTCGCTCAAAGCGCTGACGTACATGCCACTCTCCATCGTTTTCCTGCTGCGCTACAGGATATCCATAGCTACTTCTTTCGTATCCAGCTTTAGCCCACTTAGACAAGATCGGCTCATAAACAGAATGCGCTCCTGTTTTTGGTGTCCAGTAGATCATTCCGTGTTCGAAGACGTTGTAGCGTCCGACGCCGTCTGGGGTGGTGAGTTCGTCGCTAATCGGGTAGCCGAGTTTACTGTTTTGGGCGCCCATGGATTGCCATTTGTCGTAGATGGCACCTTGGATGCTGGCCTGCGAAGGGCGAATTGGAGAGTTATGGGTATAGACGTGACCGCCTTGGAAGTCTTGTTTAAACCACTGGTTTCCTAAAGCCATATCGCTGGTAGTGGGGTACCCAAGGAAGCCCTTTTCCCAGCCATGGCGTTTCCAGACTTTTGCTGCTGGGAGACTAACTGTATGTGCTCCGGTTTTGGGGTGCCAGTAGATATATCCATTGACAAACTCAGAACGCTTTCCTATTCCGTCTGGATTGGTGAGCTCATTAGACTTTGGCAGAAGAAGGAAGCTGGTTGGGCCGCCTACCTTATCGTATTTTTCTTTAATTAAACCGCATACTTCAAAGGTGGAAGGCCAGTACACTTTACACCCTGGCCGGGCATTCAGCGTTGGGGTATCGGGGTTGGTAAGTTGTGCTTCTCGTATTTCTGCCTTGTCGGCTTCGTTCTTGTCGATACCGGCAGGAATTTCTTCTCTGTCGGAGCGCATTTGACCAGGAATAACTTCACTGTTGGGATTAGTAGTTGGATGCCATTCTTTCAGCCCTTGTGGGTTGAGCTCGTCATTTGTGGCTTGGTTGACTTCATATCCTTCTGCCCCTGGAGGGGTGGGGATTCCCCACTGAGCAAATGGACCATCGACTACTTGCGGCGAAGTCGTATCACGGTGATCAGAGGGGTAAAAATCGTTGTCGGCAGACGGCGTTTCAGATGCTTGAATTTTTGATTGTTGTTCATCGCGAATCGATGATCCCAGAAGTGACGATTGCGCGACTGCAATACCGGGAGTGGCACTGATTAATAAGCTTGCTGAGACGAAAGCAAGGAGTTTGCGTGAGAGAGCTTTCATGGCGGTCCTTAGATGAGAGTGAAACAAGGAGTTGTTCTACTAGGTCAGCTTATAGCCTGGTGGCAGGCTACGCTGGTTAAGTGAAAAAATTCTCCTTTCTAATCTCGTGGGGTACCGATGAAAATAGTTAAACTCGGTCTTTGTTCTCTAGCCTGCGCATTTACTGCGCTAGGGGCTTGCTCTTCGGTGGCTGTCGCTGCAGATAATGACTTCGCTTCATTGCAGGCAAGCAGTACTGTGCCGGTGAATGATAATCGTATTGCGGCTTTGTGGTCGGTAACTCCAAGTTTGGATGACTCACAGCAACAACGTGTTCGGCGTGATTGCACGGCAAGCTATGTAGGGGACAATTTCTGGTTGACCGCGCATCACTGTGTGTCTAATTCACCTTTTATGGATGGTTTTCTCCGCCAATCAGATGGTGAAGTAGCAGGTATCGCTGCTATCTATACCAAGTCTTCTACTGAAGATGTTGCGCTTATTAAAGTCGGTGACGGAATCAATGCCGATTCCTTTACCGTGGCCACAGAGCCGTTGAAGATCGGGGATCACGCCGTACTTACTGGTTATGGTCAACCCCATGACTATGCTTCTTCGGCGGCAACAGTCATTTCCGAAAAAGTAGACTCCTTGAACTTTGGAAACGTTACGTATACCGATCTGCTCAAAGGGAAATCGTCAACGCTTTCACGCTCCTGTGGTGGAGATTCGGGAGCACCTATCTACAAAAACAACACTCTCTACGCAGTACACACTGCCGGCGGATTTAACCCAGAATGCATCGATGGAAAAGATAGGCCCATGTGGCATACAAACCTCCCTCCGAGGGCCCACTGGGTGCATGAAACCATCCATTCTAACGTGGGACTTTCCCCTCAAGAAAAAGTTAAAGCAGAAAACGGTCTTAAGTATGCTCCTCCTGTAGCTCATCCGCCCGTTGAGCCCCATGTCCCAGATACTCATAAAGAAACACGAAAGAGCTCTTCTGCAATGTCCTCGCTATCAAGCTCGAGTCATTTTTAAAACATCAATGATCGTATATAGATTCCAAATTTCGGGCTTATTCCTGATTTTGTCATAGCCCAAGGCTATCCTCCCCCTGGTTGAGGGAGACCCAGAAAATAGGAAAGAGTCCCTAGGTACTCACCACGACACCTAGGGACTCTTACTGCACCAGAAAAGCGGTGCTTTTATCTATCTATAAGGCCCACCATAATTCGAAGAGATTTCGGTGGGGCGGTTGCGTCCCCTATCCCGGATTAGCTGCCGATGACAAAGTCGACATCGTAGAGTTCAAGCTCCAGTAACTCGAACGAGCTCAAAGCGTGCTTGCTTTCTGTAGAAGCAGTAAAAACTACCGCAAAAGGCTGGGGCAATCCATGGCGAACGGTGCAGATGGTGGCGCTTGGGTGTGCCCTAGAAATACAAACGGATGTGCTTAGAGATCCCAAACGTTTTCAGCGTGACGCAACTGGTGAATACTGGTGTACCTTTGCCTATTTACAAAGGCAGACCCTTTTCCCGCGCGGTCATTCTGGAGGGGTTTCTCGAGGGTTACATGATCGGGATCACCAGCCCGAGACAGGATAAATACTTGGTACTTACCCGGTGCCCATCCATTTTTGAGACCAGAAGCCATCACCTTGCCCAATTTTTTGTCTTCCTTTTTCTCACTTAGCTTAAGGCGATCCGCTTCTGCCTCATTCCAAAGGACATTGTCATAACGGGCCTTGATACATGGCACATCAACCCCAATTTCTCGCCCCTCATAGAAAGCCATGTGACTTACTTCTTGAAAAAAGCGTCCAGGCTGGCATATGTACGCGTTAAGCGGACCGTCATCAAGCTTTGCCTGTGCAGAGGGGACAACAACGGTATCCAACGGGGATATTGGTTTTTTAATACCCATGTCGCGCGTCCGGTCTACCGTTCTCATCCAGTCCGCGGCATCTTTGTTTATCATCTCTGAAGTGCCCCGGGTTTTGTTCCTAGGCTTGTGCCTTGTTTTCCATTATTTCTCGACTGGGGTGGTGTTCCCAAAAATCGGCTTCTACTTCAGCCGGCGTGCGGTAGCCCAGGCTCTGGTGGAGCCTTGACTCGTTCCACCAATTCACCCATTCAAACGTGGCAATCTCAACATCAACCACGTCGGTCCACAACCTGGTATGAATCAGCTCGTTTTTGTAGGAACCGTTGACGTTTTCAGCCAGTGCATTGTCATAAGAGTCACCAACAGTACCGGTCGACGCGATAATTCCATGCTCAGCAAGACGCTCATTGTAGATAATGCTCACATATTGCGAGCCGTGATCCGAGTGGTGAACTAGACCGGTGGTCTTCTTGGCGCACACAATGGCTTGATTGAGCGCTTGCAACGGCAACGCTTCGGTGCGCATCGAGTCAGACAACGCCCAGCCGACGATCCTCCGGGAGAACACATCAGTCACGAAGGCGGCGTACACAAACCCTTTTCTGGTGCGCACATAGGTAATGTCTGCCACCCATAGCCGATTAGGCCCACAGGCTTGAAACTCACGACCCACCAAGTCGGGGCGAGTGTCGGGTCCCTTGGGCTTATATGTCGTCACGGGAGACCGGCCTTTACCTTTGCCAGAAACCCCTGCAAGGCGCATCAAACGCGCGGTCTGTTCACGTCCAATGTCGATTCCTTCACGGCGCAGCGCGTGCCACATTTTGCGAATCCCGTAGACACCGTAGTTTTGTTTATGAACTTCGGTAATGCGCTCTACTAGGGCGGCGTCGCGAAGGCTACGGACACTTAATCCTCGAGCCTTAGATTGGCGGTACCCACGAAAGGTAAGGAAGCCGCCAACACGGTGTGTGTTTAACGTCGTGCAGATGAACTCGACGGTGAAATGATTCCGGTGTTTATCGATGAACTGGATCATTTCCGACGTTTTGGGTCGAGTTCCGATGCGAAAAAAGCCGACGCGGCCTTTAACAGCTCGTTGGTGTCGCGAAGTTCTTGATTCTCACGCCGAAGCTTGGCTACCTCTGCCACGAGGTCTTCGGGCAACGGCTCGGCAATACGACCGTCGCGGCGAGCAGCTTGTGTCCACTGCCGAGCAGTATGCCATGACACGCCCAGCTTCGGAGCCACTGCCTGGCACGCAGCCTGCATCGACATGTTCTCCGCCAGGATGCGATCCTCCACCAAGCGAACGACGCGGTCCTTCGCATCCTGATCAAATTTTCTTGGCATGTTCCAGATTTTCCCATCTACTCAAACGGAACAAAACCTGGGACACTTCATTTCGCGGGTGTTGACCCATTTGTAGAACGAGGAGCGATTGAGCTTTAACACGTGGCACATCCGCTTGACCGAGTACTCGGTTCGGTGGTCATAGACAAACTGGAAGCGGATCACCAGCGTGTCTCTTCGGCAAAATATTTGGCAGCCTTGCGCAGAATATCTCGTTCTTCGCGTAGTTTAGAGACTTCTTTTTCTAGCTGGCGGATTCGCTCAGAATCAGTCGTCGCCTGGGCCTTGTCGCGCATGGTCTTCGTGCGGGCACGTTTGCCGGTGCCGTACTGCTGAAGCCAGGAGAAAAGCGAGGAACGATTGACTCCAAGCTCTGTTGAAGCCGCGTGGAGTGAGAGGTCCTCATTGTTTTCGTAGAGGGCCACAGCATCACGTTTGAACTGTTCGGAGTACCTAGGCATGGTGGTAGATTACCTTTCTTCCCAACCCAACCGGGCTGGATATCAGGTGTCCACCAAACAGGGGTCAGGTCCGAGACCGTGCCGGTGGTTCAACACCGATATCCAACGTTAGCTGGGCATTTGTACCAAGGAAATCTTCGGCCTGGTCGACAAGATGATCCAACGACAAGTCATTGTGGGCGGTACCAAAGTGTTTGAGGACCTCGATCCTGCCGGCCCTATAACGCACGACCTGAACACTTACGCCCCCTGAGGCGGTCCGCGCGTATTTGATGTAGGCCACAGAAGAAGTCTACCACGGCCTTAGTCCGCGAAAACGCCCTTCCAGCACAACATAAACCCAGGCCACAGCGCTAGGGCTCAGAAAACACCGAATTTGTTGTGAAAGTCAGGATATTTGCAGCTCAACTGGGCAAGACCACGATCAAGGTCCACCACAGACAAACCTTGGATAAGCACAACAAGGCTTACTTGGCGTAAATGCCGGTTTCCTCTCTCCGGCCTCAAATTCCACTGCCTTTCACATCAGCAGCGCTTCGGCTTCTCGGAGCCCTCCTGTTCCAAGTCTCGTGCCGACCGCAAAGAAGAATATTCTTTAGCAATCGGTCGTCCCCGTTTTCGCCAGACTTCGAGGCTATATCCGGCTTCCGCCTCGTCTGCAAAGCAGTGACTCACGATAAGAGTTATCTGGCCCATTGCGCTCGCAGTCCACCGGGATAACGGCTATCCCGGTAAACTAAGATATCGATCTACCGGGATAAGCCTTATCCCCAATGCCCCAAGCGCATGAGAGGAGTCAGCTGTGGCAGAGACAGTCGAATTGGAATGGATCCCCGCTGATGGCAGCGGTCTTTCTCGACGCGCCAAGCAAGGCGGGAAGTATTATGCTTTCGTTCCCGATCCCCTCGCAGGCATGTCGTTGAAGCTGCCGTCCGAGCTCTCGCGACGTATCGTTCGCATCGAGCGGGAGATTCACAATCTCGGGATGAGAGACAATACCCACTCCCTTGAAGAAGTTGCGCGACTCCTGCTCCGATCTGAGGCCGTCGCCTCCTCCCGGATCGAAGGAATCGCTCCCAACTCCGACAAAGTGGCCATGGCGATCCTCGCGCGTGAATCAGATGCCGAAATTCGGGGGTTCAAAGAATCCGCAACAGCTGTCGCCCGCAATGTCGCCATCCTCGACACCATCAATGCAGACTTGGCTTACAAAGACGAGCTGGTCCTGGATGACATTGTTGCAATGCAGACAGCGCTCGTTGCAGAAAAGCCTTTGCAAGGAGTACGTACTACTCAAAACTGGATTGGTGGGTCTGACTATCACCCCATCGATGCGGCTTTTGTCCCCCCGCCTCCTGTACAAGTCCCAGGACTCCTCGACGATCTCATTGAATACTTCAACGGGGCAGACCACGCCGCGCTCGTTCAAGCAGCACTCGTTCATGCACAGTTCGAGACCATCCACCCATTCCCGGATGGGAATGGACGCGTGGGGCGAGCTATGATTCACGCGCTTTTGCAGCGCAGAGGGCTCACCGATGCTGCAGTTCTCCCCATCAGTATGGTTCTAGCAACGCTCGGTGACCGTTACGTCGACGGACTCACGAAATTCCGCGAGGGTGACGTGCTGGCATGGATCTCTTTCTTCGTCGAGGCAGCACAAGTCGCCACCACCAAAGCAGCTGAACTTGCGGATAGCGTCGCCGCCTTAGAAGCAGAATGGATGGACAAGGTCAATCACCACCGCACTGCGCAAGGAAGCAAGCGCGCATTGAAATCGAATTCGACGGAGTTCCAACTGCTCAAGAAGCTTCCTGCCATGCCTTTGGTCACGGTGTCCATCGTGAAGTCCGAGCTGGGGATTTCATCGACAAGCACGGCCCGAGATGCTCTCGATTCACTCACCGACGCTGGCATTCTGCGTAAGAAAGTCATCGGTGCGGGCGGGCTTCTCGGTTACTTCGCTGACGATGTTTTCATGTTGGTCGACGATGCTGAACGCCAACTCGCCTCGACGCAGTTTAATACTCGGCTTTCACCTCCGACCGGCCGAGCGGTTCCAGCCCTTCGCGATAAATAAGCAGTAACCAATAGTGGTCACGCACTTCGTTTCCTAACATAAGGCAAAGCGTCGTGCTGGTGCGACGCTGCAGGAGGAGGGGGCGTCGGAAAGCTCACAAGGGACCGTCACTAAAAGTGCCGGCCCCATCATGGCGCAGGTTAGGTGCCTTTAACGTTGAGTATCTGGCGCAGGGTGTGCTTGACCTCGACGAGCTGGGCGGCATCGGCCATCACGCGGTCGATGTCCTTGTAGGCGTCCGGAATCTCATCGACGAACTCGGCGCCGGGACGGTAGACGATGCCTTCCATGCGTGCGGCAAGGTCCGTCTCGGTGAAGCGGGCCTTGGCCTGGGTGCGAGACATAACGCGACCTGCGCCGTGCGGCGCGGACTTGAGTCCCGGCGCGTAGCCCTTGCCTTCCACGACGTAGCTGGCGGTGCCCATCGAGCCGGGGATGAGACCGCGGTCGCCCTCATCCGCCTTGATGGCGCCCTTGCGCGTGAGCCACACGTTCTTACCGTAGTGGTTCTCGCGCTGGGTGTAGTTGTGGTGGCAGTTGATGCGCTCGAGCTCGAGGTTCTCGCGATCCGCGCCGGCCCAGGTGGCGACGCAGTCGAGGAAGCGGTCCATCATCTCATCGCGATTGAGCAGCGCAAAGTGCTGTGCCCAGTGGAGATCCGCAATGTAGAAGTCGAACTCTTCCGTACCCTCGACGAGGTAGGCCAGGTCCTTGTCCGCGAGCTGGATCCAGTGCTTCTCGCAGTGGCGCTGCGCGGCCTTGATGTGCTTCTGCGCAATCTTGTTACCCACGCCGCGCGAGCCGGAGTGCAGGAACAGCCAGACGCGGTCTTCTTCGTCGAGGCAGAGCTCGATGAAGTGGTTGCCGCCGCCCAAGCTGCCCAGCTGCTGACGCCAGTGCTTCGAATGGCTGAGATCCACGCCGGTGTCCTGGGCCAGCTGCGCGAGCTCGCGCGTGCGGGCCTCAGTGCGCGGGTCCATGATCCAGCCGTTGTAGTTTCCGGGCGAGAGTGGAATGGAGTCTTCGACCGCGGTGCGCAGGTCCTCGAGAGCGAAGTCCTGGATATCCGCGCGTGTGAGGTGGGTCCGCACGGCAATCATGCCGCAACCGATGTCCACGCCGACGGCCGCCGGGATGACGGCACGCAGCGTGCCGAAGACGGTGCCGACCGAGGAGCCCTTGCCAAAGTGGGCATCAGGCATGAGCGCCACGTGTGGGTAGACGAAGGGCAGGTCAGCGACGAGTTGTGCCTGCGCCACCGTCTTGTTTTCAACAATGGAGGCGAAGTTGTGCAGGCGCATAAAAGAGCCTTTCTCTGCGTTTGCGTAACGCAGTTCGTGAGAAAGGGCCTGCTTTGGCGGCTGACTTATAGGTTTGCGCGCGGGTCGCGCGGCTGGCACCAACGTCCGGGATAAGCAGGGCCGCTTTCCCGGGAAATGGTCAAGTCAGCCTGTTAGAAGAGTTGCTTAAAGAAGCGTCCGAGCGGCTGATTGTTATAGGTCATCGTCGCGGTTCGCCTCCTTTGCGCTTTCTTGTTCTTCTTTCGGGCTGTTAGTGCTGCGTATGAGCCTACACGATGTACGCGATTTCTACATGCGATTGATGATGCAAGAAAATTCACCCAGCCACGAAAACCTGACACCGTCCATTCAACCGCATTCGCTGCCTGCTCATTTGTTCGTCCGTCTGGCGGGTGTCGTGCGCCGTGATAAGCTTCATTTAATCGTTCAGCCCGCCTCGACCTAGTCGAGAGTGGGCTGGATCTTTATCTGGGTTATGCAGCAAGATTGCGCTGGGTAAAACCGACGTCGTGGTCGCCGGCGGCATCGACGACGTGCAGGGCGAGTCCCTCCAAGGCGGGTTGAAGCGTCCTGGGTTTTGTTCCGTTTCTTTTACGGCCCTGTGTTGATGGGCTGGGTGAGATAGTACTCGGTTTCTACTTCCTGTGGGGTAGCGTAGTCCAAAGCTTCATGAAGCCGCTTGGTGTTCCACCAATGCACCCACCGCAAGGTGGCCAATTCGACTTCTCCGACCGACGTCCACGGGCCCCAGGCATGAATCAGTTCAGCCTTGTAGAGACCATTGACTGTTTCGGCTAGAGCATTGTCATAAGAATCGCCGACTGTTCCCACACTCGGACGGATTCCGGATTCCGCTAGCGCAGCGGAATACTTCAGTGACACATACTGGCTGCCCCGATCACTATGGTGAATTAACTGGTTTCCATGGATTCGCCCTGCAGTCGTTAACGCATGCTCCAAAGCCTCCATGGGCAGCGCATCGGTACACATCGTCGAGCGTGTAGCAACACCAACAATTTTTCGGCTGAATACATCCACGACAAACGCGGTATAGGCGAATCCTGACAGGGTGCGAACGTAGGTAATGTCGGCAACCCACAACCTGCCTGGTGCCTGCGCACGGAAGTTTCGGCACACAAGGTCCAGGCGATGATCCGGTGCCTTCGGGCTAATCGTTGTCACTGGGGTTCGCCCACGTCGGCGGCCGGAAACACCTGCGAGTTTCATCAGTCGTGCAGTCTTATCGCGACCAATATGAAAGCCTTCACGGTTCATCGCGTACCACATTTTGCGGATGCCGTAGACCGAGAAATTCTGCTCATGCACACGCTGTATCTCTGGGATAAGCAGGCTATCGCTTAAGGCCCTTGCGCTGGGAACACGAGTGGTCGCCTTGCGGTAGCCGCGTGAAGTAATGAATCCACGATCTGCTTGTTTAAGGACTCGGCAGATGGCCTCGACCCCAAACTGATCTTTATACGTGTCGATGTAGGAGATCATTTGGTCGTGGGTCGGTCGAGTTCCGCTGCGAAAAAAGCCGAAGCAGTCTTAAGAATCCCGTTTGCTCGTTTCAGTTCGCGGTTTTCACGACGCAGACGCCCCAAGCTCTTCTTCCATTGTTTCGCCGCCTGAAGCGTCAGAGTCATCACGTACTGAAGCGCTGTCACGGTACCAAGCCCGCAACGTGTGGTGAGATACTCCAAGGAGCTCACCGACCTCCGTATAGGCGCGTTGCAGTGAGCAAGACTCCAGGCGGACCATTTCGATGATCTGATGGACCGCCTTCTCCTTGAACTCGACGGAATACTTTCTAGGCATAGTTCAATCCTTCCTTAGCTGAGGTAGGAACTAAACCCAGGACGCTTCATTTTAACGTCATAACACTAACACCAAAACACCACTCAATCACCGCAATCATTGGGCAAGTTGGCCATAGTCAAAGCTGTGACCCTGGAAATTCGAAAGACGTCACAGCAACAAACCACCACCCCAGACAACCTTCACATGAGATGCCTTTTAAACATTATAAAATATGTCATACGTTCACCCCTTAGAGATTTAAATTATATTTTTCATTGACTATGCTTTGGATCACTGCTACCTTTTCTGTAACTTCACTCATGAAAGGAGGAGGCCAATGTCATTCGATTTTGAAGTGATTTCCACCCAGAATCTGATGGAAGCCCACCGCGTTGGACAGGCATAAAACATCAGACAACCACGGGGACCTGAATACATTCGGGCCCCCTTTTTACTTTAGGGAGAACAATGTCCTTGATATCATTCCGGACCGCCCATGAAGTTAGGCCTCTAGGGGATGGCAGGTCAGTTGTTGGATCAAACACGGCAGGAATCGGCCACTATGTCCAGGATCCAGACCACCATCTCCAAAAATTGAATAAAATTTTGAACGGCACCCTAAATCAGCAAGAAGCTACCGAACAGATCGCTAAGCAAACGGGAATTTCTCCCTTTAATGCACATACTCTGCTGGAGAAGCTAATCCAGCTAGGACACATTGAGGCCATTTCTCAACCCAACTTAACCCCAGAACAACAGACTCGTTTTTCTCGCAGTACTGCTCTCTACTCATGGCTAGGCGGATTTGGGAAATTTGATCGATGGGCTCCTCAAGAAATTATCTGCTCGTCGAGCATTTGCATTTTAGGGGCCGGAGGCATTGGATCTAGCATCGCGTTACAGATGGTCGCAAGTGGAATAGGAAAAATAACTCTCGTTGATTTTGACACTGTCGAGTTGTCCAACCTGAATCGACAAATTGCTTATTCGGAAAAATCTATCGGCAAATTAAAGACTGATGAACTCAAAAATAGGATTAGAGAGTTAAATAGCGATTGCTCAGTACGTACGATCGAGCGAAAAATTGAAGGAGTAGAGGAATTAATTCCCATTTTCAAGGAAGTAGATCTAGTTATAAGAGCAATCGACAACCCACCCGAATCGGCATATTGGGTATCAGAAGCCGCAATAGCCACCAAAAAGCCCTGGATTGACTGCAGCTACGCCGGGCCGATGGCGGTTTGTGCGACTTTTGTCCCCGGAACGACAGGGTGCTACCGATGCCTTCGAGAAAGTGAAAAACAACGGCTGCAACAGAATAATACTTCTGGACTCTACGAGGAAACCCCTGTTGGAATTAACGCTGCGATAGCACCTATCGTGTCAATAGCCAGTGCATTGGCTTCACTCGAAGCCTTAAGGTTCTTAGTCTCAAGAACCAACTTATCTATGGGCAAAGTTCTACATCAAAACCTTGCAGACTATTCAAATCAATATTCCATTGATTTCCCCTCGTCTTGCCAACATTAGCCTTCATGAAAGGACTAAGAAATGGCCACCTTAATGAGTATTCCTGGCTATCGCCGCTTAGTCGGAACAATGGCGTTCAACCAAACTGGTTATGCAATGGCTTCAGTAATAGTTCCACTATTGATTTTTGACATAAGCAAAAACGCCACACTGGCAGGATCAGTATCAGCTTTTGGAACAGGTTCGCTTATTCTTTTGAGCCTGTTTGCCGGTGCATTAACAGATAAGTTTCATCCCTCAGTAGTGCTAAAACGAGTTACTCTCGCTCAAACGATCATTTGGATCAGCATTGCTCTCATGCTCTCCTTTAGTGATCTTCCGTTACTCCCCATAGTTTTATGCATCGTTCTCGCTTCCGCGCTCTCTGCATTCGACGCACCAAGCGAACAAAGTCTCATCAAGCAGATGGTCCCTACAAGCGATCTAGGTACAGCAAATGCTATCGCGCATGGACGTGAATCCACTGCGGAAGTTTTCGGCGGACCGAGCGCCGGACTTCTTTACGGTTTAAACCCCCACTTAGCTCTTTTTGTCCAGGGAGCATTCCATGCCATCGCCTGCGCTCTCGTTCCTCGAAAGCCTAATTCAGCGTCAGCAAATCTGCTACCCGAAGAACACGACACAAATGTTTCTGTTCTAAAGTCCTCGACTGATGGGTTCCGTTTTGTATTTAGCCACACAGGGCTGCGCGCAATCACTCTCGTGGCAGCCGTTGCCAACATTCCAATGTCAGCTTTTATCTTGGTGCTGATTTTTTCATACCGCGCTACAGGAGAATCTGCATTCATTATCGGTTTGATTTCAGCATCTTTTGGATCCGGTGTCATCGTAGGTTCTTTTTTGGCCAGCAAGCTAGCAGAGGTTGTACCACTAGGAAAACTTGGCACTATAGCTTTACTTACCTTCACAATAAGCCTTATTGTGCTTACCACACTACATAGCAATACGGTCGCCACCATCATTGCTTTGTTTATCGCGGGTCTACCCCTAGCGTCTTTTAATACTGCAATTGGGGCTTTTACTGCCGCCATTACCCCTGACTACCGAATGGGCGCAGTAACCACAGCTTCTACCATTCCTGGAATATTTCTCATGCCATTCGGAGCATTTCTCGCTGGCTTTGGATTTGAGCACTGGGGGGCTTCAACAACACTCGGACTCATTTCAACAATCGCGCTCATTGCCACCATGATGACGCTAACCTCAGCGGTTCGCGGAATACCATTGCTATCTCAACTCGACGAAGTTCAATCCTGATAGTTCCACTCTGCACTGTAATGCTCTTAAAATAAGGATTGAAGTGTCCCAGGTTTTGTTCCGTTTGAGTAGATGGGAAAATCTGGAACATGCCAAGAAAATTTGATCAGGATGCGAAGGACCGCGTCGTTCGCTTGGTGGAGGATCGCATCCTGGCGGAGAGAATTTCGACGCAGGAAGCATGCAAGATCGTGGCACCAAAGCTGGGCGTCTCGTGGCACACAGCGAGGCAATGGACGCAGGCCGCTCGACGCGAGGGACGTGTTGTGGAATCAATGCCCGAGGACCTTGCTGCAGAGAACGCACGGTTACGTCGAGAAAATCACCAGCTGCGCGACACCAACGAGTTGTTGAAAGCCGCTTCGGCTTTTTTCGCATCCGAACTCGACTGAGAAACGTTAAGAAATGATCCGGTTCATTGATGAGTATCGGAATCGTTTCTCAGTCGAGTTCATCTGCCAGACGTTAAACACGCATCGCGAAGGCGGTTTTTTTAGCTCGCGTGGGTACCGCCAATCCAAGGCCCGGGGCTTAAGCGCCCGCGCTCTTCGCGACGCTGCCCTTGTAGAGCATATTCGCGACGTTCACGCTGAAAATTACGGTGTTTACGGGGTGCGGAAAATGTGGCATGCTCTTCGCCGTGAAGGAATTGATATCGGGCGTGAACAAACCGCTCGGTTGATGCGCCTGGCCGGTATTTCTGGCAAAGGCAAAGGCAGATCACCTATCACAACCCGAAGAGCTAACGTGCCTGATCTGCGCCCGGACTTGGTCGAGCGTGAATTCAAAGCTCAGGGTCCAAATAAGCTGTGGGTGGCCGACATTACGTATGTGCGCACGAAGAAAGGCTTTGTGTACGCCGCGTTTGTCACCGACGTTTACTCCCGCCGGATCGTTGGGTGGGCGTTATCAGACTCAATGCGGACTGAAGCACTGCCGCTGCAAGCTCTCAACCAAGCGATCGTGTGTGCTGAGGAAACAACAGGTCTCATTCACCATTCGGATCACGGGTCCCAGTACGTCAGCGTGGTCTACAACGAGCGACTAGCCCAGCACGGTATTGCCGCTTCCACTGGGACGGTTGGCGACTCCTACGACAATGCTCTTGCTGAAAACGTAAACGGCTCCTACAAGAACGAGCTAATCCATACTCGCAGGTGGGATGATGTTGTCGAGGTAGAAATCGCGACGTTCGAGTGGGTGTCATGGTGGAACGAGACAAGGCTCCACCAAAGCTTGGGATACCGAACCCCGGTTGAGGTGGAAACCGATTTTTGGAAGCAGACCCCGCCACAGGAAATAATAACGATCAAGGCAAATGCCTAGGAACAAAACTCGGGGCACTTCATATTCCACATTTGCCGATTTCTATCAGATAGGTATTACTGCGGCGAAAGGCTACCGACCGCGGTACAAGGCGAATGTTGAAAAGGCCGTGGATATTGCCCAGCAATGGTGCGTAGAATACCTCGACGACCAGTAGTTCTACAGTTTCGACATGCTCAATAAAGCACTCGAGGACCAAAGCGATTTCATCAACGATCGCCGTCCCTACCGCGGGCAGGATATCTCTCGTCGCCAGTTGTTTGAAGACCATGAGCAACAGCTGCTGCGCCCGTTGCCCGACCGGCGGTGGTCGTGGTCGCGGTGGAAGAAGTCCAAGGTCGCAATGAACTACCACATCCGGATCGCCAATCACTGGTATTCAGTGCCGTGGAAGCTAATGGAAACTGGTGCGGCCCAGGACACAGTGGTCCGGGTGCCCCAATCAATACTCTCGACTCTCTCTGCCAAAAGCATGATAAATGCTATGGTTCGCGAGGATACTTCGCTTGCTCATGCGACAGGGAGCTGGTTCAAGGAATTCGTAAAAACCGGGGCAAATTCAATGGAATCGGAGAAAACGCGATGGCCCTTGCTATTGCTACATATTTCAATTCCGCCCCGTGCAATCCATTAGCATAGTGGGTCCCCAACGGTCCAGGAAGGAGAAAGAAATGAACAGGCACAAAAGCAACAAGAGCCTAAAGTTAAGTAAACTTCTCTCAGCTTTACTCTCAACAACTGCGATTGCGTTCCCGTATCTTTTTCCTTCCATTTTTCCGGAAGGGACCATGCCGTACTTCATCATTACCGTACCCATAGGTGTAGCAGCTGGAGCCCTTGCATACAAAAGCCAATCGTGGTTGCTTGTTGCATTTTCTATTCTTGCCGGATTATCCCCTCTACTGTTCGCTTGGATAATTTGGGTTGTTATCAAGATCATATATTTTGTCACGGGCGGGCGCTTACCCAGCGCTGAATGGCTCTAAAGATTTCAGAGCCGCAGCACACCCTCGGCAAACAAAATATGCATGAAATTTCCAGATCCCGCGCCCCTACTGCGGTGCGGGCTTTCCGCAGCTTTAACCGTAAAGGTGTCAAAGTGAACTGCTCCCCATAATCCGGACTGAAAAATCAGAAACCAGATTGTGGGGAGTTTTTCTATGCATCCAGCAGCAAGTTGAGCCAGGCTCAGCGTGAACAAGCAGTGGAACTATTTGAGCAGGGCTATGGCGCTAGAGCGGTCTCTAATCCTCTCGTCTCATACGCTTCGCTAGGTCTATCCTCCCCGGACGCGGCTGCCCTACTTTCGCCCTCATCACCAAGCTCTGGCGAACAGCACATGTCATGTCAGCGCACCTAAGTTTTCCAACGATCATTTCACGGATAGTCGACCTGCGGTTTAGTGGAAGACCATGCCGCCGTCGACGATGATGGTCTGGCCGGTGATGTAGTCAGAGTCAGGACCAGCGAGGAATCCGATGCTCTTGGCGACGTCCTCGGATTCGAAGAGGCGCCCCAAGGAGATGTCCTTGGTGAACTGCTCCCAGCCCCACTCGGCGGGCTTGCCAGCGTTTTCTGCGAGCTCCTCGGCCAGTCCCTTCATGATCAGAGTACGCACGATGCCCGGCGCGATTCGGGCGGCGGCACGCGAGGGGGCATCGGCAGCGCTGACGGCGCATACGGAATGCTCGGATTCGGCGCAGCACACGCAACGTACGCGCAGATGAAGGTCCTCTTTCGAATCCCACAACGCCGCAGCAGGGGCGCCAGTATGATGAGAGAATGTCTGCTCTCACTTGCTCGGCACGGCTCGCCCAGGCCGCCGCCGCCTCATTCCTTGCCCTCGCGGCGCTCGCCCCGACTACGGCGTCCGCTCAAGAAGCTACACCGCTGCCTGCACTGTCCTCGACAAGCCTCACCGAGGTCATCGACTCCTATGCGGGCGCGTCCATGTTTATCAATATCAATGCCGGCTATCGGGTCATTCATCCCACGAGTCCCGCCGAGGAGCAGCTCATCCGCTGCATGGATTCGGTACCCAGCAGCTCGCGGGACCGCTGGAGCACGGCCGGCATGATGAGCAGTTATGCCGCGGGCTGGTGGTGCATTTTGAGCAACCCGCAGCTCTCTCTAGCGTTAGATAGGCACATCGCTCGCCCCATGAATTAGCAGCGCTTTCGCCGTCAGCGACCTCGTGTCGGCACCCTCCCGTAGCATGTGCGGTATGAGGACCGAGACACTCAATAACTTCGTAGACCCGCGGGTCGTCCAGCGCGGGGTTGCGCTGGCCACGCAGAATGCCGCGCGCATCGAGTCCGTCGAGGCTGCCCGAGGCGAGGGCGCCAAGGTGTCGGGCTATTGCACCGGGTCGCGTGGGGACGAGTACTTCGTCACGGTCGACTACACGCTGGGCACCGACGGTGTGGTCACGGCATTTAACTCGTGGTGCGCGTGCCCATATGGCGAGCGGTGCAAGCATGCGGTGGCGCTGGCGCTCAAGCACCACCTTGACTATCGCGAGATAGGCAAGCGCGAGCCGTTGGGCGCGTTCGGCGAGTTTGTTGACCACCTTGTGGAGCGCACGGACAGCTTCCGCGAAACACAGGAGGTGCTCAGCGAAGTACTGGGGTGGGAACGGCGCCGCCGGCCTGTACGACGCGAGCCGACGTGGCAGGAATTGTTAGAGGAATACCTGCCTGTGGAATCCGCAGAGTCCTCGGCCGCCACGCCAGTCGCGGTGGTCTTCGAGACCGACTTTGACGTTGTGGGGGATCATGCGGTGCTGCGCAACCTCAGCGTCACCGGCGGCCGACCGCGTAAAAACGGACGCGGGTGGGTGAGCTCTGACATGACGCTGACTAAGCTGCAGAACGGCACCGGTCATCCCGTCGCAGAACGAGACCGCGACCGACTCATTGAAATTCTTTCCGAGGCTGGTTCTTACGACATTCATAGCCAGCCTCAGTCATTGCGGAGTCTCCGCAGTCCCAAGTTCTTTGCGCTTCTCGACGAAGCCCAGGAGCACGGCATCGAGCTCACCACGGCAGACGGAGGGCTCGTCATCCTCCATGAAGAGCCGCTCACCCCAACCGTGTACGTCACCGAGAATGATGAGGGGCTGCGCATGGACGCCGCGATCGTAGAGTCCGGCGACCATCCCCCACTCATTCTGGGATATGAGGCGCGCGGTGCGGCATGGTTCGATGATGACGGGTACCTGAACCTGGGACGCTTCCGGCACCGCGCACCAGCGGAATGGCAGCGCCTACGGGAAGCCCGCCGCCCCATCACGGTGCCGCCGGAGGGCCGCGCCGAATTCGAAGAGAAGTTCCTGCCGCGACTGCGTGCAACCGGGTGGAGCAGTCCGGACGAGTCGTTTGTGCCCACGCCACCGGCACCGCCCGTGGTGCGGGCGTTTGTCACGGCCACGGCCCACCTGTTGCGCGGGGCCGTCGAGTTCCGCTTCGCCTACTCCAACGGGCGCACGTACGCGCTGGGGACGGAAGCGGACCCGACGCGCAACGGGGAATCGGAAAGCGAGCTGCTGGCGGGCCTGGAAGGCTTCAACCTCACGGACCGCGAGATGATCGGCGCAGAACTCATGGAATTCCTGCATGAGACGCTGCCGCAGCTGGAAGCCGCGGATGTCGATGCACGGTTGTCGCCCGGCGCGCGGGAGCTCCTCGGGCTGGAGGCGGCCGAGTCCATCGATCTCCACGCGGGACTCAAGGGCCAG
Organism: Corynebacterium sp. LK14; assembly: GCF_008042215.1. NCBI lineage: Bacteria > Bacillati > Actinomycetota > Actinomycetes > Mycobacteriales > Corynebacteriaceae > Corynebacterium > Corynebacterium sp. LK14. The sequence goes on from NZ_NOVQ01000019.1 coordinate 27,223, forward strand.
GACAAGGACTGGCTCGACTTGTCGATGGAAGTCCGTGTCGACGGGCAGGGCGTGCCGCTCGCGGAGGTCATCCGAGCGCTGCGTTCGCAGGCGCGCATCCTCATCGTGAACGGGCACTACGCACACCTCGACTCCCCGCAGTTCGATAAGTTCGCGCAGCTCCTCGAGGACGCGCAGGGGCTTTCCGACGCCCGCCGCAACGCCGTCCGCGTGCCGAAGACGCGCGTGGACTGGTGGGAGCAGCTGGGCGAGCTCGACGCGCTCCAGGTCGATGAGCGCGCGTGGCTCGACAAGGTCGTGGCAGCAGCGCACACGGAGCTGCCCTCGTTCGACGTGCCGGCTGCGTTGGACGCGACGCTGCGCCCATACCAGGAAGACGGTTTCCGCTGGCTGGCAAGCCTGCGGCGGCGTGGATTCGGCGGCGTGTTGGCTGACGACATGGGCTTGGGCAAGACCATCCAGATTTTGTCGATGATCCTCGATTCTGGCGCCGGTCCCTGGTTGGTCGTGGCGCCGACGTCCGTGGTTTCCAACTGGAAGGCCGAGGCCGCGAAATTCGCGCCGTCACTGCGGGTGGCGGTGGTGGAAGCGACGGTGAAACGACGCCAGGATTCTCTGGCATCTCTGACGGAGTCTGCGGATGTGCTCGTCACCTCGTATACGCTTCTGCGTCTCGAGGCATCCGAGTACCAGGCATTGGGCGTGGCGGGCGTGGTTCTCGACGAGGCACAGAACGTGAAGAACCCGACATCCAAGATCTACGCAGCGGTGCGCGACCTGCAGGCGCCGGTGCTCTACGCGGTGACGGGTACACCGATTGAGAACTCGCTCAAAGACGCATGGAGCCAATTCTCCCTCGCCGCGCCCGGTTTGTTGGGGAGCTTCCAGCAGTTCCGTGAACGTTTCGAAAAGCCCATCGCAGGCAACGACACAGAGCTGTCCAAGACGCGCATGGCGGAGCTGCGCCGCCGCGTCGAGCCGTTCCTGCTGCGTCGGCGCAAAGCTGACGTCGCGCTCGACCTGCCGCCCATCCAAGAGCAGGTCGTGCCGGTGGAGCTCGCGCCCGCGCACCGCAACCTGTACGACGTGCACCTCGCCCGCGAGCGCCAGCGCGTGCTTCACCTGCTCACCGAGGATCCCGAGTCCAACCGCGTCGAGGTGCTCGCCGCGCTCACCCGTCTGCGCCAGCTCGCGATTTCGCCGACGCTCGTGGAACCCGAGTCCGGTGCACCCAGCTCCAAGCTCGACGCGATGACGGGGCTCCTGCGCGACATCCTAGCCGAGGAACACCGCGTACTCATCTTCAGTCAGTTCACGAGCTACCTCGCGGAGATTCGTGCCCGCCTCGAGGCCGAGGGAGTCTCCTTCTCCTACCTCGACGGCGGCACGCGCGACCGCGACGCCGCGATCCGCGCGTTCACGGAAGGTAACACGCAGGTCTTCCTCATTAGCTTGAAGGCCGGCGGCGTGGGCCTCAACCTCACGCAGGCGGACTACGTCATCGTCGCTGACCCATGGTGGAATCCGGCAGCGGAGGCCCAGGCCATCGACCGCGCCCACCGCATTGGCCAGACGCAGCCCGTCACGGTCTATCGGCTGGTCTCCGCGAACACCATCGAGGACAAGGTCGTCGCCCTCCAGGACACCAAGCGCGCGCTGTCCAGCGCCTTCCTCGAGCCCACCGGTTCCGCGACCGGCGGGGCAGCGCTCGATGCAGCGGCGATTAGGGACCTGCTGGCCTAACGCAACGGGGCGCCGTCGAGGAAATCAGCGGCATGGAGATGTACTACCTCTCCAGTGTTCAGAGGCATTGCATCGAATGTGAGGAGAATGCAATGGCTGCCAGCGGGCAGGCCACGGAAGGAAGACAGCTCCCGATGCAGCGTCTTATCATCCAAGGCCGTGAGCGCGACCTGCACATAATAGCGTTCCTTATCCCGCGTCACCACGAAGTCGACTTCTCCCTGCGGCGCATTTCCAACTGCAACCGAGAACCCCCGCCGAAGCAGCTCGAGATAGACCATATTTTCCAGATCGTGCCCGGCATTCGACGAGTTCGCTCCAAGTAACACGTCACGCAGTCCTGGGTCGACAAAATAATACTTGGCACCGCCTTTGAGATGTGCTTTCCCACGGACATCAAAGCGGTCACAGCGATAGAGCATGTGCGCATCGATCAAAAGACCGAGGTACCGCTCCACCGTTGGTTGCGTCGTTTTTGCGCCCGCAGATGTCAGGTAATTGGCAATCTTGTGTGCCGACAGCTGCGAGCCCACATTATCGAATACGAATCTCGCGACCCTCATGAAGATGTCAGGATCTTTAATTGCACCTCGCAGTGCAATGTCGCGCGCGAAAATAGAGTCGAAAATGGCGTTGTTGATCTCCGGTCGGATTTTCGGAGATCCTGCTTGCGCCGCGGCTGGCAACGTACCGCGCATCCATTCCGCGTAACGAGCCGAAGGCTGAGAAGGAGCTTCCGGAGCGAAAGAGGAGTACTCATGAAGCGAAAGAGGAAACATCTCCAGCTGTATATAACGCCCAGCTAGGTATGTAAGTCCCTCGCCCACGAACATGGAAGCATTCGAACCCGTCACCGTGATGGTGAGATTCTCGTGAAGCCGCAGCGAGTTAATAACCTGTGACCAATCGTCGAGCTCCTGAACCTCATCCACATGAAGATGCGTCGCCCCCGTTGCTGCAATTCGTGCCGTCATTTCCTCGTGAAACCGCTGGGCTTCACGAAGCCCCAGAGTGGAAAAATCCTCAAAGTTGACAGAAACGACCTTTTCAGAACCAACGTGTTGCTTATAAAGCTCCAGTAGAGACGACTTTCCCGAACGTCGCACACCACTTATTACTCTCACCATACCCTTAGTCGCCGGATCCGCGTCCCAATCCACCAATGTCTGCAGGTAGTCCTTGCGGGTGCGAAGTTCATGTGCGCGAGTCATGACTTAAAGTTTAGTTCAGATTTTCACCAATGGCGACAACAATTTAAAGTTAACTTTAGTTTTCTTCCCATTCCGGATGGAATTTAAAGTTAACTTTGGTAATGTTGCTATGCTGCCATTAGGAAAGAACCCCGCCACCGGCTACATTCGTTGCCATGCCTCTTACTTTCTCCCGCGCGGCTGCAGCCTGCGCTACTGTGCTCCTTGCTGCGTCGACCGCCGCCCCGGCGCTCGCACAGTCCTCGAACTTCGCGCCTTCGGAAGTCCTGTCTGGACTCGCCCCGGGATTTGAGCCTTCGCAATTCCCGCAAGGCTCCTCAACGGTGCTGCCCAAGGTGGACGGTACAAATGTCCCGACCACGGATGGCTCGGGCGCGCGCTTGGTCGAGACCCGACACATCGAAAAGAACGTCTACCAAATCGACATCTACTCGCCGTCGATGGACCGCGTCATCACGAATTACTACTTGAAGCCTTCTGTTGACGGACCGCGCCCGACGGTCTACCTCATGCAGGGCTCCGAGGGTGGCGAGTTCGGCTCCACCTGGTACACCCAGACCAACTATGAGGACTTCTTTGCGGACAAGCCGGTCAACGTTGTCTCCGCCGTCGGTGGCCGGGGCTCCCAGTTCGCGGACTGGCGCCGCACGGACAAGGAATTCGGCATGAACAAGTGGGTGACGTACTACTCGCAGGAGCTTCCCTACGTCATGGAGCATGAGTTCCACGGCGACGGACGCTCCGCCATCGCGGGCTTGTCCATGTCGGGCTCGGCGGCGCTCAACATCGCGGCAAAGTCGAACGGTAAATTCTCCGCCGCTCTGGGTTTCTCGCCGTACCCGGCGCCATCGTCCGTCATCGGCCGAGCGTTTAACACGGTCATGACCGCGCGCCTGGGCGGCGACCTCGTTAACGCCTTCGGCTGGTCGGATGACCCGGCGTGGGATGACAACGATCCGTCCGCGCACCCGGAGCGCCTGCGCGGCATCAAGGTGTGGGTGACCACCGGAAACGGCACGCCCATGACAAAGGATCCGTACGACGTCGACGACTTCCAGGAGATGCTCGCCGAGACAGTCTCGCGCCCCATGACGGATCAGTTCGTGGCCAAGGCCCGCGCCGCCGGCGTGGACATCACCTACGCACGCGAGAACTACGGCTCGCACTCTTATGAGTTCTTCGAGCATCAACTGCCGAAGGCGTGGTCGCAGGCCATCGCCCCGGGACTGGGACTTTAAATCGGGCTTCGCGGAAGTCGAACGATAGACTCGATCCCATGACAAAGAGCAACGTGGAATCCTTTGAACTCGACCACCGCCTGGTCAAGGCCCCGTACGTACGCGTGGCCAAACGCGAGCGCCTCAGCGACGACGTGGAGATCATCAAGTATGACCTGCGTTTTTGCCAGCCCAACGAGGAGCACCTAGAGATGCCTACGGTGCACTCCATTGAGCACATGATGGCCAACTTTATGCGTGACTACACGGATAAGCTCATCGGCTTCGCACCGATGGGCTGCCAGACCGGCTTCTACGCCATTACGTACAACATGGAGCAGGACGAGCTGCTCAACGCACTCGAGCACGGTCTCAACGATATCCTCAACGCCACCGAGGTTCCGGCCGCCAACGAACGCCAGTGCGGCTGGGGCGCCAGCCACTGTCTTGAGGGCGCACAGGCCGCTGCCCGCGAGTACCTCGCGCACAAGGACGAGTGGCTCGAGGCTATGGCTTAATCTTTATCCGCGGGCCTTATCTACGGCCCTTATCCACGAAGCCTTCGTGCAGTTGCGTCAACCGCGCGCCCTGCACGGGCTTTCGGCTTAGTACCTCGTCAATGGCCTCGCACTCCTGCGCGCTCAGCGCAGTGACTGCGAGGTTTTCTTTGATCCGTGCGAGGTTCGTCGAACCGGCAATCGGCACCACGTCCTTGGACAGCAACCAGCCCAGCGCTATCTCGGAAACGTTGCGGCCGGGCACTGCTGCCGCCACCTCCTGCGCCAGCTGCTTGTTGGCCGCGAAGTTCGCAGAGTGCAAACGCGGCGAGGAAGAATCATCATCTGGCTCGCTGCGGCCTGCCAAAAGCCCCTTCGCCAGCGGTGAATAGGCCATAAACTCCGCGCCCAACTCGCGGGCTAGCGGGATGATTTCTTCTTCTACGTCGCGGCTAAAGATGGAGTATTCATACTCCAGATACTTCACCGGGCAGACCTTGTGCGCGCGACGAATGGTCTCCGGGCTTGCCTCGCACAGCCCGAAAGCGGCCACGTCACCTGCATCGATAAGTTCTTTTACTGTGCCCGCTACGTCCTCAATGGGCACGTCTTGGTCCACGCGGTGCTGCATATACACGTCCAAGCGCTCCCGTTTTAGCCGGCGTAACGAACCATGGGCGCTCGCGCGAATAACCTCCGGGCGCGAGTTCAAAGCGCCGGTGGGCTTTCCTTCCTTAATCTCCCATCCGAACTTGGTGAGGACGCGGGCGCGGTTGCCCAGGGCGTCGCCAAGCATTTCTTCGCCCGTGAAGGGCCCCTGGATTTCAGAGGTGTCGAAAAGCTCTACGCCTGCCTCCGCCGCGCCACGCAGGACATCGACCATCTCGGCGCGACGCGGGGAATTGGGATAGGAGTGCGGAGTCATTGAGGTACAGCCAAGCGCGATCATGGACACCACCGTAGCTGCTTCCCTCGTGTGCGTGTACCTCCCTGTGTAAATAGCCCCCTTAAACCGGCCCGATTTCCTGCGCTAAATACACACAGAAGTACGGTGCCTAGAGCACAGCACTCACCACCGCGCGTTCTCGTAGCGGAAATAGTAATGCCACTTCCACGCTGGCGGCAGAAACTGCCCTCCCCCGCAGGCCACGGCGATAACCTGGTCGACGGCAACCTGCAGATGATGCTCAATCATCCCCGCCGTGAAATGCAGCGGCTTCCACCCGCGCTGCACCGCGTCGTTGAGCTTCTGGCGGTCCAGCTCGAAACGCTGGATGCGCTCACCTTTGTGGTACTCGTAACCATCTATCTCGATTGCGACCTTCTCCTTGGCCAGCACGATATCCCAGTAATACGGCCCGATGCGTTGGTTGTTGGCCACTGTGAGGCAGGCATCGGCAAGGGCTTGGGTGAGAAGACGCTCGTATTTGCTATCACTGCCGATGACGCTACGCTGCATAATCCGCCGCGTGCGCGCGGGAAAGCGCTGAAAATCCTCCTTATAAAAGGCCAGCCGTTGGTGGCCATCCTTGCCGTTACAGAAGCGCTCCAAGAACTCGATGGCTTTGTCTTCTTCCACAACCTCTAGCGCTTGCAGCGGATTGCACGCGTTTAGGCCGTTGACCATATATGGGCCCTTGGGGGTGGCGCGCCGCGTGGTGAAATACTCACAGGTGCGAGCGTGACGTGCCGCCATGAGCTGCAGCGGAAACTCCAGCTTGCGCTCGGTATAAGCGGCCATGGCCGAGCCTCCATCCAGCACGGTGCCGGGATAGCGCTCGTTCAAAATCCCCGCGAGTTCGCGCGGGGTGGGTTGGCGCGGCAACGCCAGGCCCGGCGTGATGCGCACGGCTTTGCCCTTCGCCACGAGGCGATCGATAGTGCGCGAGTGTTTCCCCCGAATTGGTTGCAGCATCCTCTACTCCCCCCAAGTGTGCGTGCTCCCCCAAGCATGCGGATACCTCTCAATGTAAATAGGCCCGTCAATTCGCGCAATTGGGAGGCCTATTTACACACAGCGGTACGTTCTAGATGGATACCCCAATCCAGACCGGCTCCGGCACGAGCTCCACGCCGAAGCGCTTGGCGACGCCCGCGCGGATCTCGCGGGCCAGCGCCACCACATCGGCAGCCGTCGCGGTCCCGCGGTTGGTCAGCGCGAGAGTGTGCTTCGTGGACAAGGTAGCTGGACCAGCACCTGGGTAGCCCTTTGCGAACCCGGCGCGCTCGATGAGCCAGGCGGCCGAGAGCTTTATTTCCTCGCCGTCCGAGCCTGCGTGGACTGCGTGGCGCGGCATGCGGTCTGCGTCCTCGGCGCCGCGTTCGGTGCGCACGATTTCCTGGATGCTATCGGCAACCGCAGAGTCCACGATGGGGTTGGTGAAGAAGGAGCCTGCGGACCAGGTGTCGTGGTCGGCGTCGTCAAGCACCATGCCCTTGGACCGACGCAGCGAAAGGACCTGCTCGCGGACCTCAGCCACGGGCCGGCGCTCGCCTGGGGTCTGCGTGAGCTGGCCAAAGCGCAACGGCTTGGACAGGCCATCGGTGGTCAGCTGCAGCTCGATGGCCAGCACCACGCCGCGGCCGGTGAACTTCAGGTTGGAGTAGCGATACGCCAGCTCCAGCGCCGCGGCGGGCACCCAGGAGGCCTCGCCGGTCGCGCGATCGTAGAGGTAGACCTGCGTGAGGACGTCGGAGGTCTCGGCACCATACGCGCCCACGTTCTGGACGGGAACGGCACCGGCGTCGCCCGGAATGCCGGACAGGCACTCGATGCCGCCCAGGCCGCATTCCACGGTCATCGAAACGACGTCGTCCCAAGTAGCGCCTGCATCCGCGCGGACCAAACCGCTGGCCACGGAGACGTCGATGTCATCGAAGTCGAGGCGCACCACAACCTGCTCAAGCTCGCCCTCTGCGACCACGAGGTTTGAGCCGCCCCCCACAACGAGGTACGGGACTTCCTCGAGCACGCGCAGCGCCGCCACTGCAGCCTCCGCGGTCTCGCAGTGCACCGTGGCCCGCGGCGAGCCGCCAATGCGCAGGGTGGTCAGGTCCTTGAAAGTGGTCTCATGTTCCACCGTCACGCCCGTGATCTCTTGCAGCTTCTGGGTCATAAATTCATCAAGCACGTCTACCAAGGTAGTCTGTAAAGCATGTCAACCCGTAGCGAAAACACCGTAACGATCAATCAGCCCATCGAAAAGGTTCACCAGGCGTTGCTCACGCAGGGTTACTGGGAGCACATTGTTGCTAACCTTTCTCCGGATCCGGGCCAGGTTCATGATTTCACCAACAACGTAGCCATCCTCTTCGAGGTGCTGCCAACCACCCTGCTGCCTGAAGCTGTCCGCGCCATGGTTTCCCAGGACCTCAAGGTCAAGCGCGTCGTCACCATCGGTGACCTCAACGGCAACGCTGCCGACGTCAAGTACACCGCTGACGTCAAGGGCACCCCTGTTGACTTCGGCGGCGACATCGCCCTGACCGGCGAGGGTGATACCACCACCCTGTCCTACGTCAACGAGATCTCCGTGAAGATCCCGATGATGGGCGCTGCCATCGAGCCGAAGGTTGCCGATGCCCTAGGTGAGCTCTTCAATAACGAGGGCAAGTTGACCGAGCAGTGGATCGCTGACAACCTCTAAACGCTACTTTTAACAGAAATGGCCGATCACGCACATAACCTGCGCGCAAGCGCGAGTGCGGGTCGGCCTTTCGGCGTTATTACCCGCGGCACCACCAATCAAAACAGGCTTCGTCGCTGCGACAGGTGGGTCGCCGCGCACCCCGCCATCACGGCTTTGCTGCGGTCCGTGGAGGAGCCGCTGGCTCTCGACGTCGGCTATGGCGCGTCCCATTTCACCACCGTGGAGTGGGCGGGCTGGCTGCGCCGGGTGAATCCGCGCGTGCAGGTGACCGGCCTGGAGATTGCGCCGGAGCGCGTGCTACCGCCGCGCGACGGCGTGACGTTCGAGCTGGGTGGATTCGAACTGGCGGGCTATCGTCCGCAGCTCGTTCGCGCGTTCAACGTGTTGCGCCAGTACGACGTCGCCCAGGTTCCGGAAGCCTGGCACGAGGTTACCTCGCGCTTGGCCCCGGGCGGATTCTTCATCGAGGGCACCTGCGATGAGCTGGGTCGGCTTTCTACCTGGATTCTGTTAAACGCGGACGGGCCGCAGTCTCTGACGCTCTCATGGGACCCGTTTGCTGTGGAGAAGCCTTCGGATTTGGCCGAGCGCCTGCCCAAGGCGCTCATCCACTGCAATGTGCCAGGCGAGCCCATCCACGACCTTCTCAAGGAGGCTGACCGCGCCTGGGAGTACTCGGCGGGCTGGGCGCCGCATGGACCACGCGTGCGATGGCGCATGGCGCACCAATCGCTTATCGACGCCGGGCTTCCCCTCCACCCGATCCGGCGCCGACTTCGCGACAATGTTTTGAGCGTTGACTGGGAAGTCGTTGCGCCGAAGCTGTGAAGGCCCCACCCGCATTGGCTATCTGCCGCCACATGAGTAACACTAGTAGGCATGGCTAAAAAGAAGACTTCACTAGCATGGAAAATCCTCATCGGGGTGCTCGTCACATTCCTCATTCTCGTGTTGGTGGCGGAATTCGGCCTGCGCTGGTTCATGGGAAACCAGATGAAAGACCAATTCGTGCAGGCAGCCAAGGACGAAGGCGTTGAGACTCAGGAGGAGCCGGACGTCAGCTTCGGCGCTACCCCGCTGGTGATTGGCATGCTGCGCGGCAAGCTTTCTGAGATGAACATGACCACGCCGTCCACGCTGAAGATCGAGGGCACCGAGATCAAGGGCCAGCCGGCCACCAATATCCACATCGAGGACATGACGCTCTCTGATGACCCGGTAGCCGGCTCGTTGCGTGCTTCGACCAAGGTTCCGGACGATTTCCTGCTGGCCACCTTCCAGAAGGCCATCGCGGAGAAGTCAGGTAGCGATCAGATAGCGAACCTAGCGGTCTCTGACATCACGGCTAACGACGCTGATAACGTCCTCAACGTCGAGTTCGCTAATGGCTTGGCCAACCTGGCGCTGGAGCCTGTCGCACGCGACGGAGGCCTGTCCATCGAAGCAAAGAACGCTTCCCTGCTCGGCTTTGAGTTGCCGCAGGAGGCTACCGGGGCCATCTCCTCCGCCTTGCAGGAGGGCATGAAGGACCAGTTCATTGGCGAGGGGCTTAGCGTCGAAGCAGTTGACGTGGCAGACGGTGAGCTGGAAATGACCATCGTGGGCAAAGACGTTCCGATGAGCAAGCTGGGCGCTGTGACCGCGGGCGGCCAGAGCGCCCCTGCGCGGGGATAGCGAATCCGCGGCCTAGGCGGTAGGCCACACGAGAGCCGGCCTAAGCGGTAGGCCACACGAGAGCCGGCAGTACACCTGCCGGCTCTCGTGCTATCTGGGTTTCGACTTCAGCGAGGTGTTCCTGCGTGGCATAGATGAGCTTGTCAAAGCCCGCCTGGGCTGCCGCGCGTGCCGCGGCGGCCGCATGCTCGCTAGATGGGACGATGAGCCCCAATGCGACTGGCTGCGGGCAGGCCTCGCGCACGGTGATGAGATCGGTGAGGAGGGCGGTGGCGTCGCCAAGCAATGCGTCAACCGCAACCCACACCTCCGCCGCACCGGATTGCACCGCAAGGCGCGCCTCGGAGGCCTTGATGAGGCTGTGGTGGCGGCCGGTGGGATAGCCCGCCACGGTGGCTACGTGCGGCGCCTGTGCAGCGGCGAGCACGTGCGTGGGCGAGACGAGAAGGGCGCTGTCATACTGCGCCGCTTCGCGTACGTCTGCGATTGTTGCTTCAAGCAGGTTGCGCATTTTTAATAGCTGTAGTCGCCATTGATAATGGCCTTGAGCTGGGGGCGGACATCAAACCAGTACACACCGGTCACCACGGCGCCGATCCACTCGATGAACGGCAAGTGCAGGTTCATCGCCACTGCGGAGCCCACCAGCAGGCCCACCCACGTCCACTTGCCCTGGCGGTCTCCGGCACGGAATGCGTCTTCGCGGGTCGTGGCGGCCAGGACGGCGCCCACGATCGCGAAGATTGAAACGGCCATGAAGATCCAGTGCTCCATGTTTGCGAGAATATAAAATGCAGTGTTCATACGTTAGGACAGTCTAGCTGGCGGAACCGAAGGGGTTGGAATTGTCGTCGTCGACGACCTCACCTTCGACGATGCTCTCATCCTGCGGGGCCTGCGGCGCAGTCTCGGCAGCCTTGTTTGGGGTGGCGCGCTTTTCCTTCGCATTGGAGATAGCCTCGGTCACGCCCTCGCGGCCTTCTTCAAAGGCGGCGGTGACGTCCTGACGGGCGCGCGCGAAGGACTCGGATTCGAAGGTCTCATTTGCGGCGCTAACGACGGTCTCGCCCAGCTCGCGGACGGTTTCGGTCACCTTGTCGATGAAAGACTTCTCCCCCTCTGCGGCCCCTGGGACGTCGGCTGCGCGGGCGACGCGCTCGGCTTTCGCTTGCTGTGCCTGCTGCTGGCGCTCCTCCTTGAACCGGTTGCCAAAGTTCTTTGCCACCTCAGCGCTGGAGGCACCGGCGGTTTTCAGTGATTCGAGGAATGAGTTGTCCATGGTGTTCTCCTTCTAAGGCCCTTAGGCTCCAAAAACTAGATGGTTGACGGTATAGATAACCAATCCTGCCAGCGTTCCCACGACCGTGCCATTGAGGCGGATGAATTGCAGGTCTTTTCCTACCAAAAGCTCAATGTTTTCGGAGGCTTCCGTGGCGTCCCAGCGCTTGATGGTCTCTGGGATGATGCTGATGATGTCGCCGGCGAAGTTCTCGGCGGCCCAGCGCGCGGCCTTGTCCACGATGTCATTGGCCTGCTGCAAAAACTTCGGGTCCGTTTGCACGCGCGTGCCGAAACGCTGGGCTTCGGTGGCGATCTTCGTGCGCAAGAAGGACTCGGGATCCGCCGCCTGCTTGGCGACGCCGCTCCTAAAGGCCTCCCACGCCGCCCCCGGCATGGCTTGGACCTGCTCGGAGTTCATCATCTCTTGCTTGATGCCTTCGACGCGAGCGACCATCTCGGGATCGTCTTGGAGCTTCTGCGCGAACAGAGCGAGGTTTCGGCGGATAGCTTGGCGCACATCGTGGTTCTTGTCGTACTTGACCTCGGAGGCCCACTCAACGATGGCCACATAGACCTTGTCGCCTGCCATGCCGCGGGCAAAACGAGGCAGCCAGGCGGGCATCTTTTCATCGACGAGCTCGATGACGGCATCCTCCATGGTCAGTACTTTGCCATGGGCCCAGTCGATGAGGTCGTCGACAAGCGGCTCTGCTTTGCCATCGGCGATGTAGCCCTCGAGCAAACGCCCGACCGGCGGACCCCATTCGGGCTCCATCATGCGGTCGAGGATCTGGGTGCGGATGAGTTCCTCGGCCTCGGCGTGGTCAAAGCTGTTGACGGCGCGGGAGGCCATTTCTGCGGCCTTGTGCGCGGCGAGCTCCGCATTGCGCGGCTGGGATAGCCAGGCGCCGGCCTTCTCAGGGATGTTGTTCTCCGAGATCTTCGCCGAGAGCGCATCCGGGGTGAGGAACTGTTCCTCTACGAAGGTACTCAGTGCCTCGCCTACCTGGTCCTTCTTCCTGGGAATCAGCGCGGTGTGCGGGATCGGGATGCCCATGGGGTAGCGGAAGATGGCGGTTACCGCGAACCAGTCCGCGAGACCGCCGACCATGCCAGCCTCGGCGCCCGCGCGCACATAGCCCACCCACGTCGGGGCGTCGGGGTTGTGGTGCTGCCACCAGGAGCACGCGAAGAAGATGACTGCGGCGAGGATAAGCAGGCCGGTGACGCCCCACTGGTACTTGCGCAGGGTGCGGCGGCGCTCGGCGACGTCGGCTGGGTTGGGGCCTGGGACGGCGATGGTCATTGGTACTCCTTGGTCGAACCTAGAGACTAACCCTGTTATGTCCCTAGAGACTAACGAAGCCCCCGCACCACGAGGGCTGCGGGGGCGTCCGATGCACAGAAACTAGTTGATACGACCGGTCTCAGAACGATACTGACGGTAGTAACGACGACCGTAGTGGATGAGACCAACGCAAGCGACAGCCATGACGACGAGCAGGACAGCACCGACGATGATGGACATCTTGGAGCTCTCCTGGCCCGCGCCGTACGGGAAGGCATCAGCGCCGAGGCCCCAAATCAGGGTGCCGGCTGCCGGCAGCAGAGAAAGGACCAGGCCCATGCCGACCCAGGTGGAGGTGCGCAGCAAAGAAGAGTGCGGTGCGCCGAAGGATACTGGGTCGTATCCCTCAATGTAAGAGTCCTGGATCTTGCCGGAGAACTCCGGGTAGGTCTCACTTGCGTGATCAGCAACTGCATGGGTGTTGTCGCTCATAGCTGAAACTTTCTCTCGTTCCTGTTATTCCTGTGAATAACTATATCTTAGTCGTCCTTGCCGCGGAAAGCAGCACGTGCACGTTCGCGGGTAACTGCGGACACGGCGGTCAGTGGGACGCCTGCCGGGCAGACGTCAGCGCACTCACCGTAAAGGGAGCAGTGACCGAAGTTCTGCTCAAGGTCGTCGACCATGTTGCGGGCGCGGCGGCCACGCTCTTCCTTGCCCAGCGGCATGAGGGAGAGGTGAACCAGCTTGGCACCCGTGAACAGGTGTGCTGCACCGTTCGGGCAGGATGCCACACAGGCACCGCAGCCGATGCAGGCAGCGTGGTCGAGGGAGTACTCAGCAGTCTCGTGGTTGAGGTGCAGAGTATCTGCGTCCGGTGCGGTACCGGCGTCCATGGATACGTAGCCACCCTGCTCCATGACGTGGTCCAGCTTGGAGCGGTCCACGATCATGTCCTTGATGACGGGGTATGCAGCGGAGCGGAATGGCTCCAGCTTGATGGTGTCGCCATCCTTGAACTGGAACAGGCGCTGCTGGCAGGCCGGGGTGTTCTGGCCAGGGCCGTGCGGACGGCCGTTAACCAGCAGGCCACAGGTACCACAGATGCCCTCACGGCAGTCAGAGGCGAATGCGAAAGGCTCGTTGCCGGCCTCGATCAGACCATCATTGACGTGGTCCAGCAGCTCCAGGATGGACATCTGCTCGGCGGCGTCAGCGACCTGAATGGTCTCGAACTTGCCTTCTTGCGTCGGTCCGGCTTGACGCCAGATCTCAAGTGTCAGTTTCATTACTTGTAGTTCCTTGTCATCAGCGGGATCGAATCAAAGTACAGAGGCTCTGCGTGGCGGATGAATTCGCCAGCGTTTGCACCCGGCTCCCAGGCGGAAACGAAGCACCAGTTCTCATCATCACGCTCAGCCTCGCCATCCTCAGAGAGGTGGTCGTCGCGGAAGTGCGCACCACAGGACTCATCGCGGTCCAGAGCGTCAACACACATGAGCTCGCCGAGGTCGATGTAGTCAGCAACGCGCAGACCGTACTCGAGAACCTGGTTCATGTCGTTGGCGTTGCCGGTGATGCGGACGTTTGCCCAGAACTCCTCGCGCAGCGCGCGAACCTTGTCGATAGCAACCTTAAGGTCCTCGACGTTACGGGAAACGCCGCAGCCCCAGTACAGAATCTCGCCAAGCTGGCGGTGGTAGTAAGCCGGGCCGTGCGGGTTCTCGCCGCGAACGCTCATGAGGCGGTCGATGCGGGACTGTGCGCGTGCAATAGCCTGTGCTGCCTCTGCGGAATCCTCAGCCAGCTTGGCCTCACCGAGGTGGTGGGCCAAGTAGTTCGGGATGGTGAACGGCAGGGTGAACCAGCCGTCGACGGATGCGGACAGCAAGGAGTTAGCGCCCAGGCGGTTCGCACCGTGGTAGGTCCAAGAGCACTCACCGGCGGCGAACAGGCCGTCGATAGCGGTCATCTCGTTGAAGTCGGTCCACAGGCCACCCATAGTGAAGTGGCAGGTCGGTGCGATACGCATTGGAGTCTCGTATGCGGACTCGCCGATTGCCTCTTCGTACATCTCGATGAGGTTGGAGTAACGCTCACGGATCTTGTCCTTGCCGAGGCGCTGGATAGCGTCACGGAAGTCCAGGTAAACGGAGTTGTGCAGCGGTCCGACGCCGAGGCCCTTGTTGATCTGCTGAGAGATCGCACGGGAAGCAACGTCACGCGGAACCAGGTTGCCGAAGGCCGGGTAGCGACGCTCCAAGAAGTAGTCGCGCTCCTCCTCCGGAATGTCGTTGGCGGGGCGGTCGTCGCCTTCCTTGATCGGGGACCAGATGCGGCCGTCGTTACGCAGGGACTCAGACATCAGAATGGTCTTGGACTGCCACTCAGAGTTGACCGGAAGACCCGTCGGGTGGAACTGGATGAATGCCGGGGAAGCAAGGTATGCACCCTGCTCGTAGGCACGCATCATGGCGCCAGCGTTGGAGTTCTTGGCCAGCGTAGACATGTGGTAGACGTTGCCGTAACCGCCGGTACCGAGGATAACTGCGTGGCCGGTGAAGGCCTTCAGCTCGCCGGTGATGAGGTTACGGGTGACGATGCCACCTGCCCGCTTCACACCATTGTCGTTGTAGGTGATGATGTCCTGCATGTCATGGTGAGCAAAGAGCTCCACGTTGCCCAGACCGATCTGGCGGTACAGCGCCGAGGTGGTGGACAGCTGCAGCTGCTGACCTGTTTGACCACGGGTGTAGTACGTACGGGAGACCTGCACACCACCGAAGGAGCGGGTAGCCAGGGTGCCGCCGTACTCACGGGCGAACGGCGCACCAATGGCGTTCATGTGGTCGATAACGCGGACGGACTCGTAAGCCAGGCGCCAGCAGTCGGACTCGCGGCAACGGTAGTCGCCGCCCTTCACGGTGTCCTTGGTGTGGCGGTAAGCGGAGTCGTTGTCCACCTTCTTGTGGCGGGAAGAGTTAACGCCACCCTGTGCAGCAATGGAGTGCGCACGACGTGGGGAGTCATGGTAGGTGAAGACCTTGACGTTGTAGCCCAGCTCGCCGAGGGCGGCAGCTGCGGAACCGGCCGCCAGACCGGTACCAACAACAACGATCTCGAACTTGCGGCGGTTCAGCGGGGAGACCAGCTCCATGTGGTCTTTCTGGTAGCTCCACATGTCCTTCATTGGGACGCCGTGTGGCTCGTGGGACTCCAGAATTCGGCCAGCGGTGACGCCAGGAACAATCGACGTCGGGTGCGAGAACGTTGGGTGTTCGCGCTTGAGTTCAGTGTTAGACATATTCAAAAGCTCCTTTAGCTGACCCAACCCAGGGCAATGGACAGCGGCATAACGATGTTTGCGATGCAAACGACTGCCGGAATGACATAGGCCAGGATCACGAAGACCTGACGCCACTTTGCACCGGTGATACCCAGGTCAGAAGCAGCCAGACGGATGCCGTGGGTCAGATGCAGGAACAGGCAGCACATTGCCAGCACGTAGAAGATGGTGACAGGCCAGCGGCTGAAGGTGGCAATCATGTTTGCCTTAACCTCACCGTGGACGAATGCCTCAGGGGCAACCGGCTGCACGCCCATCGTCAGATCCAGCAGGTGGAAGATGATGAACAGCAGCAGGACAGCGCCGGTGACCAGCATGGTCTTGGTGGCAAAGGAATCCAGGCCACCCATGAGATTGGTGCGCTTGAACTTACCGCGGGACTGCTTAGAACGGGCAGTCAGGGCAAATGCGCCGTAGATGTGGGCGATAACGCAGGCGAGAAGGACGATGCGGATGATCCACAGCATGTGGCCATGCGGAATCAGCGGCTCGCCGAGTCCACGCAGGAATTCGCCGTAGATGTCCAGCGCCTCATCGCCGTCGTGAGCCGGCAAGTAAAGCTTCAGGTTGCCGGCCATGTGGCCAACAACGAAGAGCGCAAAGAACAGGCCCGTAACGGCCATGGTGAGCTTCAGTGCCCAGGTGGGAACGGAAGGCTTGGTACGAATTGCTTCATTAGTGATACGGCCGTGAGCGAGCGCTTCACGGTCAGGATTTTTTACAGACATGACACCTCCATAGTCGCTTTTACCTTACGCAGCCTTATTCGCTGGCAACTAGTCAATTTGGGCCTTCTTTAGCCCGCCAAAGTGCCACTAAGCATTCCGTAGAAATTTCTTTAGGTAAGGATCGCCTAAAAACTAACTTTCGAAAAGCCGTTTACCTTGCATGCTGCCCTTTACGCAATACGGACGTTGCGAAATTCCCAGCAATTTATGAGGTTGATCACAGGCGACGATTCAAGTGACAGGGTTACCCCTTTAGGTGTCAAACTTTCGCAGGAGTCACACCACCCACACCCCACGCAAAATACCCCCAGTCGCAGGGTCGTTAAGAAGCTTCACACAAACTTTGCAAAAATCCTGTTACGACCGGGCCTGCGCCGGTAACCTTTCTCACATGAGCAAGACATACGTGGGTTCGCGCCTTCGCCAACTGCGGCGCGAAAGGGACCTTAGCCAAGCTTCCCTAGCAGCTACACTAGGCCTTTCGGCCAGCTACGTGAATCAAATCGAACACGATGTTCGCCCATTAACGGTACCTGTCTTACTCCGAATAACGGAAGTCTTCGGTGTCGACGCCACGTTCTTCTCACGCGACGACGATTCACGCCTCCTCGCGGAAATCCAAGACGTAATTCAAGACAAGGAGCTCTGCCCCTCCCCCGTTGAGCTCCAGGAGCTCTCTGAATTGGTCTATAACCACCCCACGGTGGCACGAACCCTCGTGGACATCCACCGTCGCTATCGCAATGTGCGCGACAAGCTCTCACTGGCTACCGATAGCCGGCGCACTGCTGGCACCCAAGCCTTATCCATGCCGCACGACGAAGTCCGCGACTTCTTCTACGCTCGCCAGAACTATCTTGACGAGCTTGATCTACACGCCGAGGCCCTTGCCTCCAAGCTCAACGTTTCCCAGTTCCGCATCCGTGACACAGAGGCCGCCCTAGCCGCGCGCCTCAACGAAAAGCACGGGGTGGAGATCCTCACCACACCCCAGATGGACGGAACGCTGCACCGCTTTGATTCCGAAGAGGGAACGTTCCGTCTCGCCAGCCGCCTTACTGAAGGCCAGCGTGCATTCCGTATGGCGGCGGAACTAGGGTTCCTAGAAGCCGGCTCGCTTATCGACGCCCTCGTCGACGAAGAGCCCTTCACCTCAGAGGCCTCACGTAACTTGGCTAAGCGCGGCATCGCCAGCTACTTCGCAGCGGCCACCATCCTGCCATACACGACTATCCATGCAGAGGCCGAGCAATCTGGATACGACCTTGAGTACTTGTGCCAGGTCTTCGGCGTGGGCTACGAGACGGTTGCGTCTCGTCTTTCCACCCTCCAGCGCCCAAACAAGCGAGGCATTCCTTTTACTTTTGTGCGCGTTGACCGTGCGGGAAACATGTCCAAGCGCCAATCGGCCACGGGCGTTCACTTTTCCAACTCTGGCGGCACCTGCCCGTTGTGGAATATTTACGAGACCTTCTCTAAACCCGGCGTAATCTCCCGCCAAGTGGCCCAGATGCCCGATGGCCGTAATTACTTGTGGATCTCTCGTTCGGTGCAGCATCACCAGGGCCGCTATGGCGATACGAATAAGCTCTTCGCTATTGGCTTAGGATGCGAAGCTCGCCACGCAGACCGCACGGTGTACGCCGAGGGGCTTGATTTAGGCGACCTCTCTGCAGCAACACCAATTGGCAATGGCTGCCGAACCTGCCCGCGTGCGAACTGCGCACAGCGCGCTTTCCCTGCTATCAACGAGACGCTAAATATCGACGCCCACCGCTCTTCCGTAGCCCCCTACTAAGCACGCGACATCCCGGGCTTGCGGCGCCGCGCTTCGCTGCCGGAACGCAAATACCCAGCCCTGAAAGACAAGACCCCGTGGTCGTACAAGCATCCCGTTTGTTCTCGCGGGATCGCCACCAGCAGGTCTGTGTTTCCAGGGCTGGGTATTTGCCAGAAGATGCAGAAAAGGCCCCCTCGCGGGGGCCTTAACGCAAAAAGCGCTTAGAGGTTAATCATGTGGCCGCCGATGCCCTCGGCAGCTTCCTTCATGGCCTCAGAAAGCGTCGGGTGGGTGTGGATGTTGCGTCCGATTTCCTCTGCGGTGAGGTCGAAACGCTGTGCCAGCGTGAGCTCCGGCAGGAGCTCGGAGACGTTGGAACCAACCATGTGGCCACCGATGAGTTCGCCGTACTCGCCATCAGCGATGAGCTTGACGAAGCCGGCGGTCTCGTTGAGACCAGCAGCCTTACCGTTTGCGGAGAACGGGAAGGTAGCGACCTTGATCTCGCGGTCAGCAAACTTCTCACGTGCCTGCTCCTCGGTGTAGCCGAAGGAAGCAACCTGCGGGTTGCAGAAGGTAGCACGTGGCATGTTCATGTAGTCACCCAGCAGCTGGGTCTCAGCACCCGCGATGACCTCAGCGGCAACAACGCCCTGTGCCTCAGCCACGTGTGCGAGCTGCAGCTTCGCGGTGACGTCGCCAATAGCGTAGATGCCCGGAACGTTGGTGCGCATGTAGTCGTCGATCGCGATTGCACCGCGCTCGGTGAGCTCAACACCGGTGTTCTCCAAGCCGAAGCCCTCCACGCGAGGTGCGAAACCGATGGAGACCATGCAGCGGTCAACGGTCAGGGTATCGGTCTTGGAGCCGTCCTTGGACTCGACCTCAACGGTGACGTTGTCACCGTTGTCCTTGATGGAGGTGGTCTTGAAGCCGGTCAGCAGCTTCACACCAAGCTTCTTGTACTGCTTAGCAATCTCCTTGGAGACGTCCTTGTCCTCGTTCGGCAGAACGCGGTCCATGAACTCGACGATGGTGACGTCCACGCCGTAGTTAGCCAGGACGTATGCGAACTCCATGCCGATTGCGCCGGCACCCACGATGACCATGGACTTCGGAGCGTCGTCCTTCAAGATCTGCTCCTCAAAGGAAACGATGTTGCCGCCGATTTCGACGCCCGGGAGGGAGCGAACGACGGAGCCGGTTGCGATGATGCAGTTGTCGAAGGTGACGGTCTTACCCTTGTCATCACCCTCTGTGATTTCAATGGTCTTTGCGTCCTTGAAGGAGCCAAGGCCGTTGATCTCGGTGATCTTGTTCTTCTTCATCAGGTAGTGGACACCTTTGACGATGCCCTCAGAGACCTTGCGGGAGCGCTTGTGAGCAACACCGAAGTCGAAGGAGACATCACCAGAGATGCCGAAAGCCTTAGCCTCATGGTTGAAGGTGTGTGCAACCTCGGCGTTCTTCAACAACGCCTTGGACGGGATGCAGCCAACGTTGAGGCAGACGCCTCCCCAGTACTGCTTCTCAATGACAGCAACCTTCTTACCGAGCTGGGCTGCGCGGATGGCGGACACGTAGCCGCCGGGGCCCGCGCCGAGTACTACAACGTCATAATGTTCATTAGTCACGCATATAAGAATACGTAACTTCGTGCGCTGTGTCTCTCTCCCCCCGCGATTGTGTGCATGGGCGAGAGATGGGGGCGTCGGCAAGCATGTGCTCCCCACCAACGATGAGCAAAAAAGAACCCGCCTTCGGACCTATATAGGCACCGTGGCGGGGGCAGCGTTGGCTAATTTAGAACAGACCCATGGCCAATGCCGCGTTGGAGGACATGGAGGAACCAGCGTGGATCCATCCACCGAGGACGTTGTTGATCATGACGAGAAGGGTATCAAAAGCGTTCATTGAGCTTCACTTTCTATTGTTTCTGGCTGATTTAGGTGCAGGCCACACGCCAAAGGGGTGGGCCGCAGACCGGGTTGCACATATATTAACGGGCTTTCATGCGACGTCGTTACGTGCCACATGGTTTCCGACGCAGAAGATTATGACACAAAAACCACCCCCACACCACTGCTAACTTCAATAACTTCACGAAAGTCCTATGATCATTGCCCACCATCATCGACAGGCAAACCCCGAAAGTCACTACAAGACACTGCCACCTAGCAATTTGTGCAGCTTAGCCAGCCTTGACCAACACGCTGCACAAAAGACATTCCCCCAAGCCGCCGTTTTGAAACAGTAAAATTCATCGGAAATTGTTAACGAATACGAAGCGGTCGCCGATATCCCAGTCACCGAATGGCTTACTGAACTGAGATTGTTTACCCCTACTGGCTCCGCACGGTAGACCAGACAGCATGAACACAGTAAGCTCTCCTTGTCACTCTTCAGATGTTGGAAAGAAGCCAATGAAGCGAATTAGCACTATCATCGCAGCAGCAGCCATCGCTGCTGGCGCTCTCACTGCACCTGCCGCAGGTGCTGCAACCCTCACCCCACAGCAGGTAGCTGGCGAGACCACCCTCTCGGAGGTCTCCGATCTACAGGTCACCCCAGAGGTAGAAGCAACCAAGTGGTTCCAGAAGTACAAGGACGATGCACGCGTCCTGAAGCTCCAGGCCACCTCCCCTGCTATGAACGGCCGCGTTGTTCCTTTGGCAGTGATCCGTGCGAAGGACGCTAACCGCCCAACCATCTACCTGCTCAATGGCGCAGGTTCCGCTGAGCAGGATTCTGACTGGCTAAACCTGTCCCAGGCCGTTGACTTCTACTCCCAGAAAAACGTCAACGTCGTCGTTCCGCAGGCCGGCGCTTTCTCCTACTACACCGACTGGGAGCAGGAGCCGAACGGCAGCTACCTCTCAGGCCCGCAGAAGTGGGAGACCTTCCTGACCAAGGAGCTGCCGACCGCCCTCGAGGGCCGCCTGCAGGCTTCCAACAAGCGCGCCGTTGCGGGTATGTCCATGTCCGCAACCTCCTCCCTCCTCTTCGCTCAGCACAACCAGGGCTTCTACGATGCAGTAGGCTCCTTCGCTGGCTGTGCCGCTACCTCCACCCCGCTGGAGCACCAGTTCCTGCGCCTTACCGTTAACCGTGGCGGCGCTGAGCCGGAGCAGATGTGGGGCCAAATGGGCTCCGAGAACAACCGTTACAACGATGCCCTGCTCAACTCCGAGAAGCTGCGCGGCACCACTCTCTACGTTTCCTCCGCAACCGGTCTCGCTGGTGAGACCGACACCTCTTCTTACTACACCGCGCAGGGTATGAACCCAGCCGTTGCACTCATGGGCTCTGCCCAGCTGCAGGTCGAGGGCGGCATCATTGAGGCTGCAGTCAACCACTGCACCCACAATCTGAAGGCAAAGCTGGACAAGCAGCAGATTCCTGCAACCTTCAACTTCCGCAACGTCGGCACCCACTCTTGGCCGGGCTGGCGCGAAGACATTGAGAAGTCCTGGCCGGTATTTGAGGCAGCACTTAACTCCTAGGCTTTCTCGAATAGGGCTTTAGACCTTAAGGGCGGTAGGATCGCAGCATTATGAAGCTGCTTTCCACCGCCCTTTCGCATGTCGCCTCAACCGCTGGTCAACTCTCCGAGTACCACGACGAGTACACCGGTATTGCGTTTAATTTAGGCTTCGAGGTGCTCCACTACGACTTGGACCTCACCTACCGCGTGGAGCCCAACATGCTACAGGGCGTGGCGGTGCTGCACATGCGTGCACTTGACGACGTCGACAAGCTCACGCTTGATCTTGGTGGCGCCATGGTGGCACGCCGTATCACGGCTAAAAATGCACCACGCGTAGCGAAGTTCCGGCAATCCACCAGCAAGTTGCGCATCAGCTTCGCGGAGACCGTGGAGGAAGGCAGCGAGTTTGAGCTCCACATCCGCTACGGCGGCTCCCCGCGCCCGATTCGCACCCCATGGGGCGAGCTGGGGTGGGAGGAGACCGAGTCAGGATCCCTGGTGGCTAGCCAGCCCAACGGCGCTCCCAGCTGGTTCCCGTGCGATGACACCCCGAGCGAGAAGGCCACCTACGATATTCGGATTACCGCAGACGATCCGTTCCGTGTTATTTCTAACGGCAAATTGGTCTCCCGCAAGCAGGCCAGCGGTTCCACAACGACCTGGCATTACCGCACCGAGCACCCCATGGCCACTTACCTCGCCACGGTGCAGGTCGGTGAATTCGTGGAGATTGATTTGGGCAAGCACGTTCGCGCATGGGCCCCGGCGCAGCTCAAAGAGGCGGTCAAGCGCGAATTCGCACAGCAACACGAAATGTTGAAGTTCTACGCCGATTGCTTTGGCAGTTACCCATTCGACGAATACCAGGTCGTCATTACCGAGGACGAGCTAGAGATTCCACTGGAGGCCCAGGGGCTTTCCATTTTCGGCTCGAACCATGTCTCGGCTACCTTTGAGCGCCTCATCGCTCACGAACTTTCCCATCAATGGTTTGGTAATTCGGTGGGGCTTAGGGAATGGAAAGACATTTGGCTTAATGAGGGCTTTGCCTGCTACTGCGAGTGGCTGTGGATGGAGCACGCGCACGACCAGCCTGCGCATGATTCGGCGCGTTCCCACTACAACGTCTTGGCACGCAAAAAGCAGGACCTTAAGCTTTCCAATCCCGGCACACGCGACATGTTCGATGACCGCGTATACAAACGTGGGGCCCTCACGGTTCACGCTTTACGCCGCCTGCTTGGCGACGTCGCCTTCTTCCGCGCCGTCCGCTCCTATGTAAAGGCCAGCCAGCATAACGTCGTTAGTCCAGCGAATCTCATTGAACGCCTACACGCAGAGAGCGAGGATCCGGCTGCCGTGGACGCGCTGCTTGAGCAGTGGCTGGATCACACGGCGCTACCCAAATTCCCCGCATAGCTCGTCACATAACTGTCTACCCTTACCGAGTGTTTAATTCGAAAAGTTTTTCTACTTCCCTATTGACACCCCTTTAGGATTCGATATAATAGAACATGTAATCGAATACGGGGATTCGAGAGGGGGACGGACACAATGCAAGACAAGCATGAGGCAATAATTTCCACAATCAATAGCATTACGAGCTCGCTAACTTCACTGCGAGAGCTCTTGAAGGATCCCTCTGATGTCTACTTTGGGCGCCCCCACCCTGCTTTTGAGCATCTCGAAACCGTAATGAGTAAGAAGACCACCGTGGATGCGGCATTCGCGTTCATTGCCGCGCGCGATGATGCTGGGCGCGTGGTGGGGTCGAGCAAGCCAGAAGACTACCTCACGGCGAGACTGGGGCTCACTTACGCCGAAGCTCAGTCACGGATAAAGACGGGGCAATCACTTTTTGCGCCGCTTGCTGAGGTCTCCCCTTCTGAATCTGCACCGTCTGAAACGCTGCCAGTGGGCGAGGAAGCTAGCGATGAAGAGCGCAAGCGAGAAGAGGCTGCTCGCGAGCGTGCTCGGCGGGAGCGCGCGGCAGCCGAAAAGCGGCGCCGGCAGATGCTCGAGGAAGATGCCGCGCGCGAAAAGACCATCGCGCTCATTGAGCGCGAATTGGAACACCTCACTGAGGGCGCGACGCCTGGGCCACAAGAATTGCGCCAACAAGCCTTGGAGAAGTCCCGCGAGCTTTCCCATACGGCGTTGCGGGATTGGCTGCGCAACGCTATCCGTCAGGCCAACAAATCGGTTTCGGATGTGGATGCGGTCTTTAAGAAGCGCCGCTTGCGCATTTCGCAGCCAGATGCCGACGGAGGCGTGTTCATCAGCGGCTATGTCGATGCTGCTACTGCGGCGATGCTCAAGGCTGCTTTCGCACCAGCCCGCCATCAGGGCGGACCAAATGTCCCCGCCGAGGAAGACTCGCGCACTTATTCGCAGCGCATGGCGGATCAGCTGGCGGCAATAGTGCACGACTACTTGGAGTCGAAGCAGCACACTAACGGCGGAGTAGGTTCCCTGCTCATCACCACCACGTTGAGCGAGTTGGAGGAGATGGATTCTTCCACGAGGTTCGCCACCAACACAGGAGTGGAGCTTTCCCCGCTCGACCTGTTGCGCATAGGAGCTGCATCGCATGACTTTATCTGCGCAGTAGATGACAAAGGTTTCCCGCTGGAACTTGGCCGCTGCAAGCGCAGCGCAAGCCTCTATCAACGGATTGCTTTGGCGGCATCAGAGCTGGTGTGCTCGCGGCCGGGATGTGATAAGCCCTGGGTCGAATGCGATGTCCACCATATTCATGCTTGGGCAGCCGGTGGGACCACGGACTTACGGAACTTAACGCTCCAATGCAGAGGTCATCATGTTGATAACAATGACCAACGGGACGGGGCCAGAAATATGGGTCATGCGGAACGATGCCCCAAAACAGGAAGAGTGGGTTATCGCCCCGCAGGTTCGGGGCAGATCTTTCTCAATGACAGTCCGGCTGCGCAAAAAGCTCCAGCGCGCAAACTCAGTGCCTAACCGCAGGACAAGTGTGCCTTGCGGGAGGGCCACGCTGGCGTTTTGCTCCGAAGCTGAGGAAGGATAAGTGCGGTGGCCTAAACTTGGTAGCCATGCACAGAATGCTCGTCACAGGTGGCGCCGGATTCATCGGCGCAAACTTCGTTCGTCTCGTAGCTAAGGAGCGGCCGGAGGTGGAAATCACGGTCCTCGACAAGCTCACTTACGCCGGCAATCGCGCGAACCTTGAGGGAGTCGAGGCACGGCTAGTGGTCGGTGATATCGCTGACGCCGTGTTGGTAGACGAGCTAGTGGCGCAGTCGGACGTAGTCGTTCACTTCGCCGCTGAGTCGCACAATGACAACTCGCTGCGGGACCCTTCCCCCTTCATTCAGACCAATGTGGTGGGAACGTTCACACTGATCGAGGCGTGCCGCAAGCATGACGTGCGATTCCACCACGTGTCCACCGATGAGGTTTTCGGCGACCTTGAAATCGGCGCCGACACGAAGTTCACGGAGTCCACTCCGTACAACCCTTCCTCACCGTACTCGGCCTCCAAGGCCGGCTCGGACCATCTCGTGCGTGCCTGGGTGCGCAGCTTCGGTCTGCGGGCGACCATCTCCAACTGCTCCAATAACTATGGCCCGTACCAGCACGTGGAGAAATTCATTCCGCGGCAGATCACCAACTTATTGGATGATCAGCCCGCAAAGCTTTATGGCACCGGCGAGCAAGTGCGCGATTGGATTCACGTCGATGATCACAACGCAGCAGTGCTGGCGATTTTGGATCGTGGCGAAATCGGTGAAACCTACAACATCGGTGCCGACCAGAAAGACATCAACAACAAAGAAGTCATCGAAGTGATCTGCCAGATCATGGGAGCTACCGACAAAACTGGTAAGGCCCACTACGAGCACGTGGCAGATAGGCCGGGTCACGACCAACGCTATGCCATGGACGCCTCGAAACTGCGCCGCGATCTCGGCTGGGTCCCGCGCTACACGGACCTCCGCGTGGGGCTTGAGCAAACAATCACGTGGTACCACGACAATGAGCAGTGGTGGCGTCCGGTGAAGGGCGACGTCGAGAAGCACTACGCACAGCAAGGACAATAAGAGGCAATCATGCAGATCAAGAAGACAGCCATTGAAGGCCTGCTCATCGTGGAGCTGGATGTGCACAGCGACAACCGTGGCTGGTTCAAAGAAAATTGGCAGCGCGCCAAGATGCTGGATGCCGGGCTGCCGGACTTTCAGCCGGTGCAGAACAACGTTTCTTTCAACGCCACGAGGGGTGTGACTCGCGGCCTCCACGCCGAACCATGGGACAAGCTGGTGAGCGTCGCCCATGGCAAAGTTTTTGGCGCGTGGTGCGACGTGCGCGAGGGTTCTCCGACCTACGGCGAGCTGGTCACCCACGAAATTGGGCCGGAGACCGCCGTCTTTGTGCCCTGGGGCGTGGCCAACGGTTTCCAGGCGCTGGAGGAAACCGCCTATTCCTACCTCGTCAATGACCACTGGTCACCGGATGCGGAGTACACGTTCGTGAATCTGGACATGGTGGATTGGCCGCTCGAACCCACGGAGATCTCTGACAAAGACCGGGCTCACCCACGCCTTGCCGACGTCACCCCCATGGCCCCGCGCAAAGTATTGGTCACCGGTGCAAACGGTCAACTGGGGCGCGCGCTGCGCCAAGTGTTGCCCCACGCTGAGTTCTGTGCACGCGAGGACTTCGACATCTGCAACCCACCTGAGCGCCATTGGCGGCACTACTCCACAATCATTAACTGCGCTGCCTACAACGACGTCAATGGGGCCGAGTCCGACCGCGCCCGCGCCTGGGAAGTCAACGCCCTAGCGCCCGCGAAGCTCGCGCGCATCGCCGTGGAGAACAACCTGACCTTGGTGCATGTCTCGAGCGACTACATCTTCGACGGTTCCCAGAAAATCCACACCGAGGAGGAAACACCCAGCCCGTTGAGCCTGTATGGGGCGTCGAAGGCGGCAGGTGAGGCGTCGGCAAGCGTGGCGCCAAAGCACTACATCGTGCGTACCTCCTGGGTCTTTGGGGACGGCAATAACTTCGTCAAGACCATGGCGCGGCTTGCCAAACAGGGCGTGGAACCGAAGGTGATCCATGACCAGCACGGGCGGCCGACCTTCGCCGAGGACCTAGCCAAGGGCATCGCTCACCTGCTCAAGGTGCAGGCACCCTACGGCATCTACAACATATCCTCCGGGGGCGACAGCGTAGGCCGCGACGAAATCGCGATGGCCACGTTCATCGGGCTCGGCCACGACCCTTCCGAGGTCCACCCGGTCAGCACCGAGGAATACGGCGATGAGCCCGCGCGGCGTCCGCTGGAGTCCACGCTGGATTTGTCCAAGATTGAGGCCACCGGCTTTAGCCCTATGAACTGGCGCGCGGCGATTGCGCTGTACCTCGCGCTCTACTCGCTGGATTAAGGTTGAATGCATGAAAGGCATCATCCTCGCTGGCGGTTCAGGCACGCGCCTCTACCCCATCACCAAGGGCATCTCGAAGCAGCTCATGCCGATCTACGACAAGCCCATGGTCTATTACCCGCTGAGCACTCTCATCCAGGCGGGCATTCGGGAGATCCTCATCATCACCACGCCGGAGGATTCGGCATCCTTTGAACGCCTGCTTGGCGACGGCTCCCAGCTCGGCCTCATGCTCTCCTACGCGGTACAGCCACGGCCCGAGGGCCTGGCGCAGGCTTTCCTCATCGCGGAGGACTTCATCGGGGATGACTCGGTGGCCTTGGTACTGGGCGATAACATCTTCGAAGGCCACGGCTTTGCCACCGCGCTGGGGCAGTGCCGCAATCCGGAGGGCGGCATCATCTTCGCCTACGAGGTTTCTGATCCGCAGCGCTATGGCGTGGTGGACTTCGACGCCGACGGCAATGCGCTCTCGATTGAGGAGAAGCCGGAAAGGCCCAAGTCCAACCATGCGGTGGTGGGCCTATATTTCTACGATAACTCCGTTGTTGAGATCGCCAGGTCTATCGAGCCCAGCGCCCGCGGGGAGCTAGAAATCACTGCGGTCAACGAGGAATACCTGCGGCGCGGGCAGCTGCGCGTGCAGCGCATGCAGCGCGGCGACGTGTGGCTGGATACCGGCACCGTGGACTCCATGAGCGAGGCCTCCGCCTACGTCGAGGTCATGCAAAAGCGCACCGGCACGGTGATTGGTTCACCCGAGGTGGCGGCCTACCACGAGGGTTTCATCTCCCGGCAGGCCTTGGCCGCGCTCGCCGATCCACTCATGAAATCAGGCTATGGCGCCTATCTGGTGGACGCAGCGAGCGAGGGCTAACTAATAGCCGCGGGCCACGTACTCGTCGATGCGGGCAGCCTCTGCCCCTACCGTGGTTTCATCGCCGTGACCTGGCAGGACACGAGTCTCCGGGGGCAGGTGGAACACGACGTTACGCAGCGACTCGATGATGACGTCGAAGTCGGAGTACTTGCGGCCGGTAGCACCGGGCCCGCCATTGAAGAGGGTGTCTCCGGAGAGTAGAACGCCGTCGGATGGCAGGTGTAAGACCACACAGCCCGGGGAGTGGCCTGGGGTGTGGAACACCGTGATGTCCTCGCCGCTGACCTGGAACTGCTGGTTATCCGCCAGCGGGGTGAAAGGCGCACCGCCGTTGGACTCCTCCCATAGCATCTCATCGTCGGGGTGGAGATAAACCTCGGCTCTAAAGCGCTCGGCGGCCGCGGGCGCGAGGTCACAGTGGTCATTGTGGGCGTGCGTGAGGAGGATGCCCTTGACGGGGCGGTCGCCAACAATGTCGGCCACTGCGTCGAGGTCGTGGGAAGGGTCCACCACGTAAACGCCGGAGGCGTCGCCGATGACGTAGACGTTATTATCCACGTCCCACTCCCCGCCGTCGAGGCGAAACTTACCCGAGGTCACTACCTTATCGATCTGCATCTTTGCTCCTTCTTGGTTGCACCCTAGCGGTTTACGCGAACTCTACGACAGAACGCAGAACCTTGCCGGACTTCATGGTGGTGAAGGCTTCCTCGACGTCGTCAAGCGCAATGCGCTCCGAAACGAACTTGTCCAGCGGGAACTGCCCATTGCGGTGCAAGGAGACGTAGGCCGGGAAGTCGCGCTCCGGGAGGCAATCACCGTACCACGCCGGCTTGATGGAACCCCCGCGGCCGTACAGGTCGATGGCTGGGATATCCACGTGATCGCTAAGGTTAGGAACGCCCACCATGACCATGCGGCCGGCGTGATCGCGGGAGTAGAAAGCCTGGCGCCAGGTCGGCTGAATGCCCACTGCATCGATGGTGACGTCGGTGCCGAAGCCCTCGGTGAGGTTGCGGACGGCCTCGACGACCTCGTCCTCGCTCAAATCCTTGGTGTTGATGGTGTCGGTGGCGCCGAACTCGCGGGCGGTTTCCAGCTTGGATTCGTCAATGTCCACCGCGATGATCTTCGCAGCACCTGCCAGCTTGGCTCCTGCGATGGCCGCAGTGCCCACGCCGCCGCAGCCGAATACGGCGACGGACTCGCCCAGCTGAATGTCGGCGGTATTAACCGCAGCGCCCAGGCCTGCCATGATGCCGCAGCCCAGCAGGCCAGCGGCGGCAGGATCCTCGTCTGGATCCACCTTGGTGCACTGACCCTCGTGAACCAGGGTCTTCTCCGCGAAGGACCCGATGCCGAGCGCTGGGGTCAGCTCCGTGCCGGCGTCCTGGTCGCCTTCGGCCAGACGCATCTTCGCGGAAGCATTATGGGTGTTAAAGCAGTACTTCGGCTCACCCTTCTTGCAGGCGCGGCACTCGCCGCACACGGCGCGCCAGTTCAGGATGACGAAGTCACCGACCTCCACGTGGGTTACGTCGGAGCCCACGCGCTCGACGACGCCCGCAGCCTCATGGCCAAGCAGGAACGGGAAGGCATCTTCGATGTCGCCGTCGCGGTAGGCCAGGTCGGTGTGACACACACCGCAGGCCTGAACTTTTACGATGACGTCGTTTGCGCCCGGCTCGGGCACGACGATGTCAACGGTCTCTACTGGTGCGCCCTTGGAACGGGCGATTACTGCTTTAACGGTTATTTCGCTCATGCGGCCGAGCCTACACAGATTTTCAACAAAACCGCACTAATGAAAATGTCTTTCAGAATCTAGGATGCGGCAATAACGTTTGCCGCATGCTCGTGACCGCGCTGGTTGATGTGCAGCGGCAGATTGCCGTCGCCGGCAGTAAAGTCCACAAGACCAGCCCACATGCGCTGATCCGCGTTCGCACACATGCCGTTATTACGGGAAGAAGGCTTCATGTCGAGAAATTCGACACCCGTACGGGACGCAAGGTCAACCTGCATCCACTGGGCTGCGTTCTCCCAGCCTTCCACCTGCGGAAGGTAGGTGCGATCCGCCGGAGTTGGGCCAACGTGCAGCAAGCAGTAGCTCCCCGCGGAACCAATGGTCGGATAGCCCACAATCTGAATACGCGCGTTCGGCGCAGCAGCACGAATGCGGTTAATCAAAGGTGCATTCGCATCAACAAAGCGGCGACGCAGCTCGCCCTGGCTCATTCCCGGGTTGTTGTAGGTGTCATTGAAACCGGTGGCGTAGAGAACTCGACGCGTCTCACCGCTGAGCGCTCCCGTCTGGATAGCGCGATCCACCTGGGAGAACATCTGCGGCCCAGGAGAGAAGGAAACGGCGCCGGAACAGGAGAAATCCGCGACCGGCAGGCCCAGCTTCGCACCAGTGCGCTTTGCAAAGTTATTGGACTGCGGGCAATTCACACCACCAGCACTTTGAGAGCTCAAACGCGCCTGCAGGTAGGCCCCCGCATCAGGGTCTGCCAAAACGGAGTCACCGAAAGCCACCAAGTTACGCTCAGCCGCAACCGCCTGCGGCACCTGGCCAACCCCAACTGCAACAAACATAGCGGCGGCGACAGCAGCCACTTTCTTCTTCAGCTTCATTAGATTCCTCTCGAAATTTGTCGCGCATTATCCTAGCGCAACCTGGACGCTCGTCCAGTTGACCGCCAGGAATCCGGATATTCAGAAAATGTGTTTAGAATCAAAAGTATCCTACGCTACTTTAGGGCAACTTCTGTAACACTAGCAACATTTGCCCCCTTCAGAGCAACGGTTAGCCTCGAAAATACGATAGAGAAGCGAATAGCTCTCCAAATTATTTTGAAAATAGGTTTATATGTCTTTCAATTTTTCCGATTTAGCTTTCAATGCTGCGGCGATCAGCCGCTTTGTCCCCGAACTCTTCAAGTCCGGAATCATTACCCACCACGACGGAATCACTCCCCTGATCAAGGCAGGACCAATCCTGACCCGCTACCGCTTCACCACGGCGCGCGAGCTCGAGCAGGGCTACATCACCTGTCCAGATCGCATTGCGCTTATCGATGACGACGGCGCCCTCACCTACCGCCAGCTGCGCAATAACGCGCAGACCCTCGCCAAGCACTTGCGCGCGCTCGACCTGCCGGAGATCCGCCTTGGCGTCATGGCTCGCAACGGCCGCGGCATCATTATCCCGCTCGGCGCCAAAGGCTACGCGGGTGCCCACATCTTCCTGCTCAACGTGGGTTCCTCTCCGGAACAGCTAGCCGGTTGCATCGAAGAAAACAACATCAACGTCCTCGCTATCGATGACGAATTCATCGACCGTCTCGATCCGGCCTATTACGAGAAGCTCGAGGTCATCATCAGCCACGACTCGGGCGCGGAACATTATGGATTGCGCACGCTAAGCGACGTCGTCAAGCACCCCGAGGCCGTCTCCCAGGTCCGCCTGGACAAGTACCCCAAGCATGGCCACATCGTGCTGATGTCTTCCGGCACCACCGGCATCCCGAAGGGCATCATGCGCCCAGAGCCGACCCTGCCGGTCGTGCTTGCCTCCATCGTGGGCAACATCCCGTGGCGCGCAAACCAGAAGGTGCAGATGACGGCGTCCATCTTCCACACTTGGGGTTGGGCCTGCGTCAACATCGCGCTGGGTCTGCGCAACACCATCGTGACCCGCCGCGACTTTGACCCGGAGCTCGCACTCGACGATATCGAACGCTACAAGCTCGACGGTCTACTCTCCTCGCCGGTCTTCTTCCGCCGCATGGTCGAGGTTGACCCGGAGAAGCGTTATGAAACTTCTTCGCTAAAGTTCATCGCTTCTGCAGGCCACGCGCTCACGCCGCAGATTGTGGAGGAAACTAACGAGCGCTTCGGACCCATTCTGTGCAACGTATACGGCTCCACGGAGCTCGCGCTCGCCTCCACGGCGACGATGGAAGAAGTGGCCAAGGACCCGACCACCGGCGGCAAGGTGGCTTCGGGCACGAAGCTGCGCATCCTCGACGAGGAGGGCATCGAGGTGCCGCGCGGCGAGGTCGGCGAGATTTACCTGACCAACTCCACCGCGTTGATTGGCTACACCAACCCGAAGATCAAGCTAAACAAGATTGACGGGCTGATTTCCATCGGCGACTTGGGCTACATCGACGAGCAGGGTTACCTGCACGTAGTAGGTCGCGCCGACGACATGATTATCGTCGGCGGCGAGAACGTTCACCCGCAGTCGGTCACTGAGATTCTGGAAGCGATGCCGGGCATCCACGAGGTGCACGCCGGCGGCGTGGAGGACGAGAAGACCTTCCAGCGCATCGCGGTGTGGGCTGTGACCACCAAGGATTCGCTGGGCAAGTCCGTGACGGCGGAAACCATCCGCGAATGGGTGCGCGAGAACCTGGCGGACCACTCCGTGCCGCGCGATGTCCACTTCCTGGACAAACTTCCGCGCAACGCTACGGGCAAGGTGGTGCCGCGCCTGCTGCAGAGCTAGGCCGCCCGTCTTCCGCATTTGCCCAGGCCTGGGCACCCAGACCTTGAGGTCGCGTTCGCACGCGCTTGACGAGAGACTGCGGGCCTTTTTGTGAGACCTCGTGTAGCGCGAGTCATATACTGGTTTGTAGGGCTAATTAGAATAAGGGGATACGGACATTTTTAGGAATGTTCAGAGTAGCAGTTCGCGTATGCGTTGATTGGTGCTTAATCCTTCGAACTCAAGCGTGATTATATGGAGGGTGTCAGTCCGTTTGTGTACGGGATTGATTTACAAGTATGCGGCGAACCTGTCGGGGTAGGCCACGGATAGCTGATTGATTGCCTGCTTCCAGTTGCTGGTCTTGCTGCCTTCGATAGGTTGCTTGGCTGAAGCAGAAGCTTTGGCTCCTTCTTTAGCGCGGCGGGCAGCACGACGGTCCTCGATGTTATAGATCATCAACCACAGCGTCTTCACTGCCGCTGAATCCGACGGGAATTGAACGCGGTTTCGTGTTGCTTTCCGCAGCTGACTGTTCATCGATTCGACGGAATTGGTGGTGTAGATAACCTTCTTTGCCGCTGGCGGGAACTGCAGGAACGGAATGAACCTGTCCCACGCTTCGCGCCAGACTTTCACTGATTGCGGATACTTCTGGCCAAGCTCGCTGGCCTCAAACTCATCGAGCGCACGTCGAGCTTCATTCTCGTTGACAGCGGTATAGATGCCTCGTAGATGCTTCGAGACCTCTTTCCGGTCGCCGTAGGCTACCGACCTGTTAGCGGCACGAATCAGATGCACCACGCAGGTTTGGACCATGGACTCCGGCCAGGTTGCCTGGATTGCTTCGGGAAAACCTTTCAGTCCGTCACAACAGACAATAGAAACATCGTTGACACCGCGGTTGGCGATTTCTGCGCACACCTGCGACCAGAATGCTGCACCTTCATTGGTAGCTACCCACAAGCCCAAGATGTGCTTGATGCCTTCCATGTCCACACCAACAGCCATGTAGACCGCCTTGATGACGACGCGTCCGTTGTCACGGACTTTTACACGTAGGGCATCAAAGAAGATGACTGGATAGAACTCGTCGAGTTGCCTGGTCTGCCACGCGGTGACTTCCTCTAAGACCGCATCGGTGACCGCGCTAATGGTATCTGGCGGCAAGTTCACGCCGATGGTGGTAGCCAGATGATGTTCGATGTCACGCACGGTCGTTCCGCCCGTATACAAACTAATGACCATGTCATCGAGGTCGGTAAGTCTGCGGCTGCCCTTGGGAACCATACGCGGCATATAGGTGCCTGCTCGATCTCGAGGGACACTGATATTAACTGGTCCGTATGCCGAGTCCACGGTTTTGGGATAGGAGCCGTTACGGCTGTTGGATTGGCCGGCAGCTTCTTTAGCAGCCCGGTCGCCATTGGCGTAGCCCAGGTGTACATCCATTTCCGCGCTGAGCCCACTGTTAATCGTGGCCTGCAGCAAGCCACGCACCAGCTTGTTGGCGTCGGCGGTTGATTCACCCAGCTCCTGGATCAGCTTGGCGGTTTCCGGGTTCTCCGTCAGCCGGCGGCTGATATTGGCGACGCGCTCAGCGTCACCATGTGTCTTCGGGGACTTAGGCAGTCATTGTTGCGCACTCTCCTTCGTGATTGAAGATTAAACCTCAGACACAAAGCTTCCGACACCCTCCATGTCTTTTGCTACTTAACCCCACGAAAAAGTGAAGTGCAGGGCAGTGACGCATATTTGCGCATCACTGACCTGCGCTTCAACAACTTGGACCGCTTTCAGTAAGCGAGCCAAGCTTTAGGGTTTAGCTCCTCTTACGGCGAGAAACTAGGACGACGCCACCAGCAATCAGCATACCGGCCAGCAGCGTAAGAGTGCCCACCTGAACGCCTGTTGTTGCCAAACCTTTCTTACCAGCCTGCGGCTTGGACGGCGCCGGAGCCTCAGAGGCAGAAGACGTAACCGGGTTCACAGGCGTGCCTGCAGTGGTTTCCTCGGTCTTCTTAGCCTCGGTGATAGCAGTCGACTTGCCACCATCAGCAGTACCGCCCTTCTTACCAGCCTTCGGCTTGGACGGCGCCGAAGCCCCAGAAGTAGGAGACGTGCCCGGGTCCACAGGCGTGCTTTCAGTGGTCTTCTCGGTCTTCTTAGCCTCGTCGATAACAGTCAGCTTGCCACCATCAGCAGTAGCAACCTTCTCACCATCAACCGTTTGCTGCACATCAGTCGTAGTCACCTTGCCATCAGCATCAACACTGAACGCGATATCAGAAACCACCTTAAAGCCCTCAGGCGCAACAGTTTCCTTAAACACATAGTCACCAGCAGCAAGCTGAATCGTCTTCGACTCACCCTCAACCGAAGTCCAGGACACTAGCTTCTTACCATCAGCACCAGCAGACCAAACCTCAATCTGAGCCCCAGCAATCTCCTTACCAGCAACATCAGTCTTAGAAATCACCACATCAGAAGACTTAGGAGCCACAGCCTCGTCGATAACAGTCAGCTTGCCACCATCAGCAGTAGCAACCTTCTCACCATCAACCGTTTGCTGCACATCAGTCGTAGTCACCTTGCCATCAGCATCAACACTGAACGCGATATCAGAAACCACCTTAAAGCCCTCAGGCGCAACAGTTTCCTTAAACACATAGTCACCAGCAGCAAGCTGAATCGTCTTCGACTCACCCTCAACCGAAGTCCAGGACACTAGCTTCTTACCATCAGCACCAGCAGACCAAACCTCAATCTGAGCCCCAGCAATCTCCTTACCAGCAACATCAGTCTTAGAAATCACCACATCAGAAGACTTAGGAGCCACAGCCTCGTTGAAGATCTTAACTGTGCCATCCTTGAAGACCACCGAATCGCCTTGAGTATTAACAGTTACGCTGCCGTCTTTGGCAACAACAACCTGCGCGATCGGGAAGCTCGGCTTGTTAATAGGCTTGTAGTTTTGGGGTGCTTGGAGTTCCTTCAGCAGATAGTCACCGGGCGACATCTTAATTTCCTTCGCCGCATCCTTACTACTAACCCAATCGAAATCCCCTGCTTTCCCATTAATAGTGGAGCTATTGAACTGGGGTTGCAACTTCAGCTTCGCTCCAGCAACAAACTCCTTCGTATCTTTATCTAACTTCTCAAAGTTAACTTTAAACTCGCCATCTCCTGGCTCGTTAGGATTATTCGGCTCCGGTGAGATCGGCTTATCGTTCTCGTCAAAAAACTGGCTGCTCAACAGGTTTTGCCACTGCGTATATCCGGCCGGCGGATTAACGTTGTCGGTAGGTACGTAAACATTTAGCTTAGAACCCTTAGGAACTTGCTTTAGCTCGAATTTCGTACCAAAAGTCAAGGTCTCGGACTGGCTTTGGCCAATCATAACCTTGTAAGCCTTGAGTGCGTCTCCACTCAATTGATGCGCAGCGTCGTAACCGTCAGTCAAATGCCAAATCGCATTCTGCGTAGCATCTCGCAACTGTTCTTTAGTCAGATCGCCCTTCTTAATGGCTCCCGTAGCGTCATTGGGATAACCAACCCACATCAAAGCCAAAAGCTTTTGCGTAAGCTCCTCACCTTGTTTTTCAGTGAAAGCTCCCAGATCGGATGGGTCATCAGACTTCTTGAACTGCGGAAGTCCGTCTGCTCCCTCTTTCCCCAGCGCCGTGGGATAAGCACGATGAAGGTTCATGCAATAGGCAGGCTCCCAGTCCTCTCCTTGCTGTGGCCGCACCTGAAAATGATTAGAGCCCGGCGCAGTCATTGAACCTTCAAAAACTTGCTTATCATCCTGCGCCCACGACACTACCGCAGTGCACAGCACCATGACTAAAACCACGAACAGCGCAAAAAATGCGCTACCGCTGTTCAGCCTTTTCAAAACGCTACCCTGCGGCAGCGTTCGATGGAAATCCATCTTTCCCCTTTCTTAAGTTATTAATCTAAGAACACCGAAGCTAATGCTTCCTCACAAAGAGAAAACAGGCGTATTAACTTGGACCCCGCTTAGGGGCGAAAACACCCAAACTCAGTCCTAATGCCAAGGATAGAAAGCCTCAATATTCAAAATAGTCTATCCCACTAAGCTATCTAACCTAACGCTTAGATTTATCTGTGTAACATCCCACATACCTGACCAGCAAACCCGCACTGTGCGATACCATGGTCCGCTCATTCACCCGACTCCGCCAAAGCGAAAACAGGAGATTTTGAAGTGTCCTGGGTTTTGTTCCTAGGCATGTGCCTTGATTTCGATTATTTCTTGACTGGGGTGGTGTTCCCAAAACTCGGCTTCAAATTCAACCGGCATGCGATAGTCCAAGCTCTGGTGGAGCCGTGATTCGGTCCACCAGTTGTCCCACTCGAACGTGGCGATTTCCACGTCGACGACATCGGCCCATGTTCGCCCATGAATCAGCTCATTTTTGTAGGAGCCGTTGACGTTCTCAGCCAAAGCATTGTCATAGGAAACACCAACAGTGGCGGTAAACACAGTACTTCCGTACTCAGCCAGGCGCTCGTTTTAGACCACGGTTCACATATTTCGAGCCGTGGTCTAAATGGTGAACCAAGCCCGTTGTTTCCTTGGCACACATGGTCGCCTGGTTGCGCGTCTGCAGCTGCAAAGGCTTCGGCGCGCATCGAAAGCCGACAGCGCCCACCCGACAATCTTCCAGGAGTACACATCAGTGACGAAAGCTGTTTACACGAACCCTTTCCTGGTGCGCACGTAGGTAATGTCCGCCACCCACAGCCGATGAGGGCAAGGGGCCTAAATTCCCGATTTACCAAGTCTGGGTGAAGATCCGGGCCTGTGGGCTTACGCGTCGTAATTGGTGCCCCACCTTTTCCCTTGCCGGACAGACCAGCGCTGCGCATCAGCCGGGCTGTGTGCTCGCGGCCAATGTCAACGCCCTGGCGGCGCAGCACGCGCCACATCTTCCGCACGCCGTAGACGCTGTGATTTTCAGCGTGAACGTCGCGAATATGCTCTACAAGGGCAGCGTCGCGAAGAGCGCGGGCGCTTAAGCCCCGGGCCTTGGATTGGCGGTGTCCACGCGAGCTAAGAAAACCGCCTTCGCGATGCGTGTTTAACGTCTGGCAGATGAACTCGACGCAGAAACGATTCCGATGCTCATCAACGAACCGGATCATTTCTTAACGTTTCTCAGTCGAGTTCGGATGCGAAAAAGCCGAAGCGGCCTTCAATAACTCATTGGTGTCCCGCAGCTGGCGATTTTCTCGACGCAACCGTGCGTTTCTGCAGCAAGGTCCTCAGGCATTGATTCCACAACACGCACTTCGCGTCGAGCGGGCTTGCGTCCATTGCCTCGCTGCGTGCCACAACGCGCCCAGCTTTGCTGCCACGATCTTGCATGCTTCCTGAGTCGAAATGCTCTCCACCAGAATGCGATCTTCTACCAAGCGGACGACTCGGTCCTTCGCCTCCTGGTCAAACTTCTTCGGCATGTTCCAAATTTTCCCATCTACTGAAACGGGACAAAACCTGGGGCGCTTCAGTCCCCGACGCCCCGATCCCCACCTGCAGTTCTGGGCATTCAGGCCTGGGTGTTTGCAGTATTCAAGAGCCGAAAACCGTCAAACCCACCGCCTGCTCACGGCAAGTGGTGGGGTTTTAGTGGAGCCGCTTGTGAGAATCGAACTCACGACCTTTTCATTACGAGTGAAATGCTCTACCGACTGAGCTAAAGCGGCGCACTGCATATGCAGCAAAAGGGATTCTATCGCAGTGCTGGCGGGTTCCGGAAATCGCGTACGGAGCGGCGTCGGAAAGCAGGCTCTAGCGGGCCAAACGCAACCGCCCCACCATGCCGTCGAAGGCCACTTGGGGGTTGGCGTTCTGCAGAAGTTGTTCACGGCAGGTGCGAATCGCGGACTGCGCCGCGAGCAGACCGTCCTCGCTCACGCGCTCGG
Organism: Corynebacterium sp. LK14; assembly: GCF_008042215.1. Taxonomy (NCBI): domain Bacteria; kingdom Bacillati; phylum Actinomycetota; class Actinomycetes; order Mycobacteriales; family Corynebacteriaceae; genus Corynebacterium; species Corynebacterium sp. LK14. The sequence continues at coordinate 65,887 of NZ_NOVQ01000019.1, forward strand.
CCAGTTCGCCTGCCAATCCAGCGAAATCCGGGTGCGTCATCTCCACTTGGGCACCGACCTTGAGCATGAGGGCATCGCGGTAGATTCCCGCTAGATCGATGAGCGCCATGTCCAAGCCGTCCGTAATCCGGCGCTTAGCGCGCTTCTTGTGCAAATCCTTGAGTTCCTTGAGTGCCGACTTGGCGTCGCGCTGCGCCCGGGCCGCACCTTTACCTTTGGCACCCACACCAAAGGACTGCTCCAGCTTGGCCAGCTCCGCCGCATCCTGCTCGGCGCGGGAATTCTTGGCGTCGGTCTCCACGAACTTCAGCAATGCCGTTACTGCTTGGAAAGCCTGCGACCCGCGGTAGACCTCCTCAGCCAGGTTGATGGCCATGGCGCGACGCTTCTGCACGCCGGGATCCTGCACCAAGTGACGCGCGCGGCCCACGTGGCGCAGGCTGGTCACGGCAGCCAGGCGGGCGTCGTGCTCGCTGGCGCCCTCGGCGGTGAGCTGCTTGACGATGCCGTCGACGCTCGGTGCCGAGATATAAAGGTGGCGGCAGCGTGATCGCAGGGTCTGGGAAAAGTCCTGCGGGTCCTCCGACGGGGCGACCATGATGATGACGGTGCGCTCCGGCGGCTCCTCAACAGTCTTGAGAAGCGCGTTGGCAGCCTCGTTGCGGAAGCGATCGGCCTTATTGAAGATGACCACGCGCCACGGCGCCACGCTGGGAAGGCTCGCGGCGCGGCCGATCACCTCGCGGGCCTCGCCCACGGTGATGAATTGTTCTTGGGGGTCCACGTAGACCAAGTCGGTGTGTTTTTGTTGCTCGAGTACGCCGCGGCAGGCCTCGCACTGGCCGCAGCCGGGGTCCCCATTTTCGTCAGCGCTAGTACACATCAACGCGGCCGCGAAGCAGAGCGCAGCCAGAGACCTTCCAGCACCCGGCGGGCCCGTGAACAGCCACGAGTGGCTCATGGCACGCGGGTCCCCCTCCCCGCGGGCTGCCCGCGCGGCGGCCAGGATTGTGTGGGCCACCGCCGGGGTATCTGCCAATCGTTGCGCAACGCTTCCGGTATTCACTCGCCCTAGCCTACTGGGATAACTAAAGTAATAAATCATGAACAGACTACTGCGTGGCGCCCGCTGGCTTATGGGCACCCAATGGCCGATGTACGCCACGCTCGTTCTGGGATCTAACATCGTCGGCGCCATCGCGATTATGACCTTCGTGGTCTTCTTCCTGCCGATGCCGGAAATCAAGGACTTCACCTCCGACGTGCCCCACCTCGAGCTCGTCGGCGCCCTATACGTGACCTTCGCTGTGGTGATCGGCATCGCGGTTACCCTGCTGCTTTTCCGTCCGGTGCTGGATTGGCAGCGCAATCCCGACGCCCATGATCCCAACATGGTGCGCAACCTCGTGCTACGCATCCCGGTTTACCAAGCCGCGGTGGCGGCCTTGGTGTGGGTCATCGGCATCATCCTCGCCGTAGTTATCGCCTCGCAGTCCTCGGGCCGTTTGGGTCTGGTGGTCGGTGTGTCCACCACCTTGGCGGGACTGCTGGTGGTCCTGCTGACCTACCTGCAAGCCGAGCGTCTGGTGCGCCCAGTAGCCGCACAGGCCGTGGCCCGCCGCTTCGAGGACTCCACGCTGGAGCCGCCCATCAAGTACCGCCTCATCTTCACCTGGGTGATGACGTCGGGCATTCCCTTGATCGGAATCGTGCTCGTTCTGCTGGGCCAGCGCGCGGGACTGTTTACCGATAACTCCACCGACATCATGCCCGCGGTAATCGCCCTTGCGCTGACCGCCCTGGGAACTGGTTTTACCGGTACCATCTTCGCGATGATGAGCGTGGTTGACCCCATCCTGGAGCTACAGGATGCCATCAACCGCGTGCGCCGCGGCGAAAATGATGTGCAGGTCGATATTTATGACGGATCCGAGTTGGGCGTGCTGCAGGCAGGTTTTAATGAGATGATGCGCGGCCTGCGCGAGCGTCAACGCCTGCGCGATATCTTTGGCCGCTACGTGGGCACGGAGGTGGCCCAGCGCGCGCTGGAGGAACGCCCCGAGCTGGGCGGCGAGGACCGCAAGGTAGCCGTTCTTTTCATCGACGTCATCGGCTCCACCACCTTCGCGGTCAACCACACCCCGGAGGAGGTCGTCGAAGAGCTCAACAAGTTCTTCGAGCACGTAGTCGAAGTGGTACACCGCAACAAGGGCATCATCAACAAGTTCCAGGGCGATGCCGCGCTGGCCATATTTGGTGCTCCGCTTAACGTCTACGACGCTAACTCCATGGCGCTGCAGGCGGCGCGCGAGCTGCGTCAGGAGCTGCGTGGCTTGGAGCTGCAGGCAGGCATCGGCGTCGCGGCGGGTCACGTGGTGGCCGGCCACATCGGCGGCGCAGATCGCTTCGAGTACACCGTCATCGGTGACGCAGTAAACGAGGCGGCGCGCCTGACCGAGCTGGCCAAGGACACCCCGGGCCAAGTGCTGACTAACTCCGCCACGCTGCGCGGTGCCAACGAGGCTGAACAGGCGCGTTGGACCATGATGAAGTCCATTGAGCTGCGCGGACGACGCCGCATGACGCGACTGGCACGCCCTATCCGCCCCACGCTTGCTGAGCGCGCGGAGCAATAGCAGCATAGTAACCGAGAAGAAATTTCATAAGACCTGTAACATGCGGCCCATGACCTCCGCAGTGTCTCAGTCTCGACCTCGCATGATCGTGCCCGACGTAGCTCGTGGCATGGCTCTTCTCGGCATCGCCCTAGCCAACGTCTGCACTGGGTGGATTACCACCGCCCATCCAGACGGCCAGTACTTCGGCGGCATCGATTCCGGCAACGTGTGGGATAAGGTAACCGTGCTCTTTACCGCGATGTTCGCGCATAACCGCGGCTTGCCGATGTTCTCCACGCTCCTGGGCTTCGGTATTGGGCTTATCACCCTGAGCCTTTGGCGCCGCGGCTTCCCGCTCGGCCAGGCGCGCATGGTCATCATCAAGCGCTACGGCTTCCTGGCCCTTTTCGGCATTATCCACCTGGTGTTCATCTTCAATGGCGACATCATGTTTTTCTACGGCTGCTGCGCTTTGGTCATCAGCATGTTTATTACCCTGCACGATAAAACCCTCAAGAAGATCGCTTATACCCTGCTGACCATCATTGCGGTTCTTGGAATCGGTGCGTTTGTGTTTACGCTTTTGGTTCCGGAATTAGGCATGAATTACGTCATCTTTTCCGAGCTTCCCCAATCCTATGGGAAGTGGGTGCTGGATGGATTATTGATGCTGTTGGGGCAGGCTGTTAGCGCCGGGCCGTTCATGCTCATGTACGGACCCATCATGTTGGTGGGCTTTACGTGGGCGCGCCAGGGCACGCTTGCCGACGTCGCGTCTCACCGCACCGAGCTGCGCATCTGGGCGGGCATTGCAGCAGTGATCATCTTGGGCGTGGGCCTGCCGTGGGGCCTTGCTGCTATCGGCGTGCTCCCCGCGGAAGCCGAGGGGGCCTTCTATCTTCTCAACACCTTCGTCGGCGTGATTACCGGCCCGGGCATCTTGGCGATGCTCGCGCTGGTGCTAGAGAAGGTGCAGACACTGCCCTGGTGGCTGTGGCCATTTAGTGCGCTGGGTAAGCGCTCGATGAGCGGCTACATCATGCAGTCGATCATCTTCTTCACGGTGATTTTCCCGTTCACCTTAAACATCGGCTCCCAGTTCTATGCCTCCGGCTTGGCCTTGTTGGCGGTGGGCAACTGGCTGCTCACTCTGCTGCTGGCCTGCCTTCTCGAATACTTTGGCAAGCCGGGCCCATTCGAGTGGCTGCATCGCCGAATTTCTTATGGCAAGACGATGCGGCCAGAACTAAAAAGGCAGCCGCCTAGCGGCATTGAATCACCCGTCAGTGGCGCTCCAGTGCATCAACCAGAAGGAAGTGGCCAAGCACGCGGCTAGCGGCCTCGGCGGCGCCCAGCAGGCGGCTATCACGCAGCGGGTTGACGGGCAGGGTGCGTGCGAGGGTAAGCCCCTCTGAGAAGAGGATGAGGTTGGCGCCGTGGCTCGCGCCCTTCGTGGCGTCTGCACGCAAGGCTGGATCCCCTGCGAGCGCCGAAGTGGCGGCGACAGCCGCACCAGCCACGGCGGTGGCCGCGCGGTAGCGGCCCTTAGATACGGCAAGGCCGCCAGCCCACACGCCGATGCGCAGGCCCCAGCCCAGCTTGTCGTTGCGCTGCGCACGCAAAAGATACAGATAAGCCCCGTGATGCAAGGCAATGGCGGCAATGCCCAGAGCATTCGGTTCGCCGCGCTTGCAGTACTGGCCCACCGAACCGGCGGCAAGGCCACCGCGCAGCACCGGGTTCGCCGTTTGGGTGCATAGAGTAGCTATTACTGTGGCGTCGAGAAGCCGGGGCTCAAACCCGAAGATGCGCGCCCAAGCGCTGGCCTCCCCGGCAGCTAGAAAACCAAGGCGCGCGGGGTGGCCGGCGGGATCGGTGATTGCGGGATATACCGCCCGCCACAGCGCGGCGGCGCCCTCCTCAGTGCGTTGTAGGAAGTCCATCGCTACTTGCGGCTGCCTGCCTTAACCACGTTCTTAGTGCCTGGCGAAGGCTTCTTCGCCGACTTCTTGGTTGCCTTCTTCGTGGATTTCTTGGTCGATTTTTTGGTCGACTTCTTCCCAGCCTTTTTGGTGGTCTTCTTACCGCCATCCGCGGCCTCCTTGGCACGGCGCTCGGACAACAGCTCGTTGGCGCGGGCGTCGGTAAGCGTTGCTGGATCGTCGCCGCGGCGCAGCGAAGCATTCGTGGTGCCGTCGGTGACGTACGGGCCGAAGCGGCCATCCTTGACGGACATCGGCTTGCCGGAGACGTCATTGTCACCCAGCTGCTTCAGCGGCGGCTGCGCGGCGGCGCGGCCACGGCGCTTCGGCTCCGCGTAGATGCGGCGCGCCTCGTCCAAGGTGATGGAGAAGATCTGCTCTTCGTTAGCCAGCGAGCGGGAATCACTGCCCTTCTTCAGGTACGGGCCGTAGCGGCCGTTCTGCGCGGTGATGACTTCGTTGTCGGAAGGATCCACGCCCACCTCACGCGGCAGGGACAGCAGCTTGAGCGCCTCTTCCAAGGTGACAGAAGATGGCTCCATCGAGCTAAACAGCGAAGCAGTGCCCGGCTTGAGCTTTTCGTCGATGTACTCGGCGATGCGCTTTTCCTTCTGCTTTTCCGCAGTCTTGGTCTCCCAGTTCTTGGCGCGCTTGCCTTCCTCGGCGCGCTGCTTGTCTTCGGCCTCGCGCTCCTGCTTGACTACCTCGAGGGCCTCGGCCTCGGCCTTTTCGCGCTCATCGTCGCGCACCTGCTCGGTCACGTAAGGACCAAAGCGGCCTTCCTTGGCCACGACCATGCGCCCATTAGCAGGGTTCTCACCCAGCTCGCGGCCACCCTGCGGGGTGGCAAAGAGCTTCTCAGCGAGCTCTTCACCTAGCTCATCCGGGGTGGTGGTCTCAGAAAGGTTGGCGCGCTGGTACTCAGGCGTGCCGTCCTCGTTGGTGCCCACGACGCGCTCGATGTACGGGCCATAGCGGCCCACGCGCACGAAGACGTCGCGGCCTTCCGAGTCGGTGTAAAGCTTCAGCGAGTTGACCTGGCGGGCGTCGATGGCCTCGAGGTTGATGTCGATGAGCGACTTCAGACCGCCGTGGCGGGCAATCGAGTCCGCCTTCTGGTCCTTGGCTGCGGCGTTGCCGAAGTAGAAGCCATTGAGCCAGTCGGTTCCGTTCTCGGTGCCGGCGGCAATGGCATCGAGCTCGTCCTCCATGGAGGAGGTGAAGTCGTAGTCCACCAGCTCGGTGAAGTTGTTTTCCATCAGGCCGATGACCGCGAAGGCAACCCAGGACGGAACCAGGGCGTTGCCGCGGGAAAGCACGTAGCCGCGGTCCTGGATGGTCTTGATGATGGAGGCGTACGTCGACGGTCGGCCGATGCCTAGGTCTTCCATCTTCTTAACCAAGCTGGCCTCGGTGTAGCGGGCCGGCGGGTTGGTGGAGTGGCCGTCTGCCGTCACCTTGGTGACGGCGAGGTCATCGCCCTCGTCCAGGTGCGGCAGGCGGGACTCGCCGTCGGAATTCTTGGCAGCCACATCTTCGTAAGCCTTGAGGAAGCCCGGGAAGGTGATGGTGCGGCCGGTGGCGGAGAACTCCACGTCCTGTGCGCCCTCGGAGGTGGTGGCGGTGGACGCCACGGTGACCTTCATGGAGGTGCCCTTGGCGTCAGCCATCTGAGAGGCCACGGTGCGCTTCCAGATGAGCTCGTAGAGCTTGAACTCCTCCGCGTCGAGCCTGCTGGAGAGCTCGCCTGGGGTGGCGAAATTCTCGCCGGCTGGGCGGATAGCCTCGTGGGCCTCCTGGGAGTTTTTCACCTTTCGGTCGTAGATGCGCGGCGACTCAGAGACGTACTCCGAACCAAAAATGGAACTTGCGGCCCCACGCGCGGCGTTGAGCCCCTGCTTGGACAGCGAGGTCGAGTCGGTACGCATATAGGTGATGTGACCGTTTTCGTAGAGACGCTGCGCGATACGCATGGTGCGCTCGGAGGTGTAGTGCAGGCGACGGCCTGCCTCCTGCTGCAGCGTCGAAGTCATGAACGGCGCATAAGGCTTGCGGGTATATGGCTTGTGCTCGACGCTGGAAACGTCGAAGGTGGCGCCCTGGAGGGCGTCGGCAAGCGCGTGCGCCTGCGACTGCTTGACGACGACCACCTCATCACTCTTGAGCTGGCCCCTATCGTCGAAGTCACGACCCAAGGCAACGCGCTTGCCGTCGATGGCGGTCAGGCGGGCGTCGAACTCCTCCTTAACATTGCCCTGCGTCTGCAGGGAAGCGGTCAGGTCCCAATACTCAGCAGAGATGAACGCCATGCGCTCACGCTCGCGCTCGACGATGACGCGGGTAGCAACGGACTGCACGCGGCCGGCGGACAGGCGCGGCATGACCTTCTTCCACAGAACCGGGGACACCTCGTAACCGTAGAGGCGGTCGAGGATGCGGCGGGTTTCCTGGGCATCAATGAGGTTCTCGTCGAGCTCACGGGTGTTTTCTGCCGCCTCCAAGATGGCGGACTTGGTGATCTCGTTGAAGACCATTCGGCGCACAGGGACCTTGGGCTTGAGAACCTCGAGCAGGTGCCAAGCAATGGCTTCGCCCTCGCGGTCCGGGTCTGTTGCGAGGTAGAGCTGATCGCACTGCTTCAGCTTGGCCTTGAGGTCTGCGACCTTCTTCTTTTTCTCCTGGCTGATGACGTACAGCGGGGTGAAGTTGTCCTCAGGGTTCACGCCGAGGCGGGCCCAGGATTCCTTCTTGTACTTCGCAGGGACGTCAGCAGCGCCGCGTGGAAGATCGCGGATGTGCCCCACGGAGGCTTCAACAATGTATTTGTCGCCTAGGTAGGGCTGGATCTTCTTAGCCTTGGTCGCTGACTCGACGATGACCAGGGTTTTCCCGGCTGCTTCTGCCACTCGACTTCATCCCTTTCGATGACGCGATATCATGTCGCTGTTTCAAACCCTTTTTAGCGCTTCAGGATCGCGCATAATAAAAGGCAATTGAGCAATAGCGTACACAGTTCTTTTTCTCTGTATTTATTAGGGCAGCTGCGCTGCCTTGTTTAAGCGCGGTTATACTGGTCGCTTTACAGCCAGCTGTAGCTTTGGGGGCCACGTTTCCTGACAGCGCCTCAGCACAGGGCACAGTAAAAGGCACACTAACACGAACAGCACGCCCGATGGGGAGGAATGATGGTTGCATCCGTCACCGCATGGATCGAAATGGTCATGCTCACCCAATGGGTATACCCGCTGGTGGGAAGCCTGATCTTCCTAGACTGTTTCTTCCCCGTCCTGCCCTCTGAAATCCCACTCAATATGGTGGGTGCTTGGTCCGCGTCGCAGGGGTACCCGCACGTCCCCACTATGTTCTTCGTCGCATTGGTGGCAGCCATTCTGGGCGATAATCTCTGTTTCCTTCTGGGAACCCGCTTAATGGCCTTGGTCAACCGCGTCCAAAAGGGCTCCAAAGCCTACGAGGGCCTAGCGTGGGTCAAGCGCAACATGCGCCGCGGCGGTGGCGCCGCAATCATCATTGCCCGCTTCATTCCCTCAGCGCGACTATTCATGACCATTCTGTTGGGTTCGATGCGCTATCCGTGGCCGCTGTTTTTCTTCTTCGACACCATAGGCGTCTCCATCTGGGCTGCCCAAGCGCTAGCCATTGGTTATGTGGGAGGTATGGCCTTCTCCGATTCGCCGGCGCTCGCGATGGTGGTCAGTATTATCGCCGCAATCATCATCGGCTTTGGCCTACAGAAGGTTCAAAACGCTCTGCTGGAGTGGTGGGATACCCGCCGCGGATACGCAGAAACCCCCTAGGAAAATCATTCCTAAGGGGTTGCGCGAATTAAAGTTTTAGAGAGCAGTCACGTTCTGTGCCTGCAGGCCCTTCTGCCCCTCAGCTACCTCGAAAGAGACATTCTGGTTCTCTTCGAGGGTACGGAAGCCGTTGCCCTGAATCTCGGAGTAGTGAACGAAGATGTCGCCGGAGCCATCTTCCATCTCGATGAAGCCGTAGCCCTTTTCTGCGTTGAAGAACTTGACGGTACCTTGTGCCATGGTGTTAAACCTTCTATGTGAGTGTCCACTCGGTGTGGACGAAAAATTGGATTGTGGAAAACAAATCTTCGCCAGCACTAACAAAAAGAAAAACACTGAGCCAAGAATTCATCGGCCTGCCTCCCAGTGTGGCACGTTTTTTCAGTAGGCGATAGTTTGACGCAAAAGATTTTCGGGAAAGGGGGTAGCGTGACCAACCCTCTTGGCGAAGAACTCGTCGAGCTCCTGCAGCGACGCTACGACGGATCCACATGCACTTTCACCACCACCCTGCCGGCGAAACCGGCCAGCTATGCGCCGTGGCCCGAATGGGTTCTCCCTGGGCTGCGCGCCTTCCTTGAGGGCCGTGACGTGCACAAGCTCTACTCCCATCAGGTCGCGGTAGCCGAGCACGCCTGGCAGGGAAATGACGTCGTGGTGGCCACAGGCACGTCTTCGGGCAAGTCCTTGGGATACCTGCTTCCCATCCTCACTGCGTTGGCAAGTGACCCTACTGCGTGCGCGTTGTATCTCACCCCCACAAAGGCGCTGGGCTCGGACCAGCTGCACTCCGTTTTGCAGATGTGCAGGGAGGTCGAGGAGCTGCGCGGGATGGTTGCCGCGCCTTACGACGGCGATACTCCCACCGAGGCGCGCGCCGGAATCAGGGATGACGCGCGGTTCATTTTCTCCAACCCAGACATGATTCATATGTCGATGCTGGCCTCCCACCAGCGCTGGGCACGCTTCCTGCGGCATCTGCGCTTCATTGTGATCGACGAGTGCCACTCCTACCGCGGGGTCTTCGGCGCGAACGTGGCGTTGGTGTTGCGCCGCCTATTAAGGCTGTGCGATCACTACGGAGCGCGCCCAGTGGTCATTTCTGCCTCCGCCACAATGAAGGACCCGGCCATCCATGCGCAGCGTTTGACGGGGCGTAAAACCCGCGAGGTGACCGAGGACGGTGCGCCGACGGGCGCGCGAACGGTGGCGTTGTGGGAGCCGGGCTTCATTGAAGGCGCTGAAGGCGAAAACGGCGCCCCGGTTCGCCGCGCCGCGACCACGGAAGCTGCCGGAATGATGGCGACCTTCGTGGCAGAGGGCGCGCGCACCTTGACTTTCGTGCGTTCCCGGCGCGCCGCGGAGGTAGTGGCGCTGCGCACGGCGGAAGACCTTTCGGGCGCGTTGGGCCGGCCGGATTTCGCCCGCCGCATCGCTGCGTATCGCGCGGGCTACCTGGCAGAAGACAGGCGCAAGTTGGAAAAGGCCCTCGATTCCGGTGAGTTGTTGGGCGTGGCGACGACTTCGGCGCTGGAGCTAGGTATCGATGTGGGCGGATTGGATGCCGTCATCACCGCGGGGTTTCCGGGCACGGTGGCAAGTTTTTGGCAGCAAGCAGGCCGCGCGGGCAGGCGCGGGCAAGGCTCCGTGGTGGTGTTGGTGGCACGCGACGAGCCGATGGATACCTACCTGGTGCACCACCCTGACGCGCTGCTGGGCAAGCCAGTTGAGACGAGCGTGTTCAACCCGGCGAATCCCTATATCCTGTTCGGGCACGTCTACTGCGCGGCCGTCGAGAAGCCGCTCCAGGATGCGGAAATCGAGCAGCTCGGGGCGCACGACGTGGTGCATGCTCTGGCGGAGCGGGGGCTGCTGCGCCGCCGCGACCGCGGATGGTTCGCCGCGCCGATTCCGGCTGGGGAGGAGCTCACGCCGGAGACTGCCCACGCGGCGGTGTCGCTGCGCGGTGGTTCGGGCGAAGAGGTCATGATCGTGGATGCTTCTGACGGGCGTTTGCTCGGCACAATCGACGCCACACGCGCCGCCAGCCAGGTCCATCCCGGCGCGGTGTATCTACACCAGGGCGAGAGCTACGTCATCGAGGAGCTGCACTTCGCCGACTACCTGGCGCTGGCTAAGCCGGACACCCCGGAGTACACCACGACCCCGCGCTCGACCACGGATATTCGAATCGTGCGCGAGGCCGACGAACTGGTGAACTACGCGCCGGGGCTGTGGGTAGCCAACGTCGAGGTAGAGGTCATCGACCAAGTGACGGGTTATCAGGTGCGTTTGCCTGATGGCACGGTGGGCGATGACATTGCCCTGGAGATGCCGCAACAGCGCCTGCATACCCGCGCGGTGGCGTACACCATCGATCCGCTGGTACTTGCAGCGATGGGCGTCACCGCAGCGGATACGCCTGGCACCTTGCACGCGGCGGAGCACGCCGCCATCGGTCTGCTGCCGCTGATTGCAACGTGTGACCGGTGGGATATCGGCGGCGTCTCTACCGCGCAGCATGCGGACACGGGCTTGCCCACGGTGTTTGTGTACGACGGTCACCCCGGCGGCGCCGGCTTTGCCGACGAGGGCTTCCGCCGCTTCCCCGAGTGGATAGCCACCACCTACGAGACGGTGGTCTCCTGCCCGTGCGAGTCGGGCTGCCCGTCCTGCGTGCAGTCACCGAAGTGCGGCAACGGCAACAACCCGCTGGACAAGGCAGGCGCCATCAAGCTGTTGGGCGCGCTGGTGACGATGACGCAATCAGGGCCCATGCCTGCCGACGCTTAGACAGGCCCGGCCCGCGCCACCGCCTCCACCCGCCGTACGGCAACGGTGACGATGACGTCGCGTTCGACCACTCGGCACTCCCGCAGCGTCGATTCGTTGTGCGCGGCCGTCTCCCGCGCCTGGGCGCACGCGTCCCTGCCCCGGGCGTGGTCCCAAGCAGCCGCCACGGCAGCCATGTCCGCCGCAACCTGCGCTTCGTGGCGCGCAGCCACCCGCCCCGCTACGGCGGTGACGCCGAGCAAGAGGGACACGATGGCCACGATGATACCCGCATTGGCCACGGTGGCATAGCCAGCATCGGAGTTATGCCAGCGGTTCATCGCGTGGACCCGATCTCAGCAGGGAACACAGCACGCGCCTTCATCGACCCGAGCGGGGCCGGCACCGTGGCTTGTGCGGTCACGAGCCCGCCATGCTCAGCAACGTCGACGCTTGCCCCGTCACTCGAGAAGGGCTCCCCGATGGCATGTGCACGGGCGGCTGCCCCAGCGGCGTCGACAGCCGCGAGGTGTGCCGCCATCGTTGCCACCCCGGCGACTGCGCCCGCGGCCACGATGACCAGCGAACTTAACCCCAGAGCCGCCTCGATGGTGACCGAGCCCGTGTCATTACGCAGGATGCGGATGAGTTGCATAGCCTAGCGCGGAGTATTGGAGAGCGCGTCGGTGATGATGGATTCGATGGCGTCGGGAACCTGTCCGCCATTGATGACTGCATAAAGTACCGCAGCCAGCGCCGCAGCAGCGAGTGAGCCCATGGCGTATTCGATCGTCGACATACCCTCGTCGTTGCCTAAGACGGCTTTCATGCGAGTAGCTAGAACTTTCATATTTTTCTCCTTTGTAGTGCTGGTTTCTGTAGTTGATGTGTGAGATTCGTATTAGTGGATAGGTTTCTAAAGCAGCTGGGTCCCCAGGCTGATAATCACGGGCACGAGCCCCAAGACGATGAACGCTGGCAGAAAGCACACGGCTAGCGGAACCGCGATGAATACCCCGGCGCGCTCAGCGCGTGCCACAGCATTCGCGGCGGCCTCCGCGCGCAGCGTCTCCACCAGGCGGTGACAGCCCGCGGCAATCGCGGCGCCGGATTCACCCGAGAGATCAAGCAGACCCGCCAGATCCGCCAACTGCGGTTGTTCACGCAGGACCGCGATGGCCGAAGACATCGGCGCACCAACCCCCAGCAGCGCGGCAGCTTCCTGCCACGCGGGGCAGGCGCTTGTCGACGCCACCCCAGCCAACGCATCGCGCACCGACAGGCCCGCCTCCACGCACACCGCGAAGAGCTCGAGGTCAGCCGCAACATCAAGAGGCGCTGGCTGCTGCCGCGGACCATCGCGTGGCGTCTTTGGCCGCACGAGACGACGCAGCGGCGGGGCCGTGGGAATAAGAAGCGCTAGGGCCAGACAAAGCAAGGTCATCATGCCGCAGCCCTCCGCAGGATGTAGCGCGACCAGGCAAAGCCTGCACAGGCAAGGGCCACACCGACGTCGAGAAGCAGGCCCCCTAATCCCCCGCCTAACAGGAACGATAATGAATCCGCTCCCATCGCCCCTCCCATCGCGATGCCGGCCAACGGCAAACAGGCCAGGATAAGCGCGGTGGCCTGCGGGCCCTGCAGCGAAGACTCCGTGGATTTGGCGTGGCGGCGCGCGGCATCGAGCTGGGCCTGGGCCTGCTCGATAAGTTCTGCGAGCGCGACCCCGTGCGCCGTCGACATGCGTATGACGTGGCCAAGGCGCACTACCGCTGGGTCCGTGGCCTCCACGAGCGGGGCGTGAATATGCCCACCGTGAGCAGCCAATCCAGCCGCAGTTTGAAGCGGCAGCCGCACCGCCGCGGGGCATTCTGCAGGTACCGAGTTCACACCGCGTTGCAGCGCACCCGCCGTGGTGGCACCCGCCCTGAGATCCGCGGCAACCGTGCCGAGGAAGGTAGCCAGATGTTCCCGACCGCGCCGGGCTTGGCGGGCTTGATTGACGTCGCGGATGTACCAGACCGCACAGGCCACAACGAACAACACGGCCACTGCGACACTGACACGCCCGAATACGTAGCAGCCGAGCACCCCGCAGAAGACCACCGGAACCACAAGTAGCCCGGCAGGGCGAGTCCGCGCGTTGCCTGGTTGCAGCCGGCGAGCTGCCGGAGGCTGCATCACAAGGGCCGCTCCCGCTAGGAGTAAAAAGGTCATGGCGCAACCCCCAAGCGCTCAGCGAAGTCCCCGTAACCGGGCCCCTTGCCGGTATCGATGCTCCAGATAAGCTCGGGCACCACGGGGTTTCCTTCGAGCAGCCCGATGTGCGCCAGGCACCGGCCCTCTGGCCGCCGTTCCATCGCAAGCACCACGTGTACCGCCGCCGCCAGCTGCGAGTGCAGTGCGTCGCGGTCCAGGCCGCCGAGCCCGGCGAGGGCCTCCATGCGCGCTGGTACCTCCCAAACCGAGTTCGCGTGTAGGGTCCCAGCACCGCCGTCGTGGCCGGTGTTGAGCGCGGCAAGCAAGTCCACAACTTCCGCTCCGCGAATTTCTCCCACCACGATGCGGTCGGGGCGCATGCGCAGCGATTGCTGCAGGAGCCGCGCCATCGTGATTTCACCGCGGCCTTCCGCGTTAGCGCGCCGCGCCACCAGCGTCACCACGTGCGGATGCAAAGGCGCAAGCTCCGCGGTGTCCTCAATCACGAGGATGCGCTCAGAGTCTGGCACCGTACCCAGCATCGCTGAGAGCAAGGTAGTCTTGCCCGCTCCCGTTCCGCCAATGACCAGGAAGGAAGCGTGGCGTTCCACAATCGCCCGCAGCAGGGGCTCGACCTCTGCTGCGATGCTGCCGCTTGCCACCAGTTGGTCAAGGCTCGTTTGTGCTTGGCGGAGCACGCGCAAGCTAATGCAGGTGCCGCCCGCAGAAGGCGGGGCAAGCAGCGCGTGCAGGCGCAGGGCTGTGCCATCGGGCCGCGCGAGCCTTCCATCGGCGAAAGGCTGTGCGTCATCGAGGCGCACACCCGCCACCGACGCGAGGCGGGTGGCAAGCTGGCGTACCTCGGCGTCGCTGGCAAAGCTGACGGGCACCGGCTCCAAGCCGCTGCCACGGTCGATGAAGCAACTGCGTGGACCGTTGACCACAACGTCGCTCAGCCCCGGCTGCGCCAGAATCGGTTCCAGCACCCCGAGCCCAAGCGAGTCATGGCGCAGGCGGCGCAAAAGGTCGAGAACATCACCATCACTGATGACGCCTGCCTCGGTGCGGATACGCCGCGCCAGTGCCGTGGTGTCGGCCACGAGCTCCGGCTCGGCAGCCACAATTCCGCGCAGCTTATCCAGGAGGCTGGTGTTACTCATGAAAGCACCTCGTCGATCACTCGCTGGGCAGCTGCGCGCAACGGGCGCGGTATGCTGCGCAAACCGCCTGTCTCCACGGCCTTGGTCAACCCGCGCACAGTGGGAATCTCCGCAATCGGGTCGCAGTGCACGATGTTCGCAATATCCTCCGGCTCAAGCCCCGACCACTGCCGATGCCGAACCACAACGCTGCACGCCATCTGCTGCGCACGCAGCCCCCCAACCAGCTGTGCACACGCCGCGGCAGAGCGCACCTCAGCAGCACAGACGATGATCACGTGTTCACAGACTTGCGGGATATCGCCCGGCGCGGCATCAAAGACAGCACCTTGTGGGTGCAACGCAGCTGCTTGGAAGATGGCCTCGCGCCGCGCTGGCTTGAGGGTCGCTACCTGCGCATGTGCGCTTCGCGACGCCGCCAGCACCCCCAGGTTTCCGTGCCGCGGCACCGCTCGATGCAGGTCCGTGGCGTTTACGGCGCCACTTCCCGATGCAAGATCCGGCCACCTTGCCCCTGGTTCCTCCTCGATACCAGCGAGAAGATCGAGCCCACCGGAGTAAGGAGCGGCGTCGACAAGCAGCCCTGCTCCCGCCTCCACCGCGAGCGCATAGGCAAAGGTAGATGTGCCCACTCCCCCGGCTGCGCCAACCACTGCGAGCGCGAAAGATCCGCCGCTTTGCTCACGTGGGCTCACCTGATCCGCAAGCGCACTCAAGAGCTGCTTCGACTCAGCAGGCACGATGAAGGCTTCGGCGCTGCGGCATTTCATCGCGGCCTCGTAGTCAATGGGGCCGGGGTCGGCCACAACGAAGAAAACCGGGGCAACGCTGTATTTGGCCACGAGAGCCGCGGTGAGCTTGTCTGCGATGACAACGCTGGCCTTGGGCAGGTGCCGCGGAAAGTCGCGTGGGTCTTCCACCGTGGTGACGTGCACGCTGGTAGCAGCGGCTGCTGCAAGAACCTCGGCGCGCAACGCGGAATCTCCCACGGCGATGGCGATGGTGACGTCTTGTGAACTCATGCCTTAAGCCTGCGGGTGACATAGCCGCTGTTTCTAGAGGCAATTTTCTCGCTGTGGATAACGCACCTATTGGAAACGCGTTGTAGCGATGCAGCGTGACGTGTCAGCAAATATGTGTGGAGAAACAGCCGTTTTGTACTTTCCTTTGCCTTGACCTTCGCGTGCACAAACAGGGCGGAAATAGATGATGACCCGCGCCTCGGGGGGGTGTGCGCGGGTCATCGGTAACCCGGCATCGGGGGGGGTGAGCCGGGGCAGGCCGCACAGTATATCGGGGCCTTGCACCGCTCATTATGGCATGGAAGCGGGCCATTGACAACAGCAACCACGGCGCAAGGCACCCAAGGCCCCAGACCAAATGCCGCACGAGAGAAATCACAAAGTTCCGCCAACCTTGCCGCCACCGCGTAACACCCTTAACATTGGTCACAGTATGATTCTCGATCCCCACCGTGCTGAAGCTATCGGCACGGAAGCCGCCCCCACCGCTGCCGATTCCCCCGTGCCCAGCGGTGATTCCCGCGTGGCTGCTTTCTTCGATCTGGATAAAACCATTATCGCCACTTCCTCCGCATTCGCCTTCGGCAAGGAGTTCATGCACAACGGACTCATCACGCCGTCGGAAGCCCTGCAAATGTCGATTGCAAAAGCGGGCTACATGTTTGCAGGCCAATCCAGCGAACAGATGGACGCCACCCGCGACCAGTTAGCAGCAATGGTCGCAGGTTGGTCGGTGGATGAGGTCCACAACATCGTGGCTGAGACGATGCACAACGTGGTCACCCCGGCCATTTATGCCGAGGCCCGCGAGCTCATCACGTTCCATCAATCGGCGGGCCACGAGGTGGTCATCATCTCAGCTTCCGCATCAGCGCTGGTGCGCCCCATCGCCAAGGAGCTCGGCATCACGCGCGTGGCAGCCACCGAGCTAGAAGAAAGCGACGGCCGCTTTACCGGGGAAATCCTCTTCTATTGCAAAGGGCCTGCCAAGGCGCAATCAATAAGTGACATCGCGGAGAAACTGGGCGTCGATCTCGGCGAGTCCTATGCATACTCCGATTCGGCCACAGACATCCCGATGCTCGCAATGGTGGGCCACCCCGTTGCGGTCAATCCTGACCGACACATGAAAAAGCACGCCTTGGAACAAGGCTGGGACATCCGCACTTTCAAGGACCCGGTCCCCCTCTTTACGATGCCCGGCGCGAAGGAGGTAGGCATCGGTTCCGCGGTGGTGGCCGGAATCGCAGCAGTTGTGGCGGCTGGCCTGTGGCTGTCACAGCGCCCCTCGGCCTTCTGGGAACCCAAGAACAGCGCCTAGGCCGACCGCGCGATGCCGTCCGCTTCTTCCCCGCCCGCAATCCACGCCTTAAGCAGAAACTCCAAGGTTTTGCCAGGCTGCTCCGGATAAGCGCTGATGGCTTCCCAATACTCATCGCGGTGGCGGTTGTAGTAGGTTTCGGGGACCGCAAAGCCACGCGGGTCGAAGCCACTGTAAATCGCCGCGATGCGGGCGACAACCATGCCGATGAGGTGACTGCGCGAGCCGAAGACGTCGTAAGCAGCGAGCTCCGCATGTAACACCACTGGGAGCAACCGGTCAAAAATCATTCCGCTACCACTGCTGATGAGACGCGCCAAGGCTTGGACACGCGCGGCGCCCGACGCCGCCGGAATGCCCGTTCCGCCCGCCGCAACGTCGAGTCGCGCGAGAACCTGGAGCGGCGAGCGCGCAAAGGTGCGCACAGTAGTCGATTGCACCTCGGGCGCCAGCACCGAGTAGGTACTAATAGCGTTTGCAAGGGGCCCGTCGGCCGCATCTTCGGGCTGCAAATTCGGGGAGATATTTAGGCCTTCGACGAACACCGCAGCCCGTGCACCGCGCATCGCGGACTCTGCGGAAATAACATCGAATTTCCGTAAACCCGCCGGGCGGCGATGTGCGCGAGAAATTTTCTGAACCGCTTGCGCAGCCGCATTTTCCACCCCAGGTAATGCAAAGAGCGGGGCCAACGGGTCATTTTCTGCCATATCCTCTAGGATAGACGTGTGCGGCCTCTGCGATTCCTCACACACGCAGTTGTCAGGTTTCACTACTATGGCCACTACAGATTTAGACAAACGCTAGGAGTTACTAACCGTGAGCAACGACGGACTATTCACTGACGGATCGGACCAATTCGCACCGAAGGTCAATGCTATCCCGCTCAGCGATGCAGATACCTCGAGGCCCGGTGAGGTATCCGTGGGACAGCTGGTCTCCAACGCTACCGAGCAGATGTCTCAGCTCGTCCGCTCCGAGGTTGAGCTCGCCAAGACCGAGCTTGCTCAATCCGCCAAGAAGGGCGGCATCGGTGCCGGCATGTTCGGCGTCGCTGGCACCATCGCGCTGTACAGCTCTTTCTTCTTTTTCTTCTTTCTTGCGGAGCTGCTCGACCTCTGGCTCGATCGCTGGGCAGCGTTCCTGATCGTCTTCCTCATCATGCTGGTTCTCGCAGCCATCGTGGGCTTTATCGGCTTCAAGAACATCAAGAAGGTTAAGGCACCTGAGAAGACCATCCAGTCCACCAAGGAACTCAAGAAGTTAGTCCCAGGCAAGGCAACCAAGTCCGTTGAACGCGGCCTGTACACCTAAAACCATTTAGCAGCACTTTCCAACTTCGCTTGTCTCCGCCCGAGGCTGATCTTCTCCGCCCGAGGCTGAATCTCTCCGCCCGAGCCCTCTAGCTCGGGCGGATTTAGCTTTTATAAGGCAAGGAAAGAAAGGAAACCGTTCCCATGGCCCAGACTCCTGCGCCATTGCCCCCTTCAGTAGTTGAGCTCGAAGGCCCCTTCACGCACGAGTTTGTGCACACCCGTGGCATCAGGCTGCATGCAGCGACCGCTGGGTCACCGAGCGATCCGCTCGTCCTCCTCCTGCATAGCTCCTTCGGCGGGTGGTTCGATTTCAAGGACGTCATCGCCCCCATTGCTGAGCAAGGCTTCCACGTCGCTGCCCTCGATATGCGCGGTTTCGGAATGTCGGACAAGCCCCCAGTGGAGGTAGGCCAGGACATTCGCGCGATGGTCGGTGACATCACGGGCGCCATCCAGGCATTGGGCCACGATTCCGCATACCTAGTCGGTGCAGATTCCGGTGGCGCGATTGCATGGGCCGTGGCCTGCGAACGCCCCGAACGTACTTTGGGACTAGTCTCTGTTTCCGCTTCCCACCCCGTCGATCTGCGCCGCGCCATGGCCGCCCGCCCATGGGACTTCGGGTGGCTGCTACTGCGCGCAGTCCTATGCCGCCTAGCAGGCCCCATCCGCCGGCATAACCCCTTAATGCGTCCCTCCACTTATGAAAAGGAGCTGACCCTCAACACGGATTCAAAGTTCCCAGCTGAGCGCCGGGGCGACGTCGCCAAGCTGCGCATTCAAGCCTCGCAGATAGGAAACGTCCGCCGTGGAATCCTGTGGAACCACCGCATGCGCACCGCCGTGCCACCGTTAAGTTGGATCGACTCGAAGGTCGAAGCGCCGGTTTTGTACCTGCATCCCAAGCAACAACTGTGGCGCCCACTCGTGCGCCGCGCTGAGAAACGCACGGCAAGCGCGTTCCGGAACGCCACCATCGCTCAGACCAAGAACCTGCCCCACATTGAGTCGCCCGAAGCCTTCGCAACGATGGTCAGCGAATGGCTCAACTCGCATGATTGGGAATGTGCGAAATAAGTAACAGTTAATCTATCCCGAGCGCCACCCCACACAGGGGGTGGCTTTTTCTTTATTATTAAGCCTAAAATCCCAGTTCACGGGATACTAACTAGCGACTTATAGTTTTTATCACATGTTTATAAATTACAAACTCTTGAATGTGTGCGTGAACACAAGGTAACTTCATTTCAAACCTAAAAGGTTCGCAAATGTTCATCCAATGCTCTACGCAATTCGGAGGTCTCTCCCCCTTATGACGATCAAAAAGACGCTTGCTGTCGTATCGGCAGCTTCCGTAGCCCTTACCCTCGCGGCATGTGGCAGCGACAGCAACGACAGCGCCGCAGGTGGATCCGCTAGCGGCGACAACCTAATCACCGCTTGGGGCAGCGAGCCACAAAACCCGCTGATTCCTGCAAACACCAATGAGACCGGCGGCGGCCGCATCGTTGACTCCATCTACTCCGGCCTCGTGTACTACGACTCTGAGGGCAAGGCTCAAAACGAAATCGCCGAGTCCATCGAGCCCAACGATGACAACACCGAGTTCACCATCAAGCTCAAGGAGACCAACTTCTCCGACGGCTCCCCGGTTACCTCAAAGAACTTCGTTGACGCTTGGAACTACGCCGTAGCAAACGACCAGCTCAACGCATCCTTCTTCGACAACATCAAGGGCTACAAGGAAGGCGTCAAGGAGCTCGAGGGCCTCAAGGTCGTCGACGATCTTACTTTCACTGTCACCCTAACCAACCCAGAGCAGGACTTCCCGGCTCAGCTCGGCTACTCCGCGTTCTACCCGCTGCACGAGTCTGCTTTCGAGGACATGGACGCCTTCGGCCAGAACCCAATCGGCAACGGCCCATACAAGCTCTCCGAGTGGAACCACAACCAGGACGCAACCGTCGTTCCTAACGAGGAATACAAGGGTGGCCAGAAGGTTGCCAACGACGGCGTGAAGTTCGTCTTCTACACCGACAACGACGCCGCTTACGCTGATCTACTCTCCGGCAACCTGGATCTCCTAGACTCCGTTCCGGACTCCGCTTTCGACGTCTACGAGGCTGACCTCGGCGACCGTGCAGTCAACCAGCCTTACGCTGGCTTCCAGTCCTTCACCATCGGCGAGAACCTCGAGCACTTCTCCGGTGAAGAGGGCAAGCTGCGCCGCCAGGCCATCTCCTACGCAATCAACCGCGAGGAGATCACCGAGACCATCTTCAAGGGCACTCGCACTCCTGCCAAGGACTTCACCTCCCCAGTTCTCCCGGGTTACTCCGAGGACATCAAGGGCAACGAAGTCGTGAAGTACGACCCAGAGAAGGCTAAGAAGCTGTGGGCTGAGGCTGACAAGATCAACAAGTGGGCTTCCCCATCCTTCGAGATTGCCTACAACTCTGACGGTGGCCACAAGAGCTGGGTTGATGCAGTGTCCAACTCCATCAAGAACACCCTGGGCATCGAGGCCGTTGGCGCTCCTTACCCAGACTTCAAGTCCCTGCGTGACGAGGTAACCAACCGCACCATCAAGACCGCTTTCCGTACCGGTTGGCAGGCAGACTACCCATCCCTGGGCAACTTCCTTGCTCCGCTGTACCAGACCGGCGGTTCCTCGAACGACGGTGACTACACCAACGAAGAGTTCGACAAGCTGCTCGTTGAGGCTGCAAAGTCCTCCTCCCAGGAAGAGGCCGCTAAGAAGTACAACGAGGCTCAGTCGCTGCTGTTCGAAGATCTCCCAGCCATCCCACTGTGGTACCCGAACGCCACTGGTGGCTTCTCCGAGGCTGTAAGCAACGCTTCCTTCAACTGGAAGGGCGTCCCGGTCTACTACGAGATCACCAAGAACTAAGTTCTGCGTTAAGCTTTAGACTCGCGCAACGCAAAGCTCCGTCTCCTGTCTGGGAGACGGAGCTTTTTGTTCGCTTGGCGACGCCCCCTTAGCTTCGCCATTTCCTGAGCCTTATTCATAAAATATGCACGGTTTTCCGCCGTTGCATGCTCGGAAGCAAGAATAACTTTCATCCCGCTAATTTTTGGATCTTCTATGCAGTGCTTCTAGTCTAAATGCGATGTTTCCCTACGCACCGCGTGAAAGGTACAACTGCATGAATCTCAAGAAGACTCTCGCTTTCCTAGCCGTAGCCACGGCCTCGGTTTCCCTGGCTGCTTGCGGCTCCTCCGACAACGGCGGTTCCTCTGACGGAATCGTCTTGGCCAACGGAGCGGAGCCGCAGAACCCGCTAATCCCGGCAAACACCAACGAAAATGGTGGCGGACGCCTAACCAAGCTGATCTATGCCGGCTTGGTCTACTACGACAACGCCGGCAAGACCCACATGGACGTCGCCGAGTCCATCGAGCCCAACAAGGACAACACTGTCTTCACAGTCAAGCTCAAGGACACCAAGTTCTCCGATGGCTCGCCGGTCACTTCGAAGGACTTCGTCGATACGTGGAACTACGCCGTTGAGAAGAACTTCAACAACGCGTACTTCTTCGAAATGATCAAGGGCTACAAAGAGGGCGCTAAGTCCATGGAGGGACTGAAGGTCATCGATGACTCCACCTTCACCATCGAGCTGGCCGCACCCGACGCCGACTTCGTCAGCCGCCTGGGCTACGACGCCTACTTCCCGATGCACGAGTCCGCCTTCGCCGACATCGATGGTTATGGCGAGAACCCAATCGGCAACGGCCCATACATGCTGGATTCCTGGAACCACAACGTTGACGCCACAGTGGTCAAGAACCCGGAGTACACCGGCGAGCGCACAGCTCAGAACGAAGGTGTGAAGTTCACCTTCTACGCCCAAGGCGACGCCGCCTACGCTGACCTGCTCTCCGGCAACCTCGACGTATTGGATGCCATCCCAGACTCCGCATTCTCCACTTACGAGCAGGAGCTCGCCGGCCGTTCTACTTCCGACGCCTCCGCCCGCCAGGTTGCTTTGACCCTTAACGAAAACCTCGACCATTTCTCTGGTGAAGAGGGCAAGCTGCGCCGCCAGGCCATCTCCCACGCCATCAACCGCGACGAGATCACCGAGGTCATCTACAAGGGCACCGCAACCGCAGCCAAGGACTTCACCTCGCCGGCGATTCCGAACTACAACGACTCCATCAAGGGCTCCGACGTGCTCAACTACGATCCCGCCAAGGCGAAGGAGCTGTGGGACAAGGCGGACAAGATCAGCAAGTTCGAAGGGACGCTGCCGATTTCCTACAACGCTGACGGCAACAACAAGGCTTGGGTCGACGCCGTGGCAAACTCCATCAAGAACGCTCTGGGCATCGAGTCCGTGGGTAATCCGTACCCTGACTTCAAGTCCTTCCGTGACGAAGTTAAGAACCGCACCGCTAAGGGCGCAACCCGATCCAGCTGGTCCGCCGACTACCCGGCCACCAGCGCCTTTATCGGCCCTCTGTACGGCACCGGCGCCGGCAACAACGATGCCGACTACTCCAACCCAGAGCTCGACTCCCTCATCGACAAGGCAGCGTCCAGCTCCCCCGAAGAGGCCGTAAAGGTTAACGAGCAAATCCAGCAGATCCTTTTCGAGGATCTGCCCGCCGTCCCGCTGTGGTACCCGAACACCACGATCGGTTGGTCCGAGTCCGTCAACAACGTCGCGGTCAGCTGGAACGGCACTATCCCGTTCTGGGAGATTTCTAAGGCCTAGCCTTTCCGTAGCAGCATCGCCCAATATAGGGTGAGCCTGCTCACCACTTAGAGCAAAGGGCACCCCCATCTGTCGTTTCAAGGACAGAGAGGGTGCCCCCTATTTTTACCCCCATGAATAAATTGAAAATGCCTGCATATTCCACATTTACGCGGCTACCAGCGGCTAAAATATACCAACCTGCCAACCACTAGAAACCACACTTTTCTGTGATGCGCACAGATTCAGAGATTACTCATTGAGCGAGATCACAAACTAGGATTCCCTGTAGCCACGACAGGCAAACTCTCAAGACACGCGTAGCAGCCTCTGCCACAACCCTTACCCAGGGTCGCGACCTTCTCGATCGCGCGGCGTCGGCAAGCGCATGCTCACAACTAGTAAAGGACAACACTATGTTGCGCTATATCGGGCGACGAGTGCTCCAGATGATTCCGGTGTTCTTCGGAGCCACCCTCCTCATCTACGCACTTGTCTTCTTGATGCCCGGCGATCCGGTCGAAGCCCTGGGCGGCGACCGCGGTCTCACCGAGGCAGCTCGCGCTAGGATCGAGGCCGAATACAACCTCGACAAGCCGTTTATTGTCCAGTACCTGCTCTACATCAAGGGCATTTTCATGCTGGACTTCGGAACCACCTTCTCCGGAATCCCCGTCACCGAAGTTATGGCCAATGCTTTCCCAGTTACGGTGAAGCTCACGCTCATGGCCATTGTCTTTGAAACAGTCTTCGGCATCCTGTTCGGCGTCATCGCCGGCATGCGCCGCGGAGGAATCTTCGATTCCACCGTCCTGGTCGCTTCCCTGCTCGTCATCGCAGTGCCTTCCTTCGTCATCGGCTTTGTCTTCCAGTACCTCGTGGGTATTAAATGGCAGCTCCTTCCGGTGACGGTGGGCGCGAAGGCCAGCTTTGAGTCGCTCCTCATGCCAGCAATGGTGCTGGGTGCGCTCTCCTTGGCATATGTCATCCGCCTGACCCGCCAGTCTGTTGCTGAGAACCTCCGCGCAGACTACGTGCGTACCGCCCGCGCAAAGGGCCTTTCCAGTGGTGCCGTCACCCGTCGCCACGTCCTGCGCAACTCCCTGATTCCAGTGGCTACCTTCATCGGTGCCGACATCGGCTCCCTGATGACCGGCGCCATCGTTACCGAGGGCATCTTCGGCATCAACGGCGTTGGCGGAACCATGTACCAGGCCATCCTGCGTGGTGAGCCGACCACCATCGTTTCCTTCACCACGGTCTTGGTGATCATCTACATCATCGCCAACCTGCTGGTTGACCTCCTCTACGCAGTACTCGACCCGAGGATCCGTTATGCCTAATTTCGAAAAGACTACTCAGTACCCTGGCCAAGAGCACTACGTCAACGAGGTCGACGAAACCGGTCTCGGCGCTGTCGACGCCGTCAAGGACGAGTCTGCTCCTTCTTCCCAATGGGGCGAGGCATGGCGCTACCTGCGCCGCCGCCCGCTCTTCTGGGTTGCGGCCACCATGATCGTTATCGCAGTCCTGCTGGCGCTGTTCCCAGGTCTGTTCACCAACACCGATCCACGCATGTGCGAGCTGTCTAAGTCGCTCGCTCCTGCCGAGTCCGGTCACCCCTTCGGATTTAACCGCCAGGGTTGCGACATCTATGCGCGCGTCATCTATGGCGCACGTGCCTCTGTAACCGTAGGCGTGCTGACCACGATTCTCGTGGTCATCATCGGCGCCCTAGTGGGCGCCGTAGCCGGCTTCTTCGGTGGATGGATTGACTCCGTTCTCTCCCGCATCACCGACATCTTCTTCGCTATTCCGCTGGTTCTGGCGGCAATCGTTGTTATGCAGATGTTCAAGGAGCACCGCACCATCATCACGGTGGTCTTGGTCCTTGGTCTGTTCGGCTGGGTCTCCATCGCCCGTATTACGCGTGGCGCCGTGGTCTCCATCAAGAACGAGGAATACGTGCAGTCCGCGCGCTCTATCGGCGCGTCGAACATCCACATCCTCTTCAGCCACATCCTGCCGAACGCTGCAGCGCCGATTATTTCCTACGCCACCGTGGCGCTGGGTACCTACATCGTCGCCGAGGCAACCCTGTCCTTCCTGGGCATCGGCCTGCCGTCCACGTTCGTCTCCTGGGGCGGAGACATCTCTGACGCACAGGCTTCCCTGCGTGTTAATCCGGCCGTCCTGTTCTACCCGGCAGGCGCCCTGGGCCTGACCGTTCTGAGCTTCATCATGATGGGTGACGTCGTTCGCGACGCCCTCGACCCGAAGGCAAGGAATCGCTAATGAATAAGCCGCTACTTGAAATGAAGGACGTCCACATCTCCTTCGAGACCTCCACCGGTACCGTCGAGGCAGTTCGTGGCGTCAACCTGAGCATCTACCCAGGCCAATCCGTGGCAATCGTGGGCGAGTCCGGCTCCGGTAAGTCCACCACCGCTATGTCCATCCTGGGCCTTCTACCGGGCACCGGCAAGGTCACCAAGGGTCAGATCCTCTTCGAGGGCGAGGACATCACCCACTACAACAACAAGCAGTTCGAGGCCCTCCGCGGCAACAAGATCGGCTTGGTCCCGCAAGATCCAATGTCCAACCTGAACCCAGTGTGGCGTATTGGCACCCAGGTTGAGGAATCCCTCAAGGCCAACAACGTGATTGAGGGCTCCGAGCGCGGGAAGCGCGTGGTGGAGATCCTTGAGGAAGCTGGGCTTCCCGACGCCGAGCGTCGCGCCAAGCAGTACCCGCACGAGTTCTCCGGTGGTATGCGCCAGCGCGCGCTCATCGGTATCGGCCTGGCCGCTCGCCCGAAGCTTCTTATCGCCGACGAGCCGACCTCGGCACTCGACGTGACCGTGCAGAAGACCATCCTGGACCACCTCGAGCACCTCACCGAGTCCCTCGGCAACGCGGTTCTGTTCATCACCCACGACTTGGGCCTCGCGGCAGAGCGTGCTGAGCACCTCATCGTTATGCACCGCGGCCGCATCGTGGAATCTGGCCCCTCGCGAGACATCCTGCGCGACCCTGAGCACCCCTACACCCGCCGTCTGGTCACCGCGGCTCCTTCCCTCGCTTCCTCCCGCATCCGTGCGGCCCAAGAAGCCGGAATCGAGACCGAGGAGCTCAAGGCCGGCACTGCAAGCCACGCTGCCAACATTGAGGAAGAAACCGTCATCTCCGTACGCAACCTGACCAAGGAATTTGATATTCGTGGTCAGCGCGGCGAGAAGAAGCTGCTTAAGGCAGTTGACGATGTATCCTTCGACATCCGCCGCGGCACCACCATGGCGCTCGTGGGCGAGTCCGGTTCGGGTAAGTCCACCGTGGCCAACATGGTCCTGGGCCTGCTGGAGCCAACCTCCGGCACCATCGAGTTCGAAGGCAAAGACACTTCCAAGCTCTCCAAGAAAGAACTGTTCAACCTGCGCCGCAAGATGCAGGTCGTCTTCCAGAACCCGTATGGCTCCCTGGACCCGATGTACTCCATCTTCAAGTGCATCGAAGAGCCGCTGGCTCTGCACAAGGTGGGAAGCCGTAAGGAGCGTGAGGCCCGCGTGGCTGAGCTGCTCGACATGGTGGCCATGCCGCGTTCTGCGATGCGCCGCTACCCGAACGAGCTCTCCGGCGGTCAGCGCCAGCGTATCGCCATCGCCCGCGCCTTGGCGCTGCGCCCAGAGGTCATCGTCCTCGACGAGGCAGTCTCCGCACTGGACGTTCTGGTGCAGAACCAGATCATCCAGCTGCTGGCCGAGCTGCAGTCTGAGCTAAAGCTGTCTTACCTCTTCATCACGCACGATCTGGCAGTTGTCCGCCAGACGGCCGATGACATTGTGGTTATGAAGAAGGGCCAAGTCATGGAGGCAGGCACCTCCGATTCCATCTTCAACAACCCACAAGAGGAATACACCCGCAACCTCATCAACTCGGTTCCGGGCATGCACCTCGAGATCGGCACTGGCTCCAACCTCGGATTGGCCAAGGAGTAACACCTCCCCCCCTCGGTGCACCACAGCACACCGCAGGCCGTCACAAAGGCCCTGCTTATTCTTCCCCCTCAGGAATGCGATAAGCAGGGTCTTTCTCTATGGCGCAGATTGGGGCTTAGGGCTTCTAGCCAGCCACGCAGTTGCCGGTATCTACGGGCCGACTCAGCTGGGTGATGTCGCCGATGTGCTTGTTTACCTCGTCAGCGGTCAGTGCGTAGCCGGTCTCCGAGTCTTCGACGGAAGCACCAAACACAACGCCGAGGACTTGGCCATCGGTATTGACCAGCGGCCCGCCCGAGTTGCCCTGGCGGATGCTGCCGCGGACCGTGTAAGCATCGCGCTCCACGCGACCCTTGGAATAAATATCAGGTCCGGCAATGGTGATGCGTTCGCGCACGCGTGCCATCCCTGCCTCGAAGGGGCCGGAGTGCGGGAAGCCCATGACCATAGTGTCGTCACCAGTATCAGCTGGAGTCGGCGCCCAATCGAGCGGGCTGATGCCCAGATTGTCGCTGTGCAAGACGGCGATATCCACATTGGGGTTGTAATAGACCACCTCTGCTTGGCGCAGGCCAAGGACCGTATCCAGATGGACCTTCTCGGTACCGGCAACTACGTGCGCGTTAGTGATCACGTAGTCATCGGCTGCTACGAAGCCGGAACCCATGAGGCGGCGGGAGCAGACCTCGGCGTCGCCAAGCACGTGAATGACCGAAGGTCGCAGGCGTTCCACCAGAGCAGGGTCATTAACGTCCTGTGCTGGGGCCGCCACCTCGACGGCCCTGCCGGAATCCTGCCACGGCGAAACCAGCGGCGGCAGTCCTGACTCGTTGAGTACGGCCGCAACGCCATTGGGC
This sequence comes from Corynebacterium sp. LK14, assembly GCF_008042215.1. Lineage (NCBI taxonomy): Bacteria > Bacillati > Actinomycetota > Actinomycetes > Mycobacteriales > Corynebacteriaceae > Corynebacterium > Corynebacterium sp. LK14. The sequence continues at coordinate 93,665 of NZ_NOVQ01000019.1, forward strand.
AACGACGCCAACTGCGTTGGTGCAGCCCCATTGAGCACGCTCAAAATATGTGATTCCCGCAAGGCACGGCCTGGCGCGCCGCCCACGTTCGAAGCCAAAGGCAAGGAGATCAGCCAAATAACGAAGACCGCGGCAACGGCCTGAAATCCCGCGCCGATGAAAGAATCCACCCGCTGTTTCTTGCGGGTGCGCATCCTATCGCGCAAACGGGCACCGATACTCGCACCGATTAGCTGACCAATGCCCACCATCATGATGAGCACACCGATGGCGAGTAGAAAACGCAAGGCAGCCTGGTCTGTCAGCCGTATGGCGAATTGCGCCAACACGGTACCCAACACAACGCCGGCTACGATGCCAACAAATGACAAGACAGCAGAAATCGCGCCCTGGCGCCAGCCCGCCCAGAGGGCAAGCAAAACTGCCACCACGATGAGGATGTCTAATACGAGGGTCAGGGTCACGGGGCAAAGGTTCTTTCTTCGGTAAACGCGCGGCCCACTTAGAGCACAAACGCGAAGGCCATTTTAGCTAGGTCATCTTCTCATTATTTCGCGAACGCTTGAGTGCGCCGTGCAGATCATGCACCGAATTGTTATCCCATTCGCTCTCCCAGCCGGCGTGCTCCAAGATGGCGGAGAGAATCCCCCCAGTAAAACCCCAGATCAAATAGTCGTTGGCGCGGAATGCGGGCCCCTTCCACAGGCCAAAGCCCACCATCAGGCGATTAGCGGGTTCCGCCAGTTCGCGCAGCGGAAAGGTGAATACATCGTCGGTTTCATCGGGGCTCGCCGCCCACACCTTTCCAGGAGTGTGCCAAAAGGCGGTCACGGGGCTTACCGGGTTGCCGGTGGCTCGAATCTGCAACTGGTCCCATTGCTCCAGCGGCGTGACCGTGGAGCTATCCAGGCCGGTTTCCTCCCACGCTTCGCGCAAGGCAACGTCGACAAGCGTGGCGTCCTCGGGATCGCGGCGCCCACCTGGGAAAGCGATTTGTCCGGAATGCGAGCGCAGCGACGGCGAACGGTGCGTCAGCAACACCTCGCCATCGTCGAAGGACGTGCCCTTAAACAGCACCAACACCGCAGCCTCCTTGCGCACCGGCGGCAGGTCCTTCACGAACTTCGTAGCGTGACGATTACCTATGCGCTCCTGCACCGCCGCTACATCCACCCCCATGGCAGGGCGTAGCCACTGCGGCGCCAAGTCTGGGTTCAGCCTACTCATGCCAGGGCCTCCTCCACTGCTTTCTCAATGTCTGCGGTGGACTCGAAGGGCTTTATGTACTGCTTCTTCACCTCGCCCTTGTACACAACGAGCGTAATGGGAATAACACCTGGGAGCCCAAGCTGGCCAGCAAATTTATTGGAATCATCTTGGTAACTCGGCAGGTCAATACCAATGTCCTGGAGGAAAGCGGCGCCATTCGCAGCGTTGCTATCCGCGTGGACTCCCACCACGTCCCAGTCGGGATGCACCGTGGCTACTTCCTGCATGTACGGCAGTTCCGCACGGCACGGCTCACACCACCAGGCCCAGACATTGACCACTTGCACGTCCTTAGCAGCACCTTGTGCCTGCGCGCCCAAACATTCGAGGTCCACGTCCACTACTGTGCCCTCCGGACACGCTGGGCGCTTGACGACGTCTCCCTCCCCCACCTGCGCAGACGCACTCGCCGGGGCATCGACGCCGCGTTCAGGCTCCTGCCCGCCACTGCCAAGCAGGTTGCGCGCACCAACGAAAGCCAGCACGGCGACGACGATGGCCGCGATGACTGAACCGACGATGTACGAGGTGAGCTTATTCATGCCGTTCAGCCTACTTCCCGCCTCGGACATCGGGCTTCCTCATGCCTTGAGCTGCTAAAACTCCGGTTGGGCACAGCTTCCGCACCACGCATACTTCACACTCCGGCTTGCGTGAATGGCACACGCGGCGCCCGTGGAAGATGATGCGATGGGAAAACATCGTCCATTCCTCTTCCGGCAGGAGTTCAGCGATGTCTTTTTCAATCTTGAGCGGAGTCTTGCTCTGGCTTAGCCCCATCCGCTGCATAAGCCGGCCGAAATGAGTGTCCACGGTCAAGCCTGGGAGCCCAAAGGCGTTACCGCGCACTACAAGTGCCGTCTTGCGTCCCACGCCAGGCAGCTCCGTGAGCTCCTTGATGCCCTGCGGAACCTCACCTCCATAATCGGCCATGAGTTTCTCCCCGATGCCAATAAGATGCCCAGCTTTAGCGCGCTGAAATCCCAACGGCCGGAGAATAGCCTCCAAGTCGCTTCGCGACGCCGCGGCATAGTGCGCCGCATCCGGGTACTTGGCAAAGAGCTCGGGAGTTACCTGATTGACGCGCGCATCAGTGCATTGCGCTGACAACACCGTGGCCACGAGAAGCTCAAGCGGGTTGGAGAAGTCCAGCTCGCACTCAGCATCCGGGTATTCTCGGGCGAGCAGCTCATTGATGCGCGGAGCTCGACTTACAGGCGATGAGTCAAACATTCTCTTGAGCTTAGTAGGATACTGATTATGGTTTCATTGATCGTCGTTGTGCCTCTAGCCCTCGCACTGTTTGCGATCCTCATGGAGAAGCTGGAGTCAAAGGTCTTCGGGGACTGATAATTTTCCCCGCATCCTTTACTGACCTCCATAGAAGTGTGACAATTTTTCACAGGGTTAGATAAAGTGACAAATTACACTGTAGGATGAGATTCGTTGCATAAGGGGCGCGCGCCTGTCTCGCTAGAAAACTTCTGGTTTTTCGATACACACGCGTCAGATGCTCGGAAAGACTCCGGGCATTTCTTCACCACTACCCCGCCAACTTCAAGGAGTAAAACGTGGAAGGCGTACAGGACATTCTTTCTCGGGCTGGTATTTTCCAAGGCGTTGATCCCGTCGCAGTACAGAACCTCATTGAGCAGATGGAAACCGTACGTTTCCCTCGTGGAACCACCATCTTTGATGAGGGCGAGCCAGGTGATCGTCTCTACATCATCACCTCGGGCAAGATTAAGCTTGCCCGCCACGCGCCGGACGGCCGCGAGAACCTCCTGACTGTGATGGGCCCGTCTGACATGTTCGGCGAGCTGTCCATCTTCGATCCGGGTCCTCGTACCTCTTCCGCAGTCTGTGTGACCGAGGTCCAGGCCGCAACCATGAACTCCGAGATGCTCAAGCAGTGGGTCTCTGATCACCCTGCTATTGCACAGCAGCTCCTGCGCGTTCTGGCCCGCCGTCTGCGCCGCACCAACGCTAACCTCGCGGACCTCATCTTCACCGATGTTCCGGGCCGCGTTGCCAAGACTCTGCTGCAGCTGGCTAACCGCTTCGGTGTTCAGGAGGGCGGCGCCCTCCGCGTGAACCACGACCTCACCCAAGAAGAAATCGCCCAGCTCGTTGGTGCTTCCCGTGAGACCGTAAACAAGGCGCTCGCCACCTTCGCACACCGTGGCTGGATTCGCCTCGAGGGCAAGTCCGTCCTCATCGTGGACACCGAGCACCTGGCAAAGCGCGCTCGCTAAAGCCTAAAGCCATAAATAAAGCTCCTGGGAATCACTTCCGATTCCCAGGAGCTTTACTCTTAATTCCTATTTCTGGTCAGCCAGATACTTCAGCGCAGTACGGGTGGACTGCTCTGCGGCATGGCGCAGAACTGGGTCAACGTCGTCATACATCTCATCCACCAGAGTCTTCAGGTCAACGTCCTCGCCCAAGCGTGCGTAGACTTCCTTAATCTGCTCAAGGCGGTGGTGGCGGCGGTCAATGTACTTGCGTGCGACCTGCGAAACATCGTCCAAATCAGGGCCGTGGCCCGGCATCAAAGTGATGTCCTTGCCGCGCTCTTCCAGCATGTCCAAAGTCTTAAGGTACTCCGCCAAGTCACCATCCGTCTCAGACAGCAGGACGGTGTGACGGCCAGCGATGGTATCGCCCGTGAGGATACCCTCGAGCTGGGAATCCTTAGCCACGCCAGACCAAACAAAGAACGAGGTCGAATCAGCGGTGTGGCCTGGGGTGTGGACAACCTCCAACTGCGGGGTGATGCCGTCAACGGTGATAATTTCGCCGTCGACAAGCGCTTCTGCCCCATTGCAGTAGTTCGGGTCAAAAGCTCGAATTGGCGCGCCGGTAAGCTGGCGCAAACGCTGCGCTCCAGACGCATGGTCGTCATGACGGTGAGTAACAAGAATCAACGCCACTTCACCCGCCTTCGCGGTGACGACGTTGAGGTGACCTTCGTCCTCCGGACCTGGGTCAACGACGATTGCCTTTGAATCTTCGTTAGCACGAACGATCCACGTATTAGTTCCCTCGAGAGCCGTGTAGCTAGGGTTGTCGCACAAGACAACGCCTACGGACGGGGTTACGGGACGCAATTGGCTGTATGCAGGATGCTCCATGATTATTAAGCCTATCCGATCACTTAGAAAGTTCCACGATAACTTCCACCTCAACGGGGGAATCCTTCGGAAGTACAGCCACGCCCACTGCAGAACGCGCGTGCGTGCCCGCCTCGCCGAAAACCTCCCTGATGAAATCGGAAGCACCATTAATAACTGCAGCCTGCTCAACAAAGCCGGGTGCAGAAGAAACGAAACCCACGACCTTAACTACGCGGGAGACACTATCGAGTCCAACAAGAGAGTCGATCGCTGCGAGAGCATTAAGAGCGGCGGTGCGTGCATAGCCCTGTGCGTCTTCGATCGAGACGTCCGCACCCACTTTGCCCGTGGCTGGCAGAACGCCCTCAACAACGGGCAGTTGCCCGGACGTCCATACTTGGTCGCCTACGCGAATAGCCGGAACATAAGATGCAAGTGGCTTCGCAACCTCCGGGAGAGAGTATCCAAGTTTGGCGAGTCGCGAAAGATGACTCATTACTGTTCCACCTCACGCTTGAAGTAAGCCACAAGGTTCTCTGGATTCATACCAGGAGTGATAGTGACAAGCTCCCAGCCGTCTTCACCCCAGGAATCCAGAATCTGCTTGGTCGCGTGAGTTAGTACTGGCGCGGTAGCGTATTCCCATTTAGTCATAGACCATATACTACCGGTTTAACAGCCAAAATGACGCGTAAATAACGCTCTAGGTTTCCCTAGATTCCGATGAGTTCGCCGCCCTCAGCCAAGTAGTGCGCCCAGCTGGTAATGTGCGGATTCTTGCGCAGGAGTGCACGGCGCTGACGCTCCGTCAGACCGCCCCACACCCCGAATTCAACACGGTTGTCTAGCGCATCTGCGCGGCATTCATTAAGCACTGGGCAGTGGCGACAAATGACCGCGGCCTTACGCTGCTCGGCACCACGCACGAAGAGTGCATCTGGGTCACCGTTGCGACACTTAGCTTGAGTTACCCATTCACCACGCTCGGTTGCACTTACTGACTTGGCTGGACCCGTCACCTTCAGGCTTACGGTCATGGCTGGGTAGCTCCTTCCTCTACTACCTATCCCGCTAATCTTGCGAACAATTTTGACGAAATACCATACGCGCGGCATATCGCTCGCAGTATGATGTTTCATCAGGCGGAATATTATGTAACAACGGTAAGTGTATTCACACGCGTTAGCACTTGTCTAACACGTCACACTTTAGGGGGGGTCTGCTATTCCCCGCTCACAGTTTCACCACGTAGGGTGTTCAACGTGACTGTCATCAAATCCTTGGCAAAAATTGCCCTCTCCACGGTCCTCGCGGGAGTTCTCATCGCCGTAGTGATTGCCCCCTTTGCGGGGCTTTCTGGCGTGGCGGTTGCCCGTACCAACGACACCATGCAGTCCGACTTACAGGATCTCACTGCTGGTGACGCCCCGGGCGTAACCAGCATTCTGGATGCCAAAGGCAACAGCCTCGCCTACCTTTTCGAGCAACGCCGTCACCCGGTGAGCTCCGACAAGATTTCCGATCCCATGAAGAAAGCCATCGTGGCCATCGAGGATCGTCGCTTCTACGAGCACGAAGGCGTGGACTTCCAGGGCAACTTTCGCGCGCTGTGGAGCAACCTAGCAGCAGGCGGAGTCTCCCAAGGCGCATCCACGCTTAACCAGCAGTACGTCAAGAACTATCTCTTGCTGGTCAACGCCAAGACCGATGAAGAGCGCACCGCGGCAACCGAGCAGTCCATTGCCCGTAAGCTGCGCGAGATGCGCATGGCGACCGACCTCGATGCGGAGTTGGACAAGGACGAGATCCTCACCAACTATCTAAACCTCGTCCCCTTTGGCAACCACTCCTACGGTGTAGAAGCCGCAGCACGCACATACTTTGGCAACCATGCCTCTGAGCTCACGGTGCCCCAAGCGGCGATGCTAGCCGGAATGGTCCAGTCCTCCGAGTATCTGAACCCTTATACCAACGAGCAGGAAGTCATTAACCGCCGCAACTTGGTCCTCCAGTCGATGGTGGATAATGGCGCTCTCGAACAGGCCGAAGCTGATGAGTACAGCAAGCAGGACTTGGGCGTGCTCGATAGCCCTTCCCTCCTCCCCAACGGCTGCATCAGCGCAGAAGACCGCGGCTTCTTCTGCGACTACGTCATCGAATATCTAGAGAGCAAGGGAATTTCCCGCGAGCAGCTCACACGCGGTGGATACACCATCAAGACCACTCTCGATCCTGATGTCCAAGACCAGGCTCTCAACGCAGTGCGATCCCAGACAGACCCTAAGACCCCGGGTGTCGCTGAGGTCATGAACGTAGTCAAGCCCAGCACGTCCACTCGCGAAGTGCTCGCTATGGTCTCTTCTCGCAAGTACGGTTTGAACCTCGACAACTACGAGACCATGCTCCCGCAGACCCACTCATTGGTGGGCAACGGTGCCGGCTCGGTCTTCAAGGTCTTCACCGCGGCAGCCGCGTTGGAATCTGGCTACGGCCTCAAGAACCAGCTCGACGTCCCCACTCGCTATGAAGCAGAGGGACTCGGCTCCGGCGGCGCGGCAGGCTGCCCGGCTAATCGCTACTGCGTTGAGAACGCAGGCAACTATGCCGCAACCATGACGATGCAAGATGCGCTGGCGTATTCACCGAATACCACCTTCATCAAGCTCATCGAACAGGTGGGCGTGGAGCACGTGGTGGATATGTCAGTTAAGCTCGGTCTGCGCTCTTACGACGATAAGGGCAGCTACGACGAAGAGACGTCGATCGCTCAGCACATCAAGGAATCCAACCTTGGCTCCTACACCCTCGGCCCTACCGCAGTGAATCCGCTTGAGCTTTCCAATGTGGGCGCTACGTTGGCCTCAGAAGGCATGTGGTGCGAGCCCAACCCCATCAAGCAGATCACGGACAAAGACGGCAATGAGGTCTACCTCAAGGTGCCGAATTGTGAGCGCGCGCTGAACAAGAACATCGCTAACGCATTGGCCAACAACATGACAGCGGACACCATCAAGGGCACGGCTTCTGCTTCCGCCAAGATGATGGGCTTTAGTGGCCAGGCAGCCGCCAAGACGGGAACCACCGAGTCCAACCAATCCTCCGCATTCTTGGGATTCAACTCCGGAATCGCTGCGGCTCCCTACATCTACAATGACGGAACCACCACGACTTCACTGTGCACCAGCCCAGTCCGCCAGTGTGGTTATGGCGACCTCTTCGGCGGCCTCGAGCCTGCCCGCACCTTCTATTCCATGGCTTCATCCGTCGCAGCCGCGGCCTCAGGCACGGTCCCCGATTACGACAAGGCCTATGACGACGGCAAAGTCAACTCCCTCCTCGATGGCCTCCGCGGCAAGTCTGAGAGCGAGGCTCGCTCCAAGCTCGAATCCGAGGGCTACCAAGTCAAGGTTTCGCAGGTCCAGGGCAACGGGGTTCCCTACCGCCGCGTGGTCCGCGCCATTACGGGTCCAGACGGGCTAAAGAAGGGCTCGGAAATCACGCTGCAGCTTTCCGACGGCACTTCTTCCGCACCACCGCCTTCCTCTAACGGTGGTGGCCGAGGCGCAGAGACCGATCAAACCAGTGGCGATCAGCATGCCCCGGATCCTTTCGGTAACCAGCGGCAAGGCAATCCCCCGCCGCTCATTCGCCAGGAGGACATCGACGCCATTGCCGACAGCGTGCGCGACCTCTTCGGCCTCTAGGCACACGCGCATTGAAAATCCCGCCGTCTCCTCTGCTTAGTGCAGGAAGACGGCGGGATTTCTTTTTGCGTCTTAGGCGAGCTTGGCCTTGACTGCGCTGGATAGGCGCTTGCCGTCGGCGCGGCCAGCAGCCTTGGCGGTGGCAACCTTCATGACGTTGCCCATCTGCTTGATGGTGACAGCCTCGCCGGAGTCTGCCTCGACCTCGGCGATGGCCTCGCTGACGAGGGCGTCGAGGGCGGCATCGTCAAGCTGCTCCGGCTGGTACGCCTCGAAGAAGGGGACCTCGACAAGCTCGGCGTCCGCCAGCTCCTGGCGGCCATTTTCTGCATAAACCTCGGCGGACTCGCGACGCTTCTTGATCTCGCGGGAGATTACCTTAAGTACGTCCTCGTCGGTGAGCTCGTGGCGGGAACCGTTGGTTTCCTCGGCCTGGATGGCGGCGAGGAGCGAACGGATGGCGCTGGTGCGCTCCTTCTCACGGGCCTTCATGGCGGTCTTCAGATCTGCACGAATGGTTTCTTTAAGCTGGCTCATGTTCTTCAATCTACGCCAGGTAGGCTGTGTGGGGTGAAGATACTCCCGATTATCGGTGGCATTGCTGCCGCCGGCCTAGGCACCCTGGCGTGGGGTTACACCGAACTGACCAAGTTTGAGCTGAAGGAATACACGCTCCCGCTACTCCCAAAGGGGACGCTGCGTGGGAAAGAAGAATTCCGCATCCTGCACATCTCGGATCTGCACATGATTCCGGGGCAAGAAAAGAAGATTGAATGGGTCTCAGGCCTTGATTCCTTGGACCCAGACCTGGTGGTGAACACAGGCGACAATCTCTCCGACCAAGGTGGCGTACCGGATACTCTCCGTGCGCTCGGCCCGCTGCTGAGCCGCCCGGGCTTGTTTGTCTTTGGTACTAACGACTACTGGGCACCGCGCCCGGTCAACCCGTTTAAGTACTTGTTTGGAAAGAAACGCGAGCCCTCCTATGTTGACTTGCCATGGAAGGGCATGCGTGCGGCGTTTATTGAGCACGGCTGGCACGACGCCAACCAGGCCCGCGTGGAGTTCAAGGTCGGCGATGTAAAGCTGGCGGTGGCTGGTGTTGATGATCCGCACCACGACCTGGATGATTACTCCGAGATTGCCGGCACACCGAACGAGGACGCTGACCTGGCATTGGCGCTGCTGCATGCTCCGGAGCCGCGCGTGCTGGAGAAGTTTGAGGCTGATGGCTACCAGCTTTCACTGTCTGGCCATACGCATGGCGGGCAGATTTGTTTGCCAGGTTCGCATGCTCTGGTAACCAACTGCGGCATTGACCGTGCACGCGTCCAGGGCCTCCACGACTTCGGCAGAATGAAAATGCACGTTTCCAACGGCCTGGGCACCTCGAAGTTTGCGCCAGTGCGGATATTCTGCCGCCCCTCGGCGACCCTGCTGCGTATCACCGAACGCTAGGTGGCGCTCAGCTGGCGTTTTGTGGTTGACGCTCAGGCTGCGTTAAAGTATTCGGGTACCGATTAAAGCGGTTTTCCGGGATATGGCGCAGCTTGGTAGCGCGCTTCGTTCGGGACGAAGAGGTCGCAGGTTCAAATCCTGTTATCCCGACCATCAGCCTGGCTAGGTTTCTAGCCGGGCTTTTTCTTTTGCGCTTGGACTGCGGGCTTGGACTCCCGGATCTGCATAACTGACAACGAAGCACGCCCGTAGGCAAGAAATGACACCCTCGTTGTCAACTACGCAGATCGGCCACAGATCCGAGTGGACGCAACCGCATCCCAGCGAACGAAAAGCCCTCAGAAAGCAATAAAACGGGAAACGACGCGGCGCCCCTACAGCAGCCGCGTCGCCCCTATTCCCTATCACTCACAACGGATTGGAGAAACCGTTTGCCTACCCCCTAAGTAGGCATTGTGAGCAATTTTACCCTAGCACTGATTCTTCATGGAACGTTAACCAAACCAAGACATTCACAGAAATCTCTGCACCAATACCTATTTGGACTACATTTTCATAGACCAAAAGGGTTCGACACCTGGGACTTTTAGATTTCAGAATTTTCAGTTGGGCGCTTCATAACACCTAATGAGAATGCCGAAGCTACACCAAGTACCCCCAACGCCGTCCACAGCAGCATGTGGTCACCACCGTTACCCGCCACGGTCAGAGCCGAGGTAGTCCAATGCAGCGGAAGCAGGCCCATAACAACCTTCCAGGCTCCTCCCACCACAGCTGCCGCCACAGCGGACTTCCAGAACCAGCCCACCGCAGCAATCTGTGCCAGACCAAGCACAACTGCCAGGCCCGCGCCCACCTTGCCAAAGTAGCGCAGCAGGGCCGTCGTCAGCCCCGCCGACGCAAGGCTCGTCACCACTGCGGCTAGGCCAACCCACAGCGCGGCCTCACCAGTCGGACCCGTAGCCAGCAGGAAGAACATTATCTCCGCTAAAACTGCCAACACCACTACTCCACCGAACAACGGCAACCACGGACTGCGACCCGAGCACACCACAAAAGCCCCCAGACAAGCGCCACCCAGCGTCAGCACTACCGCAATCAACATGGCCACCACGGGGCTTAGCAGCCGCGCGTCTTGGACTCCGCCCGTCGGCGCAGGCAGCGCGCGCTGCACCTCTTGTACTTTCGAGTGGTTCTGCTTTGCCATCCCGTCGACCTTTTTCGCGCCATCATCAAGCTGCTTTACGCCGCTCAGCGCCTCATCGACCTTGGCATCGAGCTGCTTCGTACCATCGTTGAGCTGCTTTGCGCCTTCGACAGCCTTGTATACACCGTCGTGGTAGCCATAGCCGTTTACAGCCAACTGGTTGGAAATCTCACGCGAGCCCTCCTTCAGCCTGGTCAGCTGATCCGTTAGATTCTGATCCAGCTGGAAGTTGTTTACTTGGACACGCAGGTCAGCCAGCTGCGACTTGATATTGCGCGCCTCTGCGGAGTTATTGCCTTCTAGATCCTTAACGGTGCCATCGATGGCCTGTAACAGCTGGCCTTGCACCACCTTTAGCCCCACAATCTGGTCCACCGCAGCACCCACACCGTTTGCCACTTCCGTCGCGCCGTTGCCAAGCTGTGCCGTGCCGGATTGCAATTGAACCAAGCCGTCGTAAAGCTCCTGCGAGCCGGAGCTCAGCTTGTCGACGCCCCCTCCAAGTCCGTCCGCCCCCTCCTTCAGCTTGCCAGTTCCTGTCGCGAGCTGGCCGGTACCGGACTTAAGGAAGCCGGCTTGGGCTTGGGCTTCGCTGGCGGCGCGGGCGGCGTCGCTAAGCGCTGCGGAATCAGCGTTAGCGACAGAGGGCGCCCCCGTGCCCTCACTCGACCAGGCACGGGCCGGATCCCAACCCGTGACGCCAGCAATAGCCGCGCCCGCCAGTAACGGCAGAATGAGGAGTATGCACAACAGGATTCCCCGCGTGCGGGAGGGGCGGGAAGTCGATTCAGCGAGACGCGAGTTCATCCTTTCAAAATATCGCCACCACCACGGCAAACAACGCAGGCGCGCCGTTTTAAGCCAGGGCAAAGATACAGAATTCCCAAAACTTCAGCCCACTGATTCTCCCACTAGCCGTACTTCTTCCTCTCACCGCTTGCTCCCCCAAAGACACTGCAGAAGGTGAGCCGCAGTTCGCTGCCGCCGAATCCAACACGGCCGCAAAAGAAACCGCCACTAGCGAGACCACTAGTAGCGGCATGCAGGGCCCCTGCTATGACGTCGAAGGCATGAAATCACGAGGCCTGAGCGACACTATGGCAGTGCACGCTCAGGCCTGTGATTAGGAGGTTGTATTACATGCTAGTTCTTCTCAGCGAAGAGCTCACGAACGCGCTTTTCTAGGCGTGGGGAAACTGCGCCCCAGTAGGCGTAGACGCGCTCCTCAGTCTCTGGGGAAACACCAGCCATTGCATTGGTGATGTTGTCCGCCAGGCGCTCCTTCTCGTCATCGTTGTAGACGTTCTCATACAAGTCAGTTGCCTGAACCGCATCGGAGTCTTCAGCGTGGTGCACGTACGGCGCACGGACAAGGTCCAAGCCAGCTGGGTCCGGGTTCACGTAGAGGTCCGGAGCGGTGACGGTCTCCTGCACCGAGCGGTCGTTGACGTCGCCATCCAGGTAGCCGCCGCCCTTTGCGTGGCGGTTCGGGGAATAGACAGGATCCTCAGGAGCGTTGAAGAGGAACTGCATGTTGCCCTCATGCTCGTAAGTGTTGACCTTGTCTGCGTTGAGCGGCTGGTTTACAGGCAGCTGCTTGTAGTTCGGCCCGATGCGGTAGCGCTGCTGGTCAGCGTAAGCAAAGACGCGAGCCTGCAGCATCTTGTCCGGCGAAAGGCCGATGCCGGGAACGAGGTTGGATGGATCCAGAGCAACCTGCTCGATTTGGGCGAAGAAGTTACGCGGGTTGCGGTTGAGCACGAAGTATCCAACGTCAACCAGCGGGTAATCCTTCTTGGACCAAACCTTGGTGAGGTCAAACGGATTGAAGCGGTATTCAACTGCCTCAGCGAGCGGCATGATCTGCACCTTAACGTCCCAGATTGGGTAGTCGCCTTTTTCGATAGCGTTGTAGAGATCCTCGCGGTGGTAGTCGGCGTTCTTGCCGGCCATCTCACCTGCCTCCGCGTCGGTGAAGTTTTCCACGCCCTGGCGGGTCTTGAAGTGGTATTTAACCCAGAAAGCGTCGCCTTCCTCGTTGACCCACTGGAAGGTGTGGGAACCGTAACCGTTCTGGTGGCGGGTGGTCTTCGGGGTACCACGGTCACCCATCAAGTAGGTGACCTGGTGGGTGGACTCTGGGTTGCGGGTCCAGAAGTCCCACTGCATATCCGCGTCACGCAGGCCGTTGACACCAAGGCGCTTCTGGGAGTGAATAAAGTCGGGGAACTTCATGCCATCGCGCAGGAAGAAGACCGGGGTGTTGTTACCGACGATGTCGTAGTTTCCATCCTCGGTGTAGAAGCGCAGGGCAAAGCCATGCACATCGCGCCAGGTATCCGGGGAGCCCTGCTCACCAGCAACGGTGGAGAAACGGCCCATCATCGGGGTGACGGTGCCAGGCTGGAAGAGCTTTGCCTTGGTGTACTTGGAAACATCGTTGGTGATATGCAACTCACCGAAGGCACCATGCCCCTTAGCATGCGGCGTGCGCTCTGGCACGCGCTCGCGGTTGAAGTGGGCGAGCTTTTCGATCAGATGGATGTCATTGAGAACAACAGGGCCATTCTGGCCGGCAGTAATGCTGGTGTTCTCGGTCGCAATCGGCTGACCGGAGGGGCTGGTGGTGTTTGGGCCGCCCGCTGGGCGCTGACCCTTGTTGAGCACCTTGTCAGCTTCGGAGTTAGTCATGGAAAGCCTCCTAAAAAAAATAGTTGATAATTGGGGTAGATTATCAATCACGGACAAGTAATAGTCTACCCCATTTAATAGGTTGATGCAACAGAAATGTCCAAATTGATAAGTATTGACAGCAAAGCCTGATTCAACTGCCATACTGGTAAGTTTATGGTGGTGAAACACCACTCCGAACATGACGACGCACGCGTCACCGACCTTGCCCTCAGGGCTGGTCGTGGCGACCGCGCCGCGCTAACGGAGTTCATCAAATCCACGCAGGACGACGTGTGGCGGCTACTCGCCCACCTAGGTGGCCCGGAAATCGCCGATGACCTCACACAAGAGACCTATTTGCGGGTCATTGGTGCCCTCCCCCGCTTTGCTGCGCGTTCGTCGGCACGCACCTGGCTCCTGTCCCTGGCACGGCGGGTCTGGGTGGACAACATCCGGCACGACATGGCTCGCCCGCGCAAGTCCGCCACGGAGTATGAGGACGCGGCGGCCCAGGCCCCAGCAATCGAGAATTCAGGCACGTGGAGCGATTGGATCGACGCACGTGCGCTTATCGACGCCCTCCCTGCCGACCGCCGCGAAGCCCTCATCCTCACCCAGGTCTTGGGCTACACCTACGAAGAAGCAGCCAAGATCGCCGGCGTGCGCGTCGGCACGATTCGCTCGCGCGTGGCTCGCGCTCGCAAGGACCTTATTGAAGGAACCGATCCTTCCACAGACTAATAGCCTGCGGTCACAAGGTGAACACACGTAGACGGTGGCCGCTGCCTACCACCTACGAGAAGGGCTGCACGCACAACGGTGCCTGTTACTTAACCACCGCTGGAGCTTCACAGGATTCCCAAGTGCAAGGAAATCGTTATCTACTAGTTATCAGCACCGCGATATAGCCATAAAGCCTGCGCTTTTGGGACTGAATACTGAACGGATTTCATAATTTTTCACGAAATGACCACTATTTGGCTGACAGTTCCCGGGCAAACGAAAGTACCCTGGTTAAAGACACACGTGACAAATCGACAGTCGACCCGACCCCGCGCGCGATAAGACGCGCGCATTTCTTTTGCTCGGCGCGTGTGGGAATGCGAGAAATCTCCTCATGCTGAAACGTGCATTGGCTATCTCCATGGCGTTTATCGGCGTCATTGTTGGCGCTGGCTTTGCATCCGGCCAGGAAGCGATGCAGTACTTCGTAGCCTTTGGAAACCAAGGATTCTGGGGCGTCGCCTTAGCCGCAGGTTTGATGCTCATCACGGGTATCGCCATTTTACAGTTGGGCTCCTATTTCCAAGCCTCAGAGCACACCGCAGTGTATGACAAAATCTCGGGACCGATTACATCCAAGATTCTCGACTGGTCCACCATTGCGACTCTTTTCTCCATCGGCTTCGTTATGTTTGCTGGTGGCGGCTCAACCATCAGTCAGCAGTTCCCCGAGGTCAAGCTGTGGATCGGCGCGACCATCATGTTGGTGCTGGTTCTTCTCGTGGGCTTACTTGACGTCGACCGAGTCACTACCGTCATCGGTACCATCACGCCGTTCGTCATCTTTTTCATTGTGTTGGCCACCGGCTACACCATCGCGACTGCTGACGTTGACTTCGCGCAGCTCAATGACTTTGCCGTCAACAACGTCGACACCAGCCTTTCTCACTGGTGGCTTTCTGCACTGAACTACACCGGCCTGAACGTTATGTGTGCTGTGTCCATGTCCATCGTCATTGGCGGCAACATCCTTGATAACCGCGCAGTAGGAATTGGCGGCTTTATTGGCGGCATCATCTACCTCATCCTGCTCACCCTTTTGGTTGTCTCCTTGTTCATGGTGGCGCCGCAGGTCAATGGTCAGGATCTACCGGTGCTTGCACTCATCAACACTCTTAATCCGTCGCTCGGTTACATCATGACGTTCGTTATTTACGGCATGGTATTCAACACCGCGATCGGAATGTTCTATGCGCTGGGCAAGCGACTGACCCGCAAGAAGCCAAAGCTCTTCTACCCTGTTTATGCCGCTTCCTGTGTAATCGGCTTTATTTTGTCTTTCATTGGTTTCCAGTCCCTGGTCAGCAATGTCTACCCAGTCCTGGGTTACTTGGGATTGCTCATGATCGCTGTGATGGTGTTCAAATGGATCACCAATCGTGACAAAATCACGTCGGAGAGCAAGCGCCGTCATCGTGCGCACATCTTGGTCCAGCGCAAGCTAGACCCGCGTCAACGATTCACCAAGAAGAATCAGAAGGAGCTCGCAAAGCTCGCGGCCGCTTCCAATATGAAGACCGACGAGTTTGAGGACGCCATCGCCGAAGAAATCCACGAGGAGCTCGAGGCAGATGAAGAGCTCGAATACGACCGTGAAGATCCTGATCCTTCAGTTGTCTTCGTCGAGCACACCAAGCCGGAAGTTCCACGAGACTAATACAAAGCTCTCTCCTCTTCCTGCTTAAGCAGACCTTTCCAAGGCGTATGAGTTGGCCTAACCCAGCTCATACGCCTAATGTTGTACAACGCACACGTGATAAATCGAACGTCGAATCGGTATTGCGCCACCATGGCAGCAAACGCCTCGCACACAAACTGCACGCCTGCAAAATGATGAGCGCGGACTTACCCTCCCGGCGCGTGTGAGATAGCGAGACTCCCCCACACCTTATGTTTAAACGCGCAGTGGCCATCTCTATGGCCTTCATTGGCGTTATGGTCGGCGCTGGTTTTGCCTCCGGCCAGGAAGCCATGCAATATTTTGTTTCCTTCGGCACGCTTGGATTGTGGGGGATGGCGCTGTCCGCCGCCCTCATGATCGTTGCTGGCATCGCCTTCCTACAGCTTGGATCCTATTTCCAGGCTTCGGAGCATACCGCCGTCTACTCCCAAATCACCGGGCCGATCACCTCGAAAATCCTTGACTGGGCCACCATTATCACGCTTTTTGCGGTGGGCTTTGTCATGTTCGCCGGCGGCGGCGCCAACCTCGCCCAACAATTCCCTTCCCTGGCAACGTGGGTGGGCGCCTTGATCATGCTGGTGTTGGTGCTCATCACGGGGCTTCTCGACGTCGATAAAGTCACCGCTGTCTTAGGCCTTATCACGCCTTTTATCATCGTCTTCATCGGCTTCGTCACTATCTACAGCTTGGTAACGAACCAGACGACCTTGGAAGAAGCAAACAACTACGCCATCCACAACGTAGATCCCGCAATTGCTAATCCGTGGATCGCCGCCCTTAATTACACCGGCCTAACCGCTATTTGCACCGTTTCGATGGCCATTGTGATTGGTGGAAACTTCCTAGACAACAAAACCGTCGGCCTAGGCGGTGTTATTGGTGGCGCTATTTTCCTGTTCATGCTGGCGTTGCTGGTCTGCGCCCTATTCTTTGCCGCACCGCAGGTAAATGGCCAGGCAATGCCTGTCCTAGCGTTGATTAACACCATCCACCCCGCTCTGGGTTACGCAATGACCTTTGTCATTTACGGCATGGTTTTCAACACCGCAGTGGGCATGTTCTACGCGCTGGCTAAACGCCTGACGCGCGGCCATGAGAAGCGCTTTTACCCCGTTTACCTCATTACCTGCCTCATTGGCTTTGCGCTGTCCTTCGCTGATTTCAAGGAGCTCGTCGGACTGATTTATCCAATTCTCGGCTACGGCGGCTTGGTGGTCATTGCCACCATGCTCTTTGGCTGGGTTAAAAACCGCGGCAAGATGGTAAAGGAATCAGACCGCCGCACGCGTGCTTGTACGCTGGTCCAGCGCCGCCTTGATCCGCGTGAGCACTTTACCAAGAAGAATGAAAAGGAACTGCGCACCTTGGCCACGGCCTCCAACATGGAAACTGCGGAGTTTGTCGATGCCGTCGAAGAAGAAATCCACGAAGATCTCGAGGCAGATGAAGAGCTCGAATACGACCGTGAAGATCCTGATCCTTCCGTGGTCTTCGTCGAGCACACCAAGCCGGAAGTCCCAAAGTAAGAATCCGAAGTAAATAACTAAAAAGGAGCTTGTACATCCGTTTATTGGATGTACAAGCTCCTTTCTGTGTTTTATGGCTTTGTTTTAGGTCCGCGCGCTAGACCAACAGCTCGGCAATCTGAATTGTGTTCAAAGCTGCGCCCTTGCGCAGATTATCGCCGGAGACAACCAGCACGAGGCCCTTGTTATCATCCACGGACTGATCCTGGCGGATGCGGCCCACCAGGGACTCATCGATACCTGCAGCAGCAAGCGGAGTCGGAACGTCGACGACCTTGACACCGGGGGCGTCGGCAAGCAGGCGGCGTGCCTCGTCCGGGGTGATTGCCTTGTCGAACTCCGCATGGATGGTCAGGGTGTGGCCGGTAAATACCGGGATGCGAACGCAGGTGCCAGCAACCTTGAGCTCAGGAATACCCAGGATCTTACGCGACTCGTTGCGCAGCTTCTGCTCCTCATCGGTTTCCTCAGAGCCATCATCAACCAAGTTGCCAGCAAAAGGCAGCGCGTTGAAGGCAATCGGAGCAACGTATGGGCCAAGCTCTTCCTCAGAGACCTCCAGAACAGAGCCATCATGGACGAGCTCTACGTTGCGATCTCCAATCTCGGCGGCCTGCTTGGCCAAGGCCTCAACGCCAGCCAAGCCAGAGCCAGAAACTGCCTGATAAGAAGACACGTGCAAACGGTTCAGGTCAGCAGCATCGTGCAAGACCTTAAGAACCGGCATTGCCGCCATGGTGGTGCAGTTCGGGTTAGCAATGATGCCCTTCGGCGGATTCTTTGCCTCCTCCGGGTTTACCTCAGACACGATGAGCGGGACCTCAGGATCCTTGCGGAATGCAGAAGAGTTATCCACCACAGTTGCACCAGCAGCGGCGAAGACCGGGGACCACTCGCGCGAGGTAGCGCCACCGGCGGAAAACAGAGCAATGTCTACGTCAGCAATGGAGGCCTCAGTGACCTGGGAGAGATCCTCAACCACGATCTTTTCACCACGGAACTCCAGCTCCTGGCCAGCAGAGCGCGGTGACGCGAAGAAGCGCACCTTATCCGCAGGGAAGTTTCGCTCTTCAAGGATGGAGCGCATTACGCGTCCTACCTGGCCGGTAGCTCCTACGACTGCAATGGTGGTCATGAAAATTTCCTTCTTTCCCTGAAATGTTTTTAGCGGCCCGTACCAGCGTAGACGGTAGCTTCTTCTTCGCCCCCCAGCTGGAACTTCTCGTGCAATGCCACAGCCGCCTTATTGAGGTCAGTCTCGCGGACGAGCACGGAGATGCGGATCTCGGATGTGGAGATAAGCTCCATGTTGACGTCGGCGTCACGCAGCGCTTCGGTGAAGTCTGCGGTAACACCCGGGTGAGACTTCATGCCTGCACCGACTAAGGAAACCTTGCCCACTTGGTCGTCGTAAAGCACGTTTGCCCAGTGACCCTCGTTCTTGAGCTTGGTCAAGATCTCCATCGCGCGCGGGCCATCGGCACGCGGGCAGGTGAAGGTGATGTCGGTGGTGCCGGACTCCAGGGAAGAGACATTCTGCAGGACCATGTCGATGTTGATCTCGGCCTCGGCGATGGCGCGGAACACCGTCGCTGCCTCACCCGGGCGGTCCGGGATGCCCAAGACGGTAACCTTGGCTTCAGAGTTATCGGTCGCGATGCCAGTGAGTACTGCTTCTTCCACAGGGATATCCTCCATTGAACCGGCGATCAAGGTGCCGGGGTCGTTTGAATAAGACGAGCGAACTCGCAGGGGTACGTTGAATGCACGGGCGTATTCCACGCTACGCAGGACAAGAATCTTGGAGCCGACGGCCGCCATCTCCAACATCTCTTCGAAGGAGAGCTTCTCCAGCTTCTGTGCATCCGGCACAATGCGTGGGTCCGCGGTATAGACACCATCGACGTCAGAGTAGATCTCACAGACATCGGCTTGCAGCGCCGCTGCGAGGGCCACGGCGGTGGTGTCGGAGCCGCCGCGACCCAAGGTGGTAACGTCGCGGCTTTCCTTATTAACGCCCTGGAAACCAGCGACGATACAAATCTTGCCTTGATCCAGAGCCTCAGTAATGCGGCCCGGCGTGACGTCCACGATGCGCGCGTTGCCGTGGCGCTCAGTGGTAAGCACGCCGGCTTGGGAGCCTGTAAAGGACTGGGCCTCCGCGCCAAAGGACTCTACGGCCATGGCCACCAAAGCGTTGGAAATGCGCTCACCCGCAGTCAGGAGCATGTCCATCTCGCGCTGCGGCGGCACTGGGTTTACTTGGGCTGCCAGATCCAGCAGCTCATCGGTGGTGTCCCCCATGGCGGAGCAGACAACAACCACGTCGTTGCCCGCCTTCTTGGTAGCCACAATGCGCTCGGCGACAGCACGGATGCGCTCCGCGGTTTCGAGGGATGAGCCTCCGTATTTTTGAACGATCAGGGCCACGTTGGGATATCCACCTTTCACTGTGCGTTTCCCGCGACAGGCTATAGCCACAGGGCCGATAAGCCCTGCTATACCTGTCGTGCATTAGTCAGTTGTCCATGCTACCCCGGCGAGGTACTTTCTTTCACAATATGTGAAGGGGATCAAAGTGTTTTTATTCACCAATCATGCATTGCGCCGTATTTTTAGCGCCGCTCCGCCACCATAACGCAGCAACCCCGCAGCTGCCCGCAAATACGGAAATCACTGCACACGCCTGAATCATTCGTTATATTCACGGCGCCTTGAGTACGGTGGTGGGGTGTTAAGCAATCTCTTGGCGGTCTTGTTCGCCCTCGCCTCGGCCCTCACCGTGGCGTGGGGAACCGTCATCCGCCACCGGATCGCTCTCGAAGCGTCAAGTTCCGTCATGCGCACAGCCATGGGCAACCCCTTATGGTGGGTCGGCACCCTAGCAGCAGTGGTGGCCTATGGTCTGCAAATCATCGCCCTAGGATTCGGAACCCTGCTGGTGGTCCAGCCCATTTTGGTGCTTTCCCTCATGTTCACGCTCCCCCTTTCCGCCTGGTACTCCAAGCGTGCGCTGTCATTTCACGAGACCTTCTGGTGTGCGGCGCTGACAATCGCTGTGGGCGTCTTGGTGGTCTACGGCCGCCCCACTGCCGGCAATCCCCGTCCCTCCCTCAATGAATGGTGGCCGCCGCTTGTGTGTGGTGCCGCTGGTTTGGCCCTTTTAGGCCTGTTCGCCTGGCGCTACCGTGCCCGGCGTGCGCTCGCCCTGGGAACAGCCTGCGGCGCGCTCTATGGCTACGTCGCACTCTTGTCCAAGTCCGTGGTGGACATTTTCACCAACGATGGGCTGTGGCAGCTCGCGCAATCGTGGCAGCTATACGGCCTCGTCTTTCTGGCTGGAACAGGCACGGTATTACAACAGTATTCTTTCCATGCCGGCCCGCTCGCGCAGTCGCTTCCTGCCATGACCATCATGGAGCCCATCATCGCCTTCAGCTTGGGTTATGTAGTGCTCGGCGAGGAATTCCAAGTAGATTCCATCACGGGCTGGTCCGTGATGGCCGCCGCCTTGGCCGTCATGATTCTAGCAACGTTCGTCCTCTCTCGGCGGCCAGTGGGACGTGCCCAAGTGCAGGCCGATAATTAGCTCGGCCCGGCCAGCGCGTTATAAATCGCCCCTTCAAAACTGCTAAATCGCCCAGTCAAAAACAGCCAGCATGTGCGCCGAGAACCAGGCGCCACCAAGCACCACTGCGCCCATTACAAAAGCCATCTGACGGGAGCTTTCCCACTTACTCATTTCGATTGTCCACGGAATAAAGAGCACGGCAGCCGGAAGCAGAAGGCGTGGGCGCGAGTGCATGATTCCGTCCGAGAGCAGCACGTTAGCTATGAGCGCTGCCGAAAAGAGCCACACCGGCAGCGGAAGCTTGCGCCAGGCAAGCACCAACAGAATGGGAGCGCCAACGATGACCGAGGTAGATAGCAGAAATCCTGCGTGATCCGCGGTCATCAGCGTGGATTTAACCCATTCAAAGGTGGCCACGCCGAAGTCGAACTGTGAATTCCAGTGTTCTTTCTGAATTCCAAAATATCCACCGGCGGCAGCTAGGTAGTGGTTGGCCATCGTGAGATAACCCAGCAGCGGCAACGCCGAGGCCACCAGCGCCACCCACGCCTTCCATTCCCGTGCGCCCCACAACAGCACAATCACGCCGAAGACCAAGATCACGTCCGCCGAGGTCAGACGAACGGCAGACAGCGCAAAAACCAAAAGTCCCGCGAGCAGCCATTTCCGGTCAATGAGCGCAACGAGCGCCCACATTGTCAGCGCGCCAAACAGCGCCTCCGTGTACGGCATCGCGAAGACGATGGACATCGGCGCTGAGGTCACCGCGATTGCTGCGGCCACGCGTGCCTTGAAGTCCGCACCCATGCGCTGCGCGATTGCCATAACACCTGCGGCCATAACCACGGTAAACACAAAATTCAGGAGGATAGCGGCGATGGGTTCCGAAAATCCCAGGAAACTGACGAGCTTAATGAGTAAAGGAAAACCCGGAAAGAAGGCCATCGTCGTTTCATAAACGTTGCCCTCGGTCGCAATATCGGCGTTGAAGTAGCCGGCGCGTGCAATTTCTGTGTAATATACGGCGTCCCATTTATTGAGCAGGCCCCACAAATTATCATCGTTGGCCTTGGCAAACATAGCGAGCACAGCAATGCGCAGGATGTTTCCTAGGACGCCCACGCCCAGGGCCGCGATCCAATCGCGCTGACGCTCGTGCTTGACGACGTCGCCAAGCGCATTGCTTTCCGCTTCCTCACCGAGACCTGTTTTGCTCGCGTTCTCCACAATGGATAATGCTATAGGTTAAGCGCCCGCCGCCGGCAATATGCTGCATTAGGCTGGACGAATCTTCCAGATTTCGCATTCTCCTCCCCCAAGCCACACCCTCATTTGTCTCACCCCATGGGAACACTTGCCACGGAATGGGAAGCACGTTAGTGTGATCCACATGACTACGCGGCTGATCCTCCTCCTTATTTGCCGCGGCGGGAATTAGGCCTTGATAATCTTGCGGCCAGCGTCCCGTCGCGGTGTTCAGTGATGCGCATTCAGCCGCCATTGCCACAGCTGGCCGTGAGACACAGCTTCCACAAACCTTTCAAAACCTTCAAGGACCTTATAAAACATGTCTCCCAACGATTCCTTCATTTCTGCACCTCGCGAGATCAGCACTCCCAACGGCCCATTCGGTAAGAACCAGCCCGCATGGAACAAGCAGCGCGGCTCCTCGATGCCGGTTAACCGTTACCTGAGCTTCGCCGAAGAGGTCGAGGATATCCAGCTGCCGGATCGCACCTGGCCTGACAAGAAGATCATCTCCGCTCCGCAGTGGTGCGCTGTGGACCTGCGCGACGGCAACCAGGCGCTGATCGATCCAATGAGTCCGCAGCGCAAGCACCGCATGTTCGACCTGCTGGTCAAGATGGGCTACAAGGAAATCGAGGTAGGTTTTCCTTCCGCATCTCAGACGGACTTCAACTTCGTGCGCGAGATCATCGAGCAGAACAAGATCCCTGAAGACGTCACCATCCAGGTTCTGGTTCAGGCCCGTGAGCACCTGATTCGCCGCACCTTTGAGGCTTGCGAAGGCGCCAAGAACGTCATCGTTCACTTCTACAACTCCACCTCCAAGCTGCAGCGCCGCGTGGTCTTCCGCAAGGACCGCCCGGCCATCAAGAAGCTGGCTACCGATGCCGCCGCGCTCATCAAGGAGATCGCCAAGGACTACCCAGACACCAACTGGCGCTGGGAGTACTCTCCTGAGTCCTTCACCGGCACTGAGCTGGACTTCGCCGTCGAGGTATGCGACGCCGTCGTAGACATCATGGAGGCCACCCCGGAGCACCCGATGATCATCAACCTGCCTTCCACAGTGGAAATGATCACCCCGAACGTCTACGCCGACTCCATCGAGTGGATGCACCGCAACTTTGCCAAGCGCGACTCCATCATCCTGTCCCTGCACCCGCACAACGACCGTGGCGAGGGCATCGCCGCAGCCGAGCTGGGCTACCTGGCGGGCGCCGACCGCATCGAAGGCTGCCTGTTCGGTAACGGCGAGCGTACCGGCAACGTGGACCTCATCACCTTGGGCCTGAATATGCTGACGCAGGGCGTCGATCCGCAGATCGATTTCACCGACCTGCCCGCCATCCGCGAGACCGTGGAATACTGCAACCAGCTGCGCGTTCCTGAGCGCCACCCCTATGGCGGCGAGCTGGTCTTCACCGCTTTCTCCGGTTCCCACCAGGACGCCATCAACAAGGGTCTGGATGCACTGGCCAACGAGGTTCGCCCTGGCGCCAACAACACCGAGGTCTCCTGGGACGAGCTGCGCGAGACCGTCTGGGAGGTTCCTTACCTGCCCATCGACCCGAAGGACGTCGGCCGCGACTACCAGGCTGTTATTCGCGTGAACTCGCAGTCGGGCAAGGGCGGCGTTGCCTACATCATGAAGACGGATCACGGCATCAACATGCCGCGCGCCATGCAGGCGGAGTTCTCCGCTGTGGTACAGGAGGTTACCGATACCGAAGGCGGCGAGGTCAACTCCAAGAACATGTGGGACATCTTCGCCACCGAGTTCCTGGACCGCGAAGCACCGCTGGCGCACAAGACCTTCCTGATCGATAACTCGCCTAACGACGACTCGGAGGCAAAGGTCACGGCAACCGTCGAGTACAACGGCTCCGAACATGTCATCTCCGGCCACGGCAACGGCCCGATTGCGGCCTACGCCAACGCTCTGGAGCACCTCGGCATCGACTTCGAGGTCATCGAGTATTCCCAGCAGTCCCGTACCGCTGGTGACGACGCTGAAGCAGCTTGTTACATCGCTGCCGATGTCAACGGCACCCAAGTGTGGGGCGCGGGCATCGCAGGCTCAACCACTCGAGCCTCTATCTTCGCCATCAACTCTGCGGTCAACCGCGCACTGAACTAGCCGCATCTGCACACCCCTCCCCGACTGCGCGCCTAGGCCAAAGACCCGCGGATACGGTTTAGGTGGTAGAAGTCGAAACATGACTTCTCCCCTGTATCCCATCCCGCACCTTGGCCTAGGCGCAGTTCAGTCGCTTCCCGTTTGGGATGCCGCTACCGCGCCCTCCGATCCTGAGAAGCAACTCGTTTCCCTCACGCGTCTGACTAACGGCGGGTGGGATGTCATGTCCGGCGAAGAGAAGCTGGGCTCGATCGCTGCCCGCGATGCTGCAGAGTATCCAGAAATTGAGCTGCTTTTCGACGCCGGCCTAACCCCCGCCGTCACTTTTCGCCACGGTACCCAGCCCGCCATCCTTCTACCGCGGCCAGGCCTATGTTTGCCCGCCAATAACCCGCCGAGTTCCCCGTGGGCAATACTGAATTATGCCCCCGCTATAAGCGTTCACGACATTCCAGACGACGTGGATATTCCGCACTACGGCCGCATCCACCTTCTTGTCACCCTGCGAACCACCGAATCCGATCCCCACAGCATCAGCGCATACCTAGGGCCGCAATTCATCGCAACGCTAGACGACGCCCCCGCATACCTTTCTGCGATCATCACAGAAAATGCCGCAGATGGGCTGACCACACTAGCGCATGCTTACCACTACCCCCGCCAAAACGGGCGCGTGCTTAACATTTACGCCTCTAACGCCGTATCCCAAGAATCGCGGGAGGGAACGGGCCAGGAACGTCTTTTAGCAGAACGGACCGCCACCACTAGCGTTGCCGCCGAGACTTTCGAGACGGCCAGTTTTAAAGCCATCACCGATACAGACCTTTCCCGCATCGATCGACTCCCCAGCACAAAAGGTGATGCATCACCCACGCCGGGCAGTCCTAAACTCTGGCTCATTCTTATTATTTTGACTGTCGTTGCATTAATTTTGTCAACTGTATATATGGCTGCCCACTAAACATTATTCGTTAGGCGTAATATGCTTCCCCCACTCGCAAAGCGTCAATAGTCCCAGCTAAAGGCCAGCTTATACGTTTGAAAATTATTCATTTTCGAAGTAAGATTTTCTACAGATTATTAACCTATGCGGGCATTTTAATGGATAGTGTTAGTGAAGCTGTCACCGGCAACCCCACCCCAATGCTTGCCGGTGATTGCAGTATTTGAATACTTAGTTTTATTGAACCCCGACTTTTTGGCTCAGCCGGTACCCCTATAAGAAGGCGAATATTGATGAAGTCGACCAACTACATGGTCCCCGACCATGGTTTTGGCAATGTCAATAACATTCCCATTCAAGAAGTAAACCCTGACTTCTTGGTGGACCTTATGGAAAAAACGGGCACCGATCAACCAGAAATCAAGGTCAATTTGAGCGGTTCCTCCAAAGAAGGCTTCAGGGTCCGCTATCAGGACACCACGATCGGCCACCTCGAAAAGAGCGACGTCAGCGCTTATACCGAGCTGGACTGGATCATTGATTCTGGCCTGCATCCACACGTCACCGCTCGCATCGCGATGGTCGAAATGGACGGCGAACAGTGGTCTTCCTTTGACGTTCAGCTCCCAGCCCCGGGCCTATGCGTGCCTGCAAATAACCCCCCAGCTGAGCGGTGGGCCTTGCTGCCGGGTTCAACCCCTGCAACCATCACTAATTTTCAACCAAAAATGGACGTGCTCCCCGAGGGAGCCGAGCACTTCCTCGTCACGCTCCATGCCCGCCGTTTCCTTGGCCGCCGCGCTGTAGCTGTTCTCGTCGACGGAGTACAAATTGCCTCTCTGGACCGCGAAGATGCCCGTCGCCTTGCAAACACGGTGCTGGAGTATCAGCAAAACGGCCTCCTTGCAGTCGCTCACGCCTACTACTGCATGGAGGAATCCAAGCCGAGCTTGGTTGTTTATGCCGATGCTGAGGATAAAGCTAATCGCGCAGTCGTAGCTGGCACCCTCACCGCAGCGTCAATGGGCCTTTCTGCTGTTACAGCTGCACGTGCAGAGGCAGCAGAGCACGCAAACATCCACTTCTTCGGGTCCACCAACAATCAAGTTGCAGCCCTAATGACTTCCAAAACTGCTTCTACGGCTCTCATGGGCAGCAACATTGGTTTGAAGCTGGTGGCGGCTGCAAGTACCGCGGTCATTGTTGGTGGCGGGGCAACCTTTGCAGCTTCCATGTTCTCTGTAGACAAGCAGAAACACGAGGAAACAGCTGCATTACAGGGAGAATCCTTCGACGATTCCTCCTTCCAAGACGAAGTCACACCGTCCCGCAATACTTTGGGCAATAAGTCCCATTCCAGCTCATCCGTTGCTACAGCTCCTGGCACCGAAAGCCGAGGCAGATTCCGCACTATTGAAGAGGACTCTGACTCCGCTTCCAACAAAAATGGGCACCGAAACGTAGCTACGCGCATCCAGGCGAAGGCGATTGAACCGACGCCTGAGCCTGCAAACGAAGACGTACCGCAGGTCACTGAAACTTCTGTAGTTCTATCTACACCTCGTACTACTGCGCCCCGCAAGTCAGAGACCACCGGCCCGGCACCTTCGGTTGAGGTTACAACCGCACCCCCAAGCACTGTGTATACCAAGGAGCGCGCAGTCGACCATCCGTCCACCACCGACGCCCCTACTACGAGCCGCGAACCAAGCACTCCGCAGCCGCCTACGCCCGAGATCGTCCCGTCGACCACGCCGCAAACCACGCCACCGACGAGCAAGCCGCAAACCACGCCACCGTCGACCAAGCAGCCAGAACCTACGCAGCCCTCAAGCCCGGCCACACCGACTAGGCAGGTTACAACGACGGTAATAACTATCATCATCCGCCCCTGAGTCACACACTCGCCCGTTGAGCGGTTTCGCGCGGTCTAGGTACTACACTGATAAGAATGAGCATGACCCCCGGCCCTGATTCAGCCCCCGCGCCTTCTCCGGCTGCGCTGGCCACTGGCCACCCCCGCACTCCCGGCCGGGCTTCCGCTCCGAAACCCGGCCCCAAGCCGCAAGCACAACCGCCTAAGCCTGGGCCGCAGGCACAAAACTCCGCGGCCCGCACCCCTGCTTCCACTGAGCAAGAGCCAGCGCAAAACGACCGCGAGCCCAGCACGCAAGAAATCGCGCAAGCCGAGGCTGTGGCCGCACATCCTTTCGTCGCGCTCACCGTCCAGACCACAGGAATTCACCCCTCCACGGCTCGGCTCGTTGCAATCGACGCCCTAACCTTCAACGCGCAAGGCGAAGTCGGCCAGGAATTCCATGCTGTTGTCAACCCTGACATAGACCCCGGTCCGCGCCACCTTCATGGCCTGACTCCCGAAGAGGTCGCTGGAGGCCAAGCCTTCTCCCGCCTTCTCAAGCCCTTGGACCAGCTTATCGACGGCCGCACGCTCATCGTCCACGACACCCCCTTCACTTGGGGCTTCATCGTGTCCGAGGCCCGCCGCGCCATGATGGCAGCGGCCCGCCAGAATCGCTCGCGCAATCGCAATCGCAACAAGGGACGCCGTCGCCGTCAAAAGGTCGGACACGTTCCCACCCCGGTCACCATCGTGGATACTCTCGCCACCGCGCGCCGACAGGGGGTATGGGAGAACGACATTAGGCTGGCGGCCGTCGCCAAGCGCAGCGGACTCGATGTACCACCACCCACCGCAACTACGCAGCGCGCGCAGCGCAGCGAGGCTGAGACCTCCCGTGAGGCTACGCAACTGCTGTACCGCCTCTACCGCCTCCAAGCAGGCAAGACGCTGAGTACGTACGCACCTGACGAACTGCGCGCGGACCGCTTTGGGCTGCAGCGCTCACACGTGCGCGTCGACGCCGCGGAAGCTCCGCGGCAGCACCATAACCCGGGCAAGTACCAGCCGGGCAAGGAGCTGCGCCGTGGCATGGAGATCGTGGTCGCCCCGGAAATCTTGGAAGATCCGGACACCATCATTTCTGCGCTTGGCCGTGAGGAGCTCAACTACTCGGAAAAGCTGACCCGTGAGACTTCCTTGGTGGTTTGCAACGTAACCACTGACCTGGTGGGCAAACCGATGCACGCGCACCGCAAGGACATCCCCCTGATGTCTGACACGGCCTTCCTCGCCGCACTCGAACGCATCGAGGAGGCCCAGGAGCCGGAGCCAAAGAAGGAGCAGTCGAGCCGACACGCACACGTTCCGAACAGCAACAATCGCCGTTCGAGCAACGCTAACCGACGCCGCTCCCGCCGCAAGTCTTCCTCCGCAACAGGCAAGCCAGCCAATCCCAATGCACAAGTTGCTGAGAACAAGCAGGATGCTGCGCACAGCACGCAACACAACCCACAGAACAAACCGCAGAACAAGTCCGGCTCTGGAAATGGCAACAAGCGACGTCGCCGCCGCGGCGGACGAGGCGGACGCGGACGCCGCGGAGGGAACAACTCTGCGGGGAATAACTCTGCAAAGAATCAAAACTCCGGACAAAACTAGGCGCGCGAGTCCCGTCCGGTGCGCTGACGCGACTACCCTAAGGGCATGAGTTTTAACCTTTCTGGCACGTTGCAGTCTCTGCGTACCAACGCCGCCACTACCGCCGCCAAGCTGGCCACCACCGCCTCCCGCGCCACCGGCCGCGGAGCAGGCGGAATGATTGGTGGCCTCGTTGCCGGCGCTATTGACCCACAGATCATGGCCCACCTCGGTGGCGACCGCCCCGCAGTCCTGGTTACTGGCACCAACGGCAAGTCCACCACTACCCGCATGCTCGCCGCCGCCGTGCGTGCTGAGCACACCGTGGCCACCAACGACGGTGGCGACAACATGGATGCCGGAATCATCTCTGCATTGCTGGCCGGTAAAAACGCCAGCCGCCTCGTCCTCGAGGTCGACGAGCTGCACGTTCCGCATGTGGCGGACAAGCTCAACCCGCAGGCTTTGGTGCTGCTGAATCTCTCCCGCGACCAGCTGGACCGCGTGGGCGAGATTAACAAGATTGAACGCGCCCTGCGCGGCGCGGTTGAGGCGCACCCGGACATGCTCATCATCGCTAACTGCGACGACGTCCTCATGACCTCCGTGGCATACGACGCCAAGAACGTCATCTGGGTGTCCGCTGGTGCCGGCTGGCTCGGCGAGTCCGTGACCTGCCCACGCACCGGCGGCCACATCATTCGCGACGGTGAGGATTGGCGTGCCGTCAAGCCGCTTGCCGACGGCCGCGAATTCCGCCGCCCCACTCCCACCTGGTCCGTGGACCAAGCTGGACTCCACACTCCGCAAGGTGATCGTGCATTGAACCTCGCGCTGCCTGGCCGCGCCAATCGCGGCAACGCCGCACAGGCCATCGCTGCTGCCGTGGAGGGATTCGGCGTGGACCTCGACAAGGCGCTTTCCGCCACCGAGTCCGTTGCCGACGTCGCCGGCCGCTACTCCACCATCACCCTTGGTAACCAGGAGATTCGCCTGCTTTTGGCTAAGAACCCGGCCGGCTGGCAAGAGGCGCTGTCCATGGTGGACCGCACCGCCGAAGGCCTCGTCATCGCCACCAATGGCCACGTCGCTGACGGCATCGACATGTCCTGGCTGTGGGACGTGAAGTTCGAGGACTTTGCGAAGCTGGCAGTCAAAGCTTCCGGCGAGCGCGGCACCGATCTGGCTGTGCGCTTGGTTTATGCCGATATCTCGCACGAGCTCATCCGCGATCCGCTGGAAGCCATCAAGGCCTGCCCTCCGGGACGCATCGAGGTTCTGGCTAACTACACCGCTTTCCGCGACTTAAAGAAGGCGCTTGAGCGCGAAGCAAAGGAGACCACCAATGACTAAGCTGCAGATCGGCCTCATCCTGCCGGATGTTCTGGGCACCTACGGCGACGATGGCAATGCTCTAGTCCTGCGTCAGCGCGCCCGCATGCGCGGCCTCGAGGCGGACATCATCCCGATCAAGCTGGGCGAGCCAGTGCCGGATTCCCTCGACGTCTACACCCTTGGTGGCGGCGAGGACGTGGCACAGATTCTCGCTGCTGAGCACCTCATCGCAGACGGTGGCCTCACGCGTGCGGCCAACGCAGGCCGCCCAATCATCGCCATTTGCGCAGGCCTACAGGTTCTCGGTGAGTCCTTCCGCGCCTCCGGCCGCATTATCGACGGCGTGGGGCTTATCGACGCCACCACCGCTTCCATGGCCGAACGCGCCATCGGCGAGGTCTCCTCTGAGCCCACCCGCGCTGGCATCACTGCGGAACTCACCGAGCCTCTCACCGGTTTTGAGAACCACATGGGCGCGACCATCCTGGGCCCGGCTGCGCAGCCGCTGGGCAAGCTCACCCGCGGACAGGGTAATGCCGACACTGCCGCTACCGCGGACCTTGCCGATGCCTCCGAGCAGCGCACAGCCGAAGGCGCCGTTCAGGGCAGCGTCATCGCTACTTACATGCACGGACCAGCACTAGCCCGCAACCCGCAGCTCGCTGACCTGCTGCTGGCCAAGGCTCAGGGCATCGCTTTGGCGGATCTCGAGCCCCTCGACATCCCAGCCGTGTCACAGCTGCGCACCGAGCGCTTCAACGCGTCGAAGCCGCCGCGCTCGCAGCTCTAGTCTCGCAACTGCGGGCGCTCAGCTGGCGCTCGCGGCTTGCCTTAGCCGCCCTAAATGCCAAATCGTCGCCATTTTCGCGCAACTTAGCGCCACAATTCGGCAATTAGGGCGGCTGCTAAGACAGCTACACCGTCAAACGACCCGACAGCGCGCGGGACAGCGTCAGTTCATCCACGAACTCAAGGTCGCCACCCAGCGGCATGCCGGATGCGAGGCGGGTGATCTTTAGGTCAGGGAAGTCTCGCAGCAAGCGGACCAGGTATGCCGCGGTGGCCTCGCCTTCCGTGTTCGGATCGGTTGCGAGGATGACCTCTTTAATCTCCGGCGTCGTGTCATACAACGGCGCGTCCGGGGTGGAATCCGCCAGCTCGCGGTCCGGCAGCACACCGCCGATGCGCTGCAACAACGCAGAAATATTAAGGTCTTTCGGGCCGACGTTGGCCAGCGGATCCAAAGCACCGCCCAGCACGTGATAGCGGCCGTTGTACTCGCCAGTTCGCTCGATGACCTGGATGTCCTTAGGCTCTTCCACAACACAAATAGTGGATGCATCGCGCTGCGAGTTCACGCAGATGCGGCACACCTCTTCGCGGGAGATATTGCAGCAAATGCGGCAGAAGGTCACGCCGTCGCGCACCGCACCGAGCGCGTTTTGCAGGCGGTCGACGTCCTCCGGATCCATGTGCAGCACGTGAAAAGCGATTCGCTGCGCCGACTTTGGGCCCACGCCAGGCAGGCGTGAAAACTCGTCGATGAGATCCTGCAGAGGTCCTTCGAACACGATTCTCCCTAATAATTAACGACAAAAGGCCGCCGCCCCGAACCGGGACAACGACCTTTTAGTTTAACGTGCGACTACTGATTGCCGCCGAAGACATCCTAGAAAGACAATCCGTCAAAGCCCTGCTGGCCCTGGCCCATGCCCTGGGACAGCGGGCCAATCTTTTCTTGAGCCAGCTTGCCAGCGGCAGCGTGTGCCTCCTTGAAGGCGCCGATAACGAGGTCCTGGAGGGTGTCAACGTCCTCAGGGTCCACAACGGACTTATCGATCTGGAGGTCAACGAGCTCAGCACCACCAGTCATAACGACCTTAACCAGGCCATTGCCAGCGGTTCCCTCAACCTGCGCGGCGAGGATTTCTTCCTGTGCCTTCTGCAGCTCAGCCTGCACGCGGGCAGCCTGTGCGAGCAAGTCGTTCATGTCATTTGCCTGGGACATTGGGTCAGTCATGGAAAGTCCTTTCAAAAGTAAGTTCTCTAAGTTTTCGCTACCCGCCAAGTGTACAGATGCACGCCTACAAGCGCCGTGCTCCGAGTTCCTTGGCAAGCAGCTCCATCGCCACCTCAGTTGAACTGCGATGATCCATCTCGCCGACGTTTTGCGCTTCCTCCATCATCTCGCGCTCTTCGTCATCGCGTGAGTAGGCCTGTTGCGGTGGTTGCGCAGTGCTTGCCGACGCCCCCATCTCCTGGTTCTGCTGCCCCAGCCCCGGTTGACTGGGCTGCGGGTCAGCTGGATAGTACTCCTCTGGTGGTGCCTCAAAATCGTCTTCCGGCGCTGGTTCGGGCGGCAGCGGTACACCGTTGCCGAAGTGCGGAACTTTGTTGAATTCCTCGTCACGCTTCTGTGCCACCTGGGAGGCCTGCGCGATTCGCGAACGCCAGTCACCACCCTGCTGGGATGACTGTTGTGCCGGCTTCGCCGCTTGCTGACGCGGGGCCTGCGGCTGCGCAGGCGGAGTAGCTTGCGGTGCAGGTTGATGCGCGCTTGCCGCCGCTGTGGCCGCCGCCGCAGCCTCCGATGCCGCAGCCGGTGTCGCTGGCCCGGGGCTCTCTTCGCGAGCAGGCTCGTTGTTCTGCGTGCCGATAGGTCGCGGTGCTCCCCACGGATCATCAGATGCAAACGCAGAAGCGTTCGGAGAAGCGTTATCGGCAGCGCTTGCCACCTCAGCTCCTCCAGTCTCCGGAGCCGCAGGCTGTGGCCGTTCCGGCTGCACCGCCTGAGATGCGCTGGCAGACTGCTCCGATTGCTGCTCGGGTTCAGCCTGCGGACTAGGCCTCTCAGACTCCTGTTCTGGCTCAGCGGACTCGCGCTGTTGCTGGTTTGGGTTCCACGTTGGCTGCTGCCGCGGAGTGCTTTCGCTAAAGCCTGCTGCCTTCGGGTTGGTGCCGATGATGCAGTTGACCTTGATGTCACGGCGCAGCTCTTCCTTAAGAACTGCCACGATCGCATCGTTGTTGGACGGCGAATTGATTCGCTCCGCAAGGGCACCCGTGGTGTGTCCCAGAATCAATGTGTCATCACGGAAGCCAAGCACGCGCGCCTCAGCGAGCATGATCTCTGCAACCTTGTTGCGACGCCCCACGGCCGCGCGAAGGTTCGACCACTGCGAACGCACTTGCTCCGCGACATCAACTGCATGTTCCTGCGCTGGTTCCTGAACAGACTGCTGTGCCGGTTCCTTGGCTGACTCCGGAGCAGACTCCTGTGCAGGTTGAGTCTCGGTTCGCTGCTGAGGCGCCTGTTCGGCGCGCTCGGCTGGCTGTTGCTCGGACTGCTGCGGCTGAGCCTGCGGCACCTGGGCCTGCTGCTGTTGTTGCTGCGCCTGGCGGTTGCGACGGGCAGCGATAATGGCGGCAGCTGCGGCTGCTGGGTCTTGGGCTTGGGCAGTAGCGGGTGCAGGTTGGTTGGAAGCTGCGGTATTTGCGTGGCTGACAGCAGGCGTTCCAGCGGAGGCACCTTGCGGTGAGCCAGCAGGCATACCCGTGGGCAGCGCAGCCGGCTGGCCAGCCGCGGCTGCTGCCGGAGCCGAGCCCACGAGTAAGTGAGCGCAAAGAATCTCCAGCAGGAGGCGCGGCGAAGTCGCTCCTCGCAACGAAGAGATACGGCTGTTTACGGTCTCAGCCAGGTAGGCCAGCTGCGCTCCGGTGAAACGCCGTGCTTGGGCAAGGAGGATCTCGCCGCGATCGGTTGGAGCGGAGAC
Organism: Corynebacterium sp. LK14; assembly: GCF_008042215.1. Classification (NCBI taxonomy): domain Bacteria; kingdom Bacillati; phylum Actinomycetota; class Actinomycetes; order Mycobacteriales; family Corynebacteriaceae; genus Corynebacterium; species Corynebacterium sp. LK14. The sequence goes on from NZ_NOVQ01000019.1 coordinate 127,591, forward strand.
CAACCCGGCTTCCAAAGCACCCGGAACGGCCTGCAGGATCATCAAGTCGCGCAGACGATCGAGCAGATCAATGGCAAAACGGCGAGGTTCGTGGCCGGCTTCGATGACATCGTCGACAAGCGTGAACAAACCCGCCTTGTCCTGGTTAGCCAGCGCCTCAATCGTGTTGTCAAGAAGACCGAGATCGGTCACGCCCAGCAGGGGACGGGCGACGTCGTAAGTGAGTCCGTCAGGACCCGCACCCGCGAGCAGCTGGTCCAAAATGGACAGCGTGTCACGCGGGGAACCACCGCCGGCCTGAATGACCATGGGGTACACAGTGTCATCCACGTGCACGCCCTCAGCAGCCACGGTGCGCTCCAGCAAGCCCTTCATCGCGGGCGGGGTCAGCAGGCGGAACGGGTAGTGGTGGGTACGCGAACGGATGGTGCCGATGATCTTCTCCGGCTCCGTGGTGGCGAAGATGAAGATGACGTGCTCTGGTGGCTCTTCAACCACCTTGAGCAGAGCATTCGCACCCGAGGCGGAAATCATGTGGGCCTCGTCGATGATGAAGATGCGATACCGCGACTCCGCCGGCGCGTAGTAGGCGCGGTCGCGCAGCTCACGCATGTCCTCAACACCGTTGTGTGACGCCGCGTCGAGCTCCGTCACATCGAGATTGCCCGGGCCGCCCGGGGCCAGGGACACACAAGAATCGCACACTCCGCACGGCGTGGACGTCGGCCCCTGCTCGCAGTTGAGCGAACGGGCCATGATGCGCGCAGAAGAGGTTTTACCGCAACCGCGCGGACCGGAAAAGAGGTAAGCATGGTTGATTCGCCCTGCGTCGAGGGCAGCGGATAAAGGCGTGGTGACCTGCTCTTGGCCGACCACTTCCGCGAAAGTTGCTGGACGATATTTCCGGTATAGAGCCACGGTTAGTCAGTCTACATTCTGCCGCGGACACTCTCCCCCGCTGCGGGCGGAACAAGCTAACCGGCGCGCTTCCAATCCAGGATGTCCACGCCTTGCTCGGCGACTGCTTCCTGCAGCTTGGCGACGCCTTCTTCCACCGCGTACGCATACTCCGAGTCGGTAAGCATGAGCAGTTGGCACACCAGCGTCAAGCGACCTTCTTCGGGCAGCTGCGGGACCTGCCCGCCCCACAGATAAGGAGCGATGAGCAGGCCATGGTGCACGCTCAGCGAATCTTCGGCGAGGACCTCCGGCAGCATCACGCCTGGCTGCGCGGGCAAAAGGCCCTTGGCCTTGGTGAGTTTGTCCGCGGCCGCGACGACTGCCGCAGCCACCTCCGGCTGGGTGGCGCGCGCTACGGTCAACAGCTCGCAGCGCACGTCGACCCCCTGCTCCGCATGCTTAAGCCCGGTGTCGACGTCGCCGAAGGTGGTGGTGACGGCGAGGGACTGGGCGTCGTCAAGCGCGGCTAAACCGAGCCTGCGCCCCTCGACGTTCTTGAACTCAAGCTGGGCGGGGATGGCCTGGTCAAGCCAATAAGCAGTCTCGTCGGAATTGATGGCCTAAGCCCCCAGCTTCTCCAGAGCGGCGAGCAGGACGCAGGTAGCGACGCCGTCCATCGCAGCCTCAACCTCTTCCTGCGGAGGCAGGGACGGAGCGAGGCGGATATTGCGGTCATTCGGGTCCTCGCCGTACGGGAACGCGGAACCGGCCTTGGTGAGGACGATGCCGGCGTCCTTGGCTAGCTCCCAGACGCGGGTAGCGGTGCCGTCAATGACGTCGAGGGAGATGAAGTAGCCGCCCTTTGGATCGGTCCACTTGGCAATCTCGTACTCGCCGAGGCGGGACTCAAGGATGCGCAGGACCGCATTGAACTTCGACGCCAGCAGCGCTGCGTGGCGGCGCATGACCGCGCGAACGCCCTCTGCAGAGCCGAAGAACTGGTGGTGTGCCAGCTGGTTGATCTTGTTCGGGCCGATGCCGCGGATCTTGGCGTGGGAGAGGTACCAGTCAAGGTTCTCGCGGGAGGAGGCGAAGAAGGCGACGCCTGCGCCGGCGAAGGTGATTTTGGAGGTCGAGGACATGGCCCAGAAGCGGTTCGGGTTGCCGGCCTCTGCGGCAATGTCGAGAATCGGCAGGATCTCTGGGAATTCGTCGGTGAGGGTGTGAACGGCGTAAGCGTTATCCCACACGATGCGGAAGTCAGCAGCGGCGGTCTCCATGGAGGCCAGCTCCTTGGCTACTTCTGCGGAGATGGTGACGCCGGTTGGGTTGCCGAACATCGGGACGGTCCACAGGCCCTTGACCTGTGGGTCCTTGACCAGTTCCTTGATGGCGTTGACGTCAGGGCCGTCTTCTAGCATCGGCACAGAGATGAGCTCAAAGCCAAAGTGCTCGGTGATTGCGAAGTGGCGGTCGTAGCCCGGAACCGGGCAGATCCACTTGATGTTTTCTTCCTGCGACCACGGGCGCTCGGAGTCGTTGGTGCCGAAGGCGAAGGCCCATGAGATGAGGTCGAACATGATGTTCAGGGAGGAAGAGTCACCGGCCATCAGCAGGTCTGGGTTGGTGTTGGTCAGCTTGCCCCACAGCTCGCGAAGCTCTTTGATGCCCTCGAGGTTTCCGTAGTTGCGCAGGTCATTGCCCGCTGCGTCGGTGTAGTTGCCGGCGCCCGGCAACTCAAGAAGGTCGTTGGACAGGCTCAGCTGGGTCTTGGCTGGCTTGCCACGGGTCAGATCGAGCTTCAGGCCCTTGGCCTTGAGCTCCTCGTAGTCCTTACGGACCTGTGTTGCGAGGTCATCGAGTTCGGACTTTTCGAGATTGAGCAGCGACATTCCTGTCTACCTTCCGGGTTAGTTGCGGGTAGTTGCGAATATATGTCAACCAATACTAACGCTTGCGTGCAGCTTTTGTAATGTTTATCACCCAGAAAACTTGAAAGGGACCCCGCGCACCCGTCAGAGCCTCCTGACCCTTGCTGCATTCCTGCCCTGGGGGAGTTCAGAGGATGGACGCCACGCGGAATCCTGCCGATAAGCCTAGCGCGCTAGCCACGCTCGCGGCAAACCGTTATTCTTTCCGTCGCTGCGGCCCCGCTCCTCCCACCACTATGGCCACTGTTACGGCTACTCCACTAACGCCGAACGCAGACCGGCCTACCCGGCGTGCGGTGTACGAATTTTTCCTTTGGGCCTGCTCGTGTAGAGTCTTCCAACGGAGGATTCGACTAGCGGCCTATGTCACACGCCTGGAACGCGTGCGGGAGTCACATCCCTCAGGGGTTCAAATCCCCTATCCTCCGCCACAGGTCCCAGCTCTTCGGAGTTGGGACCATTTACGTTTTCTTGAGTCCGGCGGCGTGGAAGGGCCAAATGGTGAGGTACAGATGGTGAGTTCGCCATTCAACAGCCCCAGCAGTTAACAGCACCCCCATCCGTAAAGGGTCGACCTCACCATTTGGACGTGACCTCACCATTTGGACACTGGGCTCGCACGGATTGCACTCAGGCCGCAGGATTCATGCTCAGCCCGAATGGTTTGCGCTCGGCTCGCGTGGCTCGCGGGCGGCCCACGCAATTTGAGGGCCACCTTTCCGCTATTGACCTGCGGATTTTGCCGCTCTAGACATGGCTGATAATGTTTTCCAACGGAGGATTCGACTAGCGGCCTATGTCACACGCCTGGAACGCGTGCGGGAGTCACATCCCTCAGGGGTTCAAATCCCCTATCCTCCGCCACAGGTCCCAGCTCTTCGGAGCTGGGACCATTTTTTCGTTTTCAGCAGCCAGAAGCTGCAGCGCTAACAGGGCGAAGGCGAAGGTCAGAACTCCAGCGCACCGTTTTCCAAGCGCAGCAGCAACTCCTTTGCGGCCACGCCGCCACGGTAGCCACCGAGGCTGCCGTCGCTGCGCAGCACCCGGTGGCACGGCACGATGATCGGCACCGGGTTGCGGGCGCAGGCGCTGCCCACGGCGCGGACGGCCTTGGGGTTTGCGGCGGCATCGGCAAGCTGGGCATAAGTGGAGGTCGCGCCGTATGGAATGTCCGACAGGAGTCTTTGCACGCACTGACGGAAGCCCGAGGTGAGGGCCGCATCAATGGGCACACTGAAGGTGCGGCGCGCGCCTGCGAAGTACTCGTCTAGCTGTGCGGCAGCAAGAGTCAGTTCTGGGCTGGTGCCCTTGGACACCGGGCCGATCTTGTCATTAAGACGTGCCAGCACTTCCGCGGAGTCTTCGCATGCGAAGGCCAGATAGACCACACCCCGCTCAGTCGCCGCCACGAGGAGTTCGCCCACAGGCGAGTCGACGTAGCGATAGGTAACTGAGCGGGGTGTAGGTGCCATGCCGGCGATTCTAATGCGGTATTACATCAGCTTGGTCTTTGCCAACTCCGCATTGAGGTTGGTGGTGTAGGCGTTGAGCGGTTTGTGGAGCACGATGCCAAGGAAGAGCATTGGGATAATAAAGAGGAGCAAGACCAGCAGCGAGAGCCAGTAATCCGCGTGGTAGACGCCAGCAATAGCGGCGCGGAAAGCGCGAATCGTGTACGTCGCCGGCAACCACGGGCTAATGTTTTGGAACCACTCCGGCAGGAGCTGCAGCGGGTAGGCGCCACCCGCACTAGAGACCTGGATGACGAGCAAGAGCACGCCGAGCGCCTTGCCGGCGTTGGCGAAGGAAACCACGAACGTATAGATGATCATCATGAACACGCTCGAAGAAACCCAGGCTGCGAGCCACAGCAAGAACGGGTGTGCGGGTTCTAGCTGCACGAAGAAGATAAGGCCCAGGGAGAGCAGCGTGGACTGCAGGAAGCCGATCATCGCGAAGATTCCAAAGCGGCCAAAGAAGCGCTGCACCACAGAATATGACTTATCAGTGACATCCGTGCGCAAAGTGACCGCCGTCAGCAGCGCCCCCACCCACAGCGCCAGAGTGGTGTACAGCGGCGCCATGCCAGCGCCGAATGCTGCGACTGGGTAGACCGGTTGACGGTCAACCGCAACCGGCGAGGCGATGAAGCCGGCTAACGCGTCCGGGTTGGAGCCCACCAGTTTGGCCAGCTTGGAGAAGTCGCCTGTCTTGCGGGCATTGCCCAGCTCATCTTTGAGCTCACCGAAGCGCTCGCCATCACTGTCGAGCTCCGAGGCCAACGTAGTAAGGGCATCGCGCGCGCCAGTCAGAGTCTCGGTATCGAGGCTGATGCCGGATCCCTGCGTACCAATGTCTTGACCAACTCGCTGTAAGGAGGACTGCAACTGCCCCACCGAGGTGCGCAGTTGGGAGTTGCGGCTTCTCTCAATTGCCTCCTTGGCACGGTCGATGGCAGAGAAGTCCGGTTTCTCGGTGCCCGGCGCGTTGGCTGCGGCGACCAGGCGAGAATGCACCGCTTCCTGTGCGGCAATCGCCTCATCCAAGTTGCTGGTCAGCTGGGCAGCCTCCGCAGGCAGCACCGGCTTAACGTCGGTGTTGATACGGTCGCGCAGCCCCTTGTAGGCATCAATCTGGCCCTGGACCTGCCCCGCCAGGGTGTTGAGCGTTGCTTGCATCGAGGCTCGCGAGGTGGAGGCGGAATCATAAAGGGCATCGATACGCTGGCGGACGACGTCGTAGCTGTCCGCGGTCTGCGAGAGCGCGGCGTCGAGTGATTCGGTCGAAAGGTTCAGCTCGCCGCTCGGCGCATCAAGCGAAGGACGCGGGGCATTCGCAATGCGCTGCGCGCTTTCAACCAGTGGCACCGAAGAGTCCACGAGGCTGGCCATAGAGCGCGCCGTGCGCGCACCGGTGTGCAGCTGCGCCTCAATGCCGTCGGCGCGAGTCTCGATACGCTTGAGGGCCGCTTGCGTATCGCCTTGGTTGAGGTAGTCGTCGAGGGAGGAAATGAGGCCGAGGGAGACGTCGCCAAGCGTGTGCGTAAAGGACTCCGCAATTTGGGAGGAAACACCCTCCGCACCCTGGTTGGTGATCTTCGGCGCCAGCGCGTTCTTCTTCTCGTTGGTGTACAGCGAAATCTCAGTCGGCTTGGCGCCTTCCGCGTAGAAGGTCATCATGTCCGAGCTAAAGTGCTCCGGCAGAACGATGGCGGCGTAGTATTCGCCGGACTTAGTTCCGTCTAGTGCATTCTCCGGATCAGTAATGATCCAGTCCAGCTTGTCGTTGGCGCGCAGCTGCGAGAGCACCTGCTCGCCCACGTTCAACGGAACGGGGAAGATATCGCTCTTGTAGCCGGTATCCTCGCTGGCCACAGCGACCTTGAGCTGACCGGTGTTGGAGAAGGGATCCCAGCTGGCCAGCACGTTGAACCAAGTAAACAGCAACGGAATGACCACGAGGCCAAAGAGGATGACGGCAGCCATCACGTTCTTGGTTGCGCGACGGAGATCGTCGAGGAAGATTTCACCAATCTTTTCCATTACTCCTCCTCCTCAACAGAAACGGAAGCGGCAGCCGTTGCCGAATGCACGCCCTCGCCACGTGCGGCGACAGAATACTGCAGCTCTTCCTCGTCCAGATCCACGAGCTCCGCAGACTGTGCCAAGCTCTGCCGCAGGTACTCAAGCGTGACCGCGATAGCCAAAATCACCAGGCACCACAGCGTCCAAATGCCCAGCAGGAACGGCTTCTGCGAAGGAACCAACGCGGCGATGATCCCCAGCACCACCATGCCCACAAAGCCCACCACGGCGGCAATGCGAATCCAGTGCTGATAGTCGTGTTTGCGTTTTTCCAAGTCGGCCACGAACTCTTCCTTGCCCTGCAACGCCTTGATGACGTCGGCGAAGCGGTAGCCATCGCCGACAATCTGCACGTTTTCCGCCGCGATGAGATCCGTCTTGGCCAACTCGCGGTTAAACAGCAAGTTGAAGTGCGCGAAGCTGCGACGGCCGATAAGACCCAGGATGAAGGAGGTCACGAACATGAGCGCGAGCACCGCCATGAACTTCCAGTAGTGCAGCCCATAGAAGCCACCGATGGTCTCACGCATTGCGTCGATGCCGTAGGAGAACGGCAAAAGCGGATAAATCGCACGGAAGAAGGTCGGCATCAGCTCAATCGGGTACAAGCCGGAGGCACCAGGGATCTGCACAGTGACGAGTACCACGGCGAGACCCCGGCCCACGTGGCCCAGCGCCGTCGATAGCGCATAGATGATGCTGAGATAGGCCAAAGAGATCAGCATGCCGGTAGCCACGAAGCCCACCGGGCTCACGGTCTGCACGCCGATGGCGAGGTCGCCCACGGTTACGATGACGGCCTGCACCAGAACCAGCAAGGCCATCAGCATGAAGCGGCCAAGGTAGGCCTGTCCCACGGTCAGGCGCTTGAAGCCCTCGAGGTCCACCTCCACGCGGATGATGACCATGAGCACGAAGGCGCCAATCCACAGGGAGAGGTTGGTAAACAGCGCGGCCATCGCGGAACCATAGGAGCCCACTGGGTAGACGGGCTCACTCTTGACCTCGACTGGATCGGCAAAGAAGTTGCCGATTTCCTCGGAGTTCAGGCCGGTAATGGTCTGCAACTCCTTGGTTCGTGAGGTCGCGGTGATGGCTCGCACGTCATCGCGCGCGCCCTCCACGCCTTCCTCAAGGGAAGCCAGGTCGGCGTCAAAGGACCTCACCGCTTCCTGGGTGGCGCCGAGCTGCTTGGCGACGCCGTCGACCAAGCGTTGCGCTTCCTTCATCGTTGCTTTCTGGGTCTCCAGCGTGGCCGAGAATCCACCCACCTTGGAGCTCAAGTTGCTCATTGCGCGGTTGAGCTCGGGCACGGACTTGTCCACAGCATCCGACAGCGTCTGCGAGGTCTGCTTTGTGTCCTGTGCGGCCTGGTTGACCGCGTCCGCGGTGGACTTGATGGACTTGGCTGTTTCATTGCTGTCATTGCTGAGTGCCTGTAGGTTGCCCAACAGCTGCTTGTTCGCGGCGTTGCCATCTTCCAGGGTGGAGATGGCGTCGTTCAGTGGGCCCGCTACCGAAGGGGAAATCGCGGGCGAGTTCACAATGCCGCGCAGTTGCTTGATGGACTCGTCGCCGGCAGAGATGGCGTCGTTAGTCTGCTGGGTTGCAGAGTTGAAGCGCGAATTAGCTTGGTCCAGCCGTGCGGTGATGTCAGCGACCGATTCCTGGGCACGGGAAGTACCTTCCGCCAGGCCAGTCGCGCCCTCCACAAAGGCTGAGGTTAGCGAGTCAGTGTAGCCGGTGACGTTACCTTGAGCATCGGAGATAATGCCCTGGACGTCCCCCAGCGCAGCCTGCGCATCCGTCATTGCCTGCTCGACGTCGCTTAGCGTCTGCTTGGCGCCCGACATAGAGGACTGGGCGCTGCCGAGCTTATCGCCTACTCGCTGCAGATCGCTGCGTGCCGATTCAATATTGTTAGCGGCCTTATCGAAGGCGCCCTCAGAGCGCTGGCGAGACTGCTGAATCTTGTTCTGGAATTTATTTCCCTCGTCGCGCACGTTGGAGGCCGCGGCCTCGGCTACCTGTTCCTTGAACGCAGAGGTGATTTGCTTATCCAGGCTCGATGCAGCGGTATCGGTGATCTTTGGGGCGATCGCGCTGGCTTTTTCGTTTACACGATACTCCAGGGCCGGCTGGGTATATTGCCCGTTAAGCGCGCCCAGCAGCTCCGAGCTGAAGTCGGAGGGGATGGTGATGGTGGCGTAGGTATCGCCGCGTTCGAGCGATCTCTCTGCAGCTTCTGCGTCGAAGAACTGCCAGCCCAGCTGATGGTTCTCGCGGAGCTGTTCTGTTACTTGTTTTCCTACGTCGATACGGCCCGTGACCTCAGAAAATCCGCCCTTGTCCTCATTGACAACGGCGACCTTGATGTTTTCGGTTGCTCCGTACGGGTCCCAAAAAGCTGCAATGTTCACCCACGAGTAGAGGGCAGGTGTGATGACCACGCCGATGAGGATGATCCATGCCTTTTTAGTGCGACCGAGACGGGCAATGTCTCGAGTAAAAATCTGCCAAGCGTAACGCACTAAGAACACACTACTCAGCTTTAGACAATCGGGTTAACCAGCGGCTTTATATTTCAAGGCGCGGATGAAATTTACTTCAAAAATTATTTACGCGGGAGTGATTTTGTTCAATTTCCCTAAGTTTCTACCGGCTCCCGCCGCTCGGACTTCCCCGTCAAGCATCATTCCCATTTACCAAGCTCCTAGCCATAAACGGAGTGTAGACTATCACTTCCGGCGCGCAAGCTTGCAGAGGGGCGCAACGAAAATCTCGTAAGCTTACACCCTCCACTCATCACCCTCGCCAATTTTTGTGAAATGCAGCACATACCGTGCGCAATACCCACCATGCCCTAGTGCTCGGCGTACCGAACACGCTGCGCCCCTCCATGCGACGGGGAATATTCCGCACAAACACCAAAATGCCCAAGCAGGGGTTTAAAGTAGTGAGGTCTCACAATCCACCCCACCCTTAACTTTGTCCCCCTCGGAGGAGAATTCCGGATGCCAAGACCGGTCGATTCACACACGTCATATGTCCCCGCTATTGACGGGCTGCGCACTGTCGCCGTACTCGGTGTTCTGGCTTATCACTTGAATCCTGCTTGGTTGCCCGGCGGTTACTTGGGCGTCGGCATGTTCTTCACGCTTTCTGGCTACCTGATTACCGCCAACCTCATGCGCAGCCACCTGCGCGGCAAGGGCCTGGGCCTGCCAACCTTCTGGTTGCGCCGCTTCCGCCGCCTGGTCCCTGCGGTTGTGCTCATGCTGGCTGTGGTGCTGCTACTGACTATCTTCTTCGATCGCGCGAAACTCAGCGAGACCGGCGGGCACGCACTTAGCGCGCTGTTTTACGTCAACAACTGGCATGTCATCCTGGAAGGACAGTCCTACTTCGACCGCTTCACCGGCCACGCGCCGCTCGACCACATGTGGTCCCTGTCCGTGGAGGAACAGTTCTACCTCTTCTGGCCGCTGGTACTGTTCGTGCTGCTCAAGCTCACGCGCGGCAAGCGCAAACCGCTGGTTGCGGCCACACTCGTCCTCGCCGCGGTCTCTTTCGGCTGGATGGCTTTCCTATTCAACACCGGCGCTGACGCCACCCGCGTCTACGAAGGCACCGATACTCGTGCCGGCGGCATCCTCTTCGGCGCCGCACTGGCCATCGCGCTAACCAAGGACAAAGGCTATCGCATCCCGCCGCGCGCCCTGACCATTCCGTGCGCGCTGCTGGGCGCGGTGGGTATCGGCTTCCTCTACTGGTGGCTGACCGACTACTCCCCGCACCTCTACAACTGGGGCCTGCTTGCGCTATCTGTTGCCAGCGTGGCCGTGATCACCGCGGCCTTGGATCAGCGCACACTCTTCTCCAAGTTCTTTGGCCTCGCGCCGCTGCGCTGGATCGGTGAGCGCTCCTACGGCATCTACCTCTGGCACCTGCCCGCTATCGTGTTCATCCCGGAATGGTCGGTGGCGCACCCCATCCTGGTCACCGTCGTAGCCATCGCGCTGGCAGCAATTTCCTGGTCCCTAGTGGAGGACCCGATTCGCCGCAACGGTGTGTTTGCTCCCATCAAAAACTGGTGGGCTGAGCGCAAGGCTCTGGGCACGCCACGCATTGCCCTAGCCGTGCCAGCCACGGTGCTGGCGGCAGTGGTCGCTATGGGCATTCCGGCCGCATGGAACGACACCCTAGGTAAGGAGCAGCCAGCTGGTTCGCAGCAGATGGGCCTGAAGGTCGGCGGTAACGGCCCTGCTAACAAGGCACCCGATGCGGCGGCGCCGGAAGAGGCGGCGTCGTCAAGCGCGGATCCTAGCTTCGCCGCCCCGGATCCTTCCCAAGCAGGCAAGACGCGCTGCACCACCGTCATTCACGTAGGTGACTCGACGTCAATCGGCATGTTCTCCGACGACTACATCTCCGATCCTTCGCTCAATGCCCAGGTAACCTACCAAAACGTCGGCGCTCAAGAAGTCGTCGCAGACGTCACCGGCGCCCGCTCCACCGTTGAGGCCCTCGAGGGAGATCCAACCATCCTCGACTCCGTCAACCAGCTGCTGGGCCAGGGCTACGGCGCGGAATCCTGTTGGGTCATCGGCGCTGGCGTGAACGACGCCGCCAACCGTGCCGTGGGCGGTTCCGGCGAGGAAGACTGGCGCGTGGACCAGATCATGCAGGTGCTTGGCGACGCCCCCGTGATGTGGCCGACTGCCAAGACCAACCTGGATTCCGGTGCTTACGCCAACGCCAACATGGCGCCTTTCAACGAGGCCCTGCTGCGCGCACGCGACCGCTACCCCAACCTGGTGGTTTATGACTGGGCCTCTGACGTGCACACTGAGTGGTTCCTGTCGGGCGACGACGTACACTACTCCACCGAAGGCAACGAGAAGCGCGCCGAGTACTTTGCCAAGGCAATCGCGCTGGCATTCCCTGCTGACGGCTCCAAGCCGGACAATCAGATCGTGGCCGTGGACTCTCAGCCCACGCACTAAGAAGCTTCTTAAAAGCGCTCGTTAGAAGGCCGGTGGCTCGTAGCCATCGGCCTTTAACCATTCAATATGAGGTGGGGTGTTGTGGCCCCACTCGTTACGAGTCCACAAAAATGCCTCTTCGACTTCGGCCTCAGAGTATTCGCCGTCGCGCAGATACTGCTTGAAACCGTTGGGGCCGGGCTCTTTAATCCACAGCCAAATGTAGTCCAACACCGTATGGTCCCCGAGCAGATCCTGCAGGGACTCCGGCAGGTACTCACGTTCAGTGCGTACGCGGGATTCCAAGTCGTGATCAAAAAAGTCGTACAAGTAGTCCATGCTGTCTTCTAGCTGGGCATACTCAAATGCGTTCATGTGTGTTGCTCCTGTACGAGGCGATGTGGTTCCGGCTGCCCAGCCTAGTGAGTCTTGGTTCCGAGGGTCATACGGTCGACTTCTTCGAGCACCTCATCCACGATCATGGGGTTAAAGTTGCGGTCGCGACGCAGGCGCAGCAGCTCCTGCTGCGCACCAGCCAGTGCTACCCGGCGCGCCGCAATGGCGACGTCGCGGGCCTGAATGGCCTTCTGCATACGCGTACTAGCGTCATCGCCGTCTTCGTCTTCACCAAGGCGTTCCTCGAACCACTGCGAGATATTTGCTGCGATCTCTGGATCCAATTCCTGGTACTTCTTCCGCAAGGACTGGATTCCGGCTCTACGCGCACGGCTGGTGATTTCGGTGCGCATCTTGTCCGACGCCGCCTGCGAGTACGTGGTGAGATCCAACTGCTTCATGAGCCATGGCAGCAGCAGACCTGGAATCACCATGGTCATCACGAGCACGGTCAGCGCGATGACAGAAAGCTCATCGCTGTAGGCGATGGCATCGCTAGGAATGGACAAGACCAAGGCCAGCGTGACCAGCCCGCGCATGCCGGACCAGGTCATGAGGAGGACCTCCTGCAGGCGCAGCGGGGCAAGGCGGGGTTTGCCGCGCTTCTTGTTGATCAGGTAGAAGACCCACATCCACAGCAGGCGCACAACGAAGGCAACCAAGGAGAGCAAGATGCCGACGATGACGGAGTGACCCAGGTTGGCGCCTGCCTCGTGTACCGCAGTGTTTACCGTCATGCCGATGAGGCCGAAGGCCACGCCGGTAAAGAGCAGCTCGATGGTCTCCCAGAAGGACTGGCCGGAGAGCCTATCCTCGGCCTGGATGGGCGCGCGCGAGTGCAGCTCAACTGCGGCAATCACCACAGCAATGACGCCTGAAGCATGGAGTTCTTCCGCAACAACATAGACAGCGAAGGGAATCACCCAGGTCAGCGCATTGCGGGCCACGACCTCGTGCACTCTGGCAATGAAGATGGAGGCAAGGCGGCCGCTTCCCCAGCCCAGGATTGCTGCGACGACTGCGGAATAGAGGAAGCTCGTGACCGCGTCTGCCCAGGACATGTTCGAGCCATCGGTGACTGCCACGAGCGCGAGGTGGAAAGCGACAATCGACGCCGCGTCATTAAAGAGGCCTTCAGTCTGCAGCGTGGAAATGATACGACGCGGAATGCCTGCGGGCTCGGCGACTGCCTCCACTGCAACTGGGTCGGGTGGGGCAATAGCGGCGCCGATGAGGATCGCTCCAGCAAGAGAGATGCCCGGCAGGAAAGCATATGCGGTCATGCCTACTGCCATGGTGGTTGCCACCACGAGAAGGACGGAAAGGCTAAGAATTGTCATCCACTGTTCCCGGATAACTCCCCAGGAGGTCCTCCTCGCCAGCGCCCACAGCAGCGGCGGCAGGAACACCGGAAGAATCAGTTCAGTGGGAATCGCGAAGTCAGGCAGCCGCGGGATGAACATCGATAAGGCGGCAAGGATAGAAAGGAGCGCTGGCCACGGCAGACCGAGTTTGTCACCTACTGCTACAACGATCACGGTCAACAACATCAAACCGATTAGGACCAGTAGCACTTCCACTCAAATCACTCCGAACACGACCGCATAATTTAGTTACTTCTTTAACAATAGACCGCCCTTTATTAATGAATCGAAGAGTTGATCCAGATATAGGGCTCAGTCCCCACTGAGCTGGGATCGAACTGGTCTAGGAGCTCTGCCGCACTGCGTGTCTTATAGCCTAGGGATTCGGCCATGTGCGCCACGACGTCGCTTGGGCTCTGCTCTTCGAGCAGCTGCCGCAACGTCACCGCCCCATCCCTCTTTGAAAGGCGCTTGCCTTCCTCGTTCAAAACGAGCGGAACGTGGACGAACTCGGGTGCCGGTTGCCCCAGCAAGGAGGCCAAGTACGCCTGCCGCGGCGCAGAGCTCAACAAGTCATCACCGCGCACGACTTGATCGACGCCTTGATAAATGTCATCGACCACTACCGCCAGGTTATAAGCCCAGTCCGTATCTGGGTTAGCAACGTCGGCCACCAGCCCGCCGCGGCGCAGGATGAAGTCATCCACGTCTCCGGTGTAATCCCCATGCAATGCGTCATGGATGGTGAACTCGGAGACCTCTGCGGCAAGCCGCAAGGAAGGCACGCGCCCTGCGGCCGCGAGCTCAGCGCGCTTGACTTCTTTCTCTGCGGGCGTGAGATTGCGGCACGTCCCAGGGTATTGCCCGGAGATGGCGTGCGGGGCGCGCGAGGCTTCCTGAATGTCCTTGCGGGAGCAGAAGCACTCGTAGTGCGGAAGCTGGCGCAGAGCCTCGGCGTAGGCGGCATAGCGGTCCTGTTGGCGGATGACTTCGCCATCCCAATCGATGCCAAGAGCCTGTAGATCTTCCAGCTGGCGCTGCGCCGACTCCTCCGATGAGCGTTGGGTGTCAACGTCCTCGATTCGGACCACAAAGCGCCTACCTGTAGAACGGGCAAACAGCCAAGCCAACAGGGCGGTGCGCAGGTTTCCAAAATGGAGATCCCCAGAGGGGCTCGGGGCGTAGCGCCCCGCGGGGGTGTCGGTTTTCATGGACTCTAGTGTACGAGCGAAAATTGTCTCGTCCTGCACTAAAATCTGTCCCATGCCTACCGACGTGACATTCCCTCTCCTCGATGCCGAGCGCGCAGCAGCACTGTTGGATTCGGCAAAATTGTTCTCTCCCGAAGATGGCTTCCCCGCTTCCGAGTTTGAAGAGATAACAGCAGGTATCGACCGAGTTATTGTGGATGGTCGCTTCACCGGCGCAGTTGAAGACGCACAGCCTGCCGCCGATCTCCTAGAAGCGCATAGCTTGCTTGTCGCCTCCCTACTCGATGATTCCGAGCCGACTGACTCAACCAATGGCCTACTCATCGCTGGCATCGGCATCCTAACGGGTAAGCCTGATCTAGCAAGCCGCGGCTACGCCCTCTTGGCCGATGAGTTCATGAAACTCGAGGAGTTTGAGAACGCCCGCGCCTTCGGGGAAAAGGCCGCATTTGCAGGCAACAGCTCCATTCTCACCGAGCTCAACGAACTCGAGAAACGCAAGGCCACCGAGCAAGCTGAAAGAGAAGCCGAGGAAACAGCCGCCGCTCAGGCGGCAGCAGCGCCTGAAACTAACATCCACCCAGTTGCTACCCCGAACGAAACGGCAGACTCTGATGAGGCTGGGGCGCAGAGCATCGCACAAATTTTGGCTGGCCTGCGCACGCGACTCGACGCCGCCAAGTCTGGCGATGCCCAGTCACACGCGTCCGAGTTCGTCGCTATCAACCATGCGGTCCTAAATTCTGCCTTTGCTGGCCCCTTGCAGGTCACAGCCCCCACCACAAGCCTCGATTCCAGCGCAAACACGGAGCTAAAAGAGGCACTGACTATTCTCCTCGAATCCGCAGTTGGCGCGTTGTGGGCTTCCACTTCGGATGAAGCCCGCGAAGTCGTCGCTGAGGAGTCTTACAAGATCCTGCGCCGCAACCACAAGCGGCGGGAATACCTCGAACTCCCCATCGCCATGTTGGCTCGCTTCTACGAAGATGCAGCCCGCAATATCACGGACCCCTCCGGAATAATCCGCGCCCAGTTCTACGCCGATGCCGCCCAAGAACACGCCCGTGACGGCAACGAAGAACGCGAGCTGGAGATGCTACTCAAGCAAGTAGTTCTTGGTCTCATGCAGTCTGACCTTAGTGAAGCGCACGATATCCTCGCCTCCCGCTACGTCAGTGCTCTCAAGCACACGGGGCTTTCCGTAGCCGCTAAGTGGACCGTGCTGTTTTCTGAGACGCTGCGCACTGAGGCAAACAACCTGTACAAGTCCACACAGATCCTGATGGACTTCCTCGAGCGGCACCCAGTGGAGCTAGCCCAAACCCCCGCCGACTTCAATGGCCTCGGCGAGGTCGCCGAGCTCTTGGGAGATCGTTATGCCCTCGCCAACGACGCGGATAGTGCACGCCAGCGCTACCACTTTGCCTACAACCTCTTCTCCGCCGCCGGAAATGACGACGCCATGGCATCCCTGGCCAAGAAGGCCTAGCGGCAAGCCATCTCCGCATACCACACTGCGCACATGCTGTTCGCTTACAAGCGCCTAGCTTATGAAGCCAAACCATTCCTTATTGCTTGGCAGCCACAGCAGCACAATGGCCACGATTGCGGCCAAGGAAATAGGCCATACGTGCGGTAACACAATCATGAGCACGACCAGCGCTAGGACCGCAGAAAGCCAAATGCGCGCTTTATGCTGCGCATGCAACACGTAGACGCTCAGAACGCACAACGCAACCACGACGATGGAAAGCACAACACCCAGCTCAGTAGCCAGTCGCTCGATGCGATTCAGGGATTCCGACACCCGCTCCGAAGCCACGAGCTCGAAGACGTAGTACACAATGTAGGAGGAGATGCCGAGGACGATGAGCGCGGCAATCTGCAGCGTCCACGGCGCGCGCCACGCGCTCATGTCTGCGGCCTTGCGCTTTACCTGCTCCTGCTCGGCTACCTGCCCAAAGCGGTAGTCGCTGAAGGGCGCAGCCGGCGCCCCAAACCCCTGGTTACTCTGCCCTCCTTGTGGCGGATAACCGAACTGTTGATTGCCCCGCGGGCTGCCGAAAGTCACTGCACATCATCCTTAAACACACCGCGGCTGCTGAGCATCCAACGTAGAGGATCAAGAACACGGAACGGCGCGATGCCGCTACGCGCCAGCTGCCGGCCAGTTGGCGCCTCGCCCAATGCAGAGACCGCAAAGTACTGGCGTCCATTCTGGCTGATGTTGTTGACCATATTGATGAGGTCGTTGGCCTTAAGGAAGCGCAGCAGCGAGTCAACTTCGTAGCTCAAGATGGTGGCATCATCGAAGTAGAAGTTCCAACCGGTGTCACGACGGAACGCGGCACCAGTGTTGCCCATGATTTTGGCCCACTGCGTATTCGGGTTCTGCTCGAGCTTCTGGATCGTGTCGAACTTAGAAATCGTCACCGCCAGCGGTGGTGGGGAGTCCTCGCCCATGAGGGTGATGAGGTTCTCCAGCACGCGGGTTGGTTCCGCACCCAGCTCGCCGAAGTCAGGAACCAAACCGTGCAGGTAGTCACGGATCTCTCGCTCGCGGAGCGGGTCGAAGAGGAAAATCACGAGGTCCGCGTATTTGAAGAAGGACAGCGCCTCACGGTCATCCTCACGCTCCGGCAAGTTCTCCAAGTCCTCACCTGCGACATCGCGGAACACAAGGTAATTCGTGCGCATCGTGCCTTCAGGATCTGGCCACTGGCCAAGATCGAAGATAAGCGGGTCACGCTGATACGCGTCCGTAGCCACCGCGCTCGGAGTTGGGTCCATGCTCTTCATTTCGTGGAAGAGCGGCTGCTCGTACTTTTCCTGGAAGCGCTGCTCCGTGGACTGATCCGCTGCGAATACGGAATGGTTGTGCTTATGCGCCAGCTGCTTGAGCTGCTTGACCATAACGGCGGTATACAGAGACTTTCCGGAGTTACGAGCACCTGCCATGGCCACGCAATGGGTCACGGATTCGGTCCAGTTGGGCAACAACTCACGGTTGTTATACGGGCTGACGGTAGCGCCTTCTTCCAGTGGACGGAACGTCCACGGACATGCTGCCAAGCTAGCCATTAGTACTCCTCCTTGAGCATCTCGGCGACCTGATCTGACAGGCGTGCCAGGTCCTGGTTGAACTCGCTCCCCTGCTTTTCAACGGCCTCGGCGTCAATAACAACGAAGGCCACCGCGTGGTCCCCTGCAGTTACCTTGGCAAGTTCGACCTCTTGCTTAGCGATCGGGCTGACGACGATAACCACCGAAGGAATATCGCCTTTCAGCATCTGTGCCGTTGGACTATCAGTGACGTAGATAAACAGTGAGGAATTCGCAGAGAGATCCTCGCTGCGCCAACGGCGTTGACCCACGCGGTCAGCACCGGCTTCGATGACGCCACGGATGAAGCTGCGCAATTCGCTCACCACGTGCTGGTCAGTGCGCTCACGACCATCGGTTGCGATGAAGCCACTGAAGGAATCAGCGAGGGCATTGATGTACTTAGCCACCAGATCGAGCGCCGCATTGTTGACGTTGACCTGCATGGACGAGGAACTGTCGATGATTGCCGTGGCATTCTTCAGCTCGGCGTCGTTCACCGCAGCACGGCGCATCTTGGAACGAACCTCACGCGCGGAGTCGGTAATACCCACGCCTTCAGAAGAGCCGAAGGCATCAAGGCGGAGGCGTCCACTTTCAGCGGTGAGCTCAGCCAGGCGTTCCGAGCTGTCCTCAGCACCATCGATAAGCACGCGCGGAAAGCTGACGGTGTCCTCGCCATTGGAAATGTTCAAGCGGATTTCGGTGCGCTGGCCGTAGGTTGCCGCCCCGGACGGCTTCACCTGAATCGTTGCGCGTTCCGTGATGTTGTGGATGATGTAGTACATCTTGTCGATGCGACTAAAATCCGCACCTTCACCAATGATCTCCAGCTCAATCCTCGCGCCACCTGCACCAATCTCGAAGGCTTCGACACGAATGCTGTCATTCATAGAAATGGAGCGGGAATCTCCATCCTTCAAAGTGTATTTAGCCATAGTCTTCTACCTTCCGTTGGCTTTGGACGTTGCGAGCAATCTCTTCAGCAATTTCCTTGATGAAGCGACCCGGATCGCTTTGGGAATCGATACCCATTCTGCACCGGTCTAATTTGATGACCCCGGTAAATCGCTCAACCACGAGAGCACGCGCTTGCGCGATTGTGTCGTCGTCGAGACCTCGCAAGATTTCGCAAACGAGGAGCTTATAAGGCGATTCGAATAGCTGGACCCAGGAGGCAATTGCCGCAGCCAAGGCGAGGGTGTAGTAACCCTCTGGGTAACAGGAGCGATCCAGAATCGCGAGGTGAATAGCACGGCCACGGTTGGCATTCAGGTACTTCAGCCACCACGCCGGATCGTAGTTATATAGGTGCTCGATTTCTTGCTTAGTCAGCGGCGGCACCCATGCATTGGGGCGCGGAGCTGCGCTTGGCGACGCCCGGTGTTCCACCCGTGGGTGCACCGGCGCCGGGTTCACTGGCGCTGTGGACTCTGGGGTCTCTGGCGCCGGATTGACCGGCGCAGGAGCAGCAGAGACGTCAGCAAAAGGATTGGAGCTCGTTGCGTTATAGGCACCGAGTGGCTGCTGTTCTGCGAATCCCGTCGGCTGCGGTGGCCGCGGAGCCTCTGGCAGGAATGGTGAAGCTTCGGCAGCCGGAGCTTGTGGCTCGCCAAAAGGGCGCGGCTGCTCCGCCACCGTGCTTTGTTGCGGCTGCACGGCAGAGTCGTCATAGGCGCTGATATCGGGCAGGGACTCGCCCAGAACAAAGACGACCGGGTTACCTGGGATAGCACCGGCTTTAACCATCTCCATCAGGCGTAGCTTTTCACTTTCCGGGACGACGACCATGGTCGAAGTGCCCAGCGGCAGCTCAGCGATACCCGCTGGCTTTTCAAACGTGGAGTACCCGAAGCCCTGCTCGCCGACCTCGCGGGCGGTTGCGGCAATCCACAATGCCGCCTGATTTTCTGGTGCAACGAGTACCACTAGTGATTTCTTCTTGGAAGAAAGTACCTGCGCCATGGCACTGACCAAACGTGCGTTGTAGCCGGCGTCCGGATTGGGGGTCACGGACTTAAATGGCGCCGGAAGAGTGGCAGGTTTTTGGAATTCGCCAGCCAGAAAGTCGTCGATAAGTGCATCAATAGCCAGCGGGCCCTTGCGCACGATCTTCTCCGGGATTTGTACCTTGTCCACCTCGAAGATGGAGAAAGGAGTGGGCACGTCCGGGGAGAACAGTACCTGGGCTGGCGCCGGCGGAATTCCGCCGTCCGTCACGCAGGTGTACGTGAACACATTTCCACCGCGTCCCGTGGCATCGATTCCCGCCGGAACGGAGACCATGGTGACCCACTTCTCGCCTTCCTCAGTCAGCGTGAATACAGCGGTACGGTGCACCAGCTCTGCACGCTCCTGCGCGGACGGAAAGTCAGGGATGCGAATGCCAGTGTTCAGCGTGGTCGGGACATAAGTGATGAGCTCTTGGAGCTCTTCTGGCGAGATATCGCCAACCTTGGAGCCCACTCCCCAACCTCCGGCACGGCCGTTTCCGCGAGAAAAGGACGCGTAACTAAATGCGCCGCCCATTACTGCTGCCCCTTCTGATAGTCGTTGAAATCAACCGGTTGCTGGTTAAAAGCACTCGCCGGGAAGAACAAGCGGCTAGCCACGTTGCGCTCCACCACGACGGCCTTGTCATTCGCCTTGAATTCGGAATTGAACTCCGACGAGTCGAATCCACTCTGGTTGAAGGAATTAAACACGTCGTTGCTTCCCATCCCAAAGGAGTCGAATCCGCTGTCCATCGAATTGAAACCATCAACCGCGAACAAGCGCAGGTAGCCACCGCGCAGCGTGCGCTCATCGAGCTCCACAACAAAGTCAGGGTTCTGGAACGTGCTTTGTCCCAGTCCCTGGCTTGTGTACGTCGCCGTATTGGTGCCGGAGATTTTCAGCGGGTAACCATCCTCAGCGTAAAGCGGAAGGCGCTCTGGGTTGTAGACAACCTGGCAAGAAAATGGGCGCTTGTCGCCGCTGTCCAAGCTCGAGAGGTAAACACCAACTTGGCGAGTCGGGAAGTCATACAGGATGTCATACGTGACTGTCCGAAGTCCCGCGTATTCCAGAATGCGCTCCTCAGCCTCGGTACGCTCGCCTGCGTACATCGCGTAAGGACGCAGACGCACGCGGTCACTGTGGCGCTCCAGGTTCAAGCGGATGCCGCCCTGCAGCTCGTAGTCTTCCTCACGCACCGTGCTCGTGCCGCTGTTGGTGGTAACTTCCACCATGGTTGCGCCCAGTGGCCAGTTGAAGGAGATGAGCTGGCTGTCCACACGCTCAATGAGGCGGACCTCATTCTCTGCGATGGGCAGGACGCGCTGCAGAACCTTTGACTCGCCCACCCAAGCATCAGCTTCGTTGAAGTTCACCGGGGTGATGTACACCTCGTACCAATCCGGGGGCCACGCCACCGTGGTGTTTTGCGGCGAATCCGGTTGAGCAACGCCGCGCGTCTCAGTCACGGCGTCGGCAAACGCGTTCTCCACGTAGGACTTATCGATGGCCTTGGTACGCAGCTCCGGCAGCGGCGCATGCGGCGTGAGATAGATCTTGACCTCGCCGGTCTTTGGCGAGCGCCAATCGATGTCGATATTGTCATGACCTTCGACCGTGACACGCTCGCACCGAGTAATGGTCATCTTCTCGAGCTCACTGGCCAGCTTCACACGGTGCTGGACCGCGGCTTCATTAACGCTCGTCAACGTGTTGCTGCGGAACTGCGCCTGCCCCAGCAAAGACACGACCATGGTCTGGCCGGCTTCCTGGACGCGGATCGTAGCCTTGCGTCCACTGGCCTCAATGTCCTGCTCAAAGCGTGGGGAAAGCTTGTCACGCTCGTTGTCTTTGCACGCATACACGACGGCGCCCTCATGGCCATCGAGCAAATCCCAAGAGACCTGAATCGCGCCTTTGATGGTGGTGACCTTGACGTTGACCGGCGGGTAGATCACCGCGGTCTCGCCCATGAACACCGGTTGCGCACTGATGATCTCCCCAAGGTCTTTGCCCTTGTACGCCCACACCGAATAGTGTCGCAGGCCCGACTCGCCTGGGTTATGGTCACGGTATGCGAAGCCCTCAGTGATCATGAGAGTCTCGCCCGCCTCTGGCGACTCGATCATCTCTTTGTCATCAGCTACCACTCGATAGAGAACCATTTCTCCTGGCTGGCACTCCAGCGGCTCCCACCAGATACGCACGGGGTGGCGCGCATCGGAGCTCTCCTCCACCGACGGTTCGTAGCCGTACGCTTCTTCCTCCGGTATGTCCGACTGGGGCTGTGCAGCGGGAATCTCAATCTCGTAGTGCATCTCTGGGGCAACCCAGCCCGCAGCCTGGCGGCCTTTATAGGGCACTTTAAATGCAGATGCAGGGAGATTGGTGTAATCATCCTCGTTAACTTGGGTGCGAGAATCCTTTGCCGCTTCCAGTTTTGCCAACTCTGCTGCCCAGTCAAACACTTTTTTGGGCTTCTGTGGCTGAGGTGATTCGTTGTGGGGGCTCATATCTTTGATCTCCGAAGTCTCGGACTGGATAAAGTTTCCGGTAACCTCCGCCTGTGGCTCCGGGTTGAGGTTGCGCGCAAAAAGCTCTGGATGCTCCACGCTCTCACCGCTGAACACTGCTGCGATTTGCTCAGCGAACTGAGCAAACTCAGGCGACAATGCGTTACGTACGTCGTCGACAGTGACGCTGCGCATCGCGTGCAAAGGCATCAGCTGTGACAGCGGAATATCCGTGATCTTTGCTGGCTGGGATTGCGTCATCTTTCTTCGCTCCTAGAACGTATCGTCCAGATCATCGAGCGATGGTGGCTGCTGCGATTGACCGAAACCAAAAGGATTTGCGGTATTGCTGGTCTCATTTCCAAAGCTGTATCCAGGCTGAACCTGAGAAGCATTATTGAAAGAATCGATGTGATCAGTGTCATCGAGATCGCTCAGCGCATCCTCGAAGAACGCTGATGGCACCGCTTCCTCCAGCCGCTCTTCCTTCGGCACCAGGTACTTGAAATCCGTGATACGGCCGAACTGGACCACAGTGAGAGAACGGGAGAGCTGGCTGGTCAGCTCCGTATTGCTGTCCACCTCAATAGTGCGCGTGTAGTCAGGGTCAATCTCGGTGTAGCCTGCCGAAGCACCCAGGGTGGTCAGGGCCTCGTTGCTGAAGGCCTGCATTGCCCCCTTCTCTTGGCTCATACCCGCCAGGAACTGCTCTGTGGACTGCGTCTGACGACGATTCTCATCCAAGAAGGTCACCGAAGACAGGTAGTGCTGCAGCCTGCCAGCCATCCGCGGATTCGTAATCACGTTGTGCCAGACCTGCGGCTTCTCATCACGGGAAGCCATGAATGGGTGATCTAGGTGGCGTGAGATGAGGTCGAGCTGGGTGTTAGAGTTTTCGCCGCGCATGCCCCACATAGCGCTGAGCTGTACCGAGCCTTGGCCTACTTGATTGCGCTCAAAGACAGAGTTCATGTAATCGACGAGCGAACGCAGGGACTTGTGCGCCCAGTCATGTGAATAAACCTGGGAGCGAATCTCCTCAGCCATGCGGTTGGTTTCATCTTCCGAGACCTGCGCTTGGCCGATTCGCGCGTTATCCGGCAAGCCAGACTCTGGGGTACGCAGGTGATCACTCGTGGTGGAGTTAAGCCCGAACGGTGCATAGATGGCACGTCCAAGGATTGCGGACCAGCTGAGGAACTGGCTGTAAGCGTTGAGGATGCGGTCGACGTCTGCAGCTGCTGACACGATGTTGCGCGCGGCAATCTCCTGGTTCTGGCGGTTGAGCTTTTGCCTTTGCACGTAATCGTAGATTTCGCGCTGTGCCTTGGTGAACATCAGCCACGTCAATAAAAGGAAGAGGATGATCGAAAGGAGCACACCAAAGGTGGTCCAACGCCAATCGAGAGTGAGCATGCCATCCCAGATCTTCACGTCTGGGTTGTAATTGGCCAAGCACATGTAGAACAGCACGACCAGAACAAGAGTCAGGATGCCCCACGACGCACGCAGCTTGTTCGTGAGTCGTCGATTTTCATCGTTAAAGTCGCGCACAGCAAAGCCTTTTTCTTCCTCGCGCAGCCTGCGTGCTTCCGTTTCGTAGAAATCAACGCGCTGGCGAGCGACACCAAGACGCTGTGCCAAGCCAGTACCGACCTTCCAGGCGAAGCTGTTTTGGTTCTGATTGCGCCACGCAGCGAATTCCTGCTTCTTGCGGTTGACTTCCGTGTTCTGCGTGACCTGGCTGGTCCAGTCCAGATCTGCTGCGAACTTCTCAGCCGCAATCGGGTCGAATGGGGCCACCTTAGCCTCGGACTCGTTGTTGTAGCCCACGGTGCGGTGCATCAGCGGATGGAAACCAAGGAAGGAGTTGCTCATGTCTGGCACGGACTGCTGCCCATACTGCACGATCAGGACTTCCTGTTGGCTGCCCTTCTGCGGTGTGAAGTTGGCGTCTTCTTTCCACTGACCATCAACCAAACCAAGGGCGAAGTCGTGGTAGGCCTCCCACATACCAGACAGCTGCGGCACCTGGCCGATGTCGAATTGCACCTTCTGCGCCTCAGCCAGGGTGCGCTGGTTCTTCTGCTGCATCTGCTGAATAGACACAGCATTGCCCTTACCAGAGTGGCCATCCAGAACGACTTCCATGTTGGAATTCTGGCCATAGAGTAGGTTCTGAAGGAAGCCCGCGGTGGCACTGTTGACCGTGCCACGGTGGCTGTTGACCCAATCCTGCGGCTTGCCGATGACCGTGGCCCAGTACAGGCGCAGGTTATCGCGCAGGGCAGCCCATGCGCTGACCTTCTGCGTCTTAGGCGACTCCAACGGGATTTCAGGGGACAGCAGCGAACTCCCGTGCATCGCGAAAAGCGTGTCGGAGTAGTACTGAGTCAGCCTCGCTGGATCAGTGACGCGCTCGGCATGGCTGTTGTTGCGCAGCTGCGGGCGCGGTAAGGGGCGGTTCGGATTGAACACGCGATCCTTGACCGCGTTCTCAACCGCGCTGGCGTCGATGGTGCGGTGAAATGCACGCACCAAACGGAAGTTCTCGCGGTTGCCCGTCTCCATGAGGCGGCCGGTGTCTGGATCAAACACCGCAGCCTGCGGCATTCCGCGCCAGAGGCCGAAGATAGATGCCACAGCAGGCGCAGCAAACTGGGCCAGTTCAAAGCCATCCTCAGTACGCGGAATCGGGCGAATACGCGTCGACGAAGGAGTGCCGCCCTCTTCCGGGGAGAGCACCAGGTTCTCCCACACCTGCAAGGGCTCGATGTGAACGTTGCGCAATGGCAACGCCGAAAGCAGGAGGCGCACTCGCTGGTTGGATGCCTGCACGATGCGGGAATCTACCGCGGCAGCCCACTGCGACAACGCCTCTGGTTGCAGGGGTTGCGCCTCATCCATCGAATCGAGAACCACCAGAAGGATGTCTCCTTCGTGGCGATGCAGGGCGTCGTCAAGCGTGGAAATGCGTGGAGTGCCCTCCGCATCGAAAGAGCGCACTACTGCAGCTGACGTGGGGTGGGTGTAGTCCACCCACATGAAGTTATCCAGCAAGCCCACTGCACGCAGGTCGAAAAGGCGGGAACGAATCTCATCGGCCGTGGCGCCGTGTCCAAAGAACAGTACGTTAGTCATTAGAAGGTGTCATCCAAGTCGGTGAGGTTGAATTCAGGCTCAAAGCGCGGGGTCTGGCTGGAAAAATCCCGGCTCGCGGGAGCCTCAAAAGTATCGGGCGTTTCAGCGACAGTCTTTGCCTGGCCCAGCAAATCGCGGATACGCTGCGCCATGACGACGACGTCCGGTGCAAGGTCGCGGTAGTACGGCGTAGCGGAGGCGACATCGCGGCGGCGAATGTTTGCAAATGGTTTGTCATCCATGCCTTGGCCCGGCAGAGAATTCATTCCACCCGGAATGAAGTGATCGGCGCCGCGGACGAACTTATCGAGCTCCGCAACGAAGGATTCATAACGATCCTGGATGCCGAGGCCGACGGCGTCGCGGCGACCCGGCACCTTGCCATCGCGCAGGAACTTAGCCAGACGGTGGACCAGTGGGTGCGTGGACGCACCGGAGTGCGCGAAGTCCTTGCCATTGTCGTAGAGACCACGCAGCAGCTGGTACGGGTACAAGGAAGAGGCAAAGCCGTATTCGCCATTCTTTTGTACCTTCGCGTACGCGATGAAGATGGATTCTAAGACAGAAGACATCCAGTCGGATTTCTTGACCATACGACGCGGGGAAATCAGCATCGGGTTCGGGAAAGGAACCCAACCATTGACGCCATCTGGGGTGTCATCGAAGATGTGCGCCGCGGCCTTGTCGGTGTCCTGATCGGAGATGTAGATGCGGCCGGTGATGCGGCCAATGATCCAACCTGCCACCATGGCCTGACGCTCCGTCTCGGTGATCGGCAGAGCGGCAGCTAGCGGGCGTGTGCGGCGCTCAGACCAATAAGAGCCATCGAAGTTTTCTTGCTTGTCGATGTCCTCGGCGATGTAGCCAAACATGGAAGAAAATACGATCGGTGAGTAGTTCGGGTAGGAACCAAAGATTTCGATGTGCTGGACCTGCTCAGACATGTTGAGCGAGTTGCGCAGCGCTACCTGGGATGGCTCATCGATGGAAGACGTGCTCAGGATGCTGCTCAGGCGTGGGACAATGCCAGTCTCTTCGTTCCCCAGCGCTTCGAACGGAATGTCCGAGAAAGAGTAGGTGTACTGGACGTCCTTGCCGTGGATGCGCTGAACCATGTCGCTGGACACGGCAGCCAACGGGCGGGCGTAGCTCAGCGCCATCTGGAAGGCACTGACGAAGCGATCGATGCGCTGGCTATGCTCAACCTCGTTGATATCTGGGGTAAGCGTCAGGTAGCTGCGCAGATCCACTGAGTTGAACTTGTGGAACTCGTAGTCGCGGCGGTTGATCCAATCGCGAGCACGTCCCAGCAGGTCCGCCGGGCGGATACGTGCACGGTACTGGGCGCGCTGCGACTCACGAACCTCGCCAGTCTGTGGGTGACGGGACAGGTACTTGGAAACCCAGCCGGCACGGTTGCTGTACTCATCGTTAGTGCGCTTTTGCGGTGCCAAGGTGTTATTCGGAGCCTTGTTGGCATCCAGGGAATCCCACTCACCGCGAATAACCGCGCGGACCGCAAACGGATAAGCCTGGTCATAGTGCTGAACGTGGGAAGTGGCGTGCTGGCCCTGAATGGTGCGCAACATCTGGTCCTGGTAATCGGTGATAAACGCGTTGACGTCGGTCAACATGATTTCGTTTTCCGCGCCCTTGAAGCGCGACTCGACAACCTCGTCGATTTCTTCCGGCCATGCGTTGACCTCGTTGGTGCGAACGTCAGCCAGCTTGTTGGTTTCCGGACGCGACTGTGCAGCCTTCTCCAAGACCTCGTGGACATCCTTCAGCTCGCGCTTGAGGTGGAAGAGATTCTCATCCGCGTAGTCCTGCAGAACATCTTTCAGGAAGTGCGCCATCGCCATGAGGAAGTAGTCGTAGAACTGCTTGTGATAAAGGCCCAACAGGCCATTAACGATGGGGGCTGGGTCCGTCATTTGGCCCTTGCCGGTCAGCGGACTCAGAATCGGCTCGGAGCCTTGCGGCAAAGCCAGAACGTTGGTGCCGATGCTGAGGAAGCGATTAGACAACTCGTTCAGCTGCGGCATCAGACGGTCGCCGCTAGTGAGGGCGTCGCTGAGTCGGTCCAAAACCTCGCGGACGTAAGGAACACCGACTGCAGCAAGTTCGCTTTCAACGGTCTCAAGAACCCTGTCAGAGAAGAAGTTTGCATAGCGGTACGCGGTGTCATACGCGGACTGCTGGAGCAGACCAGAGATGTACTGCTGGTTTTGTGGGTCGTTCAGGTTCTGGATGAGCTCGCCACGCCACTCGTCTACCTTGCGGCCCTCGCCGATAGGAATGAAGTTACGCAGGTTGCGCACTGCGTTTTCCGCGGCGGGCTGGGCCATCATATTGAAATTGGCCATCAGCCAGTTCCAGGTAGTGTTGATATCAATCGGTGCGCCCGTTGCCCAGTTAGGGTCCAGAGTCATCTCCTGGAAGCGAGCAGGTAGACGCTCATCGAGGCGCTTAGCAATTTGTATCTCGCCAGCTTCCGGATTGGCCTTGTCAAGGTGGCCGTTGAGCAAGCGGTCGAAAGAACTACGGGCCAGGCGCTGTGCGGAATACTCAGCGAAGCGGTCACGGCCCATGGAAATCTGTGCGTAGCCCAGAGAGCCCCAAGGCAAGCGTGCCCACGGCGTACCGCCCTGGGACTGATCACGGTCCCAACCGAAGAAACGGCGGCCGCCGTCACCGGATGGGGTGTTGGTCAGTGCGTAGGAAACCAGGTTGTCAGAGGCACGGGTCGAGGCCATCAAGCCGGCCAGCGCACGGCCAAGGCCACGATAGACGGACATCGCGGAGCCATCGCCGAAGCGGGAGCCGGTTGTGCCCATCTTGGAACCGATTGGGAAAATACGGCCGAATGTCGGACCGTCCGGCGGGGTGCCCATGTCGAAGGCCTCGAAGATGGCGCGGTCATGCGCGGTGGAGTTGCCCATCTGGGAAGCCACAACCTCGCCGAACATCGCCAGGGAATTCGGCCACGCACCGGCCATGTCCTCTGCCTTGTTGTCGGAGAAGATCTCCGGGGTGTACATGAAGACCAGCGTGCTGGTCGGATCGAGATTCTTGATGGTGGTCAGAACGCGGCAGACATCCAGGAACATCGAAGCGCCTGCGCCGCCTGCCATGGAGGAAACAACCAGCACAACCGGCGCGGAGGAACCAGTATCGGTGCGCTTCTTCGACTGCTTGTAATTGAGCTCGTTGAGCTCCTGGATAGCTTCCTGGGTAAACATCTCAGACACCGCCGCGTTCAATGCGTTGCGGATGTCCTTCAGGTGGCGCAGGGTCAGGATGCGGCCGATGGCGCGGTACTGGCCGGCGCCGTCGGCAAGCTTCGTGTCATTCGATTGCGGCGTACGCGAAGCCCACGTGGCGATCTCGCCCAGCTTGCCGGAGCGGCCCAGCGTTTCAGAGATACCCGCGTCGAACTGGTTGTAACGCTGGCGTGAACCGATGCCGACGTACTGGCCACCGCTCTGGGTAACGTTCGGCAGCTTCTGCGGGCCAGCCTCCTCTTCGAGGGGCACATCGATGTTCACAAACTGCCACGCCTTGGGCAGCTCGGTAATGTCTGGATCGATGGTGCGCAGCTCCGCCTTGAGCTGGTCCATGATAAAAGCCAAGGTCTTGGCGCCGGAGCCACCGCAGCCAACTACGAGGAACTTCTTCATCTGCTCTTAAAACCTTTCGGGATGTCTCTTTAAGTGTTCAACTTGTGCGTTCTGCTTGCGTTCTGGCTCGGACTAGTTGTTTCCGAAGGAAGGCCCCTGCGGCCATCCACCATTATTGCCGCTTGGTCCGTTGCCCGGCTGGCCGAAACCGCCCTGGCCGCCCGGTTGGCCAAAGCCACCTTGGCCACCTGGATGGCCGAAACCACCCTGCTGACCGAAGCCACCCTGTTGGCCTGACTGACCAAAGCCGCCCTGCTGGCCGAAGCCGCCTGGCTGGCCCGGCTGGCCAAAGCCACCCTGCTGCCCCGGGAGCTGCTGCACTGGAGCGTTAGCCCCCGGCGCGTTCTGCGGTGCCTGTGCACCTTGCTCTCCCTTCGGGCCCTTCGGAGCCTTAGGCTCCTTCGGCGCTGAGAACTGCACCTGCTCGAAGAGCACCGGTGCGGAGCGGTTAATCTCCTCGGAAAGCTCGCCGTACTTTTCGGCATGTGCCATCGTGTCGATGGTCAAGACGATCTCGCCGCGGTCCTTGTCATTCGCGTTGCCCACGAAGAACCAGTTGTTCTGAACTGCCAGCGGCAAGATGGCGCGGCCACCGGACTGCTTGCCCTTGCCGGAGATAGAGCCGTCCTTTTCAACTTCCACGTGTGCCGCGGTAAATGGGCTAAGGCCCATCTTTACCTTCGCCTCATACAGGCCCAGGTTTGCCCGGCGCGGCGCGGCGTCGACAGGCACTGCGCCCTGGAACTCGTCCTTGGAAACCGCAAACGGCTTGCCGGTATCCGTGCGGATGAGGCTCGTGCCTTCCTTCTTGACCGGAATCGTCTTCGCGAACATGCGCGGTGACTCAGGGATGCGGCCGGAGAACCACTTCATGAAGTAAAGAACTGCCAGCGGAATCAGAAGGCCCAAGAGAACCGCCAGCACGAATGCCAGGCCGAAAGCGCTCTTGCTCAAAGGCGTGGTCATCGAGCCCTTGAGCTGCAAAGGCAGCTGCGCTTCCTGGTTATCTTCCGCAGACTGCAAGCTCAGCTCTGGCTGCAAAGCCAATGCGCCGTCTTCCATATTTTCGGCAGAAAGGGTCACAGGCAACGTCGACTCTTCGCCCTTGGCCAGCTCAAGCGCGTTATCCGCGGAATCGTACTGCGAGGTTACCTTCAGCGCATCCACGCCCTTCGGCAGCGTGACCTCATCAGCGCCGAAGCTCTGCTCCGCCAGCCACACCTTACCCGGACCAGCTACCGGAACATCGATCGTGACTTCCTTTTCCGTCATCGACACCACCTGTGCCGAGCCGACGGAAGGCATGTTGACCGGGGTAATCGTCAGCGGGGTTTCACTCTTGATGGGGTTGAGCTTGGAGCCCGGCTGATTATCGACGCCCTTCGTGGTGATGTCCACGCTGGTCATCAGCTTGCCCGCGGCAACGTTTTCGACCTTGTCCAACGGGATATCCACTGCGTTGCCGTCCACGATCGGAGCGTTTTCGAGCAGCGTCACTGACTCGCCCTCTTCGGGGACGAACTCCGCGCGCAGCATGCCTTGGCCTTCGAGCTTGCGCGGCTGACCGCCGCCGTCGACAAGCTGTGCCTTAATGACTTGGTCGGAGTTGATGCCGCCGCTTAGCTTCTCACCGTTTTCGCGCTGCAGGTTGAGGTTCAGACCCGGAATCATCACCATGGATGCCTGGTACTCGCCCTCGGCGCCGCCCTCCAGCTTGTAGCCAAAGGTCCACTTGCCGGCCCAGCCTTCGCCGCCCTTCTTCATCGCGACGTCGACCATGCCCGGCAGGCGGTCATTGGTGGTGATCTCCACGTCGGCGCCGGAGACCTTCTTGGTATCCGGCTTCAGCTCTACCGTTTGCCCATCAGGGCCGGTGAGGGTCGGGATGATCTTGCCTTCTTCCACGCTGGTCTTCGGAACCGCGGACAAGCGGACCGGGTCGACCGAGTTATCCAGGAAGAAATCGAATTGCTCGGTGAAAGTGCCTTCCTTGTTCAAGCCACCGGAGGTAGGAATGAGGTTACGGAAAGCCGCGAACAATGCGGCGGGATCCTCACCGCCGTTGAAGAAAGCACCGTTCGGTTCGCCCTGGCCACAGCCCTCGCCTTCAGCCAAATCGGTGAGAAGCTCCGTCTGTTCCTTCGCATCGCGCTCCGGTACGAGGCCGACGTTGAAGAGGCGGATATTGGACTGGCGGAAGGCGGAAACCGTGGAATCCGGGGTGCACAAAATGTTGCGGGCTGCTGCGTTATCCTTGCCGGTCTCAACGCCTACGTAGGCGCCGTCGGTAAAGAAGACGATGGCCCGGCAATCGCTGCCATCATGATCGCCGAATTCCTTGAGCGCGCCCGAGTAGGCCAGTCCGTAGTCGGTTTCCAGATCGGAGGTGCGCTCCTTGTTACGGAAAGCATCAATCTCCTTGTCCAGGGCACCAGCGTTTCCGGAAACATTGGTCCAACCACCGTACTCGCCAGCCTCGGAGTAATAGCCTGAACCGAATCCGGCAAGCTTGACGTTGATATCCGCGCCGGCGTCCTTGCCTAGGTTGGCCAGCTGATTGACGATGTCCTTGGTGGCATCGACACGGAAGTGGGAGCCATCGGTGGCGGGTTCGCCTTCGTAACCGATGAGGGACTGCGACTGGTCGAGCACGAACAACAGGTCCGCGGACTTCTTGTCCGCGATACACGAGCTGAAGTCCGCGAGGTTCTTCTGCGAGGCTTCGGAGAGGCTGCTTTCGGAGGCCTGCGGAGCTTGTTCTGGTGGCGGGGCCGCTTCGGGCGCTGGTGCTTGCTCAGGCGCTGGCGCATCTTGCGCGGAAGCTCCCAAGGAACCTGCGAAACCGCACAACAATGCGGTGCTGCTGAGAGCGAGGAGACGATTTAGTTTTCGCATTAGGCGCCCATCACCTTTCCGACATAAAAAGCGATTTCCACCGCAGAGGCAACAACGAGTACGAAGCCGCTGATCATGACTAGGCGGTAGACCAGCGTCTGGCGCGTGTCCTCAATGTAGAAGCTCTCTGCTTGGCGCTTGGTGTTTTGCAGGGTGTACAGGCCAAGGAACACGAAGGCGACGATGCCTGCAAGCACCCAACCGGTAATTGCCAGTCCAAAGAAGAGGCCTTGGGTCGCAGTGGAAACCAACGGCGCGGCAATCACAACGATTGCAGACAAAATGGCGGCCACACCAGCGGCGATGAGCAAAGGCCACGGGCCCTTGGTCGGTGCGGCCGGAGTGGCTGGGCGCGAGCTGCGCGGCGCGCTGGGCTGCCCGCCCGGTGCGCCAAAGCCCTGGCTGCCTTGTGCGGGGCCAGCTGCGCCAAACGACGGCGCGGTGCCTCCTGCTTGATTCGGCGAACCGAAGTTAGGGGAACTCGGGAATCCGAAACCCGAGCCGGCGTTGTTGGGTCCGGTGTTGTACCCGCTGCCCGCTCCGGGGCGCGGACCGCCAAACTGGGGCGACGAACCAGGCGAACCAAATGTCATAATTAATGACCTTTTCTCAAATAGCGCTCCCCCGACCAAGAGCGCAGCCAGGGAAACCAAAGGGAACAAAATAGGCACAAGTGTAGCAAGCAAAAGAATGCCATATTTGAGGCCTCATTTCGCCCCTTCCTTGGGATTTGCCCTCTGCTATCTCATCGCTAGCTTGCTAAAGCTAGGTTTAACTGCAAATCTTTCGCTGGATCTACCTTGAGGATCATTCCCCAACCTCCCCCCAACATGTGGGAGCATTTTCTGGTTTCTTAGACCATAAGACGACATGGCAAGATAACTGGCCATGACAGAAAAATCGGCAACCGCAACCACTTCCAGTGGCGAGAGCATCCGATTCATCCCGGTACAGTCCACGCTGTACCCGTGGCTGGTTACGGTGTTCGTCGTTACGTTCCTCATTTCCAACATCAACGCCACAAAGGGCGTCCAGCTCGGTCCGCTTATCACCGACGGCGCCTTCTTCTTATTCCCACTGGCTTATATCGCAGGCGACGTCCTGTCCGAATGCTATGGCTTCAAGTCCACGCGGCGGGCGGTCTACATCGGATTCGTCATGGCGATTCTGGCCGCGGTGTGCTTCTATATCGCGATTTGGCTGCCAGCTGCGGATTTCTATGAGGGCCAAGAGGCTTTCGCCGCCACCTTGGGCCTTGTACCGCAAATCCTCGCCGCTTCCTTGGCAGGCTACTTGGTGGGCCAGCTGCTCAACTCCTTCACGCTGACCCGTATGAAGGCAAAGTCCGGTGAACGCGGGCTCATCGGCCGTTTGGTGGCTTCAACCGTCGTGGGCGAGTTCGGCGATACTGTGTTGTTCTGCATCATCGCCGCACCAGTCATCGGCATTTCTACATTCAGCGGCTTTCTCAATTACGTAGTGGTCGGCTTCGTGTGGAAAACCCTCATCGAGGTGGTCATGCTGCCGTTAACCACCGTCGTCATCAAGTGGGTTAAATCCCGCGAAGACTACGTTCCCAGCAGCTAAACCACAAATCCCCAGCCCTAGAAACCCAGGGCTGGAACTGCAGCTTCCTGGTGAAAAGGGCGGCGTCGGCAAGCGCGAGAAAAGCCGAACAGGAGGTCTGCAGTTCCAGCCCTGGGTATTTGCGGAAAAGAGGCGGAGGGCGCATTTGCGGAAAAGAGGCGACGGGCGCAGGGAGGTAGCTTACTTGCCGGCGTAGTAGCGGCCCATGAACTCGTCGCGGTAAGCCTCGTAGTAGCCGCCGTCGATGGAGGCGCGGATGTTGTCCACCAAGCGGATCATGAAGGTCAGGTTGTGCATGGTGCACAGCGTGCCGGCCAGGAATTCGTTGGCCTTGAGCAGGTGGTGGATGTACGCACGGGAGTAGTTCTCCGAGACGTAGCCGCCGAACTCCTCGTCGATTCCTGCAAAATCGCGCTTGAAGCGCGCACCCTTCAAGTTCAAGCGGCCATCGAGCGTGTACACGCCGCCACGGCGGCCCAGGCGGGTAGGCGCGACGCAATCGAAGGTATCGGCGCCGGCCTCAATCGCGGTGAACAGGTCATCGGGCTCAGAAATGCCCAGCAGGTGGCGCGGTTTATCCTCAGGAAGCTCGTCGCAGACCCAGCCCACGATGGTGCCCAGGTTCTCCTTCTCCAGCGCGCCGCCGATGCCAAAGCCGCCGAAACCGCGCTTGCCGTTTGCCTCGGCAGCCTGGGAAAGCTCCACCAAACCGCGGGTGGCTTGGCGGCGCAAATCCTCATATTGCGCGCCCTGCACCACGCCCCACAGGGATTGGCGTGGCTTTTGCGGGCCACGCTCCTCGGTCAGGCGGTGGTGTTCGTCCAAGCAACGCTGTGCCCAGCGATGGGTGCGCGCGACGGATTCCTCCTGGTAGGTACGGGTATCCACCAAAGTGGTCAGCTCGTCGAAGGCGAACATGATGTCGGCACCCAAACCATGCTGAATCTGCATGGAAACCTCTGGGGTAAAGCGGTGCTTCGAGCCGTCAATGACGGACTTGAAGTCCACGCCGTCTTCGTCGACCTGCGCCATGCGCTCCTTCTTGGCCGCGCGGATGTCCTTCTCGGTGAGGTTCGAGGTGTCCATGGCCAGGACCTTCTTGAAACCCACGCCAAGCGACATCACCTGGAATCCACCGGAGTCGGTGTAGGTGGGGCCATGCCAGTTTTCAAAGGCCGCGACGCCGCCAGCCTCATCCACGATGTCGTGGCCCGGCTGCAGATAAAGGTGATAAGCGTTGGACAAGATAGCCTGCGCGTCCGTCTGCCGGATCTGCTCCGGGGTCAGGGTCTTGACCGTGGCCTTGGTGGCCACGGGGATAAAGGCTGGGGTCTGAATATCCCCGTGCGGGGTGTGAATGGTGCCGCTGCGACCATGCTTGCCAGGACCGGCCTGGTCGAGGCGCGTGCGCACGTCGAAGCTCAGGTCAGTCTCTAGCTTGGGTGCAGGAAAAGGCGGCTGTTGCTCGATCATAGGGGCTAGTTTACGTGTTGCGTCGTATCAGCAGATGCGCCGCCATGCTCACGCTCCCACTCTTCTTCCAGAGCTGTGCCTTCGATGTCGAGGGAAGGCATGACCTTGTCCATCCACTTCGGCAGCCACCAAGTGGCGCGGCCCAACAGGAACATCGTGGCGGGGACGAGGGACATGCGCACGAAGAAGGCGTCGAAAAGCACGCCTGCGGCAAGTGCGAAACCGAAGATCTGAATGAACGGCAGCGGCTGGTTAATAAACGCCACGAAGACCGAAATCATGATGATGGCTGCGGCCGTGACCACGCGCGCGCCTTCGGTAAAGCCCGCGATGGTGGCCTCGTCCACGGCGTTGTACTTGGTGCCACTGCCCTGCGGGTGGCGCGAGATATGCTCGCGCATGCGGGTAACCAGGAAGACCTGATAGTCCATGGCCAGGCCGAAAGTCACGCCGATCAAGAAGATAGGCATGAAGGAAATTAGCGGACCAGGCGCCGGGACTAGGCCAAAGAGGCCGTCCTGCCACACCAGAACCGTAAGGCCGAAGGCCGCGCCCACTGAGAGCAGGAAGCCCAAGCCAGCCACCACAGGGACCAAGACCGAGCGGAAGACTAGGAAGAGCAGAAGGATGGCCAGGCCCACCACGATGGCCAGATAAGGCAGCATGGCGGCCTCCAAGCGCTCGGTGATATCTAGCTGCACGGCGGTCAGGCCAGTCATGCCGATTTCCGCGCCGGTGACCTCGCTCAGGCGCTCATTTTCCGCACGCAGTGCCGACGCCGTGCCGACGGTCGTGGGATCCGTCGGGCCGGTGGTCGGTGCAACCATGATCTGCGCCGCGGTCTGATCAGAGTTGAGGCCAACGATCTGTGCGTGCTTCACGCCGCCTACCTGGTTAAGCTGCTGGGTCGCGTACATGAAGGAGGCGAAAGTTGCCTTCTTTTGTTGGTCTTCGCCTTCTTGACCCTGAATCAGCGGCTGGAGAGCCGGCGCGTCTGGGTTGGCTTCCTCACCGTTGACGATGACCAGGAATGGACCATTGACGCCTGCGCCGAAGCCTTCGGCCAGCAGGTCCGCGGACTTGCGTTGGGTGGTATCCGGATTCGAGCTGGTATCCGCCGGCAGCGCGAGCTCCATGTTCAGCACCGGGGCGCTCAGCGCGCCAAGACCCAACACGACCACGGCCATGACCAGGCCCGGGGCCTTCTGTACCGCGCGCACCCAGCGGTTGCCCATGGTGGCGCCCTTACGGTGCTTGCCCTTCTTGTTCGGGTTGCCGGCGATGCCGGGGATTCGACCGGCAAAGGCTTTATCGCCAGCCAAGCCAAGCAGCGCCGGCACCAGGGTCAGCGCGACGAGCACCGCCATGAACACGGTGCCCGCGGCGGCCAAGCCCATGGCCGTGAGGAAGCCAATCTTGGCCACGATGAGGGCGAAGAGCGCCACGAAAACCGTGGCGCCGGCGAAGACCACGGAGGAACCTGCCGTGCCCACCGCCATGCCGGCGGCTTCGGGCCCATCCATCCGCGAGCGCTCCTGGCGGTAGCGCGACATGATGAACAGCGCATAGTCGATGCCCACGGCCAGGCCAATCATGATGGCCAGGACCGGGGTCAAGTTATTGAGCTCAATCCAGTGCGTGGCAATCATGACGCCGAGCGCGCCGAGGCCCACGCCCACGACGGCCGAGATCAGCGGCATGCCCGCCGAGACCAAAGAGCCAAAGGTGAAGATGAGGACGAGGAAGGCCACGCCCAAGCCGATGATCTCCGAGGTGGAGTTGACCTTAATCTCATCGCCAAAGCCCGCGCCGCCGGCCTCGACCGTTAGCCCCCTCTCGCGGCCCAGCTCCATCGCTGCGGTGACGACGTCCTTGTCTTCTTGCTCAACGGTGTAGGAGCTTTCCGCATCGAAGTCGAAGGTGGTGTAGGCGATAGTCTCATCCTCGTTGACCATCGCGAGGTTTTCCGCATCCTTGCGGGCGGTCTCTTCCGGCAGGCCCATCGAGGTGAATTGATCGATAACCTGCTGCTGCAAAGCCGGAGATACGTCGAGCGGGTTGCCCCAGCGTTGCTGGTCCTTGATGCCGAGCTCGTCGGTGATCTGATCGACCACCTGCTGGATCGCTTCCTTGTTTTGCGGGTCAGAAAGCTTCTGCCCCTCGGGGGCTTGGAAGACCAGGTTCACAGAAGGCGCGCTGGCCAGGTTGCCGCTTTCCGGGAAGAGCTCGGCGGCGCGGTGGGTGGCGTCAATCGCCGGCGTGCCCTTGATGGAGTACTCCGTAGTCATGGGCTTCATCAAGGCAATCGTGGCGCCCACGGCGGCCACAAAGATCACAAGCCACGCGATGATCACTTTCCACCTGTTGAGGAAGGACCAGCGCCCAAGACGGTACAAGAGTTTTGCCACAGGAGTTACCTTCTGTCTCGTTGATTAACTTCGCCCAGTCTAGCGGCCAGCCGCTGGCAGCTAAAACAAGAAAAGCCGTGGAGCAATTACTTGCCCCACGGCTTTCGCTATGGCGG
This sequence comes from Corynebacterium sp. LK14, assembly GCF_008042215.1. Lineage (NCBI taxonomy): Bacteria > Bacillati > Actinomycetota > Actinomycetes > Mycobacteriales > Corynebacteriaceae > Corynebacterium > Corynebacterium sp. LK14. The sequence goes on from NZ_NOVQ01000019.1 coordinate 164,872, forward strand.
TGGCGGCGGGATTTGAACCCGCGGTTGGGGGTTACCCAACATTCGCTTTCGAGGCGAACACCTTCGGCCGCTCGGACACGCCACCGTAGTCTAGGTTACGTGTTGAAGCGCGCGGCACAAAATCCCGCCGGATTTACTTGTCCTTCAGGCCGCCAATAACCTCGTTGGCCTTGTCCTTTACGCCCTCGACAGCGTCAGAGACTTTGTCCTTAGCCTGGGAAATAACCTGGTCTGCCTTGCCCTCGTTAGCAAGATCCTCGTTGTCGGTTGCGTTTCCCGCAGCTTCCTTGGCCTTGCCTACTAGGTCGTCCTTCTTGTTTTCAAAATCACCCATGATGAGCCTCCTTTGTTTGCGGTGGCCCCACCCTACACAATTTCAGCGCAGCTCGCCGAAGAAGCCGGTCAGCAGTCCGGCGCATTCTTCCTCGCACACCCCGGCGCGCACTTCGGGCACGTGCAGGGCACCGGGGGCACGCAAGACATCGACAAGCGAGCCGCACGCGCCCGTCTTCGGTTCGAAAGCACCAAAGACCACGGAAGCCACGCGGGCACCCTGGATGGCCCCGGCACACATCGCGCACGGTTCGAGGGTGACCACAATTTCGCAGCCTTCTAGGCGCCAGCCATCGCCATGCTTGGCGACGGCCGCGCGAATCGCCTCCACCTCCGCATGCGCGGTGGGATCGCCGCGCTGCTCTCGGCGGTTGACGCCGGTGGAAAGCTCGTTGCCGGCGGCGTCGTAAAGCACTGCTCCTACCGGGATATCTCCTGCCGGAGTTTGCCGTGCCACCTCGAGCGCGCGGCGCATGCGAGTCTCGGCGCGGGCCAAGCCTTGGGATTTAAGCAATGATCTCTTCGAGCTCGTCGCCGAAGCCTAAATCGCCCGCGATGCGCAGGAGCATGTCGGAGGGCCAATCTTCGTCATTGTCGATGATGTAGCCCAACTGATCTTCACTGAGCCCAAGATCAGCAAAAATATCGAAGTCACCGTCGCCATAAGGATCTGGATCCTCGTCGTCGTCATCGATTTCGGGGAAGTCAAGGTCGCGCAGCTCCAGGAAGTCGGCGGCGAAATCATCCTCGTCGGCATATGTGGCGTCAGAGATCAGCATGCGCACATCTCCCGGCACCGGGCGCACAACGACAAAGTAATCATCGTCCACACACAGCAGCGCAAAGGCCGCGCCCTCGGAGCGCAGCGCGCGCACTGCGTTTATGGAGGTGTTGATGTCCTCGAAGTCGTCATCGAACTCCCGAACCACCCATTGCCCCTCATTGCGGGCAACGGTAACTGCGAAGGAGATGTTGTCATCGCTCATACCTCGTGAGATTAGTCGTGTTGTGCCAGAATTGTCACCGTGAGTTCTCAAGACGTTCAACGACCCGTATGCATCATCGGCCTCGGCCTCATTGGTGGTTCCCTGCTGCGCGACCTCGTGGCAAGCAAACACGCAGTGTATGGCTATAATCACTCGACTTCCGGCGCCCGCAGCGCCATCAAAGCGGGCTATGACGTCACCGATGACATGCCTGCGATCCTCGCACGCGCCGAGGCTGACGACGCCCTTATCGTCATCGCTACCCCCATGAATGCGGTGGACTCGGTGCTGGATCAGATCGAAGAGCATGCGCCGAGCTGCGGCATTACCGACGTGGTTTCGGTCAAGACGGAGGTCCGCGAGCTCTTCCTGAAGCGTGGCATGGAAAGCCGTTACGTGGGCGGGCACCCGATGGCCGGTACCCAGAACTCCGGCTGGGACCACTCCCAAATTGGCCTGTTCAAGCGCTCGGCGTGGGCAATTACTTATGACTACGCGGCGGAGTGCGAAGCCCGTGGCGAGCGCATCCCTAAGAAGTGGATTGAGACCTTCTCCGATGTGGTGCGCATGACACAGATGGTGCACGCAGAGGCCGTTCCGGTGCGCGTGGCCAACCACGATGCGGCCGTGGCCCGCATTTCTCACCTGCCACACGTGCTGGCTGAGACCCTCGCCGTGGTGGGCGACAATGGCGGCATCCTCGCGCAGTCCTTGGCCGCGGGCTCCTTCAAGGACGGCACGCGTGTGGCGGGCACCACGCCTGAGCTCGTGCGTCAGATGTGTGAGACGAACGCGCCCGCGCTTGTCGACGCCCTTGATGAAGCACTGCAGCTCCTCCAGGCCGCGCGCGACTCGCTTGCTGCGGAGCAGCCTTCCATCGCAGACTTGGCTGAGACCGGCTTCCGCGCCCGTACTCGTATTGAGGCGCGCTCGGGTGCCCGCAAGGAGTCTGTCTCGCCGGTGAAGATTTCCTCCCGACCGGTACTGCGCCTACACCCGGGCGGCCCGAACTGGGTGGCGCAGCTGCGCCAGTCGGAGTCCTTGGGCGGGCGCATCGAGATTTTCTAGGCTGCGCTTTTAGTCCCGGAAGGTGTCATCGCGCTGCTTCCGGGACTTTGACTCGTCTCGGCTCAGCGCGAGAATCGGCAGGCCGAGGAGGCCGAGCGCAATTCCGACGGGCAAAAGCCATAGCATCCCCGACGCCAACCAGAGAACCGCACCGAGAATGGCGCCGGCGATGAGACAGGATGCAAGCTTCTGGTTCATGGAATCTAGGGTACGGGGGCGTCGGAAAGCATGTGCGATCGGCCTAACTGACAACGAAGCCTACAGTTTCGGGGGCGTCGCGGCTTTCGTTGGCAAATATGCAGCTTTCCGGTAGCCGGTTGCCCCACCCCTTGTTAAGCTGAACGCAGCATCAACGGGGGGAAACGATGAATGCGCTACTTGTTCGGGGGCTAAGTAGGTCCCAACTTGTCACGCGTCTGCGGCGTGGGGACATCACCAAAATTGCGCGCGGAATCTACGTGTGGGGAGCTCCGACACCGCTGGAGGTTCTGCGAGCGGTCCAAGAATACAATGCGACTGTGCTCGCTGCCGGTCGCACCGCGGCACAGCTCTATTTAGGCCATGAGCTGACGACTCCGCTGGAGCTGCGCGGGCCTGCGCGCTTGCCGACGTCTCCTTTCTACTCACTGCGCCGCACTAAGCAGAACGCCTATCGGATGATCGATGGCATCCGGGTAGCAAATCCGCTTCTCGCCATCGAGCGGCTCGACGCCGCCCTGGCGCTGGAGCTGTGCGAGGCCCTCTACTCGACGAAGGAAGGCAGGGAGGCCATCGAGCGGGACCGAGCGGAGTTTCGCCGACTGTCGGCGCACGCGCAGAAGGTGCTTACGCAAGCTGCGCTGTTTACCGACTCTTCTGCGGAGATACTAGTCATCCGCGCTTTGAAGTCGCGCGGACTGAAGGTGGAGAGCAACTATCTCATTGGGGCGTATCGGTGGGACATTGTCTTGCCGGATTACAAGATTGCGATTGAGATAAACGGTTTGCAGTTCCACTCAGCGCTCACGCCGTGGATTAGGGACCACTGGAAGAACAACGAGGCCGTCCTGCGGGGCTGGCGTACATTGCGCTATACCGGCCATTGCGTGAAATACCACCTGAACTACATCGTGGAGCAGATTTGTACTGCTAATCAGCCCGCCTGGGAGAGGCGCTACTACCGCGGAGTGCGCAGCTGGCACCGCGCGTTGGGCCCGGCGCCGTGGGAGGGAGCTCTGGAGCCGCCGCCCGAACCGGACTGGGTGAGAGACATCGACTTTTCTCAGCAGGAGCCGCAGTAAGCGGGCTGTCTGTGGCTTTCGCTGCGGCTAGGGGCTTTGGCTGCGGCTGCGGATCTGCATAACTGGATCTGCATAACTGACAACGAAGCCCTTCATCTGGCCTCCACGAGCGCTCTCGTTGGCAACTACGCAGATCCTAGGTGGCGTCCACGGGTGAAAGCCGACCGTCATTGCAAAGTAGCCGGTAAGTGGCCCTCGAAATAAAGGCACACTGCAAGACGAAGACACCCCCTAGCCTGTTTAGCAAGCTAGGGGGTTAAATTCTGTGCGCCCGGAGGGATTCGAACCCCCAACCTTCTGATCCGTAGTCAGATGCTCTATCCGTTGAGCTACGGGCGCAGTCCATTGGCGTTGAGCGCCAAGCGCTCTCTGCAACGTTGATTAACTATAGTGCCGTTGCCCAGAAGCAGCAAATCGCCAGGCCGCAATACGTTTTTACGCATTGTTAACCTGGCGCCAACTGCACTAAAACACCACCCTTTAAAGCACCAACCCAAAGACCGGCACGGCCAGCAGGTAGACCGTCAGCGTAATGAGCACACAGCCAATGAGGTTGAGGCCAACACCGCCCTTGATCATGTCGCCAATCTTGACGTAGCCAGAGCCGTACGCAATCGCGTTCGGCGGGGTCGCAACAGGGAGCATGAACGCGCAGGTAGCCGCGAGAGCAACCGGGATGGTCAGCAACAGGATGTTGATTTCCCCGTTGGCAGTCAGGCCAATGCCCACGGCCACACCGCCCATAATCGGCAAGAAGGTCGCCGCCGTTGCGGTGTTGGAGGTGATCTCCGTCAGGAAGAGGACGAGGAGGGCGACCGCCGCGATGAGCAGGATGGTCGGCAAGCCGCCCAGGCCCTTGGCCATTTCACCAATCCACAGGGAGAGACCGGAGTTGTTAAACATCGCCGACAAGGACAGGCCACCGCCGAAGAGAAGCAGCACGTCCCATGGCATCTCGTTGGCAGTCTTCCAATCCAGCAAGCGCACGCCGGTCTTAGCGTCGGCAGGGATAGCAAATAGCAGCAGGCCGGCCGCGATGCCGACGATGGCGTCGTCGTAGTTGGAGTCCTCGCCCACTAGGAACGGGACGGCAACCCAAGAAATCGCAGCACCCAAGAAGATGATCCCGGTGAGAATCTGGGGCATGGTCCACGCGCCGAGAGCCGCGATTTCCTTGTCGATGAGCTCCTTACCACCAGGAATACGGTCCATCTCCGGCTTGAAGATAGTGATCAGCATGAACCAGGCGACGAACAGGAAGATGATAGCCAGGGGCATGCCGACAATCATCCACTTGCCGAAGCCCAGCACGATGTCATGAGATTCCTTCATGTAGCCAGCCAGCAGGGCGTTCGGCGGGGTACCGATGAGCGTGCCCAGCGAGCCGATGGAAGCCGAGTAAGCAATACCCAGCATCAGGGCCGTTGCGAACTTCTTCTGGTTCTTCATGCCACCAACCGTCTCAGCAGTCAGCGCCAGCACGGAGGTACCAATCGGCAGCATGACCACTGCGGTAGCGGTATTAGAGACCCACATGGACAAAAAGCCCGTGGCCAGCATGAAGCCCAAAACCAGGCGCTTGGGCGAGGTGCCCACGATCTTCACCACGGTCAGCGCCATACGGCGGTGCAGGTTCCAGCGCTGCAGAGCCAGCGCGATGAGGAAGCCGCCCATAAAGAGAAAGATGGTCGCCGATGCATAAGGCGCACCGACCTCTTTAATCGTGCCCACACCAGCCAGCGGGAAAATAACCAGCGGGAGCAAAGCGGTCGCTGCAAGCGGAATCGCCTCGGTCATCCACCACACACCCATCAGGATGGTCACGGCCGCAACCGCGCGAATTGCCCCGTAAGTGTACTCCTCTTCTGGGTCAGCGCCGGAAGACTGCAGAACAGTCTCCACCGCATTGGATGGGAAGAGGAACCACACCAGCGCAGCCAAGGCTACGCCAAGGAAAAAGCCAATCACCATGCGGCGCCATTCGCCCTGCTTTACGCCTTGGTCGTCTTCGCCTTCTACATGTGCTGTCGATTCGTGTGTATGCGGTGTTGTCATGCAGTTCTCCCTGGATTGTCCTCGGCTTGGCGTGTGCAACGGGGGCGTTTTCGCAGCGAAAAATAAATACCCACGTTCGCGAAAACCATACAGCTTGGAGCAACGCAAAACTAGGAAATGATCTTTAGTTACCCCCACTGTTTATGAAAAACCGACTAGCCTACCCCCTCGGGTCCACTAGCCAACCTTGTAACAGTTCAGCTTTGCAAGGAAATGGCGCTACCCCCACCGAGTCCTACAATGGCCAAAAGTGCGAGCAAAGACACGGCCAAGGCAAGCCCAGCGAGAGCCGCGGCGCCGGGAAGTGGGGTGCGGGAGGCGAGGGCGGCGTCGTAAAGCGCGGCGCGTCGATGTACCCGCCAACCCAACCATGCGCACACCAGACCACCGCCCACGTAGGCCGCCAGCTGCGCGTTTGACCAGGGAATTTCACTGCGCAGCACCACCAGCGCCACCAACACGAAAGCCAAGAGCGTGCGCTGCCAGGACAGGCGCGTGCGCTCGGGCTGCAATCCGACGTCGTACATCTAAGCCATCAACTGACCTGCGAGGATGAGCGCGCCCACCACGATGACGAGCCCCACGAGCAGAGGCATCGCGACATTCGGCGGCAGGGGCTTTTGCTCACGCATCGCGCTTTCCGACGCCGCCCAATGCGCCCACGCCACCGCCGGCAATACGATGGCGACCACCAGCATGATCACGGAGATGATGAGGGTCAGCGTGCCATGAATCGGGAGGTCGAAAGCCTGCAGTGCAACGCCACCTGCGATGAAAGCGAGCGAGGTACGAATCCATGCCAAGAACGTGCGCTCGTTGGCCATGCTGAAACGCGGATCGGGCTCTGTGCCTTTTTCATAGACAAAGCGTGGGAACCGGCCATTAGATTTATCCATTGCGTCTTATACTTCCTTAACGCACTGCCTCTTGCCACCCGGCAGGGCGCTGCGCCTTAGGCAGCTTTTGCACCACCGCGGCATAAGATTCCTGGACGAGCTCCCGAACTAACTTGGGGTTTATCGAATCCCCGGGATACACGGTGTACCAGTGCCGCTTATTCATGTGATATGCAGGGCCGATGTCGGCATAACCAGCCTGCAAAGCGGAGACATCCTCCGGCGGAGCTTTGAGAATGATGGCCTTCTTTCCACCGAAGGGCTTATTCGCAGGCATGGTGGTGGCCAGCATGAACCACTTTCCGCGCACCCGCCAGGCTCGCCAGCCTTCGACGAAGGGATAGGACTCGGCGTCAATGAGTTCTTCCGCCGCATCGCTCGCAGTAGAAATAAGCTCTTTTTCGTTCATACGCCGACCTAAAATCCATCGAATTGAAAACGACAATTCCCCAGCGTAATGCGTAGGACTATCGGACGTCCAAGGCGTGGGCTAAGGTGACTGCTACAGACCTAAGCTAAGCAAAAAATTAAAGGGCCAGTCATGAACAAGATTTTCTTTCTGCTCGCCGTGGTTTTGTTAATCGCGGCCATCTACATGTTCTTTAAATCGCGCCAAGCCAAGGCGGCTAGCACGCAGGAGACGGGCGATACCTTCTCCAAGGATTACTTCGCCGAGGCCAAAGGCCAAAACGAGTTCAATCCAGAAAATCTTGGTCCGGGTGCAATCATCCGTTACGGCGCCACCGACTACGTCGTCCGCGGCACCCTGACCCTAAATGAGGGCCCTTATTACTGGTACGAGTACCTGCTCGACGGTGGAGATAACTCCTCCTGGCTGGGAGTCGAGGTCGATGAAGGCCAGCTCAATCTCACCTGGTGGACCTCCCGCAAGGGCGCCGGCGTCACGCCAGATCGCGGCACCGTGGAATTCGAGGGAGTTACATATAGTGAGGACGAGCGTGGCCATGCGCGCTACACCTCCACCGGCACCACCGGCCTGCCAGAGTCCGGCGAGATGCGCTACGTAGATTATTCCGCGGGTGACAAGCTGCTGGGCTTTGAGGGCTGGGCCAACAATGACAGCTGGGAGGTATCCACCGGCCACACCATGCTGCCGGGTGAGTTCACCGTGTACCCAGCTCCAAAGGCATAGGCCGCAGTGGAGGTTCTAGATTGCCCCAGCGCTGACGTCAGTGCCGCTGACTTGGGGCTGCGCTTAAACGGCCCGCGCCCGCAGGCGTTGAGCATGACCGTGCTTCACGGTTCCGATGGCCTGCGGCTTGAGCTGGATATCATCGGTGCTTCGCATACTGCCAGCGTTTATCGCGACGAGACGCTACTCTTCCGCGAGGAGATCTCCTGCCACTGTGAGGGTCCGCTGCCGCAGACCTACGGTGAGATGACGGGCTACGAGCTGAAGACGGACGTCGCCAAGCATGGCGCGGATGGCTTCGCCGCAGAATTTCAACGGGTATCGGGCACGGATTGGCTCTCGGCGCAATTTCCCGGGCAGGGCGAATACCACGTCACCGCCCTCAAGGGCACCGCACTCGAAGACTGCGCAGGCTTCGAGTGGGAAACGGTGCATATGTACCCTGCAGAAGAAATAATCGTGAAGACTACAAGTAGGTGGATTCCATGAACTATGACAAAGGCTGGAAATGGTCACTGGTCTTCGCCGTACTTTTCGCAGTGATTGGCGGTCTGACTTCACCCGGCGTTACTGGCGCCCCCATCAGGTCAGGCGCCTGTCAGGCAAACAATGTTCAGGCAGAGGCCAACCGCCTTGCAGCAGAGCACAAGCCGAAGGCGCGCCAATTCGATCCCGCAACGGGCACGGAGTACCTGCGCTACCGCAAGCAGATTGTCAAGGTCGAGCCCACTGGCCCGCAGAACTGTTCAGTGCGCGTGGAAAATCTCGATCACTTCCACGACGGCACCTATATCTTCTTAGGTCCCGGTTTTAGTCCCTCCTCCCCTTCCCGTTCTTCCGGCGGCTCCTCCGGGTCTTCCGGCGGCGTGAAATAGAAAGGCTTTAGTTCATGCTCGATTCAATCCTGGCCACCTTTGCTTATTTCGGTGTTGCAGCGGTACTGCTACTTGCCGGCTTCGTAGTTCTGGATCTGCTCACCCCGGGCAAGCTTTACCGCGCTGTCTTCGTTGATCATCACGTCAACGCTGCGGTCATCGCTTCCGCCCAGCAGATTGCCCTGGGAGCGGTGCTGGTTACCGCCATCGTGCACTCTTTTGACCTGCTAGAAACCGCTGTCTACGGCCTAGTCGGCATCGTGCTGCAGGCACTAGCGTTGGTCATTTTGGAGGCGCTTATCCCCGGCCGTTTCCGGGATCTGGTGGAAGATACCAAGCCCCGCGCGGGCACCTTTTGCGCGAGCGTCATCCTCATCGTCATCGGCGCAATTAATGCCGCATGTCTGACCTAAACGCTTCCCCCACCGCAGATTCCCTGGTCCGCTCGCGCGCCTGGCGGGTAGCTCTGCTTATCTCCGTCTGTATCTGCGCAGCTTCGGGCTTGGTCTACGAGCTGGCCTTGCTGACGCTGTCCACGAGCCTCAACGGCGGCGGCATCGTAGAGACCTCACTGATCGTGGCAGGCTACGTCGCCTCTTTAGGCCTGGGCGCGTTGATGGCCAAGCCATTCTTGTCGTGGCCGGCGAATTCTTTCCTCATCGTCGAAACCTTGCTCGGCCTGTGCGGCGGCGTGAGCGCCGTGGTGCTCTACATGGTCTTCGCGCTTGTCGGCCAGTCCACCCTCATTTTGGTCGTAGCGACGCTGCTCATTGGCATTTTAGTGGGTATGGAAGTGCCACTGCTTATGACGCTGATTCAGCGCGGGCGTACTTCGAATGCTGAGGATTCCGGCTCGGTGGTGGCCAACCTCAACTTCGCGGATTACGTCGGCGGCCTGCTGGGCGGTTTGGCGTGGCCATTTGTCTTGTTGCCGTGGCTGGGCATGATTCGTGGCACCGCTGCGGCCGGCTTGGTCAACCTCATCGCCGCACTCGTGGTTGCGCTACTTCTGCTGCGCACGGTGCTCGCCGGCAAGCAGCTTCTAATGCATGTCCTCGCGCTGCTGGGCGCTATCGCCTTGCTGCTTACTCTCATCATCCGCAGCGAATCCTTAGTGGTAACCGCCCGGCAATCGCTCTACGATGATCCTGTCATTTACGCCCATACCTCGGATTATCAGGACATCGTGGTGACCAAACGCGGCAAGGATTCGCGTCTCTATCTCAACGGCGGCCTGCAATATTCCTCCCGCGATGAGTATCGCTACACCGAGTCCCTGGTCTATCCTGTGCTGCCTGCCGAGCCAGGCGGGCGAGTGCTCGTCACCGGAGGCGGCGATGGCTTAGCCGCGCGCGAGCTGCTCAAAATGGACTTTAAGGTCACCCAGGTCGAGCTCGATCCCGAGGTAGTGAACGTGGCCAACACGGTCCTGCGCGAGAACAACGGGGGCGCCATGGAAGATCCACGCGTGCGGATCCTCAACGAGGACGCGTTTACCTGGTTGCGTTCGGGCGGTGATCACACGCTTTACGACGCCGTCCTCATCGATCTACCCGACCCCGACTCCGCCGCCATGGCCCGTCTTTACTCGGAAGAATTCTACTCCATGGCGCACAAGATGCTCGCTCCCGGCGGCAAGATGGTCGTGCAGGCAACCAGCGCTTTTAGTACCCCCGATGTATTCTGGCGTATCGATTCCACGCTGCGTTCCGCTGGCTGCCCCACCGTGCCTTATCACGTGCACGTGCCCACCTTTGGTGACTGGGGCTTTGTGGCCTGCGCGGAGGAAATCTCCGTGCCTAGCTACGCTCCCCCGCTGCGCTACCTCAATGATGCGACTCTTGAGGCCGCGCAATCTTTCGGTTTAGATAACCAGCCGCGCGACCTGCCGGCCTCCACGCTCGATCATCCTTATGTGGTCGATGACCTGCGCCGCGGATACCGCCAGGCAGGGGACTAAGAAGCTTAAGACCCAGCCTCGGAGAACTTCTCCAAGGCGACGGGGCTGCCGGCAATCACGATAAGATCCGTCGGGTTCAATTTCTGGCCTTTCTCAACAGGCATCCAGTGGCCATAGTCCTTGCGCACTGAGACCAGCTGCACGCGATGTTTTTCCCACGTTTTCTGCGGATCTAGTGGGGTTTGAACCAAGTGCGCGGGCGGGGTGAGCTTGGTAACGCCATAGTCCTCAGCGATTTCGGCGAAATCTTCGAACTTGCCGCCGAGCAAGTGTGCAATGCGGCGACCAGTGTCGCGTTCTGGGCGGATGACGTGGTGTACGCCCAGCTGCAGCAGGATGCGTGCATGCGCGTCGGAGTCCGCCTTCGCCCAAATGTCCTTTACGCCGAGTTCTACCAAATTTGAGGCGGTCAAAATGGAGTCCTCTAGGTGCGAGCCGATGGCCAGCACCACGCGGTCCACCTCGTCGATGCCCAGCTGGTGCAAGACCTCGGCGTCGGTTGTATCAGCTTGTACTGCCTCGGTGAGAACCGGCGAATAATCACGCACGAACTTCTCGCAATTGTCGATGCCGAGCACCTCAACGCCATGATCCATAAGTTCACGCGCCAGGGAAAAACCGAAGCGCCCCAAGCCGATGACGACCACTGCGGGGATGTCGATGGATTGCTTTTCGTGGCGCAGCGCGCCGAAGATGTTAGCCAATGAACGGCCTTTCTACTGGGTAGCGATAGTGACGAGTTACTGTGCGCGCGGCCAAAGCGGCCACCAACGTGGTCGGCCCAACGCGGCCAAGGTACATGATGAAGCACAAAATAATCTGGGAAGGCGCGGTCAGGCTGGCCGTAATACCTGTGGACAGACCAACGGTGGCGAAAGCCGAGAGCACCTCGAAGGTGATCTGGTCGGTAGAGAATTGCGGGTTCAAAACCACTAGGGTTCCAACTCCGAACATCGCCACTGCCGCACCGGCCACAGTCAGGGCGAGCGCCTGGCGCGTAATCGAATTCGGCAAACGGCGCTTACCGATGGTGGTGTCCTCACGGCCCAGGAACTCCGCCGCCATCGCCGCAACGAGCACGCAGGTGGTGGTCACTTTCACGCCGCCGGCCGTACCGGCGGAGCCGCCGCCGATGAACATCAAGATGTCCGAGGCCATCAAGGTAATGGAATGTACATGCCCGTAGTCGATGGCATTAAAGCCCGCTGTACGCGGCGAAGCACTCATGAAGAAGCTATTGAGCAGCTTGGTGCCAAACGGCATATCTGCCAGCACGCCGGACCACTCGGCCACCAAGAAAAACGTCATGCCGCCGAAGAGCAAAATGGCAGTTCCCACCAGCGTCATCCGCGCGGTAATGGACATGTGGTGCACGCGCGGCGCACGCCCTCGCAGGGCGAGCTTGATCCGGCCGCGGATACGGCGCACTATCTCCGCCAACATGGGATAGCCTAAGCCACCCACGATGAGCGCAAAGGCCACCGGCAGCAGAATCCACGCATCGGTATTAAAACCAATCATATTGTCCGAGTAAGTACTAAAACCCGCGTTGTTAAATGCCGAAATCGCGTGGAAGACACCCTCCCACATCGCGCGCAGCACCGGGACGCCATGTGCGAAATGCAGGCGTAGGGCCAAGAGGACAGCAACTACAGCCTCACAAACGAGGGTGACGAGAAAGGTAAGCAAGAGGGTACGGCGAATGCCGCCGGCTACGGGGCGGCCCTCGGCGGCCGTCGAGCGCCGCGCCTTCAAGCTGATGCGTCCGGTTAAAAGCATGCCGGACAAGGAAGCAAGCGACATGATTCCCAAGCCGCCGAGCTGGATGAGGGTGATAATTACCACTTGGCCGAAGGGAGTCCAGTACGTGCCGGTCTCTTCCACGATGAGACCAGTCAGAGAGACAGCGGAAGTCGCTGTAAAGAAAGCGTGTAAAGGAGGAGTCCACTGCGTGCCTTCGGTAGAAAATGGCAGCATCAGCAGGAATGCCCCCAGCATGATGAGCAGAAAAAAGCCCAAAGCTGTCACGCGTGCAGGGCCAAAGATGCGGCTTCGGTTCTGCGAGGATCTACGTTTCACAAATAGGGATATTAGACCTGTTAGGGCGATTTACCATTTTTATAAGTGACTAATTTTTCTTGAAGACTCGGCACATCGCGGGTACACAGGGGACATGAGTACTTTTGCACTTGAGAACCCAAACACTGGCGTCTCCGAGGAGACCTTCGACCGCATCAATGACTCTGACCGTGACGCGATCCTGGACCGCTCCACGGAAGCCTTCAAGAGCTGGTCCCGCACCTCAATCGAGGAGCGTGCAGCCATCCTCTTCCGCACTGCAGAACTCTATGAAGAAAATGCAGACAAGCTAGCCGAGCACATCGGCCGTGAGATGGGTAAGCTCACGCGCTGGGCAAAGGGCGAGATTCAAATCGTCGCTGACATCTACCGCTGGTACGCCGAGCACGCTCACGAGCTGCTCGCGCCCGAGTACTTGGCGGCCCAGGGCGCGCAAAAGACTGTTGTTAAAAAGGAGCCGCTCGGCCCGCTGCTGGGCGTTATGCCATGGAACTTCCCGTACTACCAGGTTGCCCGCTTCGCGGCGCCGAACCTTTTGCTGGGTAACACCATCGTGCTCAAGCACGCTTCCATCTGCCCGCTGTCTTCCCAGGCCTGCCAGGATCTCCTGGAAGAGGCGGGTCTACCGAAGGACGCTTTCATCAACATCTACGCTTCCGGCTCCCAGATGGATGCCTTCGTGGCGGACAAGCGCATCAAGGGCGTTTCCCTCACCGGCTCTGAAGCAGCCGGCGCTGCGGTGGCAAAGACCGCGGGTGAGAACTACAAGAAGTCCGTACTGGAGCTCGGCGGCAACGACCCATTCATCATCATCGATGACAAGAAGCTCGAGTGGACCCTCGATCAGTTCGTACCAATCCGCATGTACAACACCGGCCAGGCCTGCAACGCCCCAAAGCGCCTGATTGTGTTGGAGGATTTCTACGACCGCACCCTCGACTACCTGGTGGAGAAGATCGGCAACCTCAAGGTCGGCCCATACGACGACGAGAATGCCGACATCGGCCCACTGTCCTCCATCGGTGCCCGCGACGAAATCATCGAGCGCCTCGACAAGGCTGTTGCCGATGGCACCGCCACCGTCCGCGTGGGTGGCAAGAAGGTAGACCGCGACGGCGCCTACATGGAGCCAACGCTGCTTAGCGACGTCGATCCTTCCGCCGAGATCGCCTGCAACGAGATCTTCGGCCCAGTCGCAGTCATCTACAAGGCAAAGGACATCGACGAGGCCATCGCAATTGCCAACAACTCTGACTATGGCCTCTCTAGCTCCGTGTGGGGTTCCGACCTCGACAAGGCCTTCGAGGTGGCACAGCAGCTTAACGACGGCATGACCTTCGTCAACGAGGCTTCCGTCACCGCTGCTGGTCTCCCGTTCGGCGGCATTAACCGCTCCGGCTACGGCCGCGAGCTCGAGCGCTGGGGCGTGGGCGAGTTCGTCAACGAGCACCTCTACCGCGTCAGCGGCCAGGACGACGCGGGCCTCTCCCCGGCGATGTAAGTACACAAGCCCGCTCTTTCCGGAGCCGCACCCCCATCCTGCCAGCTCAACACTGGTGGGGCGGGGGCTCGCCTTTTACTCCTCACTGTCTAGACCTCACCACCTAGCGGCAACCACGGTGCAGCACAAGGACGCCCCTAAGACCGATAAAGAGTCAAAGCGCAGCATCCACGCAAAACATGCAAACGCTCCCAGAGGCTGTGCGATTGAACTAGCCTGCGGGAGCGTTTGAAGGTTTTAAAAGCTTTTACTTCTGCAGACCTTCAGCGATTGCGTTGAATATGCCGCCGAGGATTTCGAGAACGGTAGATGCGATTTCCATGATGGAGTCCTAACTGTGAAAGGGTCATTAACTAGTGGAATTGGGCTGTGCCTGAATCCAGTTAGGACCTTACTTCCGTTAGCGTAGGTTAGCTAGCCCTAACCACGCTTTTACCACGGAAAATTGCCCAATTTTAGCTTTATATCAGGCGAAATATACTTTCGTATCCTCCTTTGTGTAAGCCCTTTGCGCGGGGGTTTTAATTGAGCTCAATGATGGTAAAAGTAAAGTGTGCATAAATAAGAGTTTTAACTATGAAAGTAGATACCTATGGCTATTTTCCAAGTCGGCGAACCAGCATCGATGAGCACCGCTGACACTGATAGCCGCGTCGCGACGTTGATCGTTGATGACGATCCCCTCGTACGCTCGTCGCTCAAGACCTACTTCTCATGTACTTCCGACATTCACGTCGTCGCCGAGGCCAGCACCGGTGTCGAAGCCCTTTCGCTTCTCGACCAAATCGACATCGATGTCATCATCGCCGATATTCACATGCCCGAGATGGACGGAATAACGCTCTTGCGCGAGGCCAAGAAGCGGCCCACCCCACCAGCATTTGTAGCAATCACCGCTTTAGACACTGACAAAACAATGCTCGAGGTCTTAACCAACGGAGGGGCCGGCTACGTTGTAAAAAGCAGCAAGCCGGCCACAATGTATGCCGCTGTGCGCGACGCGGCAAACGGCGGCACAGCCGTTTCGCCGCACGCACTAACCCGCCTAGTTGACTACCTTCCCCAATCCGATTCCCATACAGAGGGCGATAACGACAAAGAATCCAGCGTTCTCGAGTTCAATGAGAAGTACGCCTTACTCACCGATACTGAGAAGCAAATCTTGAGCTACATCTGCGAAGGGCGCTCAAACGCAGAGATCGCCAAGTCTATGCACTACGCACAATCGACCGTTAAGAAGCAGATTTCCCACCTAATGGCTATCTTTGAGGTGAGCTCCAGGCTCAGCCTGGCAATAACCGCACTGCCCCACATCGGGGGCTTAAGCAAAAAGTCTCGAGACAGCGAGTAAACGATGTCTCGAGACTTCTCAAGTGGCGGAGACGAGAGGATTTGAACCTCCGGACCTGCGCAAGCAAGTCAACTCCTTAGCAGGGAGCCCCATTCGGCCGCTCTGGCACGTCTCCAGCGATTCGCAATGAATCTTCGCTTACTTTACCCGAGCCCCTCAACGCGTGCCAAACAGCCCCCTCACTACCGGCTAACTGCTTAAGTTATAACGGCGATTAAGCGCCGCATGCAGCTTCAATGCCACGTGCAACGCGGCGCAACGCCACCCATCATCCAAGGCCTGCGCGCCCAAAATTTCACGCACGCGGTCCAAGCGATAATGCAAGGTAGCACGGTGGATATACAAAGCAGCAGCTGTGTCACTCACGTTACGCGCGTGCTCAAAGTAGACCAGAAGGGTCTCCCAGTAGCTGTTGCGCTCGTCGTCGAGAAGCAGGCCCACATCCGGACTGAGCGCGCGCACGGTAGCGGGACTCAAGTCCCAGCCCAAAAGCGCACGCCACGCGCCTGCCAACACCCAGTCCATCGCTTCCTGCCCCGTCAGCCGCGCCACGTCCGCCATAAAGCGTGCCCGGCGCGCCGTCGGCGCACTGCCGCGCGCGCCAATCGCGGTGCCCGCCGTCAGCGCCGCACTGACTACCGCCTCAATGAGCACCTTGGTGTCCTCCGCATCGCGCGGGGATTCGATGATCACCAAGGAGTCGTGGGAGTCCATGGCCAAGAAGGGCCGGCGCCGCAGCGGGCGCGCTAGCTCAATCGCGAGCTGCATCAAGTCGCCATCCACGTCAATGCGGTGGATGAGCAGCTCCCCGTCACGCGGCAAAAAGTCGCGCTCCCGCGCCGCGGCCAGCGCGCTTTCGTCGCCCGCCAGGATGTCGCGCGCTAAGTCCCCCAGCACCTGCGCACGCGCAGCCAGCGGGGCATCGCGCTCATCCACCAGCTGCGTCAAGGTGTTCAGCTGGGGCGCAACGGAGGAAAGGGCGGCGTCGGAAAGCGCGGGCTCATCGATGATCCACACATGCCCCACCAGGTCCGCCCCACGGCGCAACGGAACAACCA
The DNA here is from genome assembly GCF_008042215.1 of Corynebacterium sp. LK14. NCBI lineage: Bacteria > Bacillati > Actinomycetota > Actinomycetes > Mycobacteriales > Corynebacteriaceae > Corynebacterium > Corynebacterium sp. LK14. Next base: position 181,467 of record NZ_NOVQ01000019.1, read on the forward strand.
CGCGTGGCAGCATTCCGTAGTCCTCATTGGCGGGCAGGCGCACCGGCACCGTCGAGTCCTGAATCCCAAAGCTAAGCATCCACGGAATCGGCTCCGGCGGCGGGGTGCGGTCCAGAATCGACGCAGCGCGATGACTATCAATCGCGCCCAGCTGCGCGCTCGCCGCGATCACGTTGATGGAGGGCGTGGTCACCTCGACAGAACGCTGAAGCTCCTTGGCTACCTCGTCTGCCAAATCCTGGATGCGCGACAGGTTCGGCGCCGTGAGTTTCGACATATGTCAAAGATAGTTCTCAATATTGTCTAATGACAACAAAAATGTGACCTACGATAATCGTTTAATCAAAGAAACTTTGAACAGAAAGGACTCGCAATGCAGACTACTGTCGGCGAATTTATCCTTGATCGCTTGAAGGCCATCGGCATCACCGAAATCATCGGTGTCCCGGGCGATTTCAACTTGAGCTTCCTCGAGCAGATCGACGAAGACAAGGACATCCGTTTCGTCGGCGCCTGCAACGAGCTGAACGCAGCCTATGCCGCTGATGGCTACGCCCGCCAGCGCGGCGTCGGCTGTCTGCTCACCACCTACGGCGTGGGCGAGCTTTCTGCCCTCAACGGCATCGCGGGCGCCCGCGCTGAGCACGTCCCACTCGTTTCCATCGCCGGCGCTCCGCCGCAGTACGCCACCGAGTTCCGCTGGAACCTGCACCACACGCTTGCCGACGGCGACTTTGCCAACATGCTCGACGCCATCGCACCGTTTACCGAGGTAGCCACCCGCGTCTCCCCGATGAATGTGGTCGAGGAATTCGACCGCGCCCTGCACACCTGCCTGCGCGAGAAGCGCCCGGTGCACATCCAGATCCCTTCCGATATCACGCACCTGACCATCGAGGTCCCGGATACCCCGTTCAGCACCGAGCTGGCTACCTCCGACAAGGAGCGCCTCGAGGCTGCGGCCGATCGCGTGCTGGAGCGCCTCGCTGCTGCTACGGACCCGATCATCCTCATCGATCAGGACACTAGCCGCCACGGCTTCGCCGACAAGTTCCGCGCCATCATCGACAAGGCCCAACTGCCGTACTCCCAGCTTTCTTCCGGCAAGGCCATCCTCTCCGAGCGCGACCCGCTGTTCATCGGCACCTACAACGGCGCCGCTTCCGCCCCGGGCGTACAGGAGCGCATCGAAAACTCCGACTTCCTGGTCACCACCAATCCACGATTCATCGAGGTCAACTCCGGTTCCTTCACCCACGATCTGGAAAAGGCGCACGTGTTCAACTTCGGCGATCAGCACCTCAACGCTGACGGCGAGTACTTCGTGGGTATCAATACGCTGGAGCTTCTCGACGTCCTCGTCGAGCGCATCCCAGCCAAGGAAGCCGCCGCGGGCGAGAAGTTTGAGCTGCCTGCCTTCGAGCCAGACGAGTCAGCGCCGCTGACCCAGGAGCGCATCTGGAACCAGATGATCCACTTCCTCAAGGAAGACGACGTGGTCATCGCCGAGGCGGGTACTTCCAACATCGGCCTGGGCCCGCTGCGTATGCCGGAGGGCGTGCAGTACATCAACTCCACCATCTGGGGCTCCATCGGCTTTACCCTGCCAGCCGTGCTGGGCTCCCAGCTGGCCAACCCAGAGCGCCGCCACGTGCTCTTCATCGGCGATGGTTCCTTCCAGCTAACGGCCCAGGAGCTATCTACCATCCTGCGCCAGGAGCTCAAGCCCATCATCGTGCTGGTCAACAATGATGGCTACACCATTGAGCGCTACATCCTGGGCATGGAGCAGGAGTACAACGCCATCCAGAACTGGAACTACAACGAGCTGCCGAAGGTCTTCAAGGCAGATACCACCATGGAGTCCTACGCAGCGAAGACCGAGGGCGAGCTGGCTAAGGCGCTCGCGGACATTTCTGAGCACCCGGAGCGCGGCGCCTTCCTTGAGGTTCAGCTCGACGCTTTTGATGCGCCGAAGGGCCTGCAGGCATTCGGCCCGCTCACGGCGGAGTTTGACTACGGCCCTCGCGGTCCGCGCAACCCGGAAACCTCTTCCCAGGGCTAAGGTGGTTGCCATGATTCGATCCGATCTTTCCTCCCTGCCTGTCTATGTTCCCGGTGCCCGCAACGAGACTGCTTTGAAGCTGTCTTCCAATGAAGCCACCCAGCCTCCGCTTCCGGAGGCGCTCAAGGCCATGGAGGCCGCGGCTGGCGACGCCAATCGTTACCCCGACATGGGCGTCGTCGAGCTGCGCACTGCACTCGCAGAGCACCTTGGCCTGACGCTCGATGAGGTGGCCGTGGGAACGGGTTCTTCTGCCATCTGCCAGCAACTGGTACAAATCACCTGCCAGCCTGGCGATGAAGTGGTTTTCCCGTGGCGTTCCTTCGAGGCCTACCCGATCTTCGCCCACGTGGTTGGCGCGACGCCGGTTCCGGTCCCGCTGAACGAGGAGCACCGCGTGGACTTGCCGGCGATGGCCAAGGCCGTGACAGAAAAGACCAAGGTTATCTTCGTGTGCAATCCGAATAACCCCACCGGTTCGATTATCACTCGCGAAGAATTCGACGAGTTCCTAGCGGCCGTGCCGGATGACATCATCGTGGCATTGGACGAGGCTTACATCGAGTACAACCGCAACGACTCCCTGCCGCTGGCCACCGAGTACGTCAAGACGCACCGCAACGTCGTGGGCCTGCGCACTTTCTCCAAGGCCTACGGCCTAGCCGGAGTGCGCGTGGGATATGCCTTCGGCGACAAAGAGATCATTGAGGCGTTGAACAAGGTAGCCATCCCGTTCTCCGTGAACACGGTGGCTCAGGTAGGCGCCCTACATTCGCTGGCAGCGCAGGATTCCCTGCGTGAGCGCACCGATGAGACGGTTCGCCAGCGCGAGCGCGTCACCGAATACTTTGCCAAGTTCGGCGTCCCTGCTTCCGAGACCAACCACATCTGGTTCCCGGCAGCAAACATCACCGAGCTGGGCACCCCACAAGAAGTCGCTGCCAAGCTCGCTGAAAACGGCGTGCTGGTCCGAGCCTTCGACGAGGGCGTGCGCATCTCCATCACCACCGCCGAGGAGACCGATGTACTCCTCAAGGCGTGGGAGGCTGCTTTCGGCGCCTAAAACGACAACGCGGGTAAAAGATCACCAAAAAGGGGTTGCTACCAAGGCGGCAACCCCCTTTTTTTAGAATAAGCATCATGTTGCTGCGTGCGTTGTTGACGCCTATTCCTCGTCGTATTCGTAAGGCATCTTGTGCTTATCCGGATGCGGAACAACCATAAGCGCCATCAGTAGGCCAGCTCGGTCTTTTTCAAGGATGAATCGGCTCAATGCTGCTGCGTCCACGTCCCGAGGCAGTGGATTGCCACCAAAATTTGTTCCAATTTCACTTGATGAAGGGCTTGCAGCGTCATATATAACAAGGTCATCAAAGCTCATGACTTTTTCAATGACATCCTGAAGCTGCTCACTAGTCAATGCGTCGTCATCGTAGCCGGTATCTTGGACGACGTAGACGAGATTGACCCAATCATCATCGGCTTTAAACCAATCAATGACAGCGTCGTAGACTTCATCGGCAGTGAGAATCTTGCGCGGTTTATCGGGCAACATGGACTTTATAATTTTCGGCTCCCGAAGACACTTCAAACGGGACTCATTGATGAATGAAACACGTAAACTTAGCGTTCTTCATTTCACTATCTGTGCTAAGCGTGTTTTTCCCCTTCGCTTCTCTTTTTCACAGGTATAGCAACCGAAAGAGCGATGCCTAGCAAGGCTATGGGAACCCCAAGATTGGTAAGCTTATTTTCCCAATATAGGCCCGCTACGCACAACAAAACCCCTGCAATGAGAACGACAAGGGTAAAAACTTTAAGCAATTTCATTTCCGCATCGTCCTTACAATTTTCGTCATCAACTGAACTTAAGAATCGCCCTTTAGACTAACAATTCTTTTCCCACCAATGAGTCCTGTTTCTAAATCGGATACTTTCGTATACTCTTCTCGGATTTTGTGGTTTGACTAGATCATGTAGGTGAAAATGGGCGTGTTCCATTA
>NZ_NOVQ01000013.1:0-166040 GCF_008042215.1 Corynebacterium sp. LK14
CATATAAGAAACCCCAGCCGCCAAGGGCTCGCCTTGGAAGCTGGGGTCTAAGAAAAGCTACTTTATTCAGAACACCGTTAGCGGTCTTGGAAATAGGACAGCAGGCGCAGAATCTCAGTGTAGAGCCAGACCAAGGTGACAGTCAGGCCGAGTGCAACGCCCCATGCAGTCTTGGACGGAGCGCCAAGTCGGATGAGACGGTCAGCGTGGTCGAAGTCCGTAAGGAAGGACATCGCTGCAAGCACGATGCAGACCAAAGAGAAGATGATGGCAATCGCGCCGCCATCGCGCAGTGGGCTAAACCCGAAGAAGATAGCACCGATGAAGTTACCCAGAGCCAGAACCGCCACACCAGCGATAAGACCGAACATGATCTTGTTGAACTTCGGGGTGACCTTCACAGCGCCAGTCTTGTAGATGACAAGCATGCCGATGAATACGCCAACGGTACCCATGATTGCTTGGCCGATAAGTGCCATACCGTCAGAACCGGCAACGTTAACGCCAGCAAACAGAAGCGAGAAGCCACCAACAAAGAAACCATCGAGTACAGCGTAGGTAAGCGTCAGCGGCGCAGAGCCGAACTTCTTACTAAACGCAGCAATTAGCGTGACGATGAAGCTACCCAAGCCACCAACTACAGTCAACAAGATTGCCGCACCATAGTTGACCTGAGTGCCGATGAAGAAGTTGGCAACTGCAAAGACGATCAACACCGCGAGCGTAATGCCGGTCTTAGTAACAACGTCGTCGACAGTCATTGGTCGCTCAGAAGTCTGACCGGCTGATTGTCCATATCCCTGCTGGCCAAATGAGTTTACATTCTGGCCAGCATCGTAAGGGTTGTTGTTACCGAACGGATTGGTAGAAGTTCCTTGACTCTTCGTCAAAGAGTTCATTACCGGGTTGCTTGAACGCATTAAGGTACCGATTCCTTTCACAGGTTTAGTCACTAGGGTTAGCGAACGCCCAGCCTAACAGTAATCACGCACCATATGGGCCAAGCGGTTTTATTTAAGATTCCACTAAGTTCAACGCGTGCAATACTTCAAAAGTTCCCAGCCGTACGGTTTTACTTTGAACTATTTTGCAGTGCCTCGGGGAATCGAAATCCCGGGTTTCACTTATCGTTACGCTTGGGGTTCATTGCGCACGCGCTTTCCGACGTCCCACCTCACCCAATTCACGAAATGACAGGTTTAGCGCACAAATGCAAACTGGTTCTGCAGAGCAAAAGGTCATGGACAAAAGCCCATGACCTACAAATTTGGTGCCCCCAGTGGGACTCGAACCCACACTGAATTGATTTTAAGTCAACTGCCTCTGCCGATTGGGCTATAGGGGCTTTAAGGTGTGCTCCTATTTTAAGGCACCCCACATGCACACGCCGACAGTGGGGTACCCGAGAGGGATGGCGTTAGCGATACTTACAGGTCAGCCACAATACCGGCAACGATCCCATCGAGGATGTCCTTCTCACTAATGAAGAAGGACTTTGCATCACTGTTACGTTCAATCATTCGGATAATTCCCTCAACGGCCACCGATCCGCCACCAATAACATCGGCACGACCAGGATGAATGACTGGGTTAAGCGCGCGGACGTCGGAAGGCACGTCCATCAATTGACGCGTCAGCACACGCAGCGCATCAAAGCGTAGCTCAGAACCATGGATAGCATCGGCGTCGTAGCGCTCTAGACCCTGTGCCAAGGCTGACAGAGTGGTGAAGGTACCAGCACAGCCCACAAAGGTCTGTGCGTCCGAAATCGGAACGATCTTCTCTACTTCCTGCATACGCTGTTCCACGTAGTCAGCAGCGATCTCAATCTCTGCTTCCGTCGGCGGATCCGTCCTCATGATGCGCTCAGTCAAGCGAACACAACCCATCTGTGCTGAGTGCGCACCCAGGATCTCACCTTCTGCTGTTCCCACCACGAACTCGGTAGAACCGCCGCCGAGATCGATGACGCAAAATGGTCCCTTGTGTGACGCCAAGTCAGTGACCGCTCCCTTGAAAGACAACAAAGCCTCTTCTTCGCCGGTGATGACCTCAGCCTGTGCCCCTTGTTGGATTTGGCCAAGCAGCTGCGCCGCCATGTCGAAGAATTCACGCTGGTTCTTTACATCTCGCGTAGCGGATGTAGCCACCATGCGCACACGTTTGACATTCTCGAACTTCATCTGCTGGACGTAGCCTTCGAGCGCCACGCGAGTACGCTCCAGAGCTTCAGCAGCGAACTCCCCTGTTGCGTCAACTCCTTGGCCTAAGCGGACGATTTCCATCGTGCGTACGATGTCACGAATCTTTCCGTCTTCCTGAACCTCACAGATGAGGAGCCGAATTGAGTTGGTTCCGCAATCAACGGCGGCGACGCGAGTCATTGAAACTCTTTCCCTTCAAAAATTAAGTGTGCGTTGGCAGCAACGGGGTTCTTATTACGCGTGTGCTACTCGGCGTTCGAGAAATCGAACTGGCTCAAGTCGATACCGAGCTCCTCGATGGTGGGCCAATCTTGCGGAATAGCAGTACCACGCAGTCGGCCGTGGTCTGCTGCCAATGCAACTGCCTCCGTGCCCAAACGGAAGTGATGTGGCCCCTCAGCGAGGGCATATGCGATGAGCACGTGGAGACACTTCACGCGATCAGGCATGCCACCGCCGGAAAAGGTGGTTCCTAGGTCCTCGATTTCGTTGCGCTTAGCGAGGAAATACTCGTGCGCACGCTTGTAATCTTCAGCTAGTTCCTTATCCTCTGCCAATCGAGCTTCCATCCACTTCATGACGTGCGCTACCTCGAGGCGCGAAGCCTCCGCAGTCAGGCGCGGGTCAGTCAAGTAGTAGAGGGTAGGAAATGGCGTGCCGTCAGGTAGCTTTGGGGAAGTCTTCACCACGGCCGGCTGGTTGTCCGGTGTGCGATAAGCAATGTCGAGCACACCACGCGGAGCGCGGCCAAGTTGCTCTTTAACAATTTCGAGATCTGCATCGTTGACGATCATGACCGTTATTGTCTCATGCCAGTGCAACTCTAAGACGCTTAGGATTCACTGCGACCACAAAACTCCACGGTTGTAGGCTACAAAGCGCTACTGCGCTGCAGGAGCTGCCGGCGCTGCGGGAGCTGCCGGCGCTACGGGAGCTCCTGGAACTGCAGGCTCACCGTCGCCAGCAGGGACTTCCTGCCCCGGTACTGCCTCCGGGCCAGACGACGGCGCAACCGTCGGCAGGTGTCCTGGATCGGTGTTTGTCGACCCCGTCACGCTTGCGTCTTCATCTTCAGAGATAGACCCCCAAAGAATTTCATACCACGGACGAGAATCTACATCGCTCAGCTTGTCGGTAGTCACCGTATTGTTGTGATTCATCCGGTTATCCATGATGCGGTATGCGGTCTCGCCCTCCGCAATAACGCCAAAACGGCGACGCGCTTCCTGCTGCAAGTAGTCCTCGGAGCGGTACTTATCAATCTCTTCCAGCAGCTCTTCCTTTTCCGCTTGCTTTGCGGCAATGGATCGCTCGAGCCGGGCTGTTTCAGAACGCACGTGATAATAGTTGCGCAATGGCACCGCGATGGTGAGCAGCACGATTAGCACAACCACGAGAATTACGGCAAAGCCAACAATATCCATGCGGCCCATTGACTTAATGCGTTGCGACGCCCCCTTGGCTTTCGCCTTAGCCGCGGCTTCTCGCTGTCTAGTGGCACGCGAAACCACTGGAACAGTGGTCCGGGATTTCTTGGAAGTGTGATTCTGGCGTGCCATAGGGTTCCTATCCTAGCGGCGGGCACTGTTTGAAACGGGTGACGCGCGTGTGATTGGAGTAAATTCTCACAAAAAGAAGCGCCGCCCGCGGCGGTCCCTCCTTGAATGGGAGGAATTACCTGCGGACGGCGGCGTCGTTAACGCTCAAAGGCAATTAACTCTGGGGCGCTAGCCCCGAGGAATTAGCCCTGAAAGCGAGGGAATGCGGAGCGGCCTGCGTAGACAGCGCCCTCGCCGAGCTCCTGCTCGATGCGCAGCAGCTGGTTGTACTTAGCAACGCGCTCGGAACGAGCCGGTGCACCAGTCTTGATCTGGCCACAGTTCAGTGCCACTGCAAGGTCAGCGATGGTGGTGTCCTCGGTCTCACCGGAGCGGTGAGACATCATGGTGCGGTAGCCGTTGCGGTGAGCCAACTCGACAGCGTCGAAGGTCTCAGTCAGGGTACCGATCTGGTTAACCTTCACGAGCAAAGCGTTAGCAGCCTTCTTCTCGATGCCCTCAGCCAGACGGGCTGGGTTGGTGACGAAGAAGTCGTCGCCAACAATCTGGACCTTGTCACCAATGGTTGCGGTGAGCTTGGTGTAGCCCTCCCAGTCATCCTCCTGCAACGGATCCTCGATGGAGACGATTGGGTACTCGTTGATGAGCTCCTCGTAAACCTTGGCCATCTCCTCAGCGGTGTGCTCGCCACCCTCGAAGTGGTACTTGCCGTCCTTGAAGAACTCAGAGGAAGCAACGTCGAGTGCCAGGGCAATGTCCTTGCCTGGCTCGAAGCCAGCCTTCTTGATTGCCTCAACGATAAGGTCCAGAGCAGCCTTGGTGGACTCAGCTTCTGGTGCGAAGCCGCCCTCGTCACCGAGACCGGTGGACAGTCCCTTTTCCTTAATGACGGACTTCAGGGAGTGGTAAACCTCAGCGCCCATGCGCAGTGCTTCTGCGAAGGACTCAGCACCGATTGGAGCAATCATGAACTCCTGAACGTCAACGCCAGAGTCAGCGTGTGCGCCACCGTTAACAATGTTCATCATTGGAACTGGAAGAACGTGGGCGTTCGGGCCGCCGATATAACGGTAAAGCGGTAGGGCTGCGGACTCAGCAGCAGCCTTAGCAGCAGCGATGGAAACACCCAGGATGGCGTTTGCGCCGAGGCGAGACTTGTTCTCGGTGCCGTCGAGGGCAATGAGGGCCTGGTCGATGAGGCGCTGGTCGTCGGCCTCGAAGCCAGCAATCTCGTCAGCGATCTCTTCGTTGACGTTCTCAACAGCCTTGAGAACGCCCTTGCCCAGGTAGCGCTCGCCACCGTCACGAAGCTCGTGTGCCTCGTGAACACCTGTGGAAGCACCAGACGGGACGCCGGCTACGCCGTGTGCACCGTCATCAAGGAAAACCTCTGCCTCGACGGTCGGGTTACCGCGGGAATCAAGAATCTCTCGAGCAAATACGTGGATGATGTCAGCCATGCTGCTTTCACTCCTATTGAGCCAAATTGGTTTAGATATGTGCTTTGGGTTTCTTGCCCCAAATCACCTGCCGCCAATTGTTCCAGAAAACTTCGGAACGTGTCGGACAGAAAGTCACATAGTGAGCTAAAACGTGATTTTTTCTACGAAGCAGCGGGCTGCGGAATCGAATAAGCATTGGCTGCAGCAGCCACGCGTCGCAGGTAGTCCTCCGACTGGTTGTAATTAAGTACGCCTGCACGCCAATCTTCAGGAACCGACAAATTTCTTCCACCAAAGCATAAGAGTGCCGCCGCACCGAGTGCTGCATCGTCGATTTGGTTGGGATCGGCTACACCATCCCCGTTTGCGTCACGGCCGACATGTTCCCACGAGGAAGGGATGAATTGGAGCGGGCCAACTGCGCGATCAAACTCGGCATCGCCATCAAAATGCCCACCATCGGTATCCGGCGTATGGGCCGTCCCATTCGTTCCATCCAACGCAATGCCAATAATCGGCGGATCGGGATAGCCATTCTCATCCAACTTCGACGGACGGAACCAGTTTCCGTTGTATGTGCCGTGGCGGGTCTCCACCCATCCCAGCCCCGCAAGGGTCGTCCAGTGAAGATTGCATTCTGGCCATGCGTCACGAGCAATAAGCTCTGCATTTCCATAGGCCCGCAACGCTTGACCGGAGATACCGGTTTCAGCTTCCAGTTGGGAGGACCAATACGTTAGTTTGTCGGCTGTACGCCCCTCAGCGTGCACGTCGATATCGGGTACCGCCATTCCCGCCAACGGTGGCATGGCATCTGGCACGGGTTGCAGCTGTTTCAAGGTCGCTGGCTTGCCCAATGCGGAGAGAACCCAGCCCACAAGGGAAACGATAACGACCACAGCGAGGACTGCGGCTAGGCCGCAGCCCCCGAGTTTCCGCAGCCGCTTAGTCATGGGTAGCAATCTTAACGGGCAACACATCCCTGCCCCACCTGACACTTCGACAGAGAGCATCCTCCCAGAAGAAATCCAGCAAACTAGCAAAAATTATGTCGCTATATTCACACCCGTAACATTTTGCGCTACAGTAACCCTGTTAAGTCTGGATTTTTTCCTAACCCTCCTCTTACTCAACCCGCATTTCCCCTCCCGAAGGAGTCACATGAACATCCGCCGAATCGCCGCCGCAGCCCTGGCCACCATCGCCCTTGGCACCGCCACTCCGGCTGCTGCACAGGCCCAGAACCTGCTGGGCGACATCAACAGCCTCGCAGCGCAGCTCATCTCCGGAGCCGACTGCGGCACCGTCCGCACCGCCCTGACACTAATTGATCAGAACACCCCGGGCGTTTTGCTCGATGAAAACACCACCCGCAATCAACTCGCACACAACCTGCAGAATCTCGGTGGCGAGCGGAAGGCTCAGATCTCCCCGCTGACTATCGCAGCCATCAAGTACTCCGGCCTGACCGCCGACCGCGCACTGGCTTGCGGCATCGTCAAGCAGGACACCCTGCTCACCGGCGGCACCGGCCTGTCATCCCAGATTTCGGACTACCTGCCAATGCTCTCCTCCACCCTGAACCTGCCGAAGCTTTAAGACTCCGATTCCAAATTTCCGGAGTCTAAACCCAAGGCTTGCGACTTCTCGCGGGCCTTTCCTTCTGCCCACAGGAGCTCTTGCTTTTCGACGTCGACTAGCTCACGGGTTCCATCAAAAAGATACGGTGCGCGCGAGCGAAGTTTGGTCACGAAGGAAGCCGCGACGTCGTCAAGCGTAAACGCGCCTCGCCGCGAGGCGAGCTCGGCATGGAAGAGAACTTGCAGAAGGACGTCGCCAAGCTCCTTGCACAATTCTTCATCCCCCGCGCGTTCCCGGACCGCCTCCGCAAACTCTTGAGATTCTTCCGCCAAGTACGGCAAAAGGCTTTCATGAGTCTGCGCCCGCTCCCACTGCCCTATCCGCACCGCTTGCATCATCGCTTCGCGGGCTTGAAGCATCGGATCCTGGCGCGAGGGCGCCTCAATCAGTTTTTCGCCTGCCGCCAGGCGCGCTTCTACTTCTTCGTCGTGCGCGTCGGTAGAAACGAGCAGCCCGAGCCCGGTTGGATCCTCTCCCGAAAGGAGATCGCTGAAGTTCCATCGCACACGCACTGGAACTTCACCCGTAAATGAAACTGGACCCAAGAGCAAGCCCTGGGCCTCCATCGGAATCATCGTGGGCCAGCGTTCATCGAGCAGCAGAACAGTCATGGCCACAAAGTATAGGGCAGTTTAGTAATCAGGTTTTAAATGCTGACTTCGCTCCGTGGCTTTTGCGGGGTATTTTAGTCGAATGACCTCCACTACTTCCTCCCCGGCGAACGCCGAGTCATCGCGCAATCACACGGTGACTCTGTGGACTCTCGTCGCCTTGATTATCGGCTCCACCGTGGGCAGTGGAATATTCTCGCTCCCTCAAAACATCGCCTCGGTTGCAGGTCCCGGCGCAATGCTCATCGGTTGGCTCATCGCCGGCGTGGGCATGCTCTCTGTCGCGTTCGTGTTCCAGTACTTGGCGCACCGCAAGCCACACCTCGACTCCGGTGTGTACTCCTACGCCCGCGCGGGCCTAGGTGATTTCATCGGCTTTACCGCAGGCTGGGGCTACTGGATTGGCTCCGTAATCGCACAGGTGGGGTATGCCACACTCTTCTTTAACACCGTGGGCCACTATGTGCCGCTTTTCGACGCCGATCATCGCTGGGCCTCCGCCATCGCAGTGTCGGTAATGTCTTGGGCCATTTTTGCAGTTTTGACGCGCGGCATTAAGCAGGCCGCTGTGATGAACATGGTGACCTCGATTGCCAAGATAGTGCCGATTCTGGCCTTCATGGTCTTCATTGCTTTCCTCGGCTTTAGCTGGGATAAGTTCACCTTTGATTTCTGGGGCGAGGACTCCGGCTCAACCGTCTTTGAGCAGATTCAGGGCATCATGCTCTACACCGTGTGGGTATTCATCGGTGTAGAGGGCGCCTCCGTCTACTCCAAGCAGGCCCGCTCCCGCAACGACGTCGGCCGTGCCACCGTCATCGGTTTCTTCTCCGTGCTGGCGCTTTTGGTTTCGGTCTCCACCTTGTCATTCGGCGTGCTCTCCCAAGCTGAACTGGCAGCATTGCCGGATAACTCCATGGCTTCCGTACTAGAGGCTGTCGTCGGCCCATGGGGCGCGGCTTTTATCTCCATCGGCCTCTGCCTTTCTGTGCTGGGCGCTTACGTGTCTTGGCAGATGCTGTGTGCTGAGCCCATCGTAATGATGGCTATCGACGGCCTGCTGCCTCGCAAGATCGGCACCATCAACGTGGCCGGCGCCCCATGGGTAGCGCAGTTTATCTCCACCGCTGTTATTCAGGTCTTCATCATCGTGTTCTTCTTGAATGAGACCTCATATAACGCCATGGTGCAGCTGGCCACAATCATGTACCTGCTGCCTTATATCTTCACCTCGCTCTACCTGCTTTTACTGGGTATCCGCGGCAAGGGCCTTTCACACCCGCACGCAGGTGTGAAGTTCGATCTTTCGGGCCCGGAAATCTCGAAGCGGGAAAACCGCCGTCATATCGTCATCGGCGCCATCGCATTCGTTTACTCGCTGTGGCTTATCTACGCCGCCGACCTGGTTTATGTCTTGCTCGGTGCGCTCGCCGTTATTCCAGGTCTTATCCCTTACGTGGGAACGCGCCTGTATAAGAAGGAGCGCGTCTTCAACGCATTTGAATGGTGCGTCGTGGCCATCGTCTTCATCGGCGCGATCGCTGCGATTTGGGGTCTGAGCACCGGCAGTCTGGCACTCTAAGCTTCTTAACTCCTAAAAGGGGTAGCCACACGACGTGTGAGTTGCCTCTTTTCTTTTTGCGCCAAATCACGCCAAATAAATTTCAAGTTAGCCTTACCTTGGTTAGATAATTCAAGTGGCGGAACACCGTCCCTTCGTCACTGCCCTGAAAGAAATTGCTGCTTTTTGCTAACTTGCTCATCGGCCTGCGCGAAGGTCTTGAAGCAGCCATGGTCGTTATGATCCTCGCCGCCTACCTAGCCAAGTCCGGCCGTAAGGACCATATGCGGTGGGTGTGGGTCGGCGTCGCCAGTGGCGTTGGTCACCTACATGCTGCTGTGGATGCGCGGTGCTTCGAAGAACATGAAGGCAGAACTCGAGGGAAAGCTGGAGGCGGCCATCGCAGTGGGCGCGGGTTTCGTCTTCGTCCTGGCATTCATGGCCGCGGTCCGCGAGGGCATCGAGACAGCGCTGCTGGTGTTCGATACCTTTGCCTACGGCTCCACCATGACGCCGGCGCTCGGCCTTTCCCTAGGCATCCTCATCGCCGTAGCCGTAGCCGTAGCGATGTACTACGGCGCAGTGCGCATCAACCTCGGCACCTTCTTTAAAGTCACCGGCATCTTGCTGGTCGTCGTGGCTGCGGGCATCCTGCGCTATGGCATCACGGACTTGCAGGAAGCTGGCCTGCTGCCGGGCCTGCACACACTCGCCTTCGACATCTCTAACGTCATTGCGCCTGGCACTGCACTTGCGACCTTGATCGAAGGAATCTTCAACCTCGTGCCGGCGCCGACCTTGCTGTCCATGATCGCATGGGCGGTCTATCTCGTCGTCGCCATGTATCTCTTCCTCCGCCCTGCCCCAGCGCCAAAGCCAGCTAAGCAGCAGCAAGCAGACACGCAAAGCATGGCGCACTAACACTTTTCTATCTCATCGCCTCACAATTTTTTAAACCAAGGAGAACAAACCCAATGAAGCGCATTCTCGCTGCCGTCGCCGGCACCGCTGCCCTACTGAGCCTTTCCGCGTGTGCGGACAAGGTCGACGAGGCAGAGTCCACCAACTTCACCGTCACCGCCTCCGACGAGTCCTGTGAGGTCTCCGGAGCCGAGGCCACCACTGGTACCTCCTCGTTCGACGTGACGAACAACAGCAAGAAGACCACTGAGTTTTACGTCTACACCTCTGGCGGCCGCGTGGTTGGTGAGGTCGAGAACATCGGCTCGGGTGCTACCCGCAAGCTGGTTGTGCAGATCACCGATCCGGGCGAGTACACCCTGACCTGTAAGCCAGGCATGGTGGGCGACGGCATTTCCCAGAAGCTCAACGTCACCGGCGAGGCAGTTGCCGCCACCGAGGATGAGGTTCTGACCCAGGCTGTTGACGGTTACATCTCCTACGTCCGCTCCCAAACCAATAACTTGTAGGGCCAGGTAGACGAGTTCGTTGCCGCCATCGAGGCAGGCGACCTTGAAAGATCCAAGGAGCTCTTCGCGCTTGCCCGCACCCCATACGAGCGCATCGAGCCCGTGGCGGAGTCCTTCCCAGATGACCTCGACCCGCGCATCGACCTGCGCGAGGCCGACATCGAAGAGGGCGACACCTGGACCGGCTTCCACAAGATTGAGAAGGATCTGTGGGTGAACAGGAAGATCACCGACGAGACCAAGAAGGATGCCGCCCAGCTCAAGAAGGACATCGCTGAGCTTGTCGACGGCGTCGCAGCCGACGATTACACTCTGACTCCGGTTCAGATTGCCTCCGGCGCCCAGGGCCTGTTGGACGAGATTGCAACCTCGAAGATCGCCGGTGAAGAAGACATCTTCTCCCACACCGACCTCTATGACTTCCAGGCCAACCTGGACGGCTCGAAAGCAGCCATCGCCTCCCTGGAGAAGGCTCTCAATGAGCGCGATCCACAGCTGCTGATCAATGAGCGCTTCGAGAAGGTGCAGACTCTGCTGGACAAGTACAAGGAGCTTTCCGACGCCCTCGATGTCCTGACTGAGAAGGTCTCCACCGTCCAGGAAGTTGTGGCTAAATAATGTCATTCGCATTCAGCCGCCGCGCATTTCTGACGGGCGCATCCGCTTTGGGCGCCACCACGCTTGTGGCTGGTTGCGCGACTAATTCTGCCGGTACCACTTCTGGCGACGCTGCCATCAAGTTCGACGGCGAGCACCAGGCGGGCATCACCACGGCCCAGCAGGACCGCATGCACTTCGCGGCTTTTAACGTGGTGACTAAGGAGCGCTCTGAGTTGGAGGAGCTGCTCAAGAAGTGGACCGCTATGGCGCGCCGCATGACCCGCGGCGAGACCACAGTGGATGAGACGATTGAGGACGTCGGCCAGCACTCGGTGCCGAAGGACACCGGCGAGGCCTATGACTTGGAGCCTGCGAACCTCACGATCACCATTAGGTTTGGGCCTTCGCTTTTCAACGATCGCTTTGGCCTGGGGTCGGCGCGTCCGAAAGAGCTCAAAGACTTGCCGAAGTTCTCCGGCGACATCGCCATCCAGGCGTGCTCTGACAACCCGCAGGTGGCTATCCACGCCATCCGCAACCTGGCGCGCGCTGGCAGCGGAGTCGTGGAATACAAATGGTCCCAGCTAGGATTCGGCCACGCCACTGCCACCACGCGCGGCCAGCAAACGCCGCGCAACCTCTTTGGATTCAAAGACGGTACGAACAACATCAAGGCTGAAGATCAGGACATCGTCAACGAACACGTGTGGGTCTCTGGGACCGACTCGTGGTTTGACGGCGGTACTTTCGCCGCATCCGCATGCTCCTGGAAAACTGGGACCGCCAGGTACTTGCCGACTAAGAGGAGACCTTTGGACGCTCCAAGGGCAGCGGCGCTCCCCTGGGCCGCAGCGACGAATTCGACGAGCTGCCATTGGACGAATACCACGGCACTTCTGGCCCGGTGATTCCGCTGACGGCACACTCGCACTTAGCGAGCCATCAGGAAAACCAGGGCGCGCGCATGCTGCGCCGCGCGTACAACTTCACGGATGGAATCGACGACTTCGGACACCTCGATGCGGGCCTATTCTTCGTGTCCATCGTGAACTCGCCTGAGCAACGCTTCATCCCGATCCAGTCCAAGCTGGCAAAGTCGGATAAGATGAACGAATACGTGCGCTACGAGTCCTCCTCCATCTTCGCCTGCCCTCCGGGCACCACCGGCGAAGACGACTGGTGGGGCCGCACGCTGTTCGAGGCCACGGCCTAGATGCGTCCGCGCCGCGTTCGTGCGGCGCGGACTCCGCCCTAATAGCGAATGACGCGGCGGCCTTCGATGCCGCCCTTGATAAGCCCCTCGAAGACCTCGTTGACCTCGTTGAGCTTGACTTCCTCGACCGTCGGCTTAATCATGCCGCGGGCGTAGAAGTCGAGCGCCTCCTCGAGATCCTGGCGTGTACCCACGAGCGAGCCGCGGATGGTGAGGCCCTTGAATACGATGTCGAAGATGGGCGCGGGGAACTCTCCCGGCGGCAGGCCGTTGAAGACGATGGTGCCGCCCTTGCGCGCCATGCCGATGGCCTGGCCGAACGCCTGCGGGTGGACGGCCGTAACGAGCACGCCGTGGGCGCCGCCCTTGGTGTACTCAGTAACGGCCTCGGCCGGGTCCGCTTCCTTGGCGTTGACGGTGTACTCGGCGCCGTGCTTCTTCGCCAGCGCTAGCTTCTCTTCTGAGATATCCACCGCGATGACGCGCATGCCCATGGCGACGGCGTATTGCACCGCGATGTGTCCCAGTCCACCGATGCCGGAGATGACCATGAACTGGCCCGGGCGCGTCTCTGAGACCTTGAGCCCCTTGTAAACCGTGACGCCAGCGCAGAGAATCGGCGCGACCTCGATCGGGTCCGAGCCTTCCGGAATGCGTGCGCAGTAGCGGGTGTCCACGAGCATGTACTCGCCAAACGAGCCGTCCACGGTGTAGCCGCCATATTCCGCCTCGTCACACAGCGTTTCCCAGCCGGTGCGGCACTTCTCGCACACACCACACGCGGACCACAGCCAGACGTTGCCCACGATATCGCCTACCTCGACGGTGTGCTCGCCTGGTCCCAGCTTGACCACTTCGCCCACACCCTCGTGCCCCGGGATGAAGGCTGGCTCCGGCTTAACCGGCCAGTCGCCTTCCGCGGCGTGGACGTCCGTGTGGCAGATGCCCGACGCAAGGTTACGCACGAGCGCTTGGTTGCGCCCCGGTTCCGGAAGATCCGCCTCACGGATATTCAGAGTAGGTCCGAATTCTTCGACGACAGCGGCGGTGAATGTATCACTCATTATGTACTCCTTTACTACGGGTCGATGACGTCACCCAGACTAGAAATCTCGCCCGCGCGCGTGAACCGCTCTACCCCGCTGCAAATTCCGCAAATCTGTGAATTAACACGAATCCGACGCGATGAGTGATATAGAGCATTCAGTCTGCAAAGATTGCATTTTTACCCCCGACCTGCATAAATGAATACCTATTTCATTAACCGCGGTCGTTTCCCCATACCGCGCGAAGGCATGCCGAATCGCCCCGGCCGCGGCCGGGTTGTCGTTTGTGGGGGTTAGTCCACGGTGCAGAGGTAGCGCTTGCCGTAGGGCGTGACGTACCAGTAATTGCCCTCGGCATCGCGGGTATACGAATCTTCGTCGGCCTTGCGTCCGTTATGGAAACGGCATAACGGCACAAGATTCGCGACGTTCGTGTCACCGCCCTTGTTCCGCGGGATGAAGTGGTCACGCTCGCACAACAGAGCCGGGGTCACACATCCTGGGTGAATACACTGCGGATGCAGCGCAAACGCCATGAGTGTTTGCTTCTCGTTGAAGATCGGCGTCGACTTAAAACAATCCACCGGCTCGCCCCAATTGGTCACCAACGTGACGTAGCCGACCTCGGCCAGCTTTTCCTGAGCCAATAGGCGCGCCGGGCGCACCGTCCCGTCCGTGGCGCGAATAAGCTTGCCCTCAGCGAGGTACTCCTCATGCTCGTCGAGACGAATAACTACGTGCGCAGCACGGGCTGGGGCCTGAATTTGCTCCCCGCCAGCGACGAACTGTTTGAACCCGTCGAGCAGGTCGTCGCCGGGCAGCGCGCCGAGCATGTCCATCAGCCACGGGTCTTGGGTGTTAATCACCAAACGGTGCCAGCCGTCTTTGCCATAGGTATGGCGGGCGGACTCCACGCGGGTCTTCGGCTTGGCAAGCTGCGCGCCGACCTCATCGAGCTTGGTCTCCGCCGTGCCACACAAGGTCACGCGGGCGGCGTTGGGGTCGTCGCAGCGCGCGGCGAGCACCTCGATGCGGGCGAGCACGCGCAGGGAATGGCCGGCAGCGCGGGCGGCCTTGCGGGCCTCGGCGATGCCTTTGGGCTTAGTGCGCCAGTAGACGGCGGCCAAGGGGTGGATGAACTTGGCGTCGGCGAGTGTTAGGCCGCGGTCGCGGAGTTCAGCCACGGTGAGGCCAGCGGCTTCCTTGAGAGAATCGACGCCGAGAGCAAGAGCATCGAAGATGGAGACGGTCATGCCACGGAGGTTAAGGAGGCATCGGAAAGCCTGCAACCGATTGTCCAATGTATTTGTCGAACAGGGGTATTCGAACAGGGGTAACGAGGGGATAAACGTGCAGGTCCGCGCATTTCGGCGCGAGCGTGCCGGTGGCCTCGGTTAGCTTGAAGGCCCACTATCAATCGGCGGACTGAAAGGATAGCGTTATGGATTCGCTCTTCGCCGCGGCCAGCGAGGCCGGGCTTGGACCGCTGTTTGCGGGCCCGGCGATACTCTTTGCACTGAGCACGCTGTCGTTCCTGCGCAACTTCTAGAAAGCGCTACTCGCTCACGGAAATAACGTTGCCCATCTTCCGCGGGGTCTTGCCGCCGGTGACGTCCGCCTGATCGATGTCGAACATCTGCGACAGGAAGTCCGCGACCCACTGCAGCAGCTCGACGTCGCGTAGCTTCGGGTCCGTGACGTTGCGGCCGGCCTTCGGGAAGTTGAGCTGAATAGCCTTAGCTGCGGCGCGGTAGTTCGAGCCGGGGAACAGGCGCTTGAGACGAACCTGCTTGGAGTCTGGCAGCTCCACTGGGTGGACCTTGATGCGCGTGCCTTGGACCGTGATGTCCGAGACGCCGGCGCGGCGGGCCTGGTGGCGCAAGCGTGCTACCGCAAGCAAACGAGTAACCGGCTGCGGCAGCGGGCCGTAGCGATCCTCCATCTCCTCCACTGCCAGCTGCAGGTCCGCATTGTCTTTGGACGCCGCCAACTTACGGTAGACCTCCAAGCGCAAACGCTCAGAGTTGATGTAATCCTCAGGGATGTGGGCGTCGACTGGCAAGTCGATGCGGATCTCCTTCGGGCCGTCGTCAGTGGCCTTGGGAACCTCGCCACGTGCCAAGGCCTTGAAGGTCTCAACCGCCTCGCCCACCAACCGCACGTACAGGTCGAAGCCCACGCCTGCAATGTGACCGGACTGCTGGGCACCCAGCACGTTACCGGCACCACGCATCTCCAAGTCCTTCATCGCCACGGCCATGCCGGCGCCCAGATCATTGTTCTGCGCAATGGTGGCCAGGCGGTCGTAGGAAGTCTCCGTCAGCGTGGCGCCCTTCGGGTACAGGAAGTAGGCATAGCCGCGCTCACGGGAACGACCCACGCGCCCGCGCAGCTGATGCAACTGGGACAAGCCCATGTGGTGGGCGTTCTCCACGATGAGCGTATTGGCATTCGCGATATCCAAGCCTGTCTCCACGATGGTGGTACAAACCAGGACGTCGTACTCGCGATCCCAGAAACCCTGCACGGTCTGTTCGAGGGCTTCCTCGTTCATCTGGCCGTGCGCAACCACGATGCGGGCCTCTGGCACGAGTTCGCGGAGCTCGCGCGCCTTCTTCTCAATATCAGAGACCTTGTTGTGGATGAAGAAAGTCTGGCCATCACGCAACAGCTCGCGACGAATGGCCGCGGCAATCTGCTTGTCCTCGTAGGCACCCACATAAGTCAGGACCGGATGGCGGTCCTCCGGCGGGGTCAGAATAGTAGACATTTCGCGGATACCCGCCATGGACATCTCGAGGGTGCGCGGAATTGGCGTCGCCGACATCGTCAGCACGTCCACCGAAGCCTTAAGCGCCTTGATGTGTTCCTTGTGCTCGACGCCGAAGCGTTGCTCCTCGTCAACCACAATGAGGCCCAGGTTCTTCCAATGCACACCTGTTTGCAGCAGGCGATGCGTTCCGATGACGATATCGACAGAACCGTCTGCCAGGCCGGAGACAATCTCCTTGGCATCCTTCGTCGACGTAAAGCGGGACAGCACCTGAATATTGACCGGGAAACCCGTCATGCGTTCGCGGAAGGTATCCGCATGCTGCTGCGCAAGCAGAGTGGTAGGTACGAGAACCGCCACCTGCATTCCGTCCTGCACTGCCTTGAAGGCTGCGCGCACCGCTACCTCGGTCTTGCCGTAGCCTACGTCGCCCACGACCACCCGGTCCATGGGAACGGTGGACTCCATGTCCTCTTTGACCGCGTCGATGGCCAGCATTTGGTCCTCAGTCTCGACGTACGGGAAGTTGTCTTCCATCTCCGCCTGCCACGGTGTATCCGGCGCAAACTGGTGGCCCGGCGAAGCCTGACGCTTGGCATAAAGTTCCACCAACTCGCCCGCGATCTCGCGGACAGCGGCACGCGCCTTCTTCTTGGTGTTCTTCCAGTCCGAGCCGCCCATCTTGGACAGCGTCGGCTTCTCGCCGCCGGTGTACTTCGACAACAGGTCCAGCGAGTCCATCGGCACCCAGAGCTGATCGGCCGGCTGGCCGCGCTTCGACGCCGCGTATTCCAAGACGATGTACTCACGGCGCGAGGTCTCGTCACCAGACTGGATCGTGCGCTCAGCCATTTTCAGGAAGCGGCCGATGCCGTGGGTCTCATGCACCACGTGATCGCCCTGCTTCAATGCGAGCGGATCGACGCGGTTGCGGCGCTTGGCGGGGCGTCGCTTAGCGCCGGCAATGTCGCCCACGCGGTTACCCGTCAGGTCTGTCTCCGTCACCACAACCAGCGGCAGGGCCTCCTTGGTGGCGCCACCCTGGCTGCGTGCCTTGGGGAACACCAGGCCCGCATGCGAGAGCGCCTGGTATAGCGTGACCTCACCCGGGGTCGGTTCCCAGCCGGGCGTTGCGACCTTGGTGCGAATCCCCTTCTCGGCAAAGCGTTCCACCATGCGCTTTATAGCACCCTGAGCCGGCGCAATAAACGCCGCACGGCCGCCATCGCGGGTATGCGCGAGCAGCTGCGCCATCATGGCGTCGATCTCCTTGACGTCACCGCGTGGCGTCGGGCCCGGTTCATACTCGAGCGGCAAGGTCTGCGACTCGTCGGCCATGAACATTCCAGGAGGAGCAAAGGTCCACAGCGGCAAATTCGCGTTAGCGCACGTTGCTTCCAAAGACTCGTAGGAACGGTAGCTAGCGGCCTCGGTATCCAGGCCTTCAGCAGCCAAAGGACCATCCGCCCCCATGGCAGCGGCTTCCCAACCGGCAGCCAAGAATTCCGCGTCCGTGGACTCTAGATCCGCAATACGGGTGCGAATCTTTTCCGGCGCGACCAGCAGCACGTGGGTACCCTCCGGCATGAATTCGGGAAGGGTAACCAGCGGGGCGTCGCTAAGCACTGCAAGCAGCGCCTCCATGCCGTCGGCCGGAATATGCTCACCTACCTTGGTCAAAAGCTCCACGAGGGCAGCATTGCCCGGGTGCTGCAGGGCAAGGTCTTG
Source organism: Corynebacterium sp. LK14 (assembly GCF_008042215.1). Lineage (NCBI taxonomy): Bacteria > Bacillati > Actinomycetota > Actinomycetes > Mycobacteriales > Corynebacteriaceae > Corynebacterium > Corynebacterium sp. LK14. Next base: position 17,809 of record NZ_NOVQ01000013.1, read on the forward strand.
GGCACGCTTGGCGACGTCGTCAGTAATCGGAAGCTCACGCGCCGGGAAGATGTCCACCGCGCCGACCTCAATCTCTGGAATCGCGCGCTGGTCGGCGACGGAAAACTGCCTGATATCGGTAATTTCATCGCCCCAGAACTCCACACGCACCGGGTAATCGAGCGTCGTGGGAAAGACATCCAAGATGCCGCCGCGGACGGCATACTCGCCGCGCTTGGCCACCATGTCCACGTGCTTATAGGCACGAAACTCCAGCTGGGAGACGATGGCCTCGAGCTCGATTTCCATGTCCTCGGCCAGGCTGATCGGGCTGCGGCCTTCCACGTTTTTCAAGATCGGTTGGCTATATCCACGCGCTGCCGTGACGACGACGCGCAGCTTGCCTTCTGCAATGCGGTGCAGCACCTGCGCGCGGCGGCCCACGATATCCGCGCCGGGCGAAAGGCGTTCGTGCGGAAGGGTTTCCCACGCCGGGAACTGGGCAACCTTGTCCCCCATCATCGCGGTTAGCTCCGCGGTGAGGTCCTCGGCCTCACGGCCGGTGGCGGTGACGACAAGCACGGGCGCCTGATTCGCCAGCGTGCCGATAGCCCACGGGCGCGCTTGGTCGATGCCGGTGATGTGCAGGTGTGGCTCGCCTACCTGGGTGGCAAGCCCTTTGAGTTTCGGGTCGGAAGCCGCGACCTTGAGTAGTCCGGCGAGCATCGGCGTTGCCACTTAGTTAGTTCCTCTCAATTTTGGCTTAGCTTCCATTCCAGACAGCCCATTCCAGCACAAGTTTACGATGTGCGCAGCCACCACTTCCTTTGCCGGCTGGCGGGTGTCCAGCCACCATTGGGCGGTCATCGAGACCATGCCGACTAGCGCTTGGGCATAAAGTCCTGCCAGTTTCGCGTCGAGGCCGCGGCGCTCGAAGGCGGAGCCTAGGATATAGGAAACCTGCCCCACGGAGGAATTAAGCAAAGTGGAATAGGAGCGTTCGTCGCCGGGCTTGGAGTCACGCACGAGGATTAAGAATCCATCGGTTTCTTGCTCCACGTAATTTAAAAGTGCGACAGTGGCTTTCTCGATGCGCTCGCGCCAGGTGCCGTCGCTAAGCGAATGCGTAATCACCTCCTCCAGCGCGAGCATCTCACGGTCTACGATGACCGCATAGAGGCCTTCTTTCCCTCCGAAGTGCTCATAGACCACGGGCTTGGAAACGCCAGCTCGCGCCGCAATCTCCTCCACACTGGCGCCGTCGAAGCCCAGCTCGGCAAAAGCCGCTCGGCCAATCACGATCAATTGCTCGCGACGTTCGCGTCCAGTCATCCTCTGTCGAACCATGCGATCAAGCTTAGTGGGTGGCATTTGTAATTAAGGCATGTGCGTCAGGTACTATTAGCAACGCACGCCTTGAGCGCGCGGTTATTCCCCATGGTGTAATCGGCAACACTACGGTTTTTGGTACCGTCATTCTAGGTTCGAGTCCTGGTGGGGAAGCTTCTTCCGACCCTCGCCGACCATTAAAAATGCTGGTCGGTGGGGGTTTCTAGCTTTGACAATAAGGCCCAAGGCCTAAGTAGCAAAAGGGCATGCGGACGAAATCTTGAAGGATTTCCCGTCTTTCTAGGTTGAGCCGTTGCTCTTTGTAGATTTCTCCTTAACTGGCACAAATACCGCAGCCAAAGCAACAACATCGATTCCTACAAGGAATCCAGCAATCCACGTTTTGTCCAAATACGCGCACCAACCACCCAGGAGCAGCACTGCAACTACGCTGAAAGCGCCGATTAGCTGACCTCTCCTAGCAAGGTTTAAATGAACCATCAACCGTTTTTCTGCGGGCATAGTTCTCCGTCTCAATCGAGTCCTGAGTCGTCGCAATCCAAGTTTCATAAACCTCGGGAGCTTTAGCCTTTAGCGACTCAGCTACATCAGGATCTGGGTAGTACTGCTTAAACTCTTGATGAGTTAAAGGAATTAGAGCTTAGACGAGAGTGCGCTCTGAAATTGTCTGTTATTTTCGCCTCGAAAACTTCAAATATTACACATCGTGCCAAGCCTAGTTTTGAAACAGATACTAAACTCTCTTGCGCGACAGCCCCGAGCCTGTAGTTGACCGCTAACGCTAAATAGGGAAAACATGCTGGAAGCTCTTTACCTGCACGCCACGGCCACGGATGCCGAGCGCCTGTTGCTCTGCCTGGAAAGTCACCTGCAGGATCAGCTCACCGCAGCCACTGTGATATCCGTAGTTCTAGATATGGATCCGCAAGAAGATTTTGAAATACCACCAGAGGATCCAAGTGGCCAGTGGCAAAAGAGCAATTGTCAGGTGCGCATCGAGCTGCAGCCGACAGACGGGCAAGCGCTCACTGAAGACTACCTAGATCACCTCGGTGAACGACTGCTCGAAATCTTCTTTGCCGTAATGACGGACTTTCCGGAAGTTTGCTTCTTCAGCGTCTTGGAGCCTGACTAAATCATCTGCACGGCCACAATAAAGGACACTTAAGCGCTAGGAAGCCTCCGCGCTCGGCGTCGCGTACGGGCTACGGGATGAGTCCACTACTTGCCCAGCATGTGCGCTATGCGACGCCCCAGCAGACTTCTCGAATACAAGCGCCGCCGGCTTGACGCGAACGTCAGGTTTTTCGCCCTTGTTCACCACAACCATCTGACCCATCATGCCCTTGTCCTCGTGCAGGAGCATGTGGCAGTGGTACATGTACGGAATGGTCTTATCCGGGAAGTAGCCCAACTCCACGAGCAGCTTGGCGGTTGCCTTGGGCGGAAGATTGACGATGTCCTTCCAGCCCATCGTCGGAACCGCGATGTCTTTGCCATCGCCATAGTCATAAGACAAGACCTTGAAACGCGAATTGTGGATGTGGAAGTTGTGCGGCCAATCGCTATTTTCGTTGGTCACAGTCCATACCTCAGGCTTGTCTTCCTCGATCACGGTGTCCACGCGGGCCATGTCCATGGTCTCACCGTTAATCATGAAGGTATTGAGCACGAACTCGCGCTCAGTCAGCCCCTCGGCCGATGGGACGTCGGCAGCCGCGGGGTCCAAGGTTTGCGGCAGAGCTGGCGCTGCAGGCGCATCCTCCCCCGGCGCGGTGATATGCAGGATGTCAAAGCTGTCCTTGAAGCCAAAGTCCGCGGAGTACTCATCTTCGGGGATACTGAAGTTGTCCTTGCGCGGCACCGACTGCAACACCACGTCCTTGCCGGGCTCCAAGTCCACGAGGACCTCGATGCGCTCGCCTGGTCCGATGAGCAGCTCGTCGACCTCGACGGGGGCGTCGAGAAGCCCGGAGTCAGTAGCGATGACGTTAAACGGCGTCCCATTATCCAGGGCCAGCGTGTAGAAACGCATCGAAGCGCCGTTGAGCAAGCGCAGACGAACCCGGCGCGTGGTCGCGGCGAAAGAAGCATTCGTGATGCCGTTAACCACCGGGGTAGTGCCCAGGAGACCGAGCGTGCCGTCAACCTGGTGATCGAGCTGGCCGTCCTCAGTGAACTTCGCATCCATAATGACCACCGGAATGTCATCCACGCCGTACTCAGAAGGAATGTCGAGCTTATCCGATACGTCGTCGTCCAAGATAAACATGCCAGCAAGTCCGCGGTAGGCATGGGTTGCCGTGGCCATATGCGGGTGCGGGTGGTACCAAACGGTAGCCGCTGGCTGCACGATCTCCCACTGTGGCTTCCAAGTCTTGCCTACCTCAATCGGCGAGTGTGGTCCACCATCGGAATAGGCCGGAAGCTTCATTCCGTGCCAGTGCACTGTGGTCATTTCCACCAGGTTGTTGGTGATTTCCGCGCGAACCTTGTCGCCCTTGTGGGCGCGCAGCGTCGGGCCGAGGAACGGGCCGTTAAAGCCCCAGGTGCGGGTGTTCTTGTTGCCCGGAATGACCTCGGAGTATCCGTCTTGGGCGGTGAGCTTGAATACCCGGGTATCGCCTTCCATCTCGCCTTTCAATACCGGCGGGATGGGAAGCGGGCGCGGTTCGGAGTCGTAACCCACCGGCGCAGGCTGATCCTTATTCGAAGAACAAGCTGCCAGCGCAGACCCCGCGACCACTGCCGTAGTAACGAGCAATCCGCCTTTGAAAAACACTCGACGCGAAAAAGCCATGTACCCCAGACTATTAAAATAGCGACGCCACCGCGCCGGATTAGGCTAAAGCGGTCCTGAATCACATACGCTTTAAACCATGTCAATCCCAGACAATGAAACTCGTCCTGCCCGCCTTTTCGCGTGGTCCAATGCGCTGCAAGGAATCGGCGACCAACTGGTGTCCGGCAAGACGGTTCTCCCCTGGCTTTTCGCCCAGGTCGGAGTCCCTCACTTCTTCACCGCGCTCCTCGTCCCTATCCGCGAGTCTGGATCGATGCTGCCGCAGGCCGCACTCAGACCCTGGGTAACCTCCCGGCCAGCGCGCAAGAAGCTGTGGGTCTGGGGCTCGCTCATCCAGGGCTGCTGTGCCGTCGTCGTTGCCGTCGCTGCAGCACTGTTCCACGGCTGGCTTCTCGGTGTTGTCACCATTGCCGCATTGGCGGTGCTTTCCGTCTTTCGCGCTTTGTGTTCGCTCACCGGCAAGGACGTTCAGGGACGCACCATCTCAAAGGGCAGCCGCGGTGAGGTCACCGGCCTTGCTGCCCAAGCCACGGGCGCAATAACGCTGCTTATCGGTTTGGTGCTCGCGGCCCTCGGCCAATTTCCACCGCTCGGGCTAGCCACGGTCCTGGGATGCGGCGCGGCCAGCTGGTTCATCGCCGCGGCGGTGTTCCACGCCATCGATGAACCGGTTCCAGACAATGCCCAAGACCCCAGCCAGTCGCATTGGTGGCGTGACACGTGGGGACTCTATACCGAGGATGCGGACTTCCGCCGCTTCGTCAACGTGCGTGCGCTTCTCCTCGTGACGGCATTGTCCACGACGTTCATTGTCACGCTGTCTCACCAAGCCGGCACTACTGCGCTCAGCGGTCTAGGTGGGTTCGTGCTCGCTTCCAGCCTGGCCAGCCTGGTCGGCGGCAAGATTTCCGGCATCTGGTCCGATCGATCTTCCCGGCTGGTCATGGCATGGGCCTCTGCCGCCGCATCAGTGACGTTGCTGGCAGTCGTTGCCTGCGCGCAGTGGGCCCCTCACTGGGTAACTGCGTGGGCGCTGCCGTTGGGATTCTTCCTTGTCAATCTGGCACACACGGCAATTCGCGTGGCACGCAAGACCTACATCGTGGACATGGCTGGCGGTGACAAGCGCACTTTTTATGTGGGCGCCGCTAACACCATGATGGGTGCCATCTTGCTCGTGGTGGGCGGAATCTCGGCAGTGATTTCACTGGCTGGCCCAACCGCCGCGTTGCTCTTCCTCGCGGCATTGGGTTGTGTGGGCGCCTGGCGAGCCCGCATGTTGCGTGAGGTCTCGAAATAAGAGACGGCGTTCTTGCCGCCGCTTGCCCCCAGTGCGCACCCCGGCGTTAAGATGTGAGGCAATACTCCCCTAAGACCCAACCACAGGAGAACGAAGAAACTCGTGGCAGATACAACTGACTGCGCCATTGTTGTTTTAGCGGCAGGCGCTGGCACCCGCATGAAGTCCGCCAAGCAAAAGACACTGCACGAAATCGGAGGGCGCCCACTCATCGGCCACGCATTACACGCTGCAGCTGGTCTTAACCCCAAGCACCTCGTTGCTGTGGTCGGTCACCAGCGCGACCAGGTCTCCCCTGCCGTCGAGGCTATTGCTGCAGAGCTCGGCCGCGAGGTCGCACAGGCCGTTCAAGAGGAGCAGAACGGCACAGGCCACGCGGTACAGTGCGGCCTTGCCCCACTCCCCGACTTCACCGGCACCGTCATCGTCACCAACGGCGACGTTCCGCTGCTGCGTCCGGAAACCATCCGCGGGCTTTACGACGCCCACGTGGCCGCCGGTAACGCAGTCACCGTTCTGTCGATGCAGCTGGATGACCCAACCGGTTACGGCCGCATCGTGCGTGACACGGACGGTTCCGTCAAGGCCATCGTCGAGCAAAAGGACGCTTCGCCTGAGCAACTGAGCATCGATGAGGTCAACTCCGGCGTTTTCGCTTTCGACGGCGCTATTTTGCGAGACGCCCTGACCAAGCTGGATTCCAACAACGCCCAGGGCGAGCTCTACATCACCGATGTTCTGGAAATCGCCCGCACCGCCGGTCACAACGTCGGCGCGCACATTGCTGCCGACGCCGGCGAGCTGGCAGGCGTCAATGACCGCGTCCAGCTCGCCGCAGCTGGCCGCGAGCTCAACCGCCGCACCGTGGAAGCCGCCATGCGCGGTGGCGCCACCATCGTGGATCCGGAAACCACCTGGATCGGCGTGGACGTCACCATCGGCTCCGACGTTCTCATCCATCCGGGCACCCAATTGTGGGGAAAGACTTCCATCGCAGATAACGCCGAGATCGGCCCTGACACCACCCTGACCGACATGACCATCGGCGAGGGCGCCAAGGTCATCCGCACCCACGGTTCCGAGTCTGTGATTGGCGCTAACGCCAATGTCGGCCCGTTTACCTTCATCCGCCCGAAGACCGAGGTCGGTGAAAACGGCAAGCTCGGCGGCTTCGTCGAGGCAAAGAATGCCCAGATTGGACGCGGTTCCAAGGTTCCGCACTTGACCTACATCGGCGACGCCACCGTGGGCGAGGAATCCAACATCGGTGCTTCCTCCGTATTCGTCAACTACGACGGTGTTAACAAGCATCACACCGTAATCGGCAGCCACGTGCGCACCGGATCTGACACGATGTTTATCGCACCAGTCAATGTCGGTGACGGCGCGTACTCGGGTGCGGGTACAGTTATCAAGGAAGATGTTCCTCCGGGAGCACTCGTGGTCTCCGGTGGCAAGCAGCGCAACATCGAAGGCTGGGTTCAAAAGAAGCGTCCGGGAACTCCGGCAGCTGAGGCTGCCGCCCGCGCACAGGACAACAACAAGTAAGGGGAATTACCGCCCATGACAGGCAAGGTAACCGGCAGCAGCAAGAACATGAAGCTCTTTTCTGGGCGTGCACACCCAGAACTGGCTGAGGCTGTGGCCAAGGAACTGAAGACGGACCTCGTTCCAACCACTGCTCGCGACTTCGCTAACGGTGAAATCTTCATCCGCTTCGAGGAATCCGTGCGTGGTGCAGACTGCTTCGTGATGCAGTCCCACACCCAGCCGCTGAACAAGTGGCTGGTGGAGCAGCTCATCATGATCGATGCGCTCAAGCGTGGTTCCGCAAAGCGCATCACCGCCATCCTGCCGTTCTACCCATACGCACGCCAGGATAAGAAGCACCGTGGCCGCGAGCCGATTTCCGCTCGCCTCGTTGCTGACCTGCTGCAGGCTGCTGGCGCGGACCGCATCGTTTCCGTGGATCTGCACACCGACCAGATTCAGGGCTTCTTCGACGGCCCCGTTGATCACATGCACGCAATGCCGATCCTCGTGGACTACATCAAGTCCAAGTACTCCCTGGATAACCTCGCTGTGGTTTCCCCGGATGCTGGCCGCGTCAAGGTGGCTGAGAAGTGGGCACATGAGCTTGGCGACGCCCCACTGTCCTTCGTTCACAAGACCCGTTCCACTGAGGTTGCTAACGAGACCGTATCTAACCGCGTTGTCGGCGAGGTCGAGGGCAAGGACTGCATCCTGCTCGACGACATGATCGATACCGGCGGAACCATCGCCGGCGCTGTTCGTGTCCTTAAGGAAGCTGGCGCGAAGTCCGTCGTTATCGCTTGTACCCACGGCGTCTTCTCCGCCCCAGCTCGCGAGCGTCTGTCCGAGTGTGGTGCCGAGGAAGTCATCACCACCGACACCCTTCCGCAGTCCACCGAGGGCTGGTCCAACCTCACCGTCTTGTCGATTGCTCCGCTGCTGGCTCGTACCATCCACGAGATTTTCGAAAACGGCTCCGTAACCACGCTCTTCGAGTCAAACTAAGCGCTTCATAAGCAGCACGTAAAAGGACCGTCCAGCACACAGCTGGGCGGTCTTTCCATTCCCCCCAAACAGAAATAGATGACCTTGACCGATAATCTCTCAGAGGCCTTCTGCGAAGTGCGCGCGGTTTTGGAGCCTTTGCGCAACGACGCCGCGCCGCGATTATCAGTCAGCTCGGCAAACGTGAGGCTACCGATCTGCAACTACTGGCGGATGCCATCAAAGAAAACCTCCCAGGAACCCGCTTTGGCAATGAATTCTTCATTAGCAAAGCCATCGGCTGGGCGTTGCGCGATCTCTATCGCACCAATCCCACCTGGGTTTTGGGCTTCCTAGGCTCGCATGACGTCGCAAACCTCACGCGCAGAGAAGCATTGAAACACCACCGCTAAGCAACTCAATTTCGATAGTTCTGTAGTTGGCGAAGAAGAGCAGAAGTAACTTGCCTGCTCTCGGCGCTGCGTGTTAGAATTTTTGCTGTCTCGGCGAGGGCTGCCCGGAATCGGAAAGCCGTTATCGACGCGATTAGAAGTTATTTCACACGTTTTAAGCCTGCGATGACTCGACCAAGACGACCATCGGCAGGCTTTCGCCGTTTTCGAACTCGCTAAAGTCTCGCCGCACCAATCTTTGACACTAGGAGTTTTACTATGGCAAACACCCGCCCGGTATTGAAGGCAGAAGTACGTAACGAGTTCGGCAAGGGCTTCGCTCGCCGCCTGCGCGTTGCTGGCAAGGTCCCAGGCGTTGTCTACGGTCACGCCGTTGACGTTCTGCACTTCGCTGTTGACCGCATCGAGCTGACCGCACTGGTTCGCGCACACGGCGTCAACGCTGTTTTTGAGCTCGAGCTCGAGGGCGAGCAGCACCTCGTCATGGTCAAGCACGTTGACCAGAACGTTCTGACCCTGGACATCGACCACATCGACCTCCTCTCCATCAAGCGTGGCGAGAAGGTTGAGGTTGAGGTTCCGGTTACTCTCGAGGGCGAGCCGGCACCGGGCCTCATGTCCATTCAGGATGCTGACGTCCTCCTCGTTGAGGCAGACGTTCTGAACATCCCAGAGGAGATCTCCGTTTCCATCGAAGGCCTCGAGGACGGCGCTGTCATCACCGCTGGCGACATCACCCTGCCAGAAGACACCACCCTGGTTGCAGATGCAGAGACCATCATCGCTTCCATCTCCCTGCCTGAGGTTGACGAAGAGCTCGAGGAAGCTGCTGAGGCTGCTGAGGAAGGCGGCGCTGAGGCTGGCGCTGAGTCCGCCGAAGAGTCTGAAGAGTAAATCGCTCTTCTCTGCGCCCGCGCTAGATTTACGTCTAGCTCGGGCGTTTCACCGTTTTACTATGCCCTTCTCGGGGTCAAAATCCCTCGCAGCATGAGACAATAGCGCAGTGAATAGTTTTCTCATTGTTGGCCTTGGCAATCCAGGCCCCAAATACGCAGGAACACGCCACAACATCGGCTTTGACGTGGTCGATGAAATCGCGGGCCAGAACTACACAAGCTTCTCAGTGCACAAGAAATCCAACACTGAGCTCGCTGAGACCCGCCTCGGTTCCTCCAAACTCGTTTTGGCCAAGCCGCGAAGCTTCATGAACCTATCCGGGGGACCAATCAAGGCCCTTCTGCAGTACTTTTCAATGAACCCTGCCCAGCTCATCGTGGTGCACGATGAGCTGGAGCTTGATTTCGGCGTCGTCAAGCACCGCTTCGGCGGCGGCGATCATGGACATAACGGTCTACGCTCCACCACCAAATCCTTGGGAACCAAGGACTACCAGCGCCTCTCGGTCGGTATTGGGCGCCCACCGGGACGTATGGACCCCGCGAGCTTTGTGCTCAAGCCTTGGTCGAAGCAGGAAAAGGCGGAAATCCCCATTATTTGTGCCGACGCAGCCGACGAAATTATTCGGGTAGTTCAGGAAACTCGTCTTCCTTAACGCGTAAACTGTCCGCCATGAGACTTGCCACGCTCCGCACCCAATACGGAACAACAGCCATTCGCGTCGACGGCCCAGGCGTCGGCGTGGGGCTCGATTTCGAGGACGTCGGCGAGCTGTTGCGCTCCGAAGATTGGCAGAAGTCGGCACAATTGTCTGGCGAACCCATTGTCTTTCGCAATGAGGACCTCGCGCCAGTTATCCCCTCCCCTGGAAAAATCATCTGCGTTGGTGTTAATTACGCTAAGCACGCGCGGGAAATGGGCCGCGAACTGCCCACGCAGCCGACTCTGTTCATCAAGTTCCCGGAAGCCCTCACCGGGCCTTTCGATAATATTTACATTCCTGAATGGGGCACCAAGCAGCTCGATTATGAGGGCGAGTTAGCCGTGGTCGTTGGTACTCGTGCGCACAACGTACCGGTTGAAGAGGCGCTCAACTACGCCGCTGGTTATGCCATCATGAATGACTACACGCTACGCGACTACCAGCGTCGTACCACTCAGTTCCACGCCGGTAAGTCCTTCTACCGCACCGCTGGTTTCGGGCCGTGGCTAACCACCGCTGATGAGTGGGCACCAGGTGGGCATGCAGCTGTGAAGACCACCGTCGATGGGGATATCCGCCAGGACGACGACACCGATGACCTCATTTTCTCTGTGGCTGAGCTCCTCGCTTTTTGTTCGAAGCTCTACCCGCTCAATCCCGGCGATGTGATTGCGACTGGCACCCCAGAAGGCGTGGGCTTTGCGCGCGACCCGCAAGCTTTTATCCAGGATGGGCAAAATGTACGGATTGCTATCGACGGCTTGGGAGAGATTTCCAACACCACGCATTTTGGTGAGCCCCCGGTCGGCTGCGGCGCGGAATGCACCTGCCAAGGTAGCTAGGTAACTTCCTTTCAAATCCCCTTCCCATAGCCATACCTGTTAAAACTAATACTGTTTGCGTGACCCGCACACGACTACCTTGGACTGAGTCAGCGACGCGCGGCATGCTCTGCTTACGCTGCTCAGGCTTTCCACCGCGCATCGCGGCCGCAGAGGCCGACTCAGCGCAATGCGGGGGTGAGTTTTTATCCAAACCATTAAATATTTCCGCAGCTAGAGGCTAAAATTAATAGAATGAGCAAAGATAAGAAAAAGTCCCCCGAAAAGCTTGACAAGGCAGCATACGAGGAAGAGCTCAAGCGCCTGCAAGCAGAACTCGTGGAAATGCAGCAGTGGGTAGTTGAGACCGGCGCCCGTGTTGTCATCATCATGGAAGGCCGCGACGCCGCAGGTAAGGGCTCTGCAATCAAACGCATCACCCAGTACCTGAACCCTCGCACCTGCCGAATCGAAGCACTGCCCAAGCCCACCGACCGTGAGGCTGGCCAGTGGTACTTCCAGCGCTACATCGAAAAGCTTCCTACCGAGGGCGAGATCGTCATCTTTGACCGCTCCTGGTACAACCGCGCCGGCGTCGAGCGTGTCATGGGCTTTTGCTCCCAGCAGGAGTACGTTCGCTTCCTACACCAGGCCCCGCAGCTGGAGAACATGCTCGTCGAAGACGGCATCATCCTGCTGAAGTACTGGTTCTCCGTGTCTGATGAAGAGCAGATCGCACGCTTCAAGTCTCGCCGCAACGATCCGCTTCGCCGCTGGAAGCTCTCCCCTATGGATCTTCAATCCATCACCCGTTGGGAAGACTACTCCCGCGCTAAGGACGAGATGTTTGTGCATACCGATACCCCGAACGCACCGTGGTACACGGTCGAATCTGAGGACAAAAAGCGCTCGCGCATCAACGTCATCAATCACATCTTGAAGATGGTTCCTTATCAGCACGTCGAGCAAGACGTCCCAGAAATTCCGGAGCGCCCTGAGTCTTCCGGCGAGGAGTACGAGCGCCCGCCACGCGACGAGTTTGCCTACGTCCCAGACGTGGCCTCGAACCTTGAGCGCAGCAAGGTGGCCGCCGCCAAGAAGTCCGATGGAAAGAAGAAGAAAAAGAAAAAGTAGCACCCACCGCAACTAAAAGGCCGCTGGTCTCCCTTACAGAGAAGGGGAACCAGCGGCACTTTAAGTTTTAGAGCTCAGTTGCATCAACGCGGGTTGGGAACACGCGTGGGCGAGCGCCTGCGATCTCCTCAACGATGCGGATGACCTGGTTGGAGTAGCCGAACTCGTTGTCGTACCACACGTAGAGAACCAGGTGCTTACCGGAAGCGATGGTTGCCAAACCGTCCACAATGCCTGCGTGGGTGGATCCCACGAAGTCAGAGGAAACAACCTCTGGGGAAGCAATGTAGGAAATCTGCTGGCGCAGGTCGGAGTGCAGGGAAACGTTACGCAGGAAGTCGTTGACCTCGTCGCGCTCAACTTCCTTCTCCAGCTCCAGGTTCAGCACAGCCATGGACACGTCCGGGGTAGGAACGCGAATAGCGTTACCGGTCAGCTTGCCCTCGAACTCCGGAACGGCCTTGGACACGGCCTTTGCAGCGCCGGTCTCCGTCAGAACCATGTTGAGGCCAGCTGCGCGGCCGCGGCGATCGCCCTTGTGGAAGTTATCGATCAGGTTCTGGTCGTTGGTGAAAGAGTGCGCGGTCTCCACATGACCGTGGACAACGCCGTAACGGTCGTTGATGACCTTGAGAACAGGGGTGATGCCGTTGGTGGTGCAGGATGCAGCCGAGATGATCTTGTCGGAGTCCTCGATGGTGTCGTGGTTGATGCCGTAGACGATGTTCTTCAGGTCACCCTTGCCCGGTGCGGTCAGCAGGACGCGGGAGATACCCTTGGATTCCAGGTGCTGCTCCAGGCCCTTGCGGTCGCGCCATACGCCAGTGTTGTCCACGAGGACGGCGTTGTCGATGCCGTAGGAGGTGTAATCGATGTCGGTTGGGTCGTTGGCGTAGATCATCTGAATCTTGGTGCCGTTTGCCCAGATGACCTCATTCTCCTCGTCCACACCGATGGTGCCGTTGAAAGCACCGTGGACGGAGTCACGGCGCAGCAGAGAGGCGCGCTTGAAGATGTCGCCGTCGCCCTTCTTGCGGACCACAATTGCGCGCAGGCGAACACCACCGTAAGCAGCCTCACGAGCGATCAAGATGCGGGCCAGCAGACGGCCGATGCGGCCGAAGCCATAAAGCACAACGTCGGTGCACTCCTTGTCCACGGCAGCGCCAACCAGGTCAACGAGCTCCTGCTCGAGGTAGTTGCGCAGACTGGTGGAGTTGGACTCAGCGTAGCCAGATGCCAGGCGGCCCAAGTCGATGGAGGCAGTGCCGAGGTTCATGTCGCACAGTTCCTTCAGGATGGGAAGGGTCTCTGCGGTGGACAATTCGCGGTTCGCGATACGGCGAGCGTAGCGGTGAGCCTTCATGATGTCGATGTCCGTCACGCCACTCAAGACGCGACCGTAGATGGTGGTCACGACATTGTTGGTGCGGTGCAGTTGGTGGATGAGCGGAATCATCTCCTGAGCAAGCTCGAGACGTTCGTTCCAGTCAGCGTGTCCAACCTGTGCGTTCGCAGTCACGTGTTCTTTTCCTTTACTCGTCATGGGGGTAAACCAACATTCAACCGTAAATATTAACTGTTATGAGTGCCCGTTTGGGCATAGATGGTGCAGGATCTCCGCCACACTACCCCCGTTGATTTTCTCAACCTCTTCTCCCACGAGGCAATAGCCCACCGCCGGGTCCTTTTGGGCACGCCGCGGCTTCAACATCGAATTGAGATAGGGGTAAAGCGGAGAAAGCTGCGGGTTGCTTCGTGTAAATTCCGTTTCCAATCCACGCGCATAACGCCCGGAAAAGGCACGCGTAGAAACGCTCCTCCCGCCACGCGCAAGGAGCTTACGGTTAACCGGCGAAGTGCCTGCTTCCGACGCCAAAAGGAAGGCCGAGCCACAGCTCACCGCAACCACCCCCGGCCAGGCCAACGCTCGTTCGACATCCGCGGAGCTGCGCATGCCACCGGCGGCGATGAGAGGAATGGGGGCGTCGCCAAGCGCGGCGTGCACAGCGAACACGAGCTCCTCCAGCGGCCGCCAATCAGGTTCTGCTTCCGCATCCCACACGCCGCGATGGCCGCCTGCCTCGGGGCCCTGCACGCACAACGCGTCGACGCCGCGGCGCGCCGCCTCCACTGCCTCGGCCGGGGTGGTCACCGTGGTCCACGCCTCTGCCCCAGCGGCGTGAATGCACGTGATTTCCTCCTCCGTAAACGTCCCGAACATCGACCACAGCACCGCAGCGCCCGCGTCGAGCGCCATGTTCAGTTTCTCCGTCCAGCCGAATTCCAGGTCCGCCTCCGGCACCGAAACGCCCAGCTCCTGTGCCATAGCACTCACCGCCTCCATATTGGCTGGGCTTAGCGGTTCCTGCGCGTGAAAAAGGTTAACGCCGAAGCGGTGTCCCCGGCACGCCTCGATCTGCTCTTGAGCAGCGTTTAACGACGCCGTCCCCAGCGCCAACGCACCAAAGGAGCCGTTGTGCTCTGCAGCAATGACGCTGTCAGGCGTGGTGGGGCCACCCGCCATGGGGGCGGGAAGTACTCTGATTTTTAGGCTTTTTAGAATGGCGCTCATAGCGTCCACCTTAGATCTCGACCAATTGTGAGGGCACATGACTGCTTCTGCTTCATCTTCTGCTGACTCTTCCGCGGGCAGCTTCTTCGCGCGGCTCGTGTCGCGGCTTTTCGGGTCCTCCGTTAAGGAAACGGGGGCGTCGTCAATGGCGGCTCTCGAAGCTGCAGACCTCGACGCCGAATGGCTCGTGGTGGGCTTAGGCAATCCGGGCGCCAAGTACGCAGCCACCCGCCATAACGTGGGATACATGGCCGTCGACGATTTGCTGGCGGAATCCGGGGAACTCTTGCAGCCGGTGGCCGGCCACTCCCTCACCGCTGCACCGTTGAATGTTGCAGACACGCCGGTTCTTGTGGTGCGCTCGGCGACGTTTATGAACTTGTCCGGCGATCCTATTGCTCCATTGGCGCAGCAATTGGGCATTCCGGCTGAGCGGGTCCTCGTTATCCATGACGAGCTGGATCTGCCGCCGAACAAGATTCGAATCAAGGTTGGAGGTAATGAAAACGGCCACAACGGGCTGAAATCGCTGACGGAGCGGCTGGGTACTCGCGACTATCCTCGTGTGCGCATCGGCATTGGCCGCCCGCCCAAGGGTTCTTCGATTCCTGATTACGTTTTGGGTCCGATCGACGCGGACGCAGGTTTCGACGCCGCGATCGAGACGGCTGCCGACGCCGTGCGCCTCATCGTAAGTTCTGGGATCCAAAGCGCACAGAATGAGATTCATTCCCGCAAGTAACCCACCACACGGACCTGTTTACGCCTAAACTAAATTTTCATGAGCCACGCCCCACACGAATCGCAAACAATAGTCATTACTGGCGCTTCCGATGGCATCGGTGCCGCAGCCGCGCGCACCCTGCGTGCGAAGCGCCCACAAGACACATTGGTGCTGGTGGGGCGTAATCCGGACAAAACTCGCGCGGTAGCCGAAAGCGTGGGCGCGAGCTACCACGTAGCGGATTTTGAATCCCTCGGGCAGGTGCGGCGCTTGGCGGACGAACTCGGCGAACTTGAGGAAATTCACGCACTGGGCAACAACGCTGGGGGCGTTTTTGACGGGCCCTTCACCACCGCAGATGGTTTCGAACGCACGTGGCAGGTAAACGTCGTGGCTCCATTTTTGTTGACCTCACTGCTGCGGGACAAGCTCCGCAAGACCGACGCCACCATCGTGCAGACTGCATCCGTGGCTAATCTCTTGATGTCTGCCTTCGACCCAGGTGACCCAAATACCTTCCAGAAATTCACCGCCGAGCGTGCCTACGGCAACGCGAAGTTGGGGGACATCCTGCTCACCAGCTACTTGCACAACCACGACATGACCTCCGTGGCCTTCCACCCCGGTGTCCTAGCCACCAATTTTGCGCGCACTTCTCATAGCCGGACTCGGAAGTTCTACTCCAGCGCACTGTCCAAGAGCTTTGGCAGAGCGGAGGAAGGTGGCGACAATCTAGCGTATTTCCTCACCGGCACGCCGGGGATTCACTTCGAGTCCGGCGAGTACTACAACAACAAACGCAAGCTGGGTCTGCGGCGCCCGATGGCTAAGAAGCCGGCCGTGGCCCGCCGCATCTTCGATGATTTGGGCGAGCAGTTGGGGGTTAGTTGGGACTAGCCGTGCGTCTGTGATGGCGCAATTCAGGGGTCGACGCAAAGGGCAGCTAAACTAGCCCGCATGAGTATTGCCTCCGAAGCCACCCGCCGCCGCACGTTTGCCGTCATCGCCCACCCAGACGCCGGTAAGTCCACATTGACTGAGGCGTTGGCGCTGCACGCACACATTATTAATGAAGCCGGTGCGGTGCACGGCAAGGGCAACCGCAAGGCCACTGTCTCCGACTGGATGGAGATGGAAAAGGAACGCGGTATTTCGGTAGCTTCCTCCGCGCTGCAGTTTGAGTACGCGCCGGAGAACCATGAGGGCGAGCCCTTCATGATCAACCTCGTTGACACCCCAGGTCACGCGGACTTCTCGGAGGATACCTACCGCGTTCTCACGGCCGTGGATGCCGCGGTCATGCTTATCGACGCCGCCAAGGGCCTCGAGCCCCAAACCCTCAAGCTCTTCCGCGTGTGCAAGGCCCGCGGATTGCCGATCATTACGGTTATCAACAAGTGGGACCGCGTGGGCCGCGAGCCGCTGGAGCTGGTCGATGAAATCCTCAACGAGATTCAGCTGCAGCCGACTCCCCTGTACTGGCCGGTAGGCATCGCTGGCGACTTCCGCGGCTTGGCGCACATCAATGAGGACGGCGAGGCGGATAACTACATCCACTTCATCCGTACTGCGGGTGGCTCGACGATCGCACCTGAGGAGCATTACGATCCGAGCGACGCTGAAGCCAAGGAAGGTGATGCCTGGGAGACCGCTGTCGAGGAGGCAGAGCTCCTGGCTGCCGACGGCGCCCTGCACGATCAAGAGCTCTTCGAGCAGTGCATCACTTCCCCGCTCATCTTTGCATCCGCGATGCTCAACTTTGGCGTGCACCAGATTCTGGACACTCTGTGCGCCATCGCCCCGGCGCCGCGTTCGCGCGATTCCGATCCGAAGGCCATCGAGGCAGCTGGCTCTGGTGGCGCGGCGGCAATCGACGAAACGCGTGAGATCACCGATGACTTCTCAGGTGTCATCTTCAAGGTGCAGGCAGGCATGGACCGCAAGCACCGCGATAACCTCGCGTTTATGCGCGTGGTCTCCGGTGAGTTCGAGCGTGGCATGCAGGTCAGCCACGCCCAGTCGGGCCGCAGCTTCTCCACGAAGTACGCGCTGACAGTCTTCGGACGCACCCGCGACACAGTGGACAGTGCCTTCCCTGGCGACATTGTTGGCTTGGTCAACGCTGGTTCCTTGGCGCCTGGCGATACCATCTACGCCGGCAAGAAGGTTCAGTTCAAGCCGATGCCGCAGTTCGCCCCGGAGGCCTTCCGCATTTTGCGCGCGAAGTCTTTGGGCGATTACAAGGCGTTCCGTAAGGGACTCGACCAGCTGGCGGCCGAGGGCGTCGTCCAGATCCTGCGCAACGAAACCCGTGGCGACGCCGCGCCTGTCATGGCTGCGGTGGGTCCCATGCAGTTCGAGGTCATGCAGGCCCGCATGGAGGTCGAGTACAACGTGGAGACGGTCACCGAGCCCATCCCCTACTCCGTCGCCCGCCGCACCGACGCCGAGTCCGCGCCGGAGCTCGGCCGCCAGCGTGGCGTGGAAATTTTCACCCGCACCGACGGTGAACTCATCGCTCTCTTCGGCGACAAGTGGAAGCTCGCCTTCGTGGAGAAGGAGCACCCGGAGCTGACAATTGAACCGCTCGTCGCGGACTAACCTGCGGCGCAGAAGATTTTCGTTTCAGGCCGAGGAAGCCCCACAAAGTCGCATGGATTGGGGCTTCCCCGGCCTGAAGTGTCAATAACCCACCGCGCTCGTTACCCAGCGAGCATCTTTTAGGACAAGCCGGGAATCACGCTGTTGAGTCCCAGCATGATGGCCAACGTCGCGAGCGGGATGATGATGGTCACGACGGCCGCGTCCTTGTAGGACAGGCGATGGGTCATGCCGCAGACCATGAGCATGGTGAGCACCGCACCGTTGTGCGGCAGCGAGTCGAAGCTCACGGAGGCCATGGCTGTCACGCGGTGCATAAGCTCGAGGCTGATCCCCTGCTCCGTGGCCAGTTGCGCGAGCTGTTCGCCGAGGGTTTCCATCGTGATGGACAGACCGCCGGAAGACGAGCCGGTGATGCCGGAGATGACCCCGGTGGACACGGTGGAGACCACGAGCGCGTTATCCGCGATGGCGAGCATGTTGTTCTTGATGACGGCAAAGACGGCCAGCGCCGCGATGACGGCACCGTAGCCGACCTCAGACGCGGTGGTAAAACACGGGAGGATGGCGTTCTTCGCGCCTTCGGATAGCTCCTTAAGCGAGGTGCTCACGCGCGAGGGGAACATCGCGATGATGACCACGACGGCGAGCGCCAGGGCGATGGTCGGCGACCAGATGCCGAGCAGCGCTGTGAGAGAGGTCTCGCCGTATTTTTCTCGGGCAAGGTAGTCAGCGGTCCAGGACTTGGAGAAGAAGTAGACAATCGCGAAGTTCACCACGATGACCACGAGAATGGGCAGCAGACCCAACATGCCTTGGACCTTGACGGACGGTTCCTTGATACCCAGTGGCGCGTGGGTGGTCAGATGACCGCCGGAATTGGTGTCGAAGGACTCGCCGCCGATGTCAACGGAGGCTTCGTCGCCAGTATCGCCGATGCCCTCGGGTGTTGGGATGACGTTGCCCTTTGCGTCGATCGGCTCGAAGCGCTCGCCGCCGCGCTGGAGTTGCTTGATGCGGAACTCGAGCCAGGCCATTCCAGCCACCAGCATGAGGAGGGCCGAGAGGATGCCGAACACCGGCGCGGCGTACGTATTCGTGCCGAAGTAGCTCGTCGGAATGGCGTTGTGGATCTGTGGGGAGCCCGGCAACGCGGCGAGCGCGAAGGTGATGGTGCCCAGCGCGATGGCGCCGGGCATAAGCCGCTTGGGGATGCCGGTTTCTTTAAAGAGCGCGGTCGCAATCGGCACGATGGTAAAGGCCACGACCCACGCGGAGACGCCGCCGTAGGTAAGCAGCGCGGTGGCGATAACGGTGGAGAGCATCGCGCGTTTCGGCCCGAAGAGCGCGGTGATACCGCGGGCGAGGTAGCGTGCCAGGCCTGTCGAGGTCATGAGGTAGCCAAAGATCGCGCCGAAGAGGAAGAGCGGGAAATACTTCCCGATGAACCCACCGAGCGCCGGCATGAAGATCTGGGTGTACGTGCCCATGACCGGTTCGCGGGCAAAGAGCACCGCAATGAGCGCGGCGGCGGGGCCGACGACGACCACGGAGTGGCCGCGATAAGCGAAGACGACAAGGAATATGAGTGAGAGGACCACGCCTATGAGCGAGATGACCATCGAAAGAACCTTCCTAGAAAAGCATCGTGCGCCCGCGGGGCGGGCGCTACGATAAGCGACATGGATACAGGCCCGGCACAGGAGCCGAACGAGGTAAAGCCGAGCGCGCGGGAGCGGATTTTGGAATGCTCGCGCGTGCTCTTTAGCGAGCACACGTTCGCGCAGGTCTCGCTCAAAGACATCGCGGAGGCCGCGGGCGTGTCCGTGGCGCTCGTGGTCAAGCACTTTGGTAACAAGGACAGCCTCTTCGAGGCCACCGTGGATTTCACGGCTTCTTCAGCCGCGCTGTTTGCCGGACCGTTTGGCGAGCTCGGACGGACCGCGGTCATCGAAACGCTCACGGCCCCGCACAATGCGCCCTACTCGATGGCGCGGAACATCTCCGTGGCCGCGGGTGCGCCGGAGAGCCTCAACGCGATTGGCAAGCGCATCAAGTCAGACCTGCTGCAAGTACTCGCCCAGCGCATCCGGGACGAGGCCCCGCACCCGAGTCCCTCGCCGGAGCTGCGGGCGCAGTCGGCAGTGGCACTGCTCATGGGTTTGAGCTTCATGCGCCGCTTCGGGGATACGGAATTCGAGGCCTTCCACACGGACACGCTCATCGAGTACTACGCGCCCGTCCTCCAGGAGATGCTGGACGGGCACTCGCCGGAACGCTGCGCGCACCGGCGAGCATGAACTATTTCGCGCGCACGTCGTTGATAATCGCGCCGAAGTCGAGGCCGCCGTGCCCCTCGTCCACGAGCTTGGCGTACTGCTGGGTGGCAATCTTGCCCAGGACGGTATCGGTCTTCGTCTCATCCGCCGCGGCCATGGCGAGCTTCAGATCCTTGAGCATGAGTGCTGCGGCGAAGCCCGGCTTGAAGTCGTTGTCGCCCGGCGAGCCCGGCACGATGTCTGGCACCGGCGCGTTAACGGTGAGCGACCAGGAGCTACCCGTCGCGTTGGAGACCACGTCGTAGAAGGCCTGGTGGTCGAGGCCGAGGCGCTCGCCGAGGACGAGGGCCTCGGACAGGGCAATCTGCTGGATGGCCAGAATCATGTTGTTGCAGGCCTTCACGGCCTGGCCGTTGCCGGTCTGGCCGCAGTGCGTCACAGACTTGCCCATGACCTCAAGTACCGGCTTGACCTTGTCGAAGTCCTCCTTCTCGCCGCCGACCATAAAGGCCAAGGTGCCGTTGGCGGCGCCGGCCATGCCGCCGGAGACTGGGGCGTCGAGGAAGCGGGAGCCGACGGCGGAGACGGCATCGGCAAGCTCGCGGGCTTCGGAAACGGCGATGGTGGAGACATCGACGAAGAGCGGGGCGGTGTCCTCGGCCGCGATGATGGGCTCGAGGACCTGCTTGACCAGGCCGCCGTTAGGCAGGCTGGTGATGACGATGTCAGCGCCTTGGGCGGCCTCCTCAGCCGAAGCGATGATCTCCACGCCGTTGTCCTTGGCGCGCTCGCGGGCCTCCTCCACGACGTCGAAGCCGTGGACCGTGTGGCCTGCCTTGACCAGGTTGGCAGCCATGCCGCCGCCCATGTTGCCCAGGCCGATGAATGCGATGGTGGTCATTGAAATCAGTCCTTTCTTACATGACCGGCATGGTGAACTGCGGGCCGGCGTTCTGGTCATCCGGCCAGCGGGAGGTGACGGTCTTGGTCTTGGTGTAGAAGCGGAAAGCGTCCGGGCCGTGCTGGTTGAGGTCGCCGAAGCCGGAGGCCTTCCAGCCACCGAAGGTGTGGTAAGCGATGGGGACCGGGATAGGGACGTTGACGCCCACCATGCCGACGTTGATGTTCTTGACGAAGTCGCGGGCCGCGCCGCCGTTCTGGGTGAAGATGGCCACGCCGTTGCCGTACATGTGGTCGTTCGGGTAGGAGATGGCTTCCTCGAGGGTCTCCGCGCGGACCATGGAGAGGACCGGGCCGAAAATTTCCTCGGTGTAGATGGACATGTCTGCGGTGACGTTGTCGAAGAAGGAGGGGCCGCAGTAGAAGCCGCCCGCGAGGGACTCGCCCTCGAATTCTTTGCCGGACATGTCGATGTCACGGCCATCGACGACGAGGTCAGCGCCAGCCTCGACGCCCTCGCCGATGAGGCGATTGACGCGGTCACGGGCGTCCGCGGTGACGAGCGGGCCGTAGTCCGCCTCCGGGTCAAGGCAGTGGCCGACCTTGAGGTCCGGGATCTTGCGGATGAGCGCCTCGCGGAGCTTATCCGCGGTCTCCTTGCCCACGGGAACGACAACGGACAGCGCCATGCAGCGCTCGCCGGCCGCGCCGAAGGCGGCACCGGCCAAGGCATCCGCGGTGGCCTCGATGTCCGCGTCCGGTAGAACGATGGCGTGGTTCTTCGCGCCGCCGAAGCACTGGGCGCGCTTGCCGTTGGCCGCGCAACGTTCGTAGATGTAGTTCGCAATCGGGGTGGAACCCACGAAGCCCACGGCCTTGATGGTCGGGTTGTCGAGCAGCGTGTCGACGGCTTCCTTGCCGCCGTGGACAACGTTGAAGACACCGGCCGGGCCGCCGGCCTCGATAAAGAGCTCGGCGAGGCGGACCGGAACCTCCGGGTCGCGCTCGGAGGGCTTGAGGACAAACGCGTTGCCGGAGGCGAGCGCCGGGCCAGCCTTCCACAGCGGGATCATGGCGGGGAAGTTAAACGGCGTAATACCCGCGACGACGCCGAGCGGCTGACGCAGGGAGTAGGTGTCGATGCCGGTGCCGACCTCGGTGGAGTACTCGCCCTTGAGCTGGTGCGGCGCGCCGAGCGCAAACTCGAGGACATCGACGCCGCGCAGGACGTCGCCCTTGGCATCCTCGAAGGTCTTGCCGTGCTGCAGGGAGAGCGTGCGCGCCAGCTCATCCATGTTGGCGTGGATGAGGCGAATCCACTCCATGATGACGCGAACGCGCTTCTGCGGGTTCATCGCCGCCCACTTCGGCTGGGCCTTCTCCGCTTCTGCGACGACGTGGTCGACGTCCGCCGTGTCAGCCAGCGCCACTGCGGCCTGCTCCTGACCGGTGGACGGGTTGAGGACCGGCTGCGTGTTGCCGGTCGTGCCCTCCCAGGCCTCACCGTTGACGTAGTGGTGAATGGTGTACATAGCGGACTCCTTTGCATCCAGATTGGGGTTTCGTTGCCTTTCACCCTAACGAGACACACCTCACAAAACTATCTTTCGCGAGAGCTGAACCACTGTTTACCCCTGGAGTGGCCCCAGTGTCATGGGATTTCGCCCAAACCCCTGGGGTGAACGCCATTCACTGGCTAGAGTGGGACGGCATGAAGCCCGAAAACAGCAGGTATACAGCCTGGGACGCGGATGTCATCCTCAACGACGGTTCCATCGCGACGCTGCGCGCCGTCCGGGATACGGACCGCGCGGGCCTCGTGGAGTTCTTTGGTCGCGTCTCCGATCACTCCAAGTATCTGCGCTTTTTCGGAACCCACCCCGAGCTCACCAACGAGGACCTGGACCGCTGGCTCGACACGCGCGGCTATGACAAGGTCACCCTCGTCGTCGAGGAGCGCGGGAACATCGTGGCCGTGGCTGGCTACGGGATTGTCGAGTCGCTCCTGCCCGCCCGCGTGGGCGACGTGTCCTTCCTTGTTCAGGACTCCCACCACGGCAAGGGCGTGGGCAATATCCTGCTCGAGCACCTCGCCGAAATCGGCCGCGAGGGCGGCGTCGAACGCTTCTTCGCGGAGATGCTCACCCAAAACCGCCAGATGGCGCAGGTCTTCATCCGCGCGGGCTACTCCGCCAAGCCGGAGCTCGCGGACGGCTACATCAGCGTGGACTTCCGGATTGAGCCCAACGCCACCTCCCGCGAGGTCATGGAGCGCCGCGAGCTGCGCGCCGAGTCCAGCTCCATCCGCCGTCTCCTCAATCCCACCCACGTGGCTACCGTCGGCGACGCCCCCGCCACCTTCCACGGCCCGACCAGCTCCCTCGCCCAACTTTCCGATGCCCCCTCCCCCGACGCCGCCATCCCCGGCGGCCTCGTTGTCGCCCCGACCGGCACCGACCCGGGCCCGCTCATGGACGCGGCCTCCGCGGTCCATGCGGCCGGCGTCGTGCTCGTCTCCCGCAGCCAAAACCCAGGCCTCGCGGGAGAGGCCTCCCGCGCCGTCGTTCTCGCCGCCCGCGACCATGGGCTGCGCGCCCTGGGCCCAGCCTCGTTGGGCATCATCAACACGGATCCAGACGTGCGGCTCAACACGACACCCGCGCCGATGCCGCGGGCGGGCCGCACTGGTCTCTTTACCCAGTCCGCGGGCGTCGCGACGCTCACGCTTTCCCACGCGCTCGCCCGCGGAGTCGGCCTATCCACCTTCATCGCGGCCGGCTCCTTCGCGGATGTCACGGGCAACGACGTCATTCAGTTCTGGAGCGACGACGAGCGCACGCAGGTCTGTCTGCTCTCCCTCGACACGGTGGGTAACCCCCGCAAATTCTTCCGCGTGCTGCGTCGCCTCGCCCTAGAAAAGCACGTCGTGGTCTTCCTGCCGTCGCGTGCGCTCCACTCGGCACGCTATACTGCAGCCCCAGACGACGTCGCCGTCACCCAGCCCGCCGCGCCCATCGCGGCCCTCGACGAGGTCATCGAGCAGACCGGCGCCATGGTCGTCACCCGGCGCGACGCCATGTACGACATCGCACAGCTGCTTGCCCGCCAGCCCGTCCCCCAGGGCCCGCGCGTCGCGGTCATCTCCAATTCGGCGGGGCTCACCCGCCAGATGGAAGGCGCCGCCGGTCGCTTCGGCCTGCGCGTCCGCGGCACCACCGTCATGGGCGAGCCCGTCGCCAGCATCCGCGACGCCGTGGCACAGGCTCTCGCGGACCCCGCTGTCGATGCGGTGCTCACCGCCGTCGTGGAAATCGGCGAGTTCATCACCAAGGATGCCCGCGCGCAGCTCACCGAGCTCGCCGCCGGGCCCGCCCTCGAACACGCCACCCCGCTCATCGCCTCCTTCGTGGGCTTCGACCTCCCGTCCGAGGACCACACCGGCGAGGAAACCCAAGGCCAGCTGCCTGTCTTCGCCACGTACGCGGACGCGCTCGAAGCGCTCGCCACTATCCTCCACAACGAGAAGCGCCGCACGCTCGCCCGCCCCACGCCCGAGGACCAACTGTCAGAACCCGGCGACACCCACGGCACCCGCGCGATCATCGCCGATATCCTCCGTGACTCCCCCACTGGCCGCTGGGCCACGGACGAGGAATGCATGGCCATCCTCGCCGCCTTCGGCATCGACATCGTGCCGTGGACGCCGGCGCCCACCTTGGGTGAAGCCCTCCATGCCGCGGAATCCCACGGCTGGGACGTCGTCCTCAAGTGCACCTCCCCCATCGTGCGCGGCCGCTCCGAGCTGCCCACCGTCCTGCGCCACATCCACACCCCCGAGGCCCTCACCCGCGCCTGGGACACGCTTACCCAACTCACCCGCGACCTCCACCTCGGCGAGGATCCCGGCGTCCTCGCCCCCGCCATCCAACGCACCGTGCCCGCCGGTGCCTCACTCACCATGCGCGCCATCGAGGATCCCGTCCTCGGCCCCATGGTCTCCGCCGGCATCGCGGGCCTACCTACAGATCTCCTTGGCGACGTGTCGTGGCGCGTCCCGCCCCTGCGCCGCACCGACGCGCTCACCATGCTCAGCGAGCTGCGCGCCGCCCCGCTCCTTGCCGGCTACCAGGGCGCGAAGGCCCCGCAGCTCCACGGCGTCGAAGACGTCCTCATGCGCCTGACCGCTCTCAAAGACGAGCTCGTCCAAGTTGTCGACTGCGAGCTCACGCCCGTCATCACGGGCCTCGACGGCACAGCCGTCGTCGGTGCGCGCCTGCGCGTGGCTCCCCTCGACGAACAACGCGACCCGCTCGCCCGGGCGCTGCGCTAGGAGACCGCCGTGAAGCCATTGCTCTTCAACGCCGAGGAAATGCGCCGCTACTCCCTCGGCCCTGACCATCCCATGGGCCCGGACCGCGTGCGGCTGGCCCACGAGCTCGCGGACTACTTCCACCTCACCGAGGAATTCGAGGTCGTCGAGCCCGCCGCCGCCACGACCGCCGAGCTCACAGCCGTCCACTCCCCGGACTACATCACCGCCACGCGCCTCGAAGTCCCTGCCCGCCGCTTTGGCCTCGGCACGGAGGACAATCCCATCAGCCACGGTCTGTCCACCGTCGCCGCGAGGATCGCCGGCGCCTCACTCCAGGCTACCCAGGCCGTGTGGGAGGGCCGCGCCCCGCGCGCGCTCAACCTCGCCGGCGGACTTCACCACGCGTTCGCGGATTCCATGTCCGGCTTTTGCATGTACAACGACGCCGCCGTCGCCATCCAGTGGCTCCTCGACCAGGGCGCCACCCGCGTCGCCTACCTCGACCTCGACGCCCACCACGGCGACGGCGTCGAGCGCATCTTCTGGGACGATCCCCGCGTGCTCACTATCTCCGTCCACGAGTCCGGCCTCTACCTCTTCCCCCACAGCGGCTTCGCGCACGACATCGGCGGGCCCGGCGCCGAAGGCACCGCCGTCAATATCGCCTTACCCCGCTCGCCTTCCGATGCCGCCTGGCTCCACGCCGTCCACGCCCTCATCCCCGCACTCCTCAGCCGCTTCCGCCCGCAGCTGCTTATCTCTCAGCATGGCGCCGATCCCCACGCGGCTGACCCGCTCGCCGACCTCGAGGTGAGCATCGACGCCATGGCGCATGCCTACCGCTCCGTTGCGGCGTGGGCCGACCAATACGCCAACGGAAAGTGGGTCGCTCTCGGCGGCGGCGGATACAACCTCGACTCCGTCGCTCGCGCCTGGACGCACGTCACCGCCGCCGTCGCTGGCGTGGACCTCGACCCGGCCGCGCCCATGCCTAAGGGCTGGCACGGCTCGGCGACTCTCGGTGACTTCGGGAGCGCACGCCCGGACTTTACAGAGTTCGACCCGCGCCAGGTTCTCGCCACGCGCCCCGAGCCCGCCGTCGTGCAGACCTCCCGCGCGGTCTTCCCCTACTGGGGGCTTCCCGCCTACGGCTAGGCCGCCGTACCCCGCCACTCCACGGCGAGGATGCTGTGGCGCACCGTATCGTCCAGGGGGCCGTCCGCTTGGAGAACGAGAAATTGAGTTGGATTGTTTACCGTATTTGGTTCACTCCACCAACTCAATTTTAAGTACTCGATCGACCACTTTCCATTCGTCTACCAATCCATCTTCGGTTTCTATCGCTTCTCCGCTAAGCAAACCGTTAAAAATGTATTTGCAATTGAATGTTGCAGTTTCGCCCGATATAGGAATGTCAACTGCAAAGGCAATATTGAGGGGAGTAGCTTCCGTGGACCATTTCTCACGAGAATCATGATGCGTACGAACTGATTCAACTGGCATGCTCACCGCACCATCTCTCAGAAGTATTGCCATTCGATGAACCAATTCAATCCAATCTCTGGAAATGTCTTCGGCTGAAGGAACGCGGACGCCGAAGGTAACATGTTCTTGAATAGTCGCTAAATCGTTGAGGAAAGCGCCCACTTTCTCTGCATGGTCAATAAATGACGGCTCCAGCATTATCAACTGCGACAGAAGCTGCTTTGGGATAGGTCCAAAACGAGGAGCAACGATCAAACCTCTCGAAAGTTTCACTTTCAAATAGAAGTCAATGACTGCCCGTAACTCTGCCACTAAACAACCCTGAGGCAACTTCATTGAAAGTGTCGTAGTCGTCTGTTCATCGCGAACATCTGTCAGAAGTTCGATATCAAACGCTCCCGAACGATCGCGCAATCTAGTGGAAAACCCGGGAATTCCATCATCATCAGGAACACCGGTACCAATATATTCTCGAACCAGTTCTAGCGAACCGAGCTCATCAAACCCCTCATCGATCTCAACAATCCGGAGCTCCGGCGCATTCGCAAGATTGCCTGCGATCGGGGTTAGAATTATCGCCCCTTCAGCCGCCGAACCGCTAAGTCCTCCCGGGGCGTCAACTTCGATATCCATTACCCCCGACTCGAGGTGTAGCGGTACACCGAATCTCAGAGATTTTTGAATTGCTACATGTTCTGGAGACCCTTGTACCGCCGTTAGCAATGAATGGATTGAAATAGGGCGGAGCTCGGTTGAAAGACTATTTTTAGCAAAACATTAATGCGAACTAATTGTCCATTAACAACGTGTAACGTCGAAAATACTAATTCTGGCGCCTGTGGTGCGGGAAGCATATCGAAGGCTTCGGGAAACGTAGTGATAAATGGACCAGTTGAGATTCCATAGGTGTAGTGCGGATCCAGCCTATTGAGCTGATCCAAGACGGATGACAGGCTATCGCGAACGTCAACAATTTCCTTGTCAGCACCCTCCGGAATCAAATTGCGCAACTGACCGCGTTTCACGAACGCGTCCGCCATTTCAATCACCGTTTCGCGACTGCCATTGAAATAGTAGTCAGTAATCTCATGATATTTCGCAGCCCAAGCTTCACATCTCGCCAGCCCGTCCCATACGACGCCCTTCATTCCTAACTGATTTCCCTGATCAATCAACCACTTCAAGGCTTCAGGAGTGGGATCCCACGGCATGACCAGATGCCATTCTTCAACATCCAACTCGCTCCATCGGTCGTCGGCGGAGAGCGTTTTCATGGAATCCAGAATTTGTTTCTTCTGTCCAGCTTTTAGCGGACCAGAGAAGCCTTTCACCTGGTAGACAATGGTTCGTGGATATCGTACGAGGATATCAATTCCACCATCACCTCGTGACGGCGAAATCTTTTCTGCATATTGGTCTTCCGATGCGATAAACATGGCGATCGCATGTTCAATATCTTCGCCGCTATATCTGCTCCATTCAATTCGTCCCATATTTTCCACCTCATCCCAGTTCAGAAAAATTCTTGCTTGGTTCAAGTCTCCTATCTTAAGCCCTGAACTGGGGTTAAGTAGTCTCTCCAGACGCTCTAGCGCGGCGGCATGCGCAGCGCGCCATCCAAACGGATGGTCTCGCCGTTGAGATAGTTGTTTTCCGCCATGGAGATAGCCAGCTGGGCGAACTCCTCGGGCTTGGCCAGTCGTGGGGGGAACTGCACGGTGGCCTCGAGCTGCTGCTTGAACTCGGGCGTGATCTGCTCCATCATCGGCGTCGCCACGACGCCGGGTGCAATCGCGTTGACGCGGATGCCCTGCGACGCGAGGTCGCGCGCAGCCGTAATCGAGAGCGAATGGACCGCACCCTTGGACGCAGCGTACGCGGCCTGGCCTACCTGCCCCTCAAACGCGGCGACGGAGGCGGTATTAATGATGACACCGCGCTGGCCGTCCTCGTCAACCGGCTCGGTCGTGGCCATGGCCTCGGCCGCCGCAGTCATGACGTGGAACGTGCCCATCAAATTGATATTGATGGTCTTCACGAAGAGGTCTGGGTCGTGCGGGCCCTTGCGCCCGAAGATGCGCGCTGAGGGGCAGATGCCGGCACAGTTGATGGCGAGACGCAAGGGGGCATCGGCACACTGGGCGGCCTGAACGGCCTCGCGGACGGCGGCGGCGTCGGTGACGTCGACCTCGGCGAACTCCACGCCGTCATACTCCGGGGCACGAAGATCAAAAGCCGTGACGCGCACGCCACGCTGGATAAGCGCCTGAGCCGTCGCGGCGCCAAGGCCGGACGCGCCGCCGGTGACGATGGCAGAAATGTTCTCGAGCTGCATAGTTTCTCCTTAGACGAATGCCGACACACCGGTGACGGCGCGGCCGACGATGAGCGAGTTAATGTCGTAGGTGCCCTCGTAGGTAAAGAGGACCTCCGCGTCCGACATGAACTTGGACAAGTCATACTCGGTGAGGATGCCGTTGCCGCCACCAATATTGCGGCCGGCCGCGGCGGACTCGCGCGCCAAGCGCGTGGTCGTGGCCTTGGCAAGTGCCGCGAACGGCATCTCGAGCAGGCCCTTTTCCTGGACCTCGGCGACCTGCGCCATCATGGCGAGCGAGGCCGTTGCATTGCCGAGAATGCGCGCGAGCTGCTCCTGGACAAGCTGGAACTTCGCGATGGGGCGGCCGAACTGCTCGCGCTTGACGGCGTATTCGCGGGCCTTGTCGAAAATGCCGAGCTGGATACCGGCCCCCTGCCAGCCCACCCACGCGCGGGAGTAGCAGAGGAAGTCGTTGACGTTGGCGAAGGTCTCCGCACCCGGGATCAGGTTCTCGTGCGGGATGACGACATTGTCGTAGTTGATGTCCGCATTCTGCATGATGCGCAGGCCCATCTTGCGGGCAATCTTTTGCGTCGTCACGCCCTCGCGGTTGTGCTCGACGATAAATGCCTTGATGTCGTTGTCCTCTATGTCGCGGGCGAAGCAGATCGAGAAGTCCGCGAAAGTACCCGCGCCGATCCAGCGCTTGGCGCCGTTGATAACCCAGCCATCCGCGGTCTTTTCCGCGGTGGCGGCCAAGCCGCCGGCGATATCAGAGCCGTGGTCCGGTTCAGTGAGCGCGAAGCACCCCACCTTCTCAAACTGGCGCAGGCCCGGCAGCCATTCCTTCTTCTGTGCGTCCGAGCCCAGCTTGTCGATGAGCCCGACCACGAGCTCGTTGTGAATGCCCACGAGCGCCGAGAGCGACACGTCCGCGCGAGTGACCTCCGCGTAGACGAGGCCGCGGTAGAGACGTGAGGTGCCGGAGAGCTCGATCTCGCCGAGGCCGTGCGCGGCCATCGTGGGCAGCAGGTCGAAAGGCAGCTCTTCCCGGTCCCAGAACTCGCCCACCACGGGGCGAATCTCGGTCTGGAGGAACTCGTGGATGGTGGCAAGCTTGGATTGCTCGTCTTCGGGCAGTCGATCCGCGACGCCCAGGATGTCCGCGTGCGGGTATTTGATGCCGGCGAGGTGCGCGCCGAGCGGATGGGAAGAATCAAGAATCGGTGGCATGGGATGCTCCCTAGGTCCGAAGGGATAGTACGATTACATTTAAGATCGTATCGTATGACGTGGTGCACGTCACGGTTCCTGGGCGGAAATTTTCCCCCATGCGTTCCCCGACCTAGAGTTAACGCAGGTAAACCGCGAAACACAGACAGGAATGAGCCCCATGACCGAGAACGCCGCAGCGCTGTCCCCCGCAGCCGCACGCCCGCCCACCGCGCGCCAACGCGAAATTTTTACCGCGCTCCTCACAAACTTCCTGGCCGAGGGTTTCGAGTCCTTCACCATCGACGACGCCACCAAGCGCTACCGCTGCTCCAAGTCCACTATCTACGCCTTGGGCAAAACCCGCGACGCCATCATTCGCCGTGTGCTCGTAAGCTTCTTCAAAGAGATCACCCGCCGCACAGCCCCCGAGGCAAACCGCGCCACGAGCGCCGCCCGCGCACTGGAGGACTACTTCACGGCAATGACCAGCGCACTCGCCCCCGCAAGCACCGCCTTCATGCGCGATCTCGCCACCGAGCCCGTTGCCCAGGAGGTCTACGCCCTCAACACCTCCGGCGCGACACAGACCATCCGCACACTCCTCGAGCGCGGCGTCGCGACGGGCGAATTTCGCGCCGAATCCGTGGCGTTTACCTCGCTGGTCATCCAGCGCACCATGGCCGATATCCAGCAGGGCGCCTACACGGAGGCGCTGCCCCCCGCCACCGCCTATCACGCGTTGGGACAACTCGTCCTCCACGGGATCCTCGAGCGCTAACACGGCTATTTTTATTCGCTGTACTGCGGAAACAAAAATACTTTGAAAATTGCCTAGCCATTACTTCGAATTCGAACTATGGTGAGTTGGGACGCAGGTCACAATTATCTTCCGCTTGGACCCCCGACACTTCTCGAGGAGTATCATGACTACTGTTTCCAGCCCCAGCGTTACCGAGCAGTTCCGCGCCGCCCGCGACCAGCTTGTTTCCGTGCAGACCGATTACGAAGCCGCTCGCGCGAACTTCGAATGGCCGCGCTTCGAGCACTTCAACTTCGCCCTCGATTGGTTTGATCACCTGGGCACCGAGGCCGAGTCGAAGGACCGCGAGGCCCTCGTCATCTGCGAGCAGGACGGTACGTCCACCCGCCGCACCTTCGCCGAGCTCTCCACCCGCTCGAGCCAGCTCGCCAATTGGCTCACAGAGCAGGGCGTCAAGCGCGGCGCCCGCGTCATGGTCATGCTCAACAACCAGGTCGAGCTGTGGGAATCCATGCTTGCTTGCATCAAGGCTGGCTTCGTCCTCAATCCCGCCACCGCGATGCTCGGTACGGTTGACCTTCAGGATCGTACCGATCGCGCCGATATCTCGTGGGTCATCGCCAACGGCGAGGATGCCGCCAAGTTCCAGGACGTCACGGGTGAGTTCACCATGATCCAGGTCGGCGACGCCCCGGACGCGCAGTCCAGCCACCCGACGCTACGCTATTCCGATAGCTACTCCGCTTCCGAGACCTACACGCCCACCCAGGAGACCGCCGCGGACGAGACTCTGCTGCTCTATTTCACGTCCGGCACGACGTCCAAGGCCAAGCTCGTGGAGCACACCCACACCTCGTATCCTGTCGGCCATCTCACCACCATGTACTGGATCGGCCTCGAGCCGGGCGACGTCCACTTGAACGTCGCGGCACCCGGCTGGGCTAAGCACGCATGGTCGAATTTCTTTGCGCCGTGGATCGCAGGCGCGACGGTCTTCCTCTACAACTACACGCGCTTCGACGCAGCAGCCCTCATGGACAAGATGGAAGAAGAAGGCGTGACCAGCTTCTGCGCCCCGCCGACCGTGTGGCGCATGCTCGTCCTCGCCGATCTGAACCGCATGAAGACCCCGCCGAAGAAGCTCGTCGCCGCCGGCGAGCCGCTCAACCCGGAACTCATCAACGCCATCGAGAAGGCATGGAAGACCTCCGTGCGCGACGGCTTCGGCCAGACGGAGTCCACCCTCCAGATCGCCAACACCCCGGGCCAGAAGGTCAAGGCCGGTTCCATGGGGCGTCCGCTGCCGGGCTTCGAGGTCGTCCTCATCGACCCTGCCACGGACGAGATTGGCGACACCGGCGAGATCTGCCTCAAGCTCGACCCGCGCCCCGTGGGGCTTACGCCGGGCTACTTCAACTTCCCGGAGAAGAACGAGGAAGTCTTCCGCGACGGTTACTACCACACCGGCGACACGGCCGAGCGCGACGAGGACGGCTACATCTTCTACATCGGCCGTGCCGATGACGTCTTCAAAGCCTCGGACTACCGCCTCTCCCCGTTCGAGCTCGAGTCCGTTGTCATCGAGCACGCCGCCGTGGCCGAGGTCGCTGTCGTCCCCTCCCCGGATCCTATCCGTCTCGCGGTGCCCAAGGCTTACGTCGCACTCGCCCCGGGCTACGAGCCCACGGCCGAGACCGCCGAGGCCATCCTCAAGCACTGCCGCGACGGCCTCGCCCCCTACAAGCGCATTCGTCGCCTGGAGTTCTACGAGCTGCCCAAGACCATCTCCGGTAAGATTCGGCGTGTGGAACTGCGCAAGCGCGAGACCGATATCCACTCCGCCGACGGCGGCGAGACCAAGGCACAGACCGAGTTCGCGGATTCAGACTTCCCGAACCTGAAAGGCTAACTCATGGACAGCATCGCGGAGGGCCGCCGGCAATGGGAGAAGCACTATGCTGCCGATGCCGCCTTAGGCCTCACCGCGATTTCCTCCGCCGCCCGCGCCGCGCACGTCTTGCGCGCGGGCGCGGAGGACGCGCTCGCGCCGTTCGGCGTGAGCTTTGCTCACTTTGAGCTCCTCACTCTCCTCATGTGGTCACGCTCCGGCGCGCTGCCCATGTCGAAAATCAGCACCCGGCTCCACATGCCGCCAGCCTCTCTCACCCACACCGTCCGCCGTCTCGAAGGCCAAGGCCTCGTTGCCCGCGTGACGGACGAGAAGGACAAGCGATCGACGTTGCTCACCATCACAGACCAGGGCATCGCGCTCGCCAGCGCCGCCGGCCCCGTCCTCAGCGACTACTGCGCCAGCCTCGACCAGGACGCCGCCGCCGAGCTTGTCGATGCCGCCGCGATCTTCCGACGCGCCGCCGGCGACGACGTCGAATAACCTCGGCACACACACGAACATCCCACCGGTCCTCACATGAACCGGCGGGATTTTTGTTGCTCCTCACCAGGCCTTGTGGTCACATCAGGGCCAATGAAAGCAGTTTAATTTCTCGGTATTCTAGGCAGCGAGCGCGCAAGCGCTCCCCTTCTGACGGTGCTGTCAACCGGGTTCACACAGGGTCTACACCGCCACATATGGGGGTCGGGGGCCAACTGCCATCGCCAGCGCTGAGGCGTTGGGGTCCGCCTACGTGATGGAGGGAGGTAAGAGGACACATATCCGCTTCTTCGTCTGAACCACCCAAGGGCGACAAGAATTAGAAGAAGACCTTAACCGCAATTGTTACCGAAATCGCGACCAAGGCCCTCGGGACGCTGGCAGCCAACTACTTGCGCGATGCTATCGCAGCAGGGGGAACTGGCTGACTAGCTAGTCTCACTGAAAGCCTCAGGGTCGTTGCGGGTTCTGGGGCTTTCCGCTGTTGTGGCGCGACAATCCGCCGTGTTTTAGGAGTGCGTGAAGTTGGCGTCGCGCTTCTCGGTGAAGGCGGCCATACCTTCCTTTTGGTCGTTGGAGGAGAAGATGGAGTGGAAGGTGCGGCGCTCGAAGAGGAGGCCCTGTGCGAGGGTCGTCTCGTAGGCGGCGTTGACCTGCTCCTTAATCATAGTCGTCGCAATAAGCGACTTGGACGCGATGGTCGCGGCGGTCTTCAGCGCCTCGTCGAGGAGCTCTCCTGCGGGGACGACGCGGGAGACGAGCCCGGAGCGCTCGGCTTCCTCGGCGTCCATCATGCGGCCGGTGAGGCACAAGTCCATGGACTTCGCCTTGCCCACGGCGCGCGTGAGACGCTGGGAGCCGCCCATGCCCGGGGTAACGCCGAGGTTGACCTCGGGCTGGCCGAACTTGGCGCGGTCGCCGGCGATGATGAAGTCACACATCATGGCCAGCTCGCAGCCACCGCCGAGCGCATAGCCGTTGACGGCCGCGATGATCGGTGTACGCGCACGAGTAAGATTTTCCCAGTCCGCGAACCAGTTGGTCGAGTACATCTCGGTCGCGCCGCGCGGCGCCATCTCCTTGATGTCGGCGCCGGCGGCGAAGGCCTTCTCGGAGCCGGTGATGACGATAGCCCCGATGTTCTCGTCCGCGTCGAACTCAGCGACGGCGGCGGTCACCTCCTCCATCGTGGCCTTGTTGAGCGCGTTGAGCGCCTCGGGACGGTTGAGCGTGATGAGCGCGACGCGGTCGCGGGTCTCGGTGAGGATGGCCATGGTGTCTCCTTCTGTCGTGCGTTAAACGTTTTGGGTGAAATCCGGCGGTGCAATGCCGTCGATGGGGGCGAAGAGGGCGCCCACGTCGCTCGGCACGTCCACGATCGTTGCGTACTTCCAGTGCGGGGTGCGGTCCTTGTCGATGATTTGGGCGCGGATGCCCTCGGCAAACTCGGGGTGGCGCTGCATATTGAGCGACATCCAGAATTCCTGCGTGAGCACGTCCGCGAGGCTGTGATGCGCCGCGCGCTCCAGGCCCTCCTCGGTCACGCGGATGCCCAGCGGCGAGTTGCGGCGAATGCGCTTGGCGGCCTTCGCGGCCCAGTGCTCCTCGCCGTGCTCGGCGGCCAGCGCGTCGAGTCGCTCGAGCGTCGCCGCGGCCGTGGGCGCGGCGTAGGCCTCGACCATCTCGGCCCGGTCTTCGCCGAAGCCCGGACCGGCGTCCTGCGCGAACTCCGCGATGACGGCCGGGTCCGCGGTCTCGTGCAGCCGTGCCACGAGCGACTCAATCTGGTCCTGCGGCACGTAGTAATCCGCGAAGCCGGTGTCGATGGCCTCGGCCGCGCCGACGTGGGCCGCGGTGTAGCCCAGATGGAAGCCCAGCCGATCCGCCGCACGCGCGAGGACGTAGGAACCGCCGGCATCCGGCGAGTAGCCGATGCCGACCTCGGGCATGCCCAGGCGCGAGTCATCCGTGACGATCCGGTGGCTGCCGTGCGCCGAGATCCCGATGCCGCCACCCAGCACGATGCCCGTCTGCAGCGCCACGTACGGCTTGGGGTAGACCGAAATATAGTGGTTAAGCTCGTACTCCTCGCGCCAGAACGTGGCGCCGAAGT
Organism: Corynebacterium sp. LK14; assembly: GCF_008042215.1. Lineage (NCBI taxonomy): Bacteria > Bacillati > Actinomycetota > Actinomycetes > Mycobacteriales > Corynebacteriaceae > Corynebacterium > Corynebacterium sp. LK14. The sequence goes on from NZ_NOVQ01000013.1 coordinate 53,402, forward strand.
CGCCTGGTCCGCCCTCGGCGACCGCGTCGCGGTAGAGCGCCGCGACGTCGCCGCCCGCACACAGGCCGCGCTCACCAGCACCCCGCACGAGCACGAGACGCACCGCGTCATCGTCCGCCCACGCACGCAAAACGCGGGTGAACTCACGAATCATGTCCAAGGTCAGCGCGTTAAGCACCTGAGGCCGGTTGAGCGTGAGCGTGCCCACGCCGTCGCACACGGAAGCGAGAACCTCGCCCTCAGTGATTTCTACAGACATCTCACAGTTCCTTTCTATTTCGCCTCGAGCAGCAGAGCCTCTCCTTGTCCCCCGCCACCGCAAAGCGCAACACCCGCGCGCGAACCCGCGCCCGCCGCCAGCTGGTGCGCCGCATGCACGACCAAGCGCGCTCCCGATGCCCCGATGGGGTGACCCATCGCAATCGCCCCGCCCTGTGGGTTGACCGCGTCCGGGTCAAGGCCCAGGGTGCGCGCGGAGTGCACGACGACGGCGGCAAAGGCCTCATTGATTTCCACGTGGTCGAGGGAGCCTGCGTCCCAGCCCTCACGCTCAAGGGCGCGGAGGAGAGCATCGGCAGGCTGTTGCTGCAGCGAGGAATCGGGGCCGGCGGTCTGGCCCACCGAACGCAGCGCGGCGAGGACCGCCCAGCCCTGCGCCGCGGCATGCGCGGCCGTGGTGAGCACGACCGCCGCCGCGCCGTCCGTAATGGGCGAGGAATTGCCCGCCGTAATCGAGCCGTCCTTCTCAAAGGCCGGACGGAGCTTGGCCAACGACTCGTCCGTGACGCCCTCGCGGATGCCCTCGTCGGACTCGACCGTCACCGAGCCCTTGCGGGTCTCGATGATGAGCGGCACGACTTCGCGGGCGAGCGTGCCGTCCTGCGTCGCGGCGAGCGCGCGCTGGTGACTCAGCGCCGCGCAGTGGTCCTGTTCTTCGCGGGTGACGGGATAGCGGCCCGCGTATTTCTCGGACAGCGACCCCATGGAAATACCCAGGTCCGCGGCGCGCAGGCCATCGTGTTCCATGTGATCGAGCGCCTCAAACGCCCCGAATTTCACGCCGGCGCGCGAGCGCGGCAGCAGGTGCGGCGCGTTCGTCATGGACTCCATGCCGCCGGCGACGACGACCTCGGCCTCGCCCGCGCGCAGCAGACGCGCCGCGTCGATGACGGCCGTGAGCCCGGACAGGCAAATCTTATTCACCGTCGTCGTATGTGCCCGCGGCGAAATCCCGGCTGCGAGCGCGGCCTGCTTCGTGGGATTCTGGCCAACACCGGCTTGGAGGACCTGGCCGAAGACGACGGCATCGACAAGCTCGGGCTCCACGCGCGCCTGCTCAAGCGCGCCGCGGATGGCGTGCGCGCCCAGGTCGGTGGCGGGCAGTGCGGCAAGCCCGCCCAGCAACTTGCCAAAGGGCGTGCGCGCGGCGCCCACGATGACGATATCGGTATCCTGCAGGGTCACATTGCCTCCCGAGAAAAATCTGTACGAATTTAGGATAAATCGTACAGATCATCCGTGACCTGCGCCACCCTTTCGGTTAGGAAGTGAGGAATTCCTTCCACGCGGGCCACTCGGCGTACATCTGTGCGCGCCCCGCGTTAAAGTTCGCCCGCAGCTTGGCCACGTTCTTTTCCGTCGACGCGACCTGCATATCCTCGGTGAAGAACAGCTGCGCGCGGCCTTCCTTTTCGAGCTCGAGCAGCCTGTCCTTCGACGCGTTGTACCGGTCCGGACGTTGGATGAGCGCCTCCGCGACCGCGGGGTAGCGGCCCAGCACGCGACGCACGGCGCGGCGACGCGTGACCTGCGGTCGGACGTAGCCGCGCGGGTGCGTGCCCACGAAAAGGAACTTCTCGTAGCCCGCCTTCTCCGCCTGGTCGATGGAGATGCCGCCGGACTCGCCCAGCGCGCCGTCCACATAGGGCACGCCGTCGATAAAACGCAACGGCATGATGAGCGGCAGCGTCGAGGACGCGCGCACGTACATATTCATGTCCGACTGCTCGTGGATGTCCGCACGCGTGATGTAGACGGACTCGCCCGTATCTGCGCGCGTCGTGGCAAGATTCATCTCCGCCGGGTTCGCCTGAAATGCTTCGAAGTCGAAGGGCAGATCCTTGTCCGAGGAGCGCTCATAGATATACTCCGCGTTGAAATACCCCGTGCCGCGCAGCAGCGAAGACACCCCGCCGAAACTAGGGTTATGGGCAAAGTCCACGAAGGATTCCTTCGCCCGCCACGCATCGTGCGAGAGATAGTTCACGGCGTGCGAGGACCCCGCGGACACGCCGCCCACCCAGCCGAACTGTACGTCTTCCTCGATGAGCTTGACCACGCAGGCCGCCGTGTACGAGTTGCGCATGCCGCCGCCTTCAAAAATCAGGGCGATATTTTTTGCATCAAACACGTTGTTTTACTGTACGCGGCTGCTTACCATGTTCACATGGGATTACTTGACGCGCTCCGCTCGCTCACTGGCCCCAAGGCCCCACGCCTCGCCACGCCCGAGTCCGGCGCGCCCGTCGTCGAGGTCGGCCACTTGGAGGTCCACTCCGCCGAAACCTTGCTCATCGTCGTAACCGACTCTTCCGGCGCCGCAGCCCTCCGTGAGGTCGCCCGCGCCGCCGAGCCCGCCTGGCTTGCCGATGCCCCCTCCACCACCCGCGTCTTCTTCTCCCCCGCCCCACGCCCCGAGGTCCCCGTCCGCGATCCCAAGAAGGGCTGGGCCATCCCGCTCGACCTGGACACGCGCGCCGCACTCCTAGAGACCCTGCGCGCCGAGCCGGGCGACTACGAAATTTCCGAATCCCTTGCCATCGTCGTGGAGGAAAATTAATCATGCTCATCTTGCCTTTCAACGGTGTGTACCCGCGCATTCACCGCAGCGCCTGGATTGCTCCGAACGCCACCATCATTGGCGACGTCGAAATCGGCCCTGATTCCTCGGTCTTCTACGGCTGCGTCCTGCGCGCGGACGTGGGCGCCATTCGCCTAGGCGCCCGCGTCAACATCCAGGACAATTCCGTCATCCACGAGGAAGACGACGTTGCGTGTGTCTTGGAGGATGACGTTACGGTTGGTCACATGGCGATGCTGCACGGCACGCACGTGGGCGCTGGCACGCTGGTTGGAATGAAGGCCACGCTGCTGTCGCGTTCGGTAGTGGGCCCGGGCTCGCTCATCGCTGCCGGCGCGCTTGTGATGGAGGGACAGGAGATCCCAGCGAAGTCCCTCGCCGCCGGCATCCCGGCGAAGGTTCGCCGCGAACTCAGCGATGAGCAATCGCATTCCTTTATCCCTCACGCCGGACGCTACGTTGATCTATCCAAGGCACAGGCGCTTTCCGACGCCGTCGTTTCCCTCGAGGACGTCTACTACGACTAGGGGCCGCTAGAGACTCAGCACACCCATAATGACGAGGAAGACTGCCACGACGTAGCCGCTGATTTCGGCTACGCGCGCGGAGTTTTCGCGGGCTGCGGTAAAAAGCTTGCCAGCGGCGCTGTGCGGCTGCGCGCGCACGAGGGCGATGAAGAATCCGCACAGCGTGGGCAGCGAGAGCGCCAGCGTGGCGTACCACAAAGTGCCCAGGTAGCGGGTGGCGTCGGAGAACTCGCCGGCGGCGAGGTGCAGAAGGCCGCCGTAGAAGGGCACGGAGGTCAGCGACTGTACCACGCCCATGACGAAACCGATAGCTGCGGTCTTGAGCGAGGGCTCGCGCAGCGGCACGAGGAGTTTTTCCACCATCGGGTTGGATTCGCCTTTGGAACGCCAGGCGCCGAAACCGATGAGCACGCCTACTGCGATGAGGACGATGCCGGTTATTGGCGACTCCAGCGCGGCAACGATCTGTTCGCGGATTCCAACGAAGATAAAGAGCACGGCCAGGGAGGCCACGAGCACGCCGAGCCAATCCCCCGCCACGATTAGCGGCGCCACCTTGCGGTATTTACCGCGTGGCAGGATGATTCCGATGGCAACGAGGATGCCGATGAGCAGCGCGTTGACGGAGTCTCCGAAAGCATAGATGACGGCGTGGAGCATGCGCGCAAGTCTACAGTGCGCGGCGGCGGCCCCAAATTTCGAAAGGATTAACCGCCAGCAACCATAAATTTGCACAACCCATGCAAACTTGCCTAAGCTACGCAACGTTTCTGAAAGACTGCAAATTTCATAAAGGATCTGCACATGTCAAAATTCCTCTACCGTTTGGGTAGCTGGTCATATCGAAAAGTCTGGCCGTTCCTCGCGTTCTGGCTGGCACTGCTCGTCGCGATGGGCGGCCTCGCTGGTGCCTTCGCGAAGTCTCCAAGCCCCACTTTTTCCATGCCAGACATGGACTCCACCGTCACCCAAGAGCAGATGATGGAGCGCTTCGGCACGGAGACAGATGCAATGAGTGCCCCCAGCGCCACCATCACACTGCAGGCTCCGGAGGGCAGAAAGCTCACGGATAAGGCGGTCATGGGCGAAGTCGATTCCATGATCAAGGAGCTGCAAGGAACCGACGCGCTGAAGGACCCCGACGCAATCGTCAACCCGGTCATGGCTTCCATGGGAATGCAGAAGCAGATGACCGAGAAAATGGCCGCGCAGGGCATGCCGCAGGAGCAGATCGATTCCAACCTTGCCGCACTCTCCCCTCTCAGCGAGGACAAGCGCACCGGTACGATCTCCATCAACTTCGATGCCGCGTCCGTCACTGAGATCCCTGCCGAAGAGATGACCGCGGTCACCGACGTTCTCAATCAGTACGACGACGGCGACCTCACCGTGAAGTACGGCGGCAATGCCTTCAACGGCGCCACCGAGATGAACATGGTCTCCGAGGTCATCGGCCTCATCGTTGCCGCCATCGTCCTGCTCATCACCTTCGGTTCCTTCGTGGCCGCAGGTATGCCGCTCATCTCTGCCGTCGTCGGCGTGGGCGTGGGAATCCTGGGCGTCCAGCTCGCCACCATTTTCACGGACTCTGTCTCCGACATGACGCCAATGCTGGCCTCCATGATCGGCCTGGCCGTGGGCATCGACTACGCGCTGTTCATCGTGGCCCGCTTCCGCAACGAGCTCATCACCTCCTCCGGACTCAATGACCTGAGCCCGAAGGAGCTCGCGCAGGAGCTCAAGGAGATGGACAAGGCAACCCGCGCACACGCCATGGGCATGGCCTTGGGCACCGCTGGTTCCTCCGTGGTCTTCGCTGGTGCCACCGTGGTCATCGCACTGGCAGCGCTGACCATCATCGGTATTCCGTTCCTGTCCACCATGGCCATCGCCGCTGCCGCAACCGTGGTTGTGGCAGTCTGCGTCGCGCTCACCTTCATCCCTGGCCTCTTGGGCCTGTTCGGCACCAAGGTCTTCGCTGGCCGCGTGCCGGGCCCCAAGGTTCCGGACCCTGAGGACGAAAAGCCCACCATGGGCCTAAAGTGGGTACGCCGCATTCGCGCTCACCCGTGGATGCACCTCATCGCCGGCGTGCTGTTGCTCGGCATCCTCGCCCTGCCGGCCGCCAACCTGCGCCTGGCCATGCCCACCGACGGAACCTCGAAGCTGGGCACCCCGCAGCGCGATGCTTATGAGATGACCGAAGAGGCATTCGGCCCAGGTCGCAACGCCCCGATGATCGCTTACGTCGACGTCGCGGACGTCGCAAAGCAAGACCGCATGCCGGCCTTCCAGGAACTCCTCAAGGACTTCAGTGAGACCAAGGGCGTCGTCAATGCGCAGATCGTCGCCACCACGGACAACATGGACGCGGCGCAGATCCTGATTACCCCGACCACTGGCGCAACCGACGAGACCACCACCGAAACCCTGGAAAAGCTCCGCGGTTTCAAGGCCGAGTTCGAGGACAACACCGGCGGCACCTACGGCATCACTGGCATCACCCCAATCTTCGATGACATTTCGCAGAAGCTTAGCGACGTCCTCCTCCCCTACATCGCGATCGTCCTCGGCCTAGCATTCATCGTGCTTCTCCTAGTCTTCCGCTCCATCTGGGTGCCGCTCATCGCGGCCGCTGGCTTCGGCCTGTCCATGGCAGCCACCTTCGGCGTCACCGCGGCCATCTTCCAGGAGGGCATGTTCGGAATCATCGACGACCCACAGCCGCTGCTGTCCTTCCTGCCGATCATGCTCATCGGCCTGACCTTTGGCCTCGCAATGGACTACCAGGTATTTCTGGTCACCCGCATGCGCGAGGGCTTCGTCCATGGCAAGACCGCGGGCAACGCGACGTCGAATGGCTTCAAGCATGGCGCACGCACCGTGACCGCGGCAGCGCTCATTATGATCTCCGTGTTCGCAGCCTTCATGCTCATTGACCTCCCATTCATCAAGACCATGGGCTTCGCCCTGGCGGTTGGTGTGTTCATGGACGCCTTCGTTGTACGCATGATGATCATCCCGGCCACGATGTTCCTGCTCGATAAGAAGGCATGGTCAATTCCGAAGTGTCTCGATAGGATTCTGCCCAACATGGACATCGAAGGCGAGGCTCTCAGTGCCCAGCACGAAGAACTCCAAAGAGTTTCAGCGCGATAAGGTAGAGGAAAAGTCGAAGGGAAAGGAAGCAGCTCGTGTCTAGCTTGCGGGAAACCAAGAAGCAGGCAACGCGCCATGCCATTGCAGATTCGGTAGCGCGTTTGGTGGTTGATGAGGGCGTGGAAAACCTCACCGTCGCCCGAATTGCTGAAGCCGCGGGGGTATCCCCGCGCACCTTCCATAACTATTTCTCTTCGGCCTCCGATGCTTTGTTGTTCTTCGCCGCGAGCTTGCTCGAGTCCTACTCCGATGTGATCGAGAACATGTACCCGGAGATGGGCATCAACGAATTCTTCGAGACTATGCTGCTCGACGTCCTCGACGATGACCAGCCCAACCTGCATTCCCTCGCCACGCTCGTCACAATCGGCGAGTCCATCGAGAGCATGAGCCACACTGCTGAGGAACGCCAACGCTTTGAAAAGGTGGCTTTCGGAATCGTCGAGGCTTTCGGCCGCCGCATGCCAGGTTATTCCAAACTGGAACTAGCAATCCTGCTTGCAGCACACGGCGCCGCGGCCAAGGTCGTACTGACAGAGATCGCTGACCAGGAAAGCTCCGGAACAAAGCTCAGTTCCGCTGAAAAACGGGAGATCGTGCATCATGCCTTCCAAATCCTGAAGCAGATTCCTTAGACCAGTCACAACCCAAGCTCAGTGTCTCGTGCTTTTTGCAGTTCACTAAAAATTCACCCCGGGCCCCCGCAAAAGCGGTGGTTTCCGGGGTATTGTCGTGTAAGTCGTATTTACCCCCGAGCATATTTGGAGTGTCCACAGTGAAGGTAGCGATTCTGGGCGGCGACGGATTCTGTGGATGGCCAGCCTCCCTGTACCTATCTGATCAAGGCCACGACGTCATCATCGTGGACAACCTCTCCCGCCGCGCCATCGACACCGAGCTAGGCGCTGAGTCTTTGACTCCGATCGTCTCCATCGAAGAGCGCATCGCCGCCTGGCACGAGGTCTCCGGTAAGACCATCGAGTTCCGTAACTTCGACGTGGCGCAGGACTACGACGCTCTCCTCGAGTTCCTCACCACCGAGCGTCCCGACGCCGTGGTGCACTTCGCCGAACAGCGCGCTGCGCCTTACTCCATGAAGAGCTCCCGCACCAAGCGCTACACAGTGGACAACAACATCAACGCCACCCACAACCTGCTGGCTGCCATCGTCGAGTCCGGTGAAGACATTCACGTGGCGCACCTTGGCACGATGGGCGTCTATGGCTATGGCACCGCCGGAATGGAAATTCCGGAAGGCTACCTCGACGTCCAGGTCAAGGTTGAGGGCCAAGAGCCGATCGAGCAGTCGATCCTCTACCCTTCTAACCCTGGCTCCGTGTACCACATGACCAAGGTCTTGGATCAGCACCTGTTTGCGTACTACGCCAAGAACGACGAACTGCGCATCACCGACCTGCACCAGGGCATCATCTGGGGCACCCACACCGAGCAGACCCTCAAGGACGAGCGCCTTATCAACCGCTTTGATTACGACGGCGACTACGGCACGGTGCTCAACCGCTTCCTGATCCAGGCTGGTATTGGCTACCCGCTTACCGTCCACGGCACCGGTGGCCAGACCCGCGCTTTCATCCACATCCGCGACATGGTTCGCTGCATCGAACTCGCGCTCGAGAACCCGCCAGCCAAGGGTGATCGCGTCAAGATCATTAACCAGATGACTGAAACCCACCGCGTTCGCGATCTCGCAGAACTGGTGGCCAAACTCTCTGGTGCCAAGCTCGCCATGGTGCCGAACCCGCGCAAGGAGTCCGCAGAAAACGAGCTGCACGTCTCTAACAACACCTTCCTCGAGCTGGGGCTTGAACCCACCACTTTGTCCGAGGGTCTCCTTCACGAGGTCGAGGAAGTCGCGCAGCGCTACGCCGACCGAGTGGACCGCTCCAAGATCCCGGCCCAGTCCCTGTGGACCAAGCAGCAGCATGCGGGCGTTCCGGAAGAACTCCTCAACGAGGCCGCTCACTAAGCAATTCACCGAAGCATCGTGCGCATAGCCATCGTTACCGAGGTCTTCCTGCCGAAGATCGACGGAGTAGTCACCCGCATCACCCACACCCTGAAACAGCTCGCGGTACTGGGCCATGAGGTCCGCATCTTCGCCCCAGGCAACCCGCCAGAGACCTTTGCGGGATTCGAGGTGACCCGCATCCCTAGTCTCTCTCTGCCGGTGTATCCAGAGATCAAGTTCGGACTGCCCACCTGGAAGTTCTTTTCGGAGATTCGCGCCTGGGAGCCTGACGTCATCCACGCCGTCAATCCAGTCTGGACCGCTGCACTTGGCGTATTCGCGGCGCAGCGCGACGCCGTCCCACTCGTGGCCAGCTTCCACACCAACGTCCCCGAATACGTTGAAGCACTCGGCATCGGCTGGACCCGCCCACTGACTGAGGCCGCCATCAACTACCTCCACAACCAGGCCGCCGTGAACCTTTGCACCTCTGGCCCGATGGTGGATAAGGCCCGCGGCATCGGCATGCACAACGTCAAACTGTGGCCCAAGGCCGTGGACACGCAGACGTATCACCCGAGGAAGGCGTCGCCAAGCATGCGCGAACGCCTCACCGCCGGCCACCCGGAGGCCCCACTGCTGACCTATATCGGGCGCATCTCCAAGGAAAAAGACCTGGAAAGGCTCGACAACGTCATCCGCCTGGTGCGCGGCCAGGCACCGGACGCACGCCTCGCCATCATCGGCGCGGGACCGTACCTCGACGCGCTCAAGGCAACCTTCGATCCCGAGATGACGGTATTTACCGGCTACCTCTCCGGCGAAGAACTCGCGCAGGCCTTTGCTTCGGGCGACGTATTCCTCTTCCCCTCTGCCACCGAAACCCTCGGCCTCGTGGCATTGGAATCCTTCGCCTCTGGAGTGCCGGTCATCGGCACCAACGCTGGCGGAATCCCCTTCGTCATCGAAGAAGGCGTGACGGGCCACCTCATCGATCCCGACGCTCCCGACGAAGCTTGGGCGGGCGCAGCGCTGGGCCTGATTGAAGATTCTTCGCGACGCGCCGCCATGGGACAGGCCGCGCGTGCCGAAGCTGAGCAGTATTCATGGTTAGAATCCACAAAGGCGCTCGTTGCAGCCTATGAAGAAGCTACTGCCAACCCCTATCACCGCTGACAAGGATTCCTCATGCCATTGCCGCCGTTGCCACTGCCCACCAGCTTGGAAGAGATCTACTCCGCCGGCGCATTCGTGCAAACCGGAATAGACGCCTCCTTCGCCGAGTTTTTGGGCAAGGTAACTGCCATCGAGTTCAACTTCCAGCCATCTCCTGAAGGAGACGCGGAGACTGAGCTCGATCAAAAGGTTCAGGTGCGTTTCAACACAGCGAGGGGCCCGCAGGACTTTCCGGGAATTCGCCTTGCCACCGTGGAGGACGAGGTCCTAACTTGGCGAGCCACAGGAGCAGCCCAAGCTCCCATGGCGGAGTTCCACGCTCCGCAGCCTTACCACGAATCGTTGCTCACCATTGCGCGCTTCTTGGTAGGAAACGCCCCGGTCGTGCGCGCTCAGCAGGGCGATCACGAGGCAATCATAGCGGTGCCCTTCACCCAACTTCCGCAGGACGCCCGAGCCACGATTCTCGCAGGCATCGAGTGCTTTAGCGGTGGGGTCGACGAGCGTTTGGCGCTATTGCACTTGGCCCAAGCGATGGGCCTTGAGACAGACTCCACCACGCGCGCGGATTCGGAGAGCATTCGACTCAGCGATGGCACGGAAGTCCGCCTTACTCCTGAGGGCGCCCCAGAAGGCCAGCGCATCGTGGTTCTGCAGGGACGCAACTATGGTTTGTTGCCGGAGCAGGTGCTTTCCGACGCCCACTTCACTGCCGTTGAGCACCAATTCTTCCTGGAGGCACGCTACCCCAACGCTGAGGCTGAACTCGATCTTTCGACGGGAAGCGCCGTGCTTAACACGGCTACCGGCTCGACGACCGTGAACGCGCACCTCATCGCGGTTGTTGACTCTGAGAATTTGACCTGGGCATGGGCGGAGCCTGAGTATTCCTCGACTGTCGCGGCCCAAGCTGCACATAATCTTCTACGTTTTGGACGCGATAATGCGCTGCCGGATTTCGTGCGTCCTCAGCTGCCCCTAGCGTGGGCGCGGGCTGCTCATCTGCCACAGATGGCAATGCCGGTGTTGGGAGTATGGACGCTGCTGACCGCGCGCTTGGGTGAAAAGACTGGGTTGTTCCTGGCGAGCTCGCCTACCTTGACGCTGCCCGCGCCGACGCGTGATGTTACCGATGCAGTACTGGCGGTAAAACTGCCGGCGCAATGCGATGCCGCCCGCGCTCGCTCTGCTTATGCGGCAAGCCGCGGCATCCTTTTGTAATTTCTAAAACCCGGCCTGCCGAGTGTGCACTCGGCGGGTCTTGGGCTTTCTAAGCGCGGGCGATAGCTGCGCGGAATTCTTCCGGCTGGCCAGCCGGCTGGAACTGCGCGTCTTGGGTTTTGTCCACCAGAACAGCGCGGACACCCTCTGCGAAATCTGGGCGGCGCAACATGTGCTTGCCGAGTTCTAGTTCCATACGCAGCGCCTCGCGAATGTCGGCGGCATTAGCTTCGGCTTCGAAAAGCTCGGTCGCTGCGACCAAAGCCGAAGCGCACGCCTTCTCGGTGAGTTTGGCGAAGAGTTCTGCGAGTTCCGGATGTTGTGGCAACGCGGCTGCGATCTCTTCCCACGTTGCGTGTTGGAATACCTCGTCGATGTCTTGGATGAGACCTGCCAGCTCTGGCTGACCTTCAGGTTCTACGGCGTGCTTTTCGATGGCCGCGTCAACTCCGTCGGCGACGACGTCCTCGATAAAGGCATCGGCATCCTTGACGACGTGGGTGGCAAGGCCAGACCACAGCATGTCGGCTGCATACATGCGGTAGCCGCTCAAACCCCAGAGCTTCGCCAGAGCGGGGTCAGCTTCCCCGCGAGTTCCGACCATGCGCTGGGACATGTAGGCGATGCCGACGTCGGTAACGTAGCCGATTGCCATCTCCGGCATAGACGCGAAGGCCTTCTCTGTAACGACTCGGTGCGAACCATGCGCGGAGATACCCAAGCCTCCGCCCATGGCTACGCCGTCGATAACAGCGATATACGGCTTGGGATACTCGGCGATATCCCCGTTGAGCGCGTACTCGCCTTCGAAGAACTCGTCTACCTCTGCCCACTTTTCGGCGAGAACGCCGTCGCGCGCAGCGCGTACGTCGCCACCTGCGCAGAAAGCTTTGGGGCTATTGGAATATACGAGCACCTGCTCGACCTCGTCGTTGTGACGCCACTGGGAAAGAGCTTGACGAATAATGTCAAGCATCTCAGGATTCAAACTATTGAGCGCGCGCGGGCGATTTAGCTCAATCACTCCGGTATGGTTGCGAATTGAAACAAGCACTGGCGAGGCTGTTGTGTTTTCGACGTTTGTTTTCTCAGACATGCACACCAGTGTGACACATCACAATTGATACAGCCACCCCGATAAATCACAGATTGGTTGGACACTTTGGTTCCGCAGCTCATTGCGCTAGACATGGACGGCACACTGCTTGACCCCCAAGGTCAACTTCCCCCGGATTTTGCTGAGCTCACCGAGCTCGCCCGGAGTCAGGGCGCTACGCTTATCCCCGCATCCGGACGCCAACTTGCCACCCTGCAGCTGATGTTCCCGGAGTTTTCTACCTTCATTGCGGAAAACGGCGCCGTCGTCATGCGCGATGGCGACATCATCGCGACCTTCCCACTGCCGGTCGAGGTGGTCGAGCGCGTCTTGGACGCATCGGCGACTCTTCCTGCCGAACACACGCTGGTTTTGTGCACTCCAGCTGGCGCGTTCATTGAGCGTGACATCCCGGACCATGCCGTCGCAGAGATCGCTAAGTATTACAAGGCAGTGACGTGGGTGGACGACCTCACCGCGGTGCAGCACGACAACATCATCAAGATTGCGGCCTACTGCCAGGACGGATCTGAGGCCAACCTTGCCCCCACTATCGATGATGTCGTCCAGGACCACAATGTGGCCATCTCCGGCAAGGTGTGGCTGGACGTGATGGCGGACGGCGTCGACAAGGGCGCGGCGTTGACTGCGATGGCTGAGTTGAGTTCAATCCCTCTTGCTGAGACCGCTGCTTTTGGGGACTTCCTCAACGATTACGAATTGCTTCGTACTGCCGGATTGGCGGTGGCGATGGACAATGCTCACCCGCAATTGAAAGAGATTGCGGATATCATTGCCCCCTCCAATGCCGACAATGGTGTCGCTACGGTACTGCGGGGCCTGTTCGCAGGTGCCCCAACCAGCGATTTAAGCATTTCTTAGGCAGTCCAAATTTGGGTGAGAAACACTCCCCGTTATTTTAGGAATCCATACACTTCGCGGGCTAAACTGATCCAGTCGCTAGCCGCTATTCCCCTGGAGAATGTTTTGAAACAGTTTTTGAGGTCCCTCCTCGGCAAGCCTTCCTCAACTGCCCAGGAGAAGTCCAAGAAACCCGTTTACCAACCGGTCGCGACTCCGTCCAAGGGAGAGCAGGCTTCGCAGGCCACCCCTCCGCAGTCCGGCAACAAGCCTGAAGCTCCGAAGGATAAGGACAGCGCGAAGGCCTCCACGCCGGAATCTACAAAGGCGCAGGGCACTAAGCCCGCTCAAGGCAAACCTTCTGGCACCGATTCTGCAGCGAAGCCGGCCGCACAGCCGACTCAGAAAAAGACTCCAGCTCCAAAACCCCAGGACTCCGCTAAGCCTCAGATGCCCAAGCCTGGTCAGGGTAAGTCTCCGCAGCAGTCTGCAAAGCCTCAGCCGGGGAAAGCACCAGCACCTAAGCCGGCCGCGCCCAAAACTTCGGCAGGCAATTCTTCCAAGCCGAGCACTTCCACCATCGAAGGCACCAAGAACGCTGGGAAATCGGAGAAAGATGGTTCGCATGCAGCTAAGCCGGCGGACAAGACCGCAAGTGGCCAGAAGAACGCATCCGTAGACCATCCGAAGCAGGCCAAGCACGAGCCAGCTCAGCAGAATTCCACCAAATCTGTGGTGAAGGACACCCCCTCTGCGAAGCTGCCGCCACGTCCAAACAACAACGCACAGAAGCAACAACCGGCCAAGGACGCTCAGCAGCCCAAGACTGGCAACTCCTTTGCAGGAAACAAGCAGCCACAGAACTCAAAGGCGCCCAAGGCCCCGGCTGATAAATCTTCCAAGCCAAGCACTTCCACCATCGAAGGAGCCAAGAACGCCGATGACAAAAAGAAACCACGTCTGATTTATCCGCCTGCAACGAAGCATCCTGCAGCACAGACGCAAATGGCATCTGCCGCCCCAAAGCCGCAGAACGCACAGGCGTCAAAGACTCAACAGCCAAAGACTCAACAAAGCGCTCAGCCGAACACTGCGAAGCAGGGCGCCAAGCCCGCCACCTCGAAGCAAAGCACTAAGCCAGAGACGCCGAAACAGGGCGCCCCGAAGGCAGGCCCCGCAGCAGCTGGTGCCGCCGCAGCCGGTGTTTCCGCAACCAAGGCCAAGGCTGATGCACAGACTCCACCTGCAAAGCAACAACCGAAGCAACCTGATGCTGGTAAGAACAAGCTGCCCGAGGGCAAGCCGGCCAACGCAGCACAGGCATCTCAGACGGCCCAAGCTTCTCAGCCTGCTGGAAAGCTGCAGGCTCAGGCCCAGCCAAAGGCCCAGGCTCCGCAATCTCAGGCTAAGCAGACACAGCCCAAGGCTCAAGCACAGCAGCCGCAAAAGCCACGGCCAGAGGCAGAACAGGCGAACCGCCCAGCGAGTACCGGGAAGCCTGGAACCACTGCAAAAGCAGCTGGCGCAGCAGCCACCGCAAACTCTGCGAACCACGCTGCCACTGAGCAGGAGATCGCACGCGCACTCGCACGTCGCTCGCAATCCGTGGGCACGCCTTCCCAGCAGCAGCTGAAGGCGCCGAAGCCTCCTCGCGAAGCACAGAAGCATCCCAATCGTTCTGCGCAGACCTCAGACGCCAAGCCGAACAATAAGCCAATCGCGAAGTCCACTGCCAAAGAAGCAAGCATCGCTACTGCCCCAGCGGCATTTGTGCAGCCGCCCAAGAATGAGCCGCGCCCGCAGCAATCTGCAAAACCGGCTACCCCGGTCATGGTGGACAGCTTCCCCCACGAGCCCGAAGCACTTGCCACGCCACCAGAAAGCAAGGAAGTAAAGCACAACCGCCGCGCCCGCCTGCGCCAGGTCAAGGGCCTCGACGGCCTTCGCGGCCTAGCCGTCCTCGCAGTGGTCATCTACCACTTCTTCGGCGACTTCCTGCCCGGTGGTTACCTCGGCGTTGACATGTTCTTTGTCCTATCCGGATTCTTGATTACCTCCCTGCTCGTCCGCGAATTCCGCGCCAGTGGCCGCATCAGCTTGAAGGATTTCTGGGTCCGCCGATTCCGCCGAATCCTGCCCGCAGCGTTGACCGTGCTCATCATTTGCACGTCCATCGTTGCCCTCGTCGGCGGTGATCTAGCAGTAGGAATCCGCGAGCAGTTCCTGGGCACGTTCTTCTTCGTCAATAACTGGACACAGATTGCCACCTCGCAGTCTTACTTTGCTGACAACGAAATTCAGGTCTTTGCCCACTACTGGTCGTTGGCTGTTGAAGAGCAATTCTATGTCATTTGGCCCCTGCTCATTTTCACCATTTTCGCCATTTCTCGACGTCAGCCCCGCCGCCTCCCAATTGCGGTCTCGTTAATTCTGGCCATCGCGTCCGGCGTCGCAATGTGGCTCATCTACGCTCCTGGTGAGGACCCAACGCGCGTCTACTACGGCACCGATACCCACGCCTTCGGCTTGCTCATTGGCGCAATCCTTTCTTTGATGCTCACCAGCACCAAGGAAGATCCCGAGGCTGACTCGTGGGCAAGTCCCGGAAAGTCCGAGCGCGTTCTGGCAGGAACGATTGGCTTCTTAGCGCTTGCGGGTTACATCGCGCAGCTGTTCCTAATGCCGGACGATGCAGACTTCACCTACCGCGGCGGCTTGGTACTGACAAGCGTCCTCGGCGCGCTCATGATTTGGGGCATCGTCCGCGAATTCGGTCCTCTCAAATGGATCTTCAGCACCGCCGTCATGCGTTGGCTGGGTCAGCGTTCCTTCTCGCTATACCTGTGGCACTGGCCGGTCGTGATGATTTTGCGCGCGATTTTCGACGGAAACCACTCCTCCGACAAGCCGTGGATTCTGGGCCTTGTCGCGGTACCGATCTCTTTCTTGCTGGCAGAGCTTTCCTACCAGTTCGTGGAGAATCCTTTCCGCCGCGGCGGTTACAAGAAGACGTGGACTGGCTACTGGGCGGCCCGCCCATCCATGTCCGAGATGAAGGACGGATTTGCCAAGGCCTTTTGGCCGCTCGTGCCGTTGATCGTCGTCGCTTCCCTAGTGGGCGTGGGCTATGCGCTGGCGACCTCCAGCGATAAGTCTGAGCTGGAGCAGCAGCTCGAGATGCTGCAGCAGAAGAACACCCAAAGCAACCAGGGCAACCCTGGCGATACGGCAGCTCCAGCGAACCCAGTAGAAAATACCCGCCGTCCGATACCAACCGGCAATGAGATTACCGCCATCGGTGACTCGGTGATGTTGGCTGCCTCCGAGGCACTGCAGCAGCGCTACCCAGGCATCTACGTCGACGCCGCCGTTTCCCGCCACTACACGGCAGCTATCCCGATCATTCAGCAGCTCAAGGATTCTGGTCAGCTGCGCTCCACGGTCTTCCTTGGCTTCGGTACCAATGGCCCGGCATTCCCTGACCAGATTCAGGAAGTCGTTGACCTCATCGGCCCAGACCACACCATCGTGATGGCCGTTCCTTACGGCGACCGCGGATGGATGGCACAGTCCCAGCGCGACGTCATCGACGCTGCGAAAAAGTACGACAACGTCTACCTCGCTGACTGGTGCACCCACGCACAGAGCAACCCGAACTTGCTCTATTCCGACGGCATTCACCCGCTTCCGGAAGGCGCCTCGGAATACGCCCTGGCTTTCCACTACGCCTTGTTGCAGTACTCCAACTACGACAAGAACTTGGAATCCAAGTGCCAGATCTAGAAGTTCTTGAGCCAAAGCCCCTAGAACGCAAAAGGCGGACGGTCTCTTACAACAGACTGCCCGCCTTTTCGTTTGCCTAACGCTTGAGCCGAAATTTTCGTTATACTGTTTTGGATTTATGTAGGAAACTGCACACCCGAGGAACTTCCTGTTGACAGCTCCACGCAAAGAATGGGTTTGGTTAGTAGCCACGGCAGCGCTTGCGCTAGTCGCCGCAATAGTTGTAATCCTCGGCTGGGACAGCCTCCCAGACCCGCTGCCCAAGCATTTCAATGGTCGAGGCGAACCTGATGCATGGATGCCAAAGACCTATCGAAATGCAATTGGCTTTGCGTTACTTGTACCTCTCGTTCTCACGATTACATCAGCAGTAACTATCGGCATAACGCAACAAAGCACCAAGACAACCACAAACGGCTATTCGCAGTTTTCTGCGGTTGATATCGAGCGTAGCCGTGCTCACTCCGCTGCTATCCTTCCAGCGTTAAGCTTTTGGTTTTTGCACTAACGGCGATCTGCACGGCGTTCGCGCTCACTAGTCTCTTCGCTCCAAGCCTCGCTCCACTAGTTATACAGTTCCTAGTCGTTGCCATCCTTGTGGCTTGCGTCTGGCTCGTGTTCAGGTTGAATAGCATAAATAAAAAGCTGGATGAACACTTTCCTGACTCCTCTACAGCGGGCAAGCTTCGTTACGGATTGTTCTACTACGACCCCACAGATACCCGCGCGATGGTGCCCCTTCCCAGCGGTTCTTCCCAATTCAACTTTGGGCAGAAGAATGCCTGGTTTATCCTCGCTGGGCTCTTAGTACCTCCGGCCCTATTGATTATCCTTCTTAACGTCGCGGCCTAGATTGCCCAAATAAAAAAATCCGCCTTCCTGCGCTGCGTGGTTGTATACACGGTGCAGGGAGGCGGATTGCTTTTAAGCGAGTTTCTTAGGACTCGACCTTGTACTCGGCCATGCGGTCCCACTCGGTCTTCCCGTCGATGTGGACGTTGATGATTTCCGGGGTCTCCAGCAAGTACTTCGGGAACTCCTCGCAGGAGCGCTTAAAGTGCTCGCCCTGGACATGATCCACGTCCTTGCCATCAGCATAAGCCTCAACGAGGAGGAAGCGCTGACGGTCCTCCGGATCACGGTACCAATCAAAGTTCAGGCAACCCGACTCCGCATTACAAGCCTGGGTGTACCAGTCGATCTCCTCGAGGAAGGTCTCTGCATATTCGGGCTTTACGTGGAATTTTACGTTAATCAAAATCATGGGGACCATCTTACGTACCCGGAAACTACGCCGCCATGCTCCCGTCACGACCTGCCTTTCTGCTCCGCGCAGTGGGTCGGATCAGTGCACCCGTCGTCCTTAGTAGATAAAGAAGCAAAGACTAGTTAAAGAAGTACTCCGCAACGTAGACGTTCGAGCCGTCGAAGCTGGTGGCCACGCCAAAGTGCTTGCTAGGTCCCGGGGTAACTGGGACGTCGCGGTTGAGCCAGTTGAGGCGGTCTTGTGCTTCCTGGATGCTCAGGCGGTAGACGTTGCCGCTGCCCTCGTTGAGGTGGGTGCGGCCATCACCGGCATTGCCGTGGAAGGTCAGCGTTCCCGCTGCGCCTTGATCAGCCCACTCCTGCGCGATGTTTCGCGCGTTGCCGTCTTCAACATGGCCCTGCTTGCGCAGGTGCGCATTCGTGGCGCTAACCAGCTGGTGGGCCACCTCAGGGGCTGGCTGCTTGATAAACGGCGGCAGCTGAATGTTGAACTGCTTGGCGAGGTCGTATGCCTGTGCAGGCAGCTCAATTTGCGAGCTACCCGCTGGCAGCTGGGAGGAAAGCTCTTGGACCTGTGGCGGGAGCTGAACCTGTGCCTGGGCTGGCACCAGCCCACTCATGGTCAAGGCAAGTGCGGCTGTAACGGGGAGGATGCGGCGCGAGATGTTCATGACCTCCACCGTGCCACAGCTACGCGGTATGAGGACACCGCATTGAACGCTGTTCGGCAGATCGCAACCGCATCGTTATACGGCAGGGGGAGGCATGCTTGACGACGCCCCGCTTGCCCAAAGGCTTATCCCTCCAGCTTTTCACCGAGTTCCAGCCACTCCATTTCCAGCTCCTCGCGCTGCGCGGTGATGTCTTTGAGCTGCGCATCTAGCTTAGTGAGCTGCTCGGTATCGAGTACCGTCGCAGCGGCAACTTCTGCCATGGTCGCACTCACTTTCTCCGCTTGCTCGTCGAGCTTGGACATCTTGCGTTCCAGTGCGTTCATCTTCTTGGTCAGCTCGCGTTCTTCCTGCGAGCTCAGGCGCTTTGGCGCCGCGGTGCCAGTGCCGCCGGCTCCGTCGCCCTTGACCTTGGCCGTATCGGCAGCAGTTCCGTCCGCGTTCTTACCGCCCAGGTTCAGGACACCGGAATTCTGGGCGGCGTCGAGCTGGGCGCGGCGGCGCAGGTATTCGTCGATTCCGCCCGGCAGGTTGGTCAGCTTTCCGTCGCCGAACAGCGCATAGGTGTTGTCGGCGATCCTTTCCACAAGGTAGCGGTCGTGCGAGATGACCACCATCGTTCCGGGCCACGAGTCTAGAAGCGACTCGAGCTCCTGAAGGGTATCAATGTCTAGGTCATTGGTCGGCTCGTCCAGCAGAAGAACATTTGGCTCGGCCATGAGCACGCGGGTCAACTGCAGTCGGCGGCGCTCGCCACCGGACAGGTCACCCACCGGGGTGCGCTGACGCTTGGCGGAAAAGCCGAGGCGCTCGGCCAGCTGCGAGGCGCTCAGCTCCTTCTTGCCGAGGTGGACATAGGTAGCGACGTCTTCGACGGCGTCGATAAGCCGGCGTTGCGGATCAAGGTCGTCGAGTTCCTGGCGCAGCCAACCCAGGCGCACCGTCTGCCCCTCAATGCGCTTGCCTGCCGTGAGCGAGTGCTCCCCTGCCAAAGCGCGCAGCAGAGTGGTCTTGCCGGAACCGTTAACGCCAACGAGGCCAATGCGCTCGCCCGGCGCGAGGCGCCAGGTCAGATGGTCTACCAGCACACGGCCGTCGGGGGTTGCCACGGTCGCGTCCTCGAGTTCGATAACCACGCGGCCTTGGCGCTGCTTGGAAAAGGCCATGAGCTCAACCTTGTTGCGCGGCGCGGGGACGTCCGCGATGAGGGCCTCGGCGGCCTCAATGCGATAACGCGGCTTGGAGGTACGAGCCGGCGCACCTCGGCGCAGCCAGGCCAGCTCCTTGCGGGCGAGATTCTGGCGGCGCTGTTCCATGGTGTCGGCCTGGCGGGCGCGCTCGGCGCGGGCATAGATCCAGTCGTTGTAACCGCCCTCGTAGGGGTCAACCACGCCGTCGTGCACTTCCCAGGTGGTGGTGGCGACGGTATCCAGGAACCAGCGGTCGTGAGTGACCACCACGACGGCAATCTTGCGGCCCAGCAGGTGCTGCGCAAGCCACTGCACGCCCTCGACGTCGAGGTGGTTGGTCGGCTCGTCGAGTACCACGAGGTCGAGTTCCTGTACGAGCGCTGCGGCTAGATTCACGCGGCGGCGCTCACCACCCGAGAGCGAGCCCACTTGGGTCTCTAGGCCGAGTTCCACAATTCCGAGGCCCCCCAGGACGTCGCGTACCTTGGCGTTGGAGGCCCACTCAAAGGTTTCGAGGCCGAGCGGTTCGATGATGATCTGGGCGATGGTCAGGGCGTCGTCAAGCTCAAAGCGTTGCGTCACCACAGCCATGCGTAGATCGGAGTTGTGGGAAACGCGCCCCTCGTCTGGCGGCTCGATGCCAGTCAAGACCTCTAGAAGCGTGGTCTTACCGCCGCCGTTAACGCCAACGATTCCGATTCGGTCACCGGATTGCACGCCGAGTGATACCCCATCAAGGAGAGTCTGGAGGCCGAAAGATTTGGATACGTTTTCCAAGTTAATAAGGTTCGCCATAACGTTGTCCCATCTTAATGCCTAGCTCGGATTACCCCCTCATTTTCACGAGTATTGCAAATGAATATCGTTCTAAATAACCTAAAGCGTTATGAAGAAATCTGCGCTTTCAATTCTCGCCGCTGTCTCCGCGACAGCGCTTCTTGTCACTTCCTGCTCCAAGCCAGCTGACGAGGCTGCTCCGGCAACCTCCGCTGCGGAGGAGGCTCACGATCATGAGCACGAGGGACATGACCACTCCCACGACGGCATGGAAGCCAGCGAGGGCGAGACTGAGGTTGCCCAGCTGCCTAATCGCGTCGTTCTCTCCCACGAGGGTGGCCTGAAGACCTACGATGCCAAGACCGGCAAGGTCATCGCGGAAGAGGATATGCCTGCGTTCCTGCGCCTGTCTAACGCTGGCGATGACCGTCACGTCATGGTGACCAAGGGCGACAAGTTCCTCACCTTCGACACCGGCCTCATCACCAAGCCGCACGGCGATCACAACCACTACTACACCGCTGAGCCAAAGCTTGACGACGCCGAGTACAAGGCACCGCACGCAGGCCACGTGGTTCACCACGACGGCTTCACCGCGCTCTTCTCCGATGGTGACGGCACCGCACAGGTCGTACCAACCGACCAGATTGCTGATCCAAAGGACGTTAAGACCTTCGAGTCCGGCGAGGCTCACCACGGTGTGGCTGTTCCGCTCAAGGATGGCTCCGTCGTTATGACCAAGGGCACCGAGGACGAGCGCCACACCATTCAGCACCTGGACAAGGATGGCAAGGTCCTGACCGAGACCACCAAGTGCCCTGGCGTCCACGGTGAGGCTACCGCTGGTAACGGAAAGCTCTTCTTCGGCTGTGAGGACGGCCCTGTCGTCTTCGACGGCAAGGAGTTCCATAAGATCGACGTTTCTTCCTACGCTGGCAAGGACGGCTACCAGCGCTCCGGTAACTCCGCTGGTTCCGAAGAGTCTGACATCATCCTCGCTGATAATAAGACTGAGAAGGACGCCGAGTTCGAGCGCCCAACATCTGTCTCCCTCATCAACACCGAGGACTACTCCGCCAAGAAGGTTGAGCTTGGATCTTCTTACTGGTTCCGTTCCCTGGCCCGAGGCCCGCTGGGCGAGGCACTGGTTCTGACCTACGACGGCAAGCTCAACGTCATCGATCCGGAATCCGGCAAGGTCACCAAGAAGATCGACGCTATCTCCGAGTGGCGCGAGAACGAAGAGTGGCAGCTGCCTGGACCGATCCTGAAGTCCGTTGACGGCTACGCTTACGTCACCGACGCCAACAAAAAGGAGCTCGTTGTCATCGACCTGTTCGAGGGCAAGGAGATCAACCGCTTCAAGCTGGACATCAAGCCGACCGAGATGGCTGTCCTCTAAGGTTGCGCTGTAGAGCCCCCTCCGCTCTAGCTAGGAAATAGACAAAGGCACCGTTCAATGGGACGGTGCCTTTGTCGATCTCAGTCGCTCTCAAGTGGGCTAATCAGCCAAGCATCTCAATACCTGGGGCCGGCGAGTGCGTGACAATGCCGCGGGTGCCCTTGTTGTCAAACATGACTTGCGCAACCACTTCTCCGGCGGTCTCCTCATCCTCGCAGAGGAAGGCGCAGGTGGGGCCGGAACCGGAGACAATCCCGGCCAGAGCACCGGCGGCCTTGCCAGTGTCGAGAATCTTACGCAGGTCTGGCCGCAGGGACACGGCGGCGGCCTGCAGGTCGTTGCGCAGCGCGGCCGCCAGCTGTTGCGGCTGACCACTCATCAACGCCTGGGCTACCGCTGATGTATCCATCGCAGGGGTGCTACCCTTCCCCGCCGCGCGCAGCTCATCGATCTTGTGGAAGACCGCCGGCGTCGATAAGCCCTCGGCGTTGGTGATAATCGCCCACGTGTAGGTGCCGCGGGTCATCATGGGTGCTAGCTGCTCGCCGCGCCCAGTGCCCAAGGCGGTGCCGCCCATGAGCGTGAAAGGCACGTCGGAGCCCAGCTCGGCGGCCAGCTCGTAAAGCTTGTCCTCGCTGAGCTCACAAAAGTCTGCGAAAGCTTGCGCAGCTAAGCGCAGGGCCGCAGCGGCGTTCGCCGAGCCGCCAGCCATGCCGCCTGCGGCAGGAATTCCCTTCTGCAGGTGCAGCGTCACGCGCGGCAGAGCCACCTGCCGGTCGGCTCGCACAGCGCGGGCCACCACCTCGACAGCGCGCCAGGCCAGGTTGGACTCATCTTCCGGTACGCCGGCAGCATAGGTGCCGCTGGCGTGCAGCGCGGCAACAACTGGGCCGGTGGTCGGTTCGTCGGCGTGAACCTCAAGAGAGACCTCGTCGCTGATATCGAGGGACTGAAACACCGTTGCCAGCTCGTGGAAGCCATCGTCGCGAACTGCCTCGACCCCGAGGTGCAAGTTTACTTTCGCGTGGGCGCGTGCTCTCAGAATCACTTGATACCTGCCAAACACACGAAGTCTTCTACCGCGAGCTTCTCGCCGCGCAACCGTGGGTCAATGCCCGCCGCCACGAGGGCTTCCTCCGCCGCCGGGCCGCCGCCAAAGTGGCCGGATAAAGCTGCGCGAAGGGTCTTGCGGCGTTGGGCGAAGGCGGCGTCGACAAGCGGGAAAACTGCCTTACGCGTCGCATCGTCGATAGGCCACGGGGCGTCCTCGAAGCAATCGATGCGAACCAAACCGGACTCGATGTTGGGGGCAGGCCAGAAGACGTTCTTGCCGATGGTTCCCGCCTGGCGGACGGTGCCGTAGAAGGAGGCCTTCACGGAGGGCACACCGTAGACCTTGTTACCGGGCTTCGCGGCGAGGCGCTCAGCGACCTCCAGCTGCACCATCACCAGCACGCGTCGAATGGTGGGATACAGCTCCAGCAGGTGCAGCAAAACCGGAACTGCAACGTTATAAGGCAGGTTCGCCACAAGGGCCGTGGGTTCTCCCAGCTCTCCCGGCGCGATGCGCAACGCATCCTTTTCGATGAGGCGGAGGTTGCCCGCCTGCTCCGGCGCGCGCTCAGCAATGGTGTCCGGCAGCTGCGCCGCTAGGCGCGGATCGATCTCCACCACGGTGAGGTCATCGACTGCTTCCAGCAGGCCCAAGGTCAAAGACCCCAGGCCAGGTCCTACCTCAACCACGCGGTCGTCGCGCTGTAAGTCTGCTGCGGCAACGATGCGGCGGATAGTGTTTGGGTCGTGCAGGAAGTTCTGACCAAGCTTCTTGGTGGGGGTTACATCCAGCTTCTCGGCCAGTTGGCGAATTTCCACGGGTCCGAGCAGTTTGGGTTCAGTCATGCAATTCAGAGTAGTTCACAAAATCAGAAAAGCCCGCATAAGCGGGCTGTTTCAGGAAAGCGATTCAGGTCTAGCTGCGGTGGCCAAATTCGGCCGGCCCAGAAGGGGCGTTTAGCGCAGGCCCAGCTTGGAGGTACATGCAGGCCATGCGCCCCAGCCCTGTGCGGCCTGGACCTTCTCCGCGACAGCAATCTGCTGCTCGCGGGTTGCCTGCCATGCCTCAGGAGCATAAGCGGTGCCACCGAAGCCAGCCCAGGTGGACGGGGTGAACTGAAGGCCGCCGGAGAAACCGTTGCCGGTGTTGATGGCCCAGTTACCGGTGGACTCGCACTGCGCGAGGGAATCCCACACGGAGCCGTCAGCCACGGCTGGCGCTGTGACACCAGCGGCGGGCTTCTTGGTGCCACGGGCGATGGTCGCAGCGACCGGCTCGTTAATGACCTTCTCCTTGACTATCTCGTCAGACTCCTTGGCACCGTCTTTCATCACGAGCTTGCGGGTGACGTTGCGCTGGCCCTTGACTGCCTCCACGCGCACTTCCTCGTTGCCCTCTTCAAGCTCAGGATCGTCAACGAAGGTAGGCTCCGCCTCAAATTCCTCGGTTGCGTCGTAGAAGGTGGTGGAAACCTGGTCAACCTTGATGGACATGCCATTGACGATCGGGGTATCCATCGACGGGAACACGCGGTCATCCTCATCAACGTCGATGCCGCGCTCTTCGATGACGTCCTTCACGGTCTTGGCCGCAATGTTGGTGTAGGTGATCTTGCCGCCGTCATTGATCTTGACGATCTTCGGTGAGACAACCTCGAGTTCCATGCCCTCAGTCAGGTTGTCATCACCCGTTACCTCCTTATCACCGGAGGTAATAGCCGCACCTGGGGCGATACCATCAAGGTTGCCCAACAGATCCGAAACCTTGAGGTCGGTCGAGGAAAGCTGCTGTTTGACGCCGTCGATAGACACGGCCACCGGCTTGGAGGTGCGCACGGTGATGTTGTCACCGTCAGCGACCTTCTCAGAAGGAGCCGGGTAGACCAGATCCTCACCACCGACGTTGACGCCAGCAGCCTGCAGAGCCTCATCGACGTTGCCCGCGAAGGTGGCGAGCTCAATCTTGTCGCCATTGACGTCAAGGGTGATGTCTTTTTGCGCAGACACAGCGACCACACCGCCCACTGCCAAAGTGCCGAGCACACCGCCGGTGGCAAGACGCAGTGGAAGGGAACGGGAAGAATTGATGCGCTTAATCTGGTTCATGTAACTCTCTCAAAACGAATGATGTCTCGCGCTAGGCCCTCAGGCGTGGGGCCAACCATGGGACGGTAGCGCGTTGAGCAAATCTTCAATAACAATACGATAACAGCAGCGTCCAGTCGAGAGCGATTCCTTTCGCCACGCCACTTGGAACACTACCGCAACACCCAACACGTGTTTTACGGTTGACCAGGACAAATACTAAATATGACGATCGTCACAAACCAAACACGGAGTTGAACGTCTGGTTAACTTCCGTAACCAAATCCTCCACATCCATGCCCCGCGCTTCCGCAATGCAGTTATACGTATGACCGATGAAGGTCGGCTCGTTGCGCGCACCGCGGAAGGGCTCGGGAGTCATATACGGAGCATCCGTCTCCACGAGTAGCTGCCCCGCCGGAGCAATAGCCGCCGCCTGACGCAACTCCTCGTTGCGCTTGAACGTCACGTTGCCGGCAAAGGAGAGAACCCAACCGCGTGCCAGGGCCTCCTTCGCCACGTCCAACGGTGAGGAGAAGCAATGGAGCATGACATTCTCGGCGTCGCCAAGCACACGCAGAAGCTCCACATCCGCCTCACGATTGTGGATCATGAGGACCTTGCCCGCCTCCTTGGCCAAATCCATGTGCCAGCGCAGCGCCTCCTCCTGGACGTCAAGGGGTGCGGTGGACTCTGGCTCGTGCTTAATCCAATAGGTATCGAGGCCGGTCTCCCCGATTGCCACGCAGCGTGGGTCCGCAGCCATTTCCTCCAGCCGCTTCCGCGCCGCGGCATCGAGCGTGTCGGCCTTGGTGGGATGGATGGCGCAGGCTGCCCACACGTTGGGGAACTCATGTGCCGCTTGGAGCGCACGCTCGGCCTCTTCCAAACCATCACCTACCGTAACCATGCGCAACACCCCTGCAGCACCGGCGCGGGACACGATGTCGGCGGCTGGGTCCTTGCAGGAGGCTAGGTGCGTATGGGCGTCGACAAGCTGCGACAAGCCTTCTGCTGGAACAGGGACTGGGCGTGGCTTCTTTTTAGACATGTACGCAATTGTAATCTGGAACGCATGCAAATCCGCAGTGCCACCCTCGCCGACGTCCCCGCGATGACCGAGTGCCTCAACTGGGCCATCCGGGAGACCGACTTCATCTTCCGCGACACCGAAGCAACCATCGCCGAGCGCGAAGAATACCTGCGCCAGAACATCGCTGATGGCTGCCCGTGGCTGGCTGCAGAAACCGAGCCTGAGACGCCAGGCGAAAAGCCTCAGCACTTAGGTTGGGCCATGTATCACCCCTACCGCGACCCAAGCGTGTGGAAAGGGTGTTACGAAACCACCATTTATTTGGATCCGGCAGCCCAAGGCCGAGGCGTGGGCACCGCCCTTTTAGGTGAGCTCGTTTCCCTGGCGCGCGCGGATGAAAAAGTGCATACGCTGCTGGGGCTCATCGTGGACACCAACGTCGCATCCATCAAGTTGCATGAGAAGTTCGGTTTTGCCAATGTAGGAACGTTCAAAGAGGTGTCCTACAAGATGGGACATTGGCTCAACCTCACTCACTTGCAGCTCATGCTTTAAGGATCAATCCATGCACGTTCGCCCCGCCGCGCTTTCCGACGCCGCCGCAATCGCCTCCATCTACAACGCCGCGTCGGCCGCTAGGCCGGCTGCCAACTTGGTCACGTGGCAAGAATCCGTCGAGGACCGCATCGCTTGGCTCGAGCAGATGGAATCCGATGGATACCCCGTCTTTGTGGCTGTCGACGACGATGAAATCATCGGCTGGGCAGCATACTTCCAGTTCGTGACCCCGGCAATCTACTGGGGCACCGTAGAAAATTCCGTCTATGTGGCGCCGTCTGCACGCGGTAAGGGCGTGGGCAACGAGCTCATGTGCGCAGTCATGGATGACGCCAAGGAAAATGACTACGTGCAGACGATGATCACCTACATCGTGGACACCAACGAGGCATCGATCGCGCTGCACAAGAAGTTCCGATTCGAAGAAACCGGACGCATGCCGAATATCCACACCAAGGATGGCGTTCGCCTTGGACTAGTGCACCTGCAGCGTCACTTCGATAGAAGCTCGTCGTCGATGTAGACCGGCCGCGCGGCGGCTACACCGGCCACGGCCATCGCAACTGTGAGGGCAATGAGCACCGCTAGGCTCACCGACCATCCGCCGGTTGCCTGAGCCACGAGGCCAAAAATGAAGGGAAAACCACCCGCCAAGAGGTAGCCGCCTGGTTGGACAAACCCCGATAACCGCGCCGTCACCGCTGGCTCGCGGGTGCGAGCTGCGAGCAGGGCCAGTGCGAGTGGGAAACACATTCCGCCAATCCCCATGAGGCTCGCCCAAATCAACGGCGCTGCTGACGCATTGACCAGCACGCCAATCCAGCCCGCAGCTGTGGTCGCAGCAAGGATAAGAGGCACCGGGCGCAGATCCCGCAGGCGCTCGATGAGCACCGGCATCACTAGTCCGCCAATGATGTTGAAAGCGCCGATGAGGGCAAGTGAGACTCCAGCAGTTCCACTTCCGACGCCACGCGAGACAAGCATGGTGGGCAGCCAGCCCATCTGCACGTAGGCCATGGTTGACTGCAGGCCGAAGAAGAACAGTAGCGCGACGGCGGTGGGCGAACGCCGCAGAGGAATGTTGCCTGTTGTGGAAGGCTCCACTGGGTCAAACCCCACGTGGCGGGTGGCAATGAACCAACCCACCGCCTGCAGCACCACAGGAATGGCCCACAGGAACAAAGAGGTGCGCCATGCTGCGAGGTTCGCGGACAACGGTCCGAGGGCGCTGGATAGACCCAACACCGTGGTGTAGGTAGTCATCAGCGCCACCATCGTGCGGCGGCTGCCGTAGGTCTTAATCCAGGCAGGCAGCAGGATGTTGGTCACGGCGATGCCGCCAACGACCAAGAATGTCAGCGCAACGAAGGCCCCAAAGTTGTTGACCCAGGGTCTGGCCGCCAAGCCGATGAGCAAGGCGAGGGCGCCTGCAAGCAGGGTGGGGCTGAGCCCACAGCGGCGCGCGATAGGGACTGCTGCCCACCCCATCGCGGCAAAGCACAATCCCGGCAGGGCCGTGAGAATTCCCGCGCTGGCCGGGCCAATGCCGAAAGCCGCGCTTAAGTCCCCGAGCACGGGAGCCACCGAGGCGATTCCCGAGCGCAGATTAAGCGCGGTGAGGGTTACTACCGCAAACGCGAAAGCGGTCGCGATGCTACGGCTTTGCCGCATCCTACTTCTGAACTGGCGCCCACTCTGGGCCAGTCTCGGCGAGCTCTGGGTCAAGCTTGGCCACCAGTGGCTTCGGCTTGCTCAATGAGGTGCCAGGAACCACGTCGACGCGCTGCCACGTGGCCTGCTGTGCGGTGTAGTCACCCGTGATGATTGGGTACGGGTGGTTCTCCGGTGGCAGCCCCACGCCAACCAGCTCAACTGGGATGTCATCGACGACCTCTTGGATCTCCGGCTGGGCAGCCCATACACCATCGCGACCTAGGGTCTCATGCACCTTCTGCGCGGTAAACGGCAGGAAAGGCGTGAGCATGACGTTGCAGTCAGAGACCACCTGCAGTGCAGTCCACAAGACGGTGGCAAGGCGCTCGCGCTGAGTCTCGTCCTTGGCCAGTTTCCATGGCTCCATCGCTGCGATGTAGGCGTTGGCCTCACCCACCACGTGCATGATGGCAGTAATGGCCTGCTTGAACTTGGACTGTTCAAGGTTTGCGGCTGCGGCGGCGAAGGTGTCCTCAGCTAGCTGCAGAATCACCTTATCTGCATCCTCCAAAGCAGCCGGTGCAGGAACCTCACCGAAGTTCTTGTGTGCCATGGACACGGTGCGGTTTACCAAGTTGCCCCAGCCGTTGGCCAGCTCGTTGTTGATTCGGCGAACGAACTCATCCCAGGTGAAGTCGGTGTCATTGTTTTCTGGGCCGGCCACTGCGATGAAGTAACGCAGCGCGTCTGGACCAAACTCCGCGAGGAAGTCCTTGACGTAGATGACAACGCCCTTCGAGGAAGAGAACTTCGAGCCGGACATGGTCAGGTACTCGGAGGAAACAATCTCCGTAGGCAGGTTGAGCTCGCCATACTTATGCAGATCGCCACCCTCGGCGCCCTTGCCTGCGTAGCCCAAGAGCTGGGCCGGCCAGATTTGGGAGTGGAAGGTGATGTTGTCCTTGCCTTGGAAGTAGTAGTGGCGAGCATTGTCGTTCTGCCAGAAGTCTTTCCATGCATCCGGGTTGCCGGTACGGTGTGCCCACTCGATGGAAGAAGACAGGTAGCCAATGACCGCGTCGAACCACACGTAGAGCTTCTTAGCGGAGTTCTCCTCCCAGCCCTCTACTGGAATTGGAATACCCCAGTCGATGTCACGGGTCATGGTGCGCGGGCGCATGTCCTCAAGCAGGTTGAGGGAGAACTTCAAGACGTTCGGGCGCCAGTCCTCACGGGTCTTGAGCCACGCTTCGAGAGCGTCCTTGACGGAAGGCAGGTCGAGGAGGAAGTGCTCGGTCTCGATGAATTCCGGGGTCTCACCGTTAATCTTGGACACTGGGTTGATGAGGTCAACCGGATCCAGCTGGTTACCGCATTCATCGCACTGGTCGCCGCGAGCGCCGTCAGCGCCACAGATTGGGCAGGTGCCCTCGATGTAGCGGTCAGGCAGGGTGCGGCCAGTCGACGGCGAGATAGCTCCCTGGGTGGTCTCCTTAAGCATGTAGCCGTTCTCGTAGAGGCCCTTGAAAAGCTCCTGGACCACCGAGTAGTGGTTGCGGGTCGTGGTGCGGGTGAACAGGTCATAGGACAATCCCAGACCCGCAAGGTCCGTGACGATCTGGCGGTTGTAACGGTCAGCAAGCTCGCGGACGGTCACGCCTTCTTTGTCAGCCTGCACGAGCAGCGGAGTGCCGTGTTCATCGGTACCCGAGACCATGAGAACGTTGCGGCCACGCATTCGCTGGAAACGAGCGAAGACGTCCGAAGGAACACCGAATCCGGCCACGTGTCCGATGTGGCGGGGTCCGTTGGCATAAGGCCAAGCAACATTAACTACTACTGACTCAGTCATGCACACCACTCTATCGAAGCCGGTAGACAAAGTGCGCGTTAAGGGTGCCTTGACGCCACGCATAAAGAAATCCCCCTCCCCCAGTCTCCCCGGTCAAGGGATGGGCTAAGGAAGGAGGATTCTCCTGCGCAATACGCACTGTGCGGTGCTTTGGAACGCCTAGTGCTTGTGGTGTGCCTTCTTGCGCTGCTGGCGACGCTTCTTGAGCTCTTCTGCGCGCTGGTACTCGCGGTGCAGACGACGCTCGCGTGCCAGCTTACGCTGGAATGCCTGGGACTCGCGGTATTCCAAGTAAATGACGTCGTTGCTGAGCGCCTTGTAGATGGCGAACATCAAGCCAACAACAATAAAGAGGAATGGGAGTGCAGCCACAATAGTGACGTTTTGCAGGTTGGAGAGGGAGTTCTCATCAGCCAGCAGCAGGGTCAGACCAACAGCCGCGGTGGCAACGCCCCATGCTGCGGACAGCCATGGCTTGGCGTTGGATGCACCATTCTGAGACATCGAGCCCATAACGGTAGAAGCCGAGTCAGCGGAGGTAATAAAGAAGGTTGCGAGCAGGATAGCTGCAATGATGCCGGCGATGAAACCACCAGGCAGGTTGTGCAGCAAATTGAACAGCTCAACCTCAGAGGACTCGCCGGAGATGGAGTTGCCATTCTGCTCCATGTGGATTGCGGTACCGCCGAAGATGGCGAACCACACGGTGGAAAGGCCAGCCGGGATCAGCATGACGCCGATGCAGAATTCGCGGACGGAACGGCCACGGGAAATACGTGCCAGGAACATACCGACGAATGGGGACCAGGAGACCCACCATGCCCAGTAGAAGATGGTCCAGGAGGACAGCCACTCGCCTGCTTCGCCGTTGTTGGACTCAGCAGTACGGGAAATCATCTCGGTGAACGCATTCAGGTAGTTACCGATGGAACCCGGAATCTGGTTCAGGATGGAAACAGTTGGGCCAAGGATGAACACGAAGATGGCAAGCAGTGCGGCCATAACCATGTTGGCGTTGGAGACATACTGAATGCCCTTGCCCACGCCGGACATTGCGGAAAGCAGGAAGGC
Organism: Corynebacterium sp. LK14; assembly: GCF_008042215.1. Taxonomy (NCBI): domain Bacteria; kingdom Bacillati; phylum Actinomycetota; class Actinomycetes; order Mycobacteriales; family Corynebacteriaceae; genus Corynebacterium; species Corynebacterium sp. LK14. The sequence goes on from NZ_NOVQ01000013.1 coordinate 84,665, forward strand.
CAGGGTCAGCACGAGGACGATGCCAACGACGACCTTCTGGGATGGGTTGTCGATGAGGCCGGAAGCCTGGATACCAGCCTGGATCTGGGTTGCACCGATACCCAGGGAACATGCGGTACCGAAAACGGTGGCGAAGATTGACAGGATATCGATGACTTTGCCAACCCAGCCATCAGCAGCGCGCTGGCCGATGAGCGGCACGAATGCCTGGCTCAGCAGTTGCTTGCGGCCGATACGGAAGGTCGAGTATGCAATTGCGAGACCAACGATGGCATAAACAGCCCATGGGTGCAGGGTCCAGTGGAACATCGCCGTAGCCATCGACGTTCCCACTTCCTTTGGCTCATGGCCAGGAACTCCGTTGAGGTAGTAGTTCAGCGGCTCAGAAGCACCGTAGAACATCAGGCCAATGCCCATGCCGGCTGCGAACATCATCGCGATCCAGGAAGGCGTAGAAAATTCAGGCTCTTCATCGATATGGCCCAAGCGGATGGTGCCGAACTTGGAGGCGGCGATGAAGATAACAAATACAACGAAAATCGTGCCGAAGAGGACGTAGGCCCAACCAAAGTCGTTAACAACGAAGCTCAGTGCATCGCTAGCAAAGTTTGCGAAGTTGGTCGGAGCAGCCAAGCCCCACGCAACGATGGCGGCAATGAGCACGCCAGCGATGCCGACGATGGTCCAGTCGATTGGAGCATCGTCATCGGCTGCTATTTCAATTTCAGGCTCGGTCATCTCGTGGGGAGCGAAGTCCTCATTGCCGAGCATGTCTTGCAGCTGACTCGTCGCAGATGCTGATTCCAGCTTCTCGTCGACGGTCTGGTACTCGTCGGAAGTTACTGCTGGCGAGTTTGAAGCAGCAACCGCACCTTCTTCCGTCTTAGGATTCTTATCTGGATTAGTCATACAACCCAGAATGTGTGAGTTATGCATGACGCGTCAACCTAAAAAGCGCTGCATAGAACCCCAAAGTCAGAATTTTGGCAGGTTATTTACATTCCCCAGACAGTTTAAAAGACGCAGTTGTTCAACATAAGCAGGCGTTTTTAGCACACGCTAGGTTTTGCCTATAACAATCCTGCAACAATCGCGGATTTATGCGTCTCGAGCCGCCAAATACGCGTCATAAAGATCGCGATTAGTCACTTCGGTTCCAGCTGCTGCTTCTTTACAAGCGTCTTTTGCGCGCATGCCCGAGGAGACGAGTTCATGAACCCGCTCCACCAAATCCTCAACAGGTGCAGGCTCACTCGCACCGCCTTCAATTACGACTGTGATCTCTCCCCTTGCATTGTCCACTGCCCACTGGGCTAATTCCCCCAGCGTTCCTCGCTTGATTTCTTCGTATGTCTTGGTCAACTCCCGGCACACTGCAGCAGAACGCTGAGCGCCGAGGACGTCGGCTGCGTCAGAAAGCGTTTGGGCCAAACGGTGGGGAGACTCAAAGAATACGATGGCCCGCTCCTGCCCCTTGAGGGACTCCAGCCATGTCTTGCGAGGCCCCGCCTTGCGCGGTGCAAAGGCATCAAAGAGGAAGTGGCCAACCCCAAGGCCGGAAAGGGCCAACGCCGTCGGCACAGCTGAGGGTCCGGGGAAACATGTGACAGGCACGCCAGCCTCCACCGCGGCTGCAACAATCGAGTGCCCGGGGTCAGAAACCAGCGGCATTCCTGCATCAGAAACCACCAGCACGGTGCCGGAACGAGCGGCATCGACTAGCGCCTGTGCCCGCTGCGATTCATTATGGTCGAAGTTGGAAACCACTTTGCCCTGAATCTCGATACCTAAAGCGGACGCCAAGCTACGTACTCGGCGGGTATCCTCCGCCGCTACAACGTCTGCTTCAGCCAGTGCTTGCATGAGACGTGCAGAGGCATCCCCAATATTGCCCAATGGTGTGGCGGCGACAATAACTCCACGGGGCAGCGGTTCCAGGCGAAAATTGGTATTCATGGTTCCTAGCTTTCCATAACTTGGGGCACAGACTCCCCAGTTCGGGATCGCATATCCTAAACTCTTCCAAGTGACTATTGCTACCGCCTCGACTAAAGCCCATGGTAAACCGCTCGGCAAACACGCCATTACAGCGCCTCCTGCACCGATCGCCTACTCTTGGGGCAAACCAGATTGGATTAGCACGGCCGTAATCGGGGTATTGGCTCTCATCACGCGTTTTGTGGGCCTGACCGCTCCGGTAGCTAATGGCACCCCGGTCTTCGACGAGAAACACTACGTACCACAAGCATGGGATATGGTGCGCAGCTGGGACAATCTCTTTATCGGTGGCATCGAATCGAACCCAGGTTATGGCCTCGTGGTCCACCCTCCTCTAGCAAAACAGATCATTGCATTGTCGGAGATGGTTTTTGGATACTCGCCTTGGGGCTGGCGTACGATGACGGCTCTTTTCGGTGTAGCCACCGTCTTGTTGACCATGGCACTGGCACGCCGTGTTTCCGGTTCTTGGCAAATTGCAGCGATAGCTGGGTTTATCGCAGTATGCGACGGCGTATTGCTCGTTTCCTCCAAGTTCGGAATGCTGGATATTTTCCAGGTTTTCTTCGTCGTCGCAGCTGCGTGGGCTTTGGCGCGAGACCATAACCAAATGCGCCTGCGCCTCCATGAAGCTTTCACCTCCGGAAACATGGGTACCTCCAAATTTGGCCCGCGTTTTGGTTTCCGTTGGTGGCGCTTTACCGCAGGCATCTTCTTGGGTCTTTCATTGGGCGTAAAGTGGTCCGGCCTGTACTACATCATGTTCTTTGGATTGCTCTCTGTTTTCAGCGATCTTGCTTTGCGACGCCGCTACGGTGTGCGCCGCTACGTCCTTGGTACCTTGGTGCGTGACACCCCGGCAGCGCTCGCCTCGTTGGTTTTGGTCCCCGTCCTCATCTATGCATGGACTTGGCGTGCATGGTTTGCGTCCGAGACCTCCGTCTACCGTCATGCAAAGGTCGACGGCACTATTGAAGAAGGTTCGTGGCTGCTCAACTTGCCTGAACCAATCGCCGGTTGGTTCTACTACCACTCCTCTGTCTTGGAGTTCCACGCCTCGCTCACCAGCTCTGGCGGACACTCCCACCCTTGGGATTCCAAACCATGGGCATGGCTCGTTGCGGCTCGTCCGATTCTGTACTACTCCTCCACGGACCTGGAATGTGGCGACGGCGGTACATGCCGCAAGATGCTGTATCTCTTCGGTACGCCCGCTATTTGGTGGCTTGTCATTCCGGCAGTCTTCTGGGGCCTTTGGTCCCTACTGGTGCGCCGCAACCGCGCCTTCCTGATTCCACTGGTCGGTTTTGCTGCGGGCTTCCTTCCGTGGCTAGCTGCTTTCGACCGTCAGATGTACTTCTTCTATGCCACCGCATTCATCCCATTTGTCATCGTGCTCATTGCGCTGGCTTTAGGGCAGATGATCGGACACGGCAAACAATTGCAATGGCGCTGGCTCAAATCCTTGGCGGGCGGAGAAATCCGGACCGGCTCGTTCGTGGCGGTGTGCTACCTGGCGCTCGTGCTCGCGATGTTTATCTACTTCTCCCCAATCCTCTACGGCTACATCATCCCTGAGAACTGGTACCAATCCATGATGTGGCTCAACAATTGGACCTAGCAGTACTTCACGGCGAGTTAAGTATCCAACGCGAATAGCTTGTCCGCTTGTGGCGATGGAGTCTTAATCCGCGGCAACAGACTAGGAACAACACAAGAAGAAGGCGTGGTGTAGACCATGCCTTCTTCTTGGATCCTGCTGTACACAACCACGTTCATCGAGGCATCGTGCGCAGCGCTTGACGACGCCGCAGGCGCTCCCTTTGCGCGCTAGTGCGAGGGGGGACGGTGGGCTAATGCGGATCAGCTCCCAGCGAGCGCCAGAAGTCTCGTAGCACGTAACCCTTATCTGCTGCCCAAGCCCAGATCAAAGCCAGTGTGCTCAGGCCGGTAGCGAGGAGAATATAGACTTGGCTCATCACGGTCGTTCCTAGGGCAATGTCCCGCATGGTAAATCCGAAAAGGAACGCAAACATGGTAGCCACGACCGGCAGGGTCCCCGGGATCGAGGCTGGGCGCCAAGCCGCGAAGAGCAGACCGATTGCTAGGCCGAAACGTAGCGCTGCGCCTTCGATAAGCAAGCGGGCATGCTCTGGATCGGCGGAAGGCGAAAGCGTCCCTTCATCCCCTATTACAGCCAATCCCGAGGCACTCGCGACTACGACAATCGCCCATACAGCGAATACCAATCCGAGTGCGACAAGACCAACGCGGGCAACAGTCAACGCGGTTTGGCGCGCGCTCGATGCCCTATTCCATTCGGACTCAACACCCGCAATGATGACTTCGGAGAGGTCCTGCGGCGGTGCCATTCCTTCTGCCGATTCCACGAAGCTCAAAGAGCGAGACAGCGCGGCGGCCTTGTCACGAAATGCACGGCATTGGGCGCAACTCTCAACGTGGGTATCGACGACGTCGGCAGGCAACTGCGCCGGCTCCCCGTCAAGCTGCGCGGAAATCGCGGCTTGGACTTGCTCATGCGTCAACACGGCTCAACACCCCATCCAAGCTCGCGCGACCAGAACCGAAGACCACGACCATTAACAGGGAAACGATAAGTACCGCTGGGTACTCAAAGCCGCCGCCGGCCGCAAAAATTCCATTGCCAAGATGCACAAAGTAAAGCGCGCAAGCCATGAATAATGCCAGCGCACCGGCGACGAACGTGGTTAGAAGCCCCACCACCAGCAACGAGCCACCAACCATTTCGCCAATGGCGGCAATGTAGGCCGAAACATGTGGTTGTGGGATACCCATCGCAGAGAACTGACCTGTGGTTTCGTCCATCCCAGCGTAAAACATTTTGTCTACGCCGTGGGCTACGAAAACGAGACCTAGAACTGCGCGCAGAATAAGCAGCGCGGCATCGCGTACAGCAGGTCTATTCATGAGCATTACACTACCCTGGGACCCCCGGGTACTGGCGAATCAACCGCAGATTGGCAAGCAAAGGAACCTTTCAGCCACTCGCGCAGTCCAATAGATCATGACTTACAAATCAGATATTCACACCGATGAAAGCACAATCATTGATAGTAACGTGGCGCCCATGACCAACCCTTTTGCGCGCGATGAAGAAGCCACAGCCCAGTCACCCACCCAATTTATCGACTTTTCTGCGGCACCATCGATGCCCAATCCAGCCTCCGAACCAGGTAACACAACGGGCAAGACCGGCCTTGTGTTTGATTCTGAAGGAGTGGGGCGCCCACCATGGGCCACAACGTCTGCACTACTGCGCGAATATTACGACACGGAATGGGGAATGCCTGTCCGCGATGAAGCCGGACTATTTGAGCGTTTGACCCTAGAAGGCTTCCAGTCGGGTCTCTCTTGGGCCACGGTATTGCGTAAGCGAGATGACTTCCGCATCGCATTTGCAGGCTTTAATCCTGATGCTGTCGCAGCTTTTGGCCCAGCAGAAGTGGAGAGGTTGCTCAATAATCCCAAAATCATCCGCAACCGCCGCAAGATCGAGGCTGCCATCAACAACGCCAACGCCACCATCAAACTCCGCGAAAAGGGTGGCCTGAGTGAATTCATCTGGAGCTTCATGCCCGAGGAGAATCTCTATCCCCGGTTCATGGAAGACATCCCTAAAACTAGTGAAAAGGCCAAGGAACTTTCCAAGGCCTTAAAGAAGGAGGGTTTCACTTTTGTTGGACCTGTGACCTGCCACGCGCTGATGGAAGCAATCGGTATGTTCGATGCCCATCTCATCGGTTCCCACCGCCGCGGTACCTCCGGCGTGTGGGATGACGTGGTTTAACTAACTCACGCGGCGCGATGCCAAGTCGTCACGGCGCTGGCGATTGGTGGCGTGGGGTCCATCGAATCCGTCAAACTCGTCATCGTCAAAATGCACGGGCAGGTGGTCAAAATCCGGGCTGTCGTCATCAATTTCCAGCACTACAGCGCCCGGACGGCGCAAATTGCGGGGGATTGCTAAGGCTTCATCCTCAGCGTTACGCACACCCAAACGAGCGCGGCGCAGATGGTAGACACGGCGCTGCAGCAGAGCTTGTTCCTGACGCACCTGGGTCCGAAGCGCTACCAAGTAGACGATGCTAGACAGGCCCGCGAGGGCCGCAAAGGTCCAGGTCCAACCGCCGAAAACAATGCCTAAAGCAACGGTGAATACGACGGCGACTGCCAAACCAATCAACGTACGCTGACGACGCTGGTAACGGTTGGCAGAAGCAGCCTTTTCAGCTACTGGATCCCAGCCGCCGCGACCTAGTCGGCGCTGTGCAAAAGCAACCTCGTCTGCCGAGAGATCTGTGTCCTCAGCGAGTTCAGATTCCTGCTCTTCCTCCGCTTCAATAGCATGCGGGATTTGGCTTACCTGCTCAGCGCTGTCCACCGCACCTGGGTACATCAAGTCCACCGGGGAGGTGTAAGTGGAATCAATTTCGTAGGCATCCTCCGCTACGTCTGCTACGGCAGGTGCGCTGAAGACCTCTGCTTCCTCAGCTTGGACGTCCTCTGACACCTCTACGTCAGAGTCTTCTCCAGCCTTGGTTTCATCCTCGATGAGCAGGTCGTCCTCTTCCACGTCGTCGGCATCCTCAGCCGCTGCACCACCTTTGCTTCCGCTTTCGTGGTTGTCAGAATTTTGAGCTAGCTCAGATTGGTTCGAAGGCTCATCCTTAGTCTCTGCGGACCCAACGATCGTGACTTCGTTGTCATCCTCGACCAGCTCACCTTCGATCGTCTCAGGGGTGTGCTCAGCTTCCTCGCTAAGTGCGGACTGCGCAGCTTCAGCTTTGTCACCAAGCTGTGCACCTGGTTGACGCGGATGTGCCTTGGCCTTTGCGGCAGCCCCGGCGATGGTTACTGCTTCCGTTTCTTTGTCATCAACCACGGAGATGTCCGCAGCATCGATGACCTCGAAATCCTCATCGTCTGCCTCGCTCAAACGCACGTCGCGCTTGCCTAAGCGGGGACGGCGGCGGGCAGCAACATTTCCAGAATCGCCTTCGAACAAGACGCGGGTATCGTCAAAGGCCTCGCCAGTGTGGCTCATTGGGCGCTGCGATCGCAGCAACCACGGAGCCAAGACGAAGGCCCAGACCACAATGATGCCGATGATGGGCACAGCAATGGACACGGTAGAGGTGACCTTCCGTAGGGTGCAGAGTTTCCTCCCAACGTTAGCGCTTTTCACCACCAGTAGAGGTATCCAAACCAGTTAAATTACAATGTTGTGACTTGTGTGAAAACAGTGGCAAATTACACCCCACTAGGGCACTCAAACAACGCGTCCAGCTAAACGATGCGTCCAGCACTGCGCAGACGGTCGACCGCCGTGGTGGAGAAGTCTTCCCGATTCAAGGCCACAAAATGATGATCGCGCCATGCACCATTGATGTGCAGATTTCTCCGTAGATACCCTTCCTCACGAAAGCCGCACGCCTTCAGCACCTTCCCGGAGGCTGGATTATCCGGCAAGTACGTGGCTGTCACGCGATGCATTCCGACGCGCCGAAAAGCGTGATCCACGCCCAAGGCACACGCCGCAGTAGCAACACCCGCATGATGGACTGCCGAATGAACCCAGTATCCAATCCAGCACTCTCCAATACTCCCGTGCTGAATGTTCCCTAAAGTCACCTGTCCTACAAAATCCCCGTCTAGCTCAATAATCAGAGGCAACACGGAACCCGAGCGCGCAGATTCGCGTAAGAACATGAGATGGTTGCGCCATGCACTGTGCGAATGGGCATCGGCCCACGATGCTGGCATCGTCGGTTCGACTGGGCGCAAGTGTTCCTCATCGGCGATACGCTGAATGCGCCACGCTTCCCCGTCTTTGCGCATCAATGGACGCAGTCGCAGACGAGCGCCTTCCTCCAAGACAGCAGAGGGATGCAACTTCACGTATGGAGTGGACTCGGGCCACCCTGGGTGTTCAGGATCAGGCTGGCCGCTCGAGGGCCTGCGCAGCCGAGCCGCCGCAGTACCAAAAGGATCAAGCATGCTTAGCTTCGCTGCGTGAGGAACAAAACGTCGACCACATCACCAGGACGAATCTCCGTGGCTTCTTCCGGAATTCGGATCATCGCATTAGCTTCGGACAAACCAGCCAACAGGTGGGCAGGTGCACCAGACGCACCGCCCAAGCCCTCAACCAGGTAATCAGCGGTTTCTGCGTCGCGCATCAAGCGCGCACGAATAAACCCACGACGGCCCGGGCGGGACTCCATGTGATTGAGAGCTCGCGCCCGCACCACACGACGGTTTGCATTGCGTTTCCCCAGAGACAAACGAATCAATGGGCGCACAAACACTTCAAAGATGACGAGTGCTGAGACTGGATTCGAGGGCAGGAGGAACGTCGGGATACGCTCCTCGCCCAATAGGCCGAACCCCTGGACCGAACCGGGATGGATGGCCACACGAGAAGTATCAATATCTCCCAGTTCGTTGAGGACTTCACGCACAGTTTGGGAGCCGGCACCGCCGACGGCACCGGAAATCACGAGAACCTCACTGCGGCCAATATGGGTTTCCAGTGCCTCACGGATGCGGCGTGGCTCTCCCTCCGCAATTCCTACGCGGTGTACATCGGCGCCTGCCTCTTTCGCAGCAGCTGCCAAGGAATAAGAGTTAACGTCAAAGACTTGACCCAAGCCCGGCTCGCGGTCAATATCCACTAATTCCTTACCGAAAGACAAGATAGTTACGCGAGGTCGCGGATAAACCAAGACCTTTGAGCGCCCCACCGCAGCAAGGAGCCCAATCTGTGCTGGGCCAAGGATGGTTCCCGCCGAGACCGCAACGTCACCCGGCTGAATATCGTCGCCAACTCGACGTACGAAGTCACCAGAGCGAACTGGCCGGTGCGCGGTTACGCGTTTTCTTCCGCGGTCAGTCCATTCAAGGGGAAGAACGGCGTCGGCAAGCGTGGGCAATGGCGCGCCCGTATAGACCCGCACTGCTTGCTTAGGTTGCAGGCGCAGTGGCTGGCGAGAGCCCGCGGGGACCTCACCGACCACAGGAATAGAGCGCTCCACTTCTGCAGCGGACTCCTCTTCTTCCACGTCCTCCTCCGAGGAACGTCGTGCCCTCAGTGCGCGCTCGCCTCCAACGTCCACGGCACGCACTGCATAACCATCAATAGCCGCCTGAGGGAACCCGGGAAGCGGCTGATTAGCTTGCACTTCCTCGGCACACATCAACCCCAGTGAGTTTGCAATTGCAATACGCACTGGTTCCGGTGTCACCGCCGCATCAGTAATCAAAGCAAGCTGGTCATCTACCGAACGCATGGACTGCCGCCTTCCCTTCTTTGCCTACTGCCTTAGGCTAGTTGATACCCTTTTCCGCCTCATATTCGGCAATGATTTGCTTGATTGCCTTGTACAAAGCCGGGCCATACTTCTCATGGTGTAGGCCGAAGTCCACGTTGGCAGGAATGTATCCACCTGGGTTCCCCAGGTCATGGCGCTTACCGCGGTGAACAACAACGTGAACCGGGTGGCCTTCCTGGATGAGGAGCTCGATTGCATCGGTCAGCTGCAGCTCCCCACCCTTGCCTGGCTTAATTCGACGCAGGGCATCGAAGATCTTGCGGTCGAGAAGGTAGCGGCCAGTAGCTACCAGATTAGAGGGAGCATCCTCAGGTTCAGGTTTCTCCACCATTCCGACAACCTTCTTGACGCCGGGCACATTGGTGTCCTCAACGTCGAAGACTCCGTAGTTGTAAGTCTCTTCGCGGTCGACCTCAAATGCACACAGCACGGAGCCGCCGACGGCGGCGCGCACGCGTGCCATCTCTTCCATGACAGTTGCTGGAAGAACGATGTCATCAGGAAGCATGACTGCGAAGCATTCTTCGTCATCATCTAGCGCCGATTCAGCCAAGCCCACTGCATGGCCGAGTCCCAACGGCTTTTCCTGCGGTACAGAAATCGGATGAATTAGCTGGCCGGCACGCTGCACCTTTGCCACCTGCTCATCTTTACCGCGTGCGTCGAGCGTCTCCACCAACTCTGGGAAGGCATCGAAGTGACGCATCACTTCCTGCTTATTCGGGGCGGTAATCACCGCAAGACGCTGAGCACCAACCGCCGCCGCTTCTTCCGCGATGAGCTCGATGCCTGGTGTGTCCACTACGGGGAGCAATTCTTTCGGGACAGTCTTGGTCGCTGGCAAAAAGCGAGTGCCCAGGCCCGCAGCCGGCACTACAACTGTCTTGATCCCATGAAGGGAGCCCTCGTTGTTATTAGCCATAAGTTTGAGCTTACAGGCAGAGCATTTTCTTTCGTGCAGCGATACACCAGCAATTACTATTTGCTCTATGAGTGAGATAGCTACACAAAAAGACGCCCTTCGCGCAGAGCTGCTCGCTATGCGCCGTGCCCGTACTCCCGAGGAAAAAGCTGATGCCGACGCCGCATGGTGCCATGGTGCTGCCGCCTTGCTCACCCCCTCGATGAACATCGCGGCATACAACCCTTTGGGTTCTGAGCCCGGCGGCAACGCATTTGTGGAAACCCTCGCGGCGGCGTGCAAACACCTTTACCTGCCCATTTCTGGCGACGACGGGCACCTTTATTGGGCGCTTTATTCCGGCCCAGAGTCCATGCAGCCTGGCGCCTTAGGCATTGCCGAACCAAAAGGCAAGCGTTCCACCAGTTCCATCCTCGCTGGCGTTGACCTCATATTTGCCCCTGCAATGGCCGTGGATACTGAAGGCTACCGCCTAGGAAAAGGAGCCGGGTACTATGATCGAGCGCTTACTCCCCTCCCCACTGGCCGCCCGCCCGTCATAGCGGTCGTTCACTCCTCGGAGATCCGCAAGCTCCCCCGCGAAGACCATGACCGCCCAGTCGATGGCATTCTCACCGAACGGGATTTCCAGTGGCTATAGCTTCTTAACTTCTTGTTTTCTTAGCTTCTTACCCCTGCCTCACCTAGGCTTATTCCTGCCACGTTTGGAGCGCAGTTTGGGCGATTGGGAACCTCCAGGGCTTCAGCGGAGTCTAAAACCGTATGGAAGCCAAAACGATCCTTCGCCCAATTCGTATCCCTGGGCATCGACGATCACTGCTCGTTCGTCGCGTACTCGCTGCCGTCCTCATTATCGGCGCGGGCCTCAGCGCCCTTAATGCTCGTCGCGAGCTTCCGCAGGCGGTAGTCTTTGCCCGAGACGTGCCGGCAGGCAGCGCCCTACAAGCAGAGGACCTCACGTTAGCTCCAGTGCCATCCCACATCCTGCCCGATTCTGCGGTTGACACGGACCTCGAAAAGTTGGAGGGCAGAGTAGTCGTTGCAGCGGCTGCAAGCGGCGAACTCGTCACCGACGCCAGGCTGCTGAGCCCAGAGCTTGTAGACAACTTAGTGAACAATTCCACGCTAAATACTTCCGGAGAGGAATCCCACATGATTCCGCTCAAACTCGCAGAACCGGATATCCTTCCGCATCTCCATCATGGAGACACAGTAAACGTCATCGCCGGAAACTCCAATTCCGAATTAACCGGCACCACATCCCCCGCTGGAAGCATCATCGCCGCTGGTGGTCGGGTTGTTGCCACCACTAGCTCACGCGATGGCGAGGATGCCTCTACCCTTTTACTCGCACTCCCAGCCAGCCAGGCTGACGCAGTTGCTTCCGCCTCACTGAGCCAACCTCTCACGGTAGTCATCGTTGGGCAGCGTGCCACTGGATGAAAAAGCCACAGCGCTCACAAATAGATGTTGGCATATCCACTAAAAATCACTAAGGTTAGTCCGCACTAGCCCCGCTGATAATAAACACAAACACTTGGCTCAGGAACTTCCACAGTGTCTTACAGGGGCGGGGCCACAAAGTGTTTTTAGGAAAGGAACACCAACACATGCTGAAGGGCTTTAAAGACTTCATCCTCCGCGGCAACGTCATCGAGCTGGCTGTCGCAGTCATCATCGGTAGCGCATTCACCGCTATCGTTACCGCTGTAACCGACAGCCTTATCCAGCCGTTGATCAACTCCTTCGGTTCTGCAGACTACTCCGGTCTTGGTTTCCAGATCACCGACAACGAGTCCACCTTCATGGACTTCGGTGCAGTCCTCACCGCGGCAATCAACTTCCTCATCATCGCCGCTGTTGTTTACTTCTTGATCGTTATGCCAATCAACAAGATCACTGAAGCAGCAAAGCGCCGCCAGGGCGTTGACCCAGAAGAGCCGGCTCCGACCACAGAGCAGCTGCTTACCGAGATTCGCGACCTCATGGAGGCGCAAAAGGCTGCAACTTCCCCGAACTCCGTAGCTGGCGACACCACCGTTGACCCAGACTCCACTGGCCGTCACCAGGCTTAATTCCGCGAGGAATTAATTGGCACTGTGGTTTCTTTTAAACCACCAAGGGGCTCCGCACCTTCCGTCATGGGAGGACGCGGAGCCCCTTTTTCATCTTCTTCTTTGAACGTGCTCTCGGGTCTTAATCTTGCCTTGTCCTTGTAGACCTGTCCGTCAAGGATTGAGCGTTTAACCCAAGGAGTCGGCTTGGAGACTTCACCTATTCCCCATAGTGCGGAGGAATCTGTTCACGATAGAACTGCTCATTGTGTGACTGTTCAGCCGGCTGTTCCTCGTCCAGAGTTACCTCGCGTGTGGCGTCCGAGCCGCGCTCATCCCCAGTTTCATCAAACGCGGAGACAAAGTCCGGACGATCTGCTGTGCGGTCATAGTCGCTCTCAGCACGGCGAACCACGCGGCGACGCTTGCCGGGTTGGACCATCTTAATCAGCTCCTCGCTGCTTATTGAACGCTATATTTCTGCAGCTGATCAATAAGGTGGTGGACCAACGGCGCAAGAGTAGCCATGCCGTCACGTACTGCCGCGCGAGAGGACGCAAGGTTCACGATGACCGTGGACCCCGAAACGCCGGAGATACCACGAGAGGTACACGCGTCTACAGCGCCACAAGCTTGGCCAGAGGAACGAAGCGCCTGAGCGATTCCAGGAACCATTTGGTCGAGCACCGAACGCGTAGCCTCAGGGGTCTTGTCACGTGGCCCAACGCCTGTGCCGCCAATCGTAAGGACCAAATCGACGCCACCTACAACGGCTGTCTCTATAACCTGCCGAATCTTGGACTTCTTCGAGCGGACAATGATTGAGCCATCAACCTGAAACTCAGCTTCCGCCAGCAACTCCCCGACCAAACGCGAGGTTTCCTCAGCGTGCCGCTCAGGATGATCAGTAACAATCACGACCAGTGCGCGGCGAGGAGCATTGAGGCCTTGCTCTTGCTCGCTCGCGAAGAGGAATGCATCATCTGGCTCAGCGACGTCCAAAAGCGCTCCAGTGGATTCCGGGACTTCAATGGCGCCAGTGTTGGTCTCGATATCAGCATCGTGTGCCAAAGTTGCTCCTTAAATAGGGCCGATATATCAAGGCGTCTTCTTGGAATACGTCTGAAATATGTTCTGTAGTTGTTAGATAACTTACTCCCCTGACAGGGTTACCTCTACCTGTCGGGAATCTTTGCCGTCTTCGCCGCTGACCTCAAGAGTGACCTTGGCGCCAAAGGCCTGCGAACGAGCTGCCGCGATGAGGGAATCCGAGTTATCGATTAGGCGATCATTGACACGGGTCACAAGATCACCCGCTTTCAGCCCCGCCTTCTCAGCTGGGCTATCTGGCTCGACTTCCACGATGCGAGCACCGTTACCACTGTCTCGCGCATCGACCTTCACACCCAGCGTTGGGTGCTTTACAGAACCGTTGTTGATAAGTTGCTCAGCCATGCGCTTGGCAAAGTTCGACGGGATAGCGAACCCCAAGCCAATAGATCCAGCCTCACTCGAGCCAGAATTGGACAAGGAGGCAATCATGGAATTCATTCCCACCAAATTGCCATTAATGTCCACGAGTGGGCCACCGGAGTTGCCGGGGTTGACCGCAGCGTCAGTTTGGATGGCGTCGACAAGCGAGCTCTCCCCGCCCCCTTGGGAGGCGCGAACCGGACGGTTCTTCGCGGAAACAATGCCGGAGGTCACCGTTGCGTTAAGACCCAGCGGGGAACCCACGGCCACGACTTCCTGGCCCACAGCCACGGCATCGGAGTCCCCGAACTCAAGGTATGGAAGACCTGAGACATCAGCGATTTTAACGATTGCTACGTCCGTATTGGCGTCCGAGGCAACAACTTCTGCGGCGTGCTTGCTGCCGTCATTCATCGTGACGCGCAGCTGGCCGCCGTTTTCAGCCCCAGCCACAACGTGGTGGTTGGTCAACACGTAGCCGTCAGGGGAGATGATCGAACCCGATCCCTCTGCGGCACCGCTTTGCCCATAGGCCTCAATCGAGACAACAGCTGGAAGAACCTTAGCGGCTACCGCCTCGACCGAGCCCTTTGCGGGCTCCTCGCCGGTGCTGTTTGCCACTGGCGCATTTTTGAGGACCTCGTTCACAGTGCTGGTGTCATTTTTATTGCTTCCACCCAGCGCAATGCCAGTAATGCTGCCAACGGCAACGGCGCCAGCGAGCATCAACGCCATCGCGGTACCGAGCCCCACCTTTTTCTTCTCCTTCGGTGGGCGTTGCTCGCCAATCAGAGTCACACCGTTGTCAGTCTCCCCCGCCGACATGCCTTGGTTGTAGAATCCTTGAGCTGGACTCTGTGCTTGGTTTGTGCCCGGGTTTCCAAATCCGCTGCGGTACGGCGATGCTCCTCGACCTTGGTTTCCATACATCTGACTGCCATTGCCTTGGCTGCCTTGCGGAGCCTGCGCGGTATTCCAGGCAGTGCCGCCACCAGCACCATTGGCTGCACTCCCGCCTTGCGACTGCATGCCTGATGGGTGATTGCTCGGCGGGTGATTGTTCGGAGACGGGCTACCACCTTGCTGATTGCGCGGCTGGTTCCATCCAGCCGAATTAGAAAAGTAGTCATTGCCCAGCTGTTCGCCGCGCTGCCCCTGGCCCTCAGGCTCATTCATGTTCGAGTTCCTCATGTTCATATCCAGAATTGTGCCGTACCGTGCTGGAGTACATCTGTATCAACTCTGTAAGGCTACTAAGAATTCCTGAAAGAATCCTGCATATCGTGACCTGCACGGCTGGGCCGAAATGCATGCAAAAGCCATCCAGAATATTAGCCCTGATTGAACCACCGTTCAGCGAAGATGGTGCCGCGATCCGAAGGTGAAGATTCCTCCTGCGCGAAGTCAGGCTCAGACAAGCTGTCAACAAAGGGGTCCCCCTCTCCTCGGTAGCCCGGAAGAGTTACCTCCATGCGGGTACCGCCATCGCTGGACTCCTTGATTTCAATGGCACCCTCGTGTCACTCGATCACGGACTTCACAATGGCCAAACCAAGACCTGAGCCGGGCATAGAGCGAGCTTCGGCTGAACGATAGAAGCGCTCGAAGACCTTTTCTCGCTCCTCTGGCGGGATACCAGGACCTGAATCATCCACGCGCAAACGGACTTCATGCTCACTGATCTGCTGCATGGATACGCGCACAGTTCCGGTGGCCGGCGACCACTTTGCGGCATTGTCCATCAGGTTCAAGGTCGCACGACCAAGAGCAAACGGGTCCCCCTCCAACACCCACGGGATAAACCGGACACGGAACTTCACGTCAGGGCGGCGTCGTCTAGCGCGCGCAAGCGAAGATTCCAGCACTTCCATCAGAGCGACCGGCTCCGGCGCTTTCTCATTGGCGTCCCCACGGGCCAAATCCACAAGATCACCGATGAGGGCAGAAAGCTCCGACATCTGCGACATCACGTCATCTTCAAGATCACGTCGATCTTTTTCGCTGATGCCGCATCCGCCGCCGGACTTGTTCATCATCAGGAGCAGCTCAATATTCGTACGCATCGACGTAAGCGGAGTCTTCAGCTCGTGACCAGCATCAGTGACGAACTGTCTCTGTTGAACACGCGACTGCTGGAGTGCTTCCAGCATCTGGTTAAAGGAGACGGTAAGCTGCGCCATCTCGTCGTTGTTCACGACCTCAATTGGCCGTAGGTCGTTGGTCTGCGTAACGTAGTCCACCGCACGCTTGAGACGAGAGATAGGCTGCATACCGGTCTTTGAGGCCACCATGCCGGCAAAGATAGCCAACAGAACACCCAGTGCAACGATCACCAACAACATCGAACCGATTGCAGAGATCAGCTCTTTAGTCTCCGCAAGATCGCGAGCTAGGACAACAGTTGAGTCCAAGTCGTGGCGGATGGCCAAGATGCGTTCGCCGCCAACGGTCCGAACGGAAGATTCGGTGTGATCATCAATTTTGCGGAACTCGCCGCCAACAGGAATCGCGTCACCGTAGGTAGAACTCCGAGATTGAGACGAAACTGCAACTCGCGTTGAGGGGTTGTATAGCTTGAATTGTGCAATTTCTTGATCAATTGTCTCGATGAAGCGCGGGTCCTGGCTTTGTTGGATCAAGACGTCGGCCTGCTGCGCAAGCTGCTTGTCGACGGTCGCCGTTAACGAGGTTGACACAGTCCAATAGGTCACCAGCGTCATTAAGGCAACAGACACAGCCACCACTAGGCCAGTAACGAGCGAAAGGCGCCACCGCAGTGGCGCCCGAGAAGCCCAACTTCCCCTACTCCCAGCAATCTCGGAGACTGGGGACGGTTGTTCTTGATCGGAAGCCTCCACGCCTGGCGTGGGCTTCCTCAGAATCACGTTCTGTTCTCCCTAAGCACGTAACCGACGCCGCGCACGGTATGGATTAGGCGAGGCTCACCGCCCCCTTCAGTCTTCTTGCGCAAGTAGCCGATGTATACCTCGAGCGCATTTCCGGAGCTAGGGAAGTCATATCCCCACACCTCTTCGAGGATGGTGTTTCGTGAAAGAACCTTGCGGGGACTTTCCATCAACAGCTGCAGAAGCGCAAATTCCGTGCGGGTCAAAGAGATCGCACGCTCGCCACGTTTAACCTCGCGGGTATCTGCATTGAGATGCAGATCCTCAAAGGAGAGCTGGGTTTTGGATGCTGTCTTCACGCCAATCGAATTAGCAGCAGCGCGGCGAACCAAAGAACGCACGCGAGCCAAAAGCTCCTCAAGCGCAAAAGGCTTTGGCAGGTAATCATCAGCACCAGCATCGAGACCTGCGACACGGTCAGAGACACCATCGCGTGCTGTCAGAACCAAAATCGAACGGTCCCAGCCTTCGCTGCGCAGCGTACGGCACACCTCGAGCCCGTCCATGTTGGGCATCATTACGTCGAGGATCAAGAGCTCAGGGTTGTCACGATGAACGGTCTCGACAGCTTCAACACCATCGCTAGCAATCAGGACATCGTAGCCATTAAATCTGAGAGAACGCCGAAGCGATTCACGCACGGCTTGCTCATCATCTACGACAAGAATTTTCATAGATTTAATTATGAACTATTTTGTGGGATTTTCGAAACGTAGGCCATATGCTCCCCATACACTCCCGCAAAGCAACGCAAGGTGATACCCCGCCTGAAGCGACGAAGAAAGGTCAGAGTAAATGGGCACAATAAAAGCCCGCACGATTTAGCATTTAATCTGCTAAATGGCGCGGGCTCGAAATTCAAAGTGTTCCTTTATATAGGATTACTCCAAATTAGAACTGCTCTACGTCAACCAGGCCGAGCTTTGCAGCCTTGACCAGACGACGCGGGATGCGCACGGTCTGGCCATCGATGGTGACTTCCTGGAGGGCGACGTTGTCAGCCTTCCACTGGGAGCGGCGTGCACGGGTGTTCGCACGGGACATCTTGAACTTAGGAGTTGCCATTTTCTTCTATCCTCCTTACGCGTTCTTCTTCTTGCGACGAGCCATGGCACCGAAGCGCTGGTTGAACTTCTCAACGCGGCCTGCGGTATCCATAACGCGCTGTGCACCAGTCCAGAACGGGTGGGACTCAGCGGTCACGTCAACGACGATCAGCGGGTACTCGTTGCCATCTTCCCACTCAACAGTGCGGTCGGAAGTAGCAGTGGACTTGGTCAAGAACGAGTGGCCGGTACCGGCATCCTTGAAGACCACCGGGTGGTAATCCGGGTGGATATCCTTCTTCATATTTATTCCCTCAGGGTTGAAACTACGGGTCGGTTCTACGCTCTTTTGCCTGGCAAAGCCCTAAAACTTGCAACTTACTTACAGTAATCGGCGGCGCAGATCGTGCCCGAGTTGGGATGTGCAGATTAATAAACGGCGTCAACTCCTCCGCCCCTGCTGGGCGCAGACGTCGACAACTCGGAACATATTACACCCGACCAGCAACTTTCCCAAACCCCGGATCGTGTCCCCAAAACCGTGTCCCAAAAAGATGAAAACCGTGTCCTAAAAGAGATGTTGAAACGAGTGGAAACGATTCGGTGCTAACAACTAGTGAGTGTTACAAAGCCGATTATTCACATCAACCACACCCGTTAACAATGCTAAAGCCCAAGCTCCGAGCCGAAAGAAACTTCCGGTGCACCGCAAGCCGGTAGCCACAGGGGCGATTAGGTAATTTGCGCCTTGGGCTGTAAGATTTCCCCTTGCTGTTGTCAAAGTATACGTTTTACGCCCCGTCTACTGGTGTTTGACGGTCTTGCCCTCCAAGCTCAACCTCACTTTCCGAGCGCTGCGCCTCACCGCAGATAGGCATAACCGTCAGTAGCCACGATGTGGGCGGCTAGGAGAAAGAAGACCCATGTCGGCTATTTGCCAGGTAACGGGCCGCAAGCCGGAATTCGGCAAGCAGGTCTCGCACTCGCACCGCCGTACTTCGCGCCGTTGGAACCCCAATGTGCAGCGTCGTCGCTACTACCTGCCCTCCGAGGGCCGTACCATCACCCTGAATGTCTCTGCAAAGGGCATCAAGATCATTGACCGCGATGGCATCGAGTCCGTCGTCGCCAAGATTCGCGCACGTGGGGAGAAGATCTAAAGATGGCACGTAATGACATCCGTCCAATCATCAAGCTGAAGTCCACAGCGGGCACCGGTTACACCTACGTGACCCGTAAGAACAAGCGCAACAATCCGGATCGCATCTCTTTGATGAAGTTCGATCCGATCGTCCGCAAGCACGTCGAATTCCGCGAGGAGCGATAATCTATGGCTAAGAAGTCGAAGATCGCCAAGAACGAGCAGCGCAAGGAAATCGTCGCCCGCTACGCGGAGCGTCGCGCTGAGCTCAAGGCCATCATCAAGAACCCGAACACCCCGGACGAGGAGCGTCTGGATGCACAGTTCGAGCTGAACCGTCAGCCGCGCGATGCTTCCCGCTCCCGCATCCGTAACCGCGACGCAGCCGACGGCCGCCCACGTGGTTACCTCCGTAAGTTCGGCCTGTCCCGTGTCCGTATGCGCGGCATGGCTCACCGTGGTGAGCTGCCAGGCGTTCGTAAGTCCAGCTGGTAAAGGGGTAGTTGCACAATGGCTATCAAGCGCAATAACCAAAAGAAGTTCCGCATGGAACAGACTCGTCGCCCGAAGAAGAACCCGCTGAAGGCTGAGGGTATCGAGACGGTCGACTATAAAGATGTTAAGACCCTGCGTCTGTTCATCTCCGACCGTGGCAAGATCCGTTCCCGTCGCGTAACCGGTCTTACCCCACAGCAGCAGCGCCAAGTCGCTACCGCTGTGAAGAACGCACGCGAAATGGCTCTCCTGCCGTTCACCGCCCGCTAAATCAGTAGCTGGGTTTCTCAACAGCGCACTTTTGCCGCTGGCAAGTGTGACACGGTAAAAGAACCTACAAAGCCGCTTGGCTTTCAACAATTCTCGTTGAAGGCTAGGCGGTTTTGTTTGTTTTCATTTGTTCGTTTTAACCGGCACGCATTGAGGCCAATGCCTTACTTAGCACCATGCAAAAGGGCAATAATTACAGATTCTGCCATCAGCCCCTTTCGAGTGAGTGATAGATTGGTTCTATCCAACAACCCATTACATTGAAAGGGCTCTTCATCGCATGCCACTGCACCAATCACTGGCTGATCTCAGCGAGTTGGCTGCGCACTGCCAATCCCCTGCCACAGCCCGCGGTCTTCTAGCTGAGGCCCAGGACCTGTTGCGCAACTCGCTCGATCACCGCGCAGACGAGCTTGAGCTGGCTGCCTGGTTCTCGCGTGTTATTACTGACATCGTCCGCTCCCCTGGCGTTTCCAGCCCAGTCCGCCTATCTGGCCCGGCTGCTCGCGGTGACGCACTGCCCTCGATGGTTGTCACTTGGCTAGGTGATGATTCTGAACTAGAGTCCATCATCAGCGATGCCGGACTCAAAGGCTCTTCTGTAGCCGAATCAACGGCTAGTCGTGCCGACGCCGGTCTTCCACTAGGCGCGGGCAGCGAAGCCGAGCTCCTCAGCGCTGCACTGGACCAACGCCCGCCGGTACTGCGCCTCGTAGATGGTTTGCCCGACAGAAATGCACCTGTGGATGTGCAGGCAGGTCTACTCGCCCCCATTGCGGCCATCGCTCGCTGGGCAGCACCCGCCCCACGCCCCACCCCAGACCGCTTAGCAATCGGCGTGGAGCGAGAGTGTCTCGAAGCCTCCGAGGCTGAGGCCTTAAGTCTTTCCTGGGGCACAGGCATTGCATTGGAGCTGCGCAGGTGGCGCGACGGCGTCGACAGCCACAGCGCTGTCTTGGAAGATCTGCCGCCCTTGGACCGCACCGCCTATGGTTCGGCATGCCGAACTGTCTCCGCGATTTTTGAGTCCATCACTCAACGGCACCCCGAATATCACCCAATCACCAAATAATTAGTTGCTTCGCATACTAGCGAGTACACTTAACTGGCTTTATGAATTAACATTCATTCCAACGAAAGGAGGCGTCCTACCATATGGCTGGAACTGTAGGTAGGCCGCGCAAGAACAGCCCGCGCCGCCGTGGAGCGACTGCCCGTGAAGAAATCCTCGATGCATCATCCGAGCTCTTCACCACGCAGGGCTTTGCTACGACCTCGACGCACCAGATCGCTGATGCGGTCGGCATCCGTCAGGCCTCGTTGTATTATCATTTCCCATCCAAGACGGAAATCTTCTTGACCCTCCTGAACTCGACCATCGAACCTTCTTTGGAACTCGCTGAAGAACTCGCGGCTTCCGATGCATCCGCAGAACAACGCCTGTGGTCTTTGGTCGCTGCCGAGTCGCGACTGCTGTTGACCAGCGCTTGGAACGTCGGCCGCCTCTACCAGCTGCCGGTGGCAAATTCTCCGGAGTTCTCGGAGTATCACGAACAACGTGACGCCCTCCAAGGCCACTTCCGCGCTATCGCCGCCTCCATCGTTGGCAAGGATGACCCCCGCATCGAGCTCCCCTTCCACATCGCACTCTCTGTGATCGAGATGCGCCCAAATAATGGCACGCCTCCTTTCGACGCATCGCAGCGGGTTCCAGAAACTGCCGCCATGCTTGCCGACGCCGCGCTAGCCGTTCTCGGTGCAAAGGTTCCGGACAACGCAGAAGAGACCACTCTTGAGCTGCTCAAGAACCGCCACGACTCCATCTCCTCTGCCGCTGCTGCTGCCGCGGATCATAAGAAGAAGTCCAGCAATTAATTAGTGTGTGCAGCGTGGTGCTGCCAAGCAAGCACCTATCGCTGCCAGTAGTCGTTCCAGGTGACGCTTTCTACGGCCACGTTGTCTTGGTAGACGCGCAGACCGTCAGCATTGACCACGATGGAAGAAGGATAGGCATCAACCTGGTAGGTGCCTTCGTGACCTTCGGCGGGCAGCTCCAAGGTGCCACCGAACATATCGGAACGGTAGGTAGCGCCGCCCGAGTTGCCGCAGACAACGACCTTGCCGTCATCACTGGTGCCGGCAAGGATGAGGTCCTCGCCCGCGGTGCATGAGGCATAGCTTCCGGACCAGCCACGGTCAGTTAAAATGCCGCCACTAACCGTGGACTTATCGCGCCCGTGGTCGTAATGTTCTTCCGGGTTAGGCGCTGTTTCCGTCACGGTTACTACGGAGGGGCTTGGGCTTTCTTTGGTGCTAGACGCTGCGGAAGTCGTCTCTGCCGTAGCGGCAGTTGATTCCACTGGCTTAAATTCCTGCTGCGCAGTCTGCTCAGTTTTCTCGCCACCCCACCCGAGCAAGAAGAATGCAGCGGCGGCCACGATTGCGACGAGAATGACGATTCCGACGACGATAGGCACCATGCCAGACTTATCTTTTTGCTGTGGATACGGATAAGTCATAGTGTGAGCCTTCTTTTTCAGGGTCGATACGAGAAATACTCTAGATGCTAGGTGCGCTAGTCTTCCTAGCACTTAACGATAGCGCTGAACCGCATAGTGAGCCAAGCAGTTCTTATAGGGCTTATATACCGCTTCCCCATCTTCTTTCAGGTTCTCAATCAGACGGTCGATCTTCTGATTGGTCTTCTTCTCAGTCCAGCCAAGCGCCTGCGCTAGCTCGCGGATTGTGGGGATATTGGCATCCGTGGCGCCCGGCGCGCGAAGGTAACTTGCCAGTTGACGCAGCAACAGCTCCTGCTCGTCATTCGGTACGTGGCGGGTACGCGTCTGGTCCCTGCTTTCATCCAGTGGACGCGGGGTGCGACGAACCATGTCATTGTTTTGAACGTCGATGTGAATCTCATACACGCAATCTGGCGTGGTGAATGTTACGGCGGTCGGCCCTGGCGGAATGGGCGACAAGCCGCGCGGACCGACCTCGATGCGCGAATGCGAGCGAACATTGCGCTGGCTTATATAAAGAGGAATATGGCGGCCCACGTTGGCGAGCATCCAGCCTTGACCGGAGTACCACAGCTGGAATAGCTGGCGGTGGAGGTCCAAATCCTCAGCGCCTACTACAAAGTCACCAGCACGGCCTACTATGAGCTCGTCTCCCGGGCCCATCCGGTGTATCTGCCCGACCAAATCATTGATCTGAAGCCATGGTCCAGAGTTTGCCGGCGAGCTGGCATTGGGCTGCATAGATGAGACGCTTTCGAAGTTGAGGATAGATGGATAGGGGGATTTTTCAAAAGTCCATACTAATACCTACAAGCGCGAAAGTTAACTGGTTACTAGCGCAATCGTAGTGACGGCAATAGCAAGGATGATGAGAATCGTCGCTGTAATCATCAACGCATTGTTGTTGTCCTTCTGCGGCCGCGCGAGCTGCGCCGGCCGAGCAGGCTGTGCCGGCCGAGCAGGCTGTGCCGGCCGAGCAGATTGAACCTGCTGAGGCAGTTGCGCAGACTGAACGGGGCGCGCTGAGGGCATAGACGCGCCCGGATTGATTCCTGATCTAAACGGCGCATTACTAGAACCGCCATAAGAAGGCACCGAACCCATCGCGGGGTTGCTCCAATTCTGCGCACCTCCGGCGAGGTTATGTGCGCTGCCCATTCCAAAGCCCATGGCGGGAAGCTGGCCGCTTGCCGGATAGTTGGTTGCTTGGCTTTCTGGAACTGCGGATCGCGCATTAAGTTCGGCTCCACCTTTTCCACAGGCCTCCAATGCGTCAATGAACTGGCAGGCTTCTGAGTAACGCTGATACGGAGTGTTATCCAGTGCCCGTTCCATAACTGCATCAATCTGCTGAGTGGCCATTGCCGCCTGTGGATCAAGCCGTGCCATGATAGCCGGGGTGCCCATCGCCGGGACTGTGCGCTTTGCACGCCAGGCAGAATCCGGCATCATCTCTTTAAGGTGATACATGGTCAGCATCTCAAACGCGATGAGTGCTAGCGCATAGTTATCACCTGAAAAGGATGCTTCTTGCCCGCTGTAGTCACGGGAGTTACTTTCCGGCGAGGAGTAGTTTTCGGTTCCGATGACGTTACCGATAGCAGTCAGGCGCGACTGCCCCTCCGAGATCGCGATACCGAAGTCGCTCAGAACGCTATAACCGCTATCGGTGGGCCGGCGGCGTAGCAAGATATTGGCCGGTTTTACATCCCTGTGAATCCACCCATCCGGGCGCATCGAATGCATCTGGTCCAGTGCTTTGGCCACGGGGCGCAAGTACTTGACGACGTCGCTGATGCTAAATCCCGGCTCGTTATTATGGCGACGTTCACGGATGAGCTCTTCCAACGTGCCGCCTTCGAAAAGCTCCATCTCGAAGCCAAGATTGCCATCGTTATCGGCCAGCTTCTTATTTATGTGCGTGACATAGGAGCTATGGATGGCCGCCAGCGCCTTCATTTCATTGTGGAAGCGCTTGAGCCCTTCTTCGTTGTGTAGCTCCGGCAACACCGTCTTGATTGCAACGTTGCGCCCTAGATCAATATCGGTGGCTGCGAAGACGGTTCCCATGCCGCCGCCCCCGATGCGCCGGACGTTTACGTATCCTTGACGCTCCAGCCAACTCACTACACGGGAATCATTCACGCGTATATTTCATCACACCCGATGCAAATGCAGATCTTCAGAATCACCCTATCTACCCCGCTTATGGGGTAGCATATCCGCTCGTAGAAGACAGACGCTAGTGCTAACTACTCAAGCATCGAATAGTTTCTGCCTGCAGTTATTTCCTATCGCCGATTACTTTGCCGAAGGATGCAATGACCAACCCTAACCAAGGCCCAAATCACTACCCTTCGCTGCCCCCGAATATGTACTCGGGCGCGCAGTCGCAATCCCGATTTGGCGAGCAGAATCCCTTTACCAACCCAAATGTCCGCTACCAGTCGACGCAGCCGAGGGGTTTTACAGCGCCCGCCGCGCAGCCCTCGCGAAACTGGGTTCCGATCCTATGCATCTTGGCAGTCATCCTGGCCATGCTGATTGGCGGCGGCGTGGTCTGGGTGGATAAGAGCGACGAGGCTCAGCAGCCACCTGTCGCTCCAGCACCGCCGTCGACGGAGGTTGCGGAAGAACCCGTCACGAACACGGAAGAAACCGAGTCTGGTCCAACGCCTACCCAGGTTTCTTCTTCCCCGGCGCAGAATAATTCGCCGCGCTATCAGCACAGGCAGCAGCCGCGCCAGCAAACCCACACCGCTACGCAGCGCGAGGATTATCCGGCAGGGCTTAGCGCCAAAGGCTGGGACGGAATCCCCGGCGCGCAGTGCAACGGCGGCGAGGCCGTGTACGCAGCCAAGAAGTCCGCACCATCAGCACACATCGTCATCTGTGACGAAGGCTCCGGCTTGGTCTACCGCGGCAGTTGGTCCAGCGGCCCAGCCGTTGGCACTGCCTCGGGAAGCGGCACCTCCTACACCGCTACATTCAACAACGTCAGCCAGCTGCTGATTAATGGCAGCGAGTTCACAATCGTCCCAGACAGCACCTCTTCTGACTACAGCCAGCGAGACACCGGCCAGTTCAGCACCGTCTGGAGCGCCAACTAGCAAGCCGCTTTAGGCCACTTAACCTTTGCACCTGCGAATTCGGTGGCCAATGCACTGAGCATTTGTTGCGCCGAGCCATAGGCGCCGCTTGGCGACG
Organism: Corynebacterium sp. LK14; assembly: GCF_008042215.1. NCBI lineage: Bacteria > Bacillati > Actinomycetota > Actinomycetes > Mycobacteriales > Corynebacteriaceae > Corynebacterium > Corynebacterium sp. LK14. The sequence continues at coordinate 110,072 of NZ_NOVQ01000013.1, forward strand.
TCGCGTAAATAGCAACTGCAATCTTCTCGCCACTGAGCTCTACCGTGCCCATCTGCCGTGCTTCATAGGCGCCCGAAGTATCTGGGCCCCAACCGCCCTTAAAAGATGAATTATCGAGACTGCCTAAGCCATAGCTTTGGGCAGGATCAGAGGAAGCCATAGCAGTGAGCACCCCGCTGCCCTGTGCGATACAACCCAACTGCCCCATAAAGCGCGCTTGATCAGCAACTGTCCATTGGGTCTGTCCGAAAGCGGAGAACCCCGGACGCGTAATCGTGGGCTGTACCTGTACGTCTAGCCCCGTTTCAGCCAGAACCGCGCTCGCAGCACTAGCTGCGGACTGTCCTCCACCAAGGGATTGCCAGAGATTTTCTGCGGCTGCATTATCGGAATAGGTAATGGCCTGAGAAATCATCGAAGGATCTGCCGAACCAGCGCGCTCTGCGGCAATGGCCACCGGCACCTTCGAGGTAGACCATGCGGCTCGCGGTTCAGAAATACCAGCGCTATAGATCTTGTCTTGACCAGCAACGGCAATTCCTGCGGTACCGCCGTACTTGCTTTCCACGTCTTGTACGATCTTCTGCAGTGCTTCCTGGACGTTCTCCCCCACTGGAGCAGGAGCTGGGTCCTTGTCAGACTTTCCATCATCGCCTTTAGCATCTGCATCGGGCACCATCGTCTGCCCGCTCAAAGTGGGGCGTGGGTCCACATCCGTGCTGGTAGTCATGCTCACTTCCGCTCTTTCCTCCACATCACCGATAGTGCAGGCGCTTGCGGTCAAAGCCACGCATAGAAGGCCTAGGCCGCACAGGTTCTTTTTCTTCATCTAGTTGGGTCCTGTCTCTCTGCCGAAGCTGATTAAACGATGTACACAATGGCGTTGTTGCCGCCCGTGCAGGTGACATATTCGCCGTTGTCACGGCAATCCATCGTGTAGGTGATGCCAGTAACCGGGCTATACGCGGTGATGACCGCGTTATATTCCTTGGTAGATAGGTAATGCTCTACGTATGCATCGCGGACGGCGCGCGCGAACTCAGGAGAGGTCATCGTGGAATCACGGTAGACGTTGTTCAGGTCTCCGCCCGCAGCTCCAGACATAGCTGCCTCGTTTGCGGCCACCGCACCGGCCGGAAGCGAGGGATACGCTGGGCGTTTCGGAACCTTGGCCGCTTCTTCGGTTGGTGGCGCCTCGATGGTCGTTGCTGCAGAGGTTGTCAGTATCGGGCTGGTGTTCTTCTCATCGCTGCCGCTCTTAAGAAGGAAAAATGCCAAAGCAGCGCAGAGCGCGATGACGGCAAGCACAATGAGAGCAATGATTGCCCACCTCGCACCGCTCGACTGCTTTTCTTGGTACACCGGCGCCGCCTGGCTGTAATCCGCAGAACCATACTCAGGACCATACTGCTGACCGTATCCGCCTTGCGCATAGTACGGCGCGGAGTCACCAACAAATGGTGAACCCATGTTGGACTGCCCGTATTGGCCGTTGTCCTGCGGCGGGTACCCCTGCTCTGAGTAGCCTTGCGGGAATTGCTGTTGTGGTTGATCCGCCGCGTTCTGCCCGTCCGACTGTATTGCCCAAGGGTTGGTATTGGGTGCTTCGTTTGCGCCTTGGTGGGGGCCAAAGCCATTGTTTTCGCCAGACAAAACGGTCTCCTCTATGCAGGGATACGGTAATTACTTAGATTTCTGATTATGACACACGCGTGCCCTTCGACCAGCTAATTTTTGTGCCGAACTCCCCCGAAGTAGGCGGATCTGGGGAAATTTCCTTGGCAGTAGGTGAAGTAGCCAAATCTTCGGTTACATTGTCACTATTGCTATCACTGCTTATGTGATTCGCCACCGTCTTTGTTGAGGAAAGGCCGTTTTAGAATTCCCTATGACGAACTATCCAGGTTTCGGCTCGCAGCCTAATAACTCGCGTCCTAATTCATCGCCCCAGTTAGGCTACCCACAGTTTTCTGCGCCACAATCATCGCCACAATTTGGTTGCGGATCTTTTGTCCCCGGTACAAACCCCACGCACCCACCATCGGCTACGCAACCTAATAACTTCGGCGCGCAAATGCCAGCGCACAACGGCAAAGGATTGATTAGCGGCGCAATCATAGGTCTGATTGCTGCCTTCCTCTTCCTCTCCATTGTCTTAGGCGCCGCGGCATATTTTCTGCTGTCAAAAGACGCTCCAGACGCCCCAGCAGACACGGTGTCGACGCCAACCTCAACTGCGTCAACGACCATGAGCGACATTCCATCCGAAAACGTCTAAAGGGGCCCAGCAATCATAAACTGCCAGGCCCCTCAGCTAATTAGCGCTGCGCCTAATTAGCGGCGCAACCTACTAATTCGCGATAGCGAATTAGTGGAAGAAGTGACGGGTACCGGTGAGGTACATCGTTACGCCAGCCTTCTTAGCGGCCTCGATGACTTCTTCGTCACGGATGGAACCGCCTGGCTGCACAACAGCCTTGACACCAGCGTTGAGGAGAACCTCCAGGCCATCTGCGAACGGGAAGAATGCGTCGGAGGCGGCAAACGAGCCGCGTGCGCGCTCGGCGCCATCCTCGGCTAGGGCGTTAGCGCGCTCGACGGCGAGCTTGGCGGAGTCAACGCGGTTGACCTGGCCCATGCCCACGCCCACGGAGGCGTTGTTCTTGGACAGCAGGATGGCGTTGGACTTCACAGAGCGGACGGAGCGCCATGCGAACTCAAGCTCAGCGAGGTCAGCGTCGTTGAGCGGCTCGCCGCAGGCCAGCGTCCAGTTCTCCGGCTTATCGCCCTCGGCCTGGTAAGTATCCGGCTCCTGGCACAGGACTCCGCCGGAGATGTGCTTGATTTCCTCTGCTGGAGCCTCGTGCTCGGCAACGAGGATGCGGAGGTTCTTCTTCTCCTTAAGGATATCCACGGCGCTATCCTCGTAGGACGGAGCGACGATGACCTCGGTGAAGATGTCCTTGACCTGCTTGGCCATCTCGACAGAGACCTCGCGGTTGACGGCGATGACGCCGCCGAATGCGGAGAGCGGGTCGCACGCATGCGCGGCGCGGTGTGCCGCAGCGATGGACTCATCAGACACGGCGATACCGCACGGGTTGGCGTGCTTGATGATGGCAACACACGGACGCTCATGATCCCAGGCGGCGCGCCACGCGGCGTCAGCATCCTGGTAGTTGTTGTAGGACATCTCCTTGCCGTTCAGTTGCTGCGCGTTAGCCAGGCCCTTACCGGAGCCATCGCGGGTAACGGTGGCCTTTTGGTGGGAGTTCTCGCCGTAGCGCAGCGTCGTGGTGGCGCCGCCCTCGGTGAGCTGGTCCACGAACCATGCGGAGACGGCCGCGTCGTAGTCAGCGGTATGCAGGAAGGCGTCGCGAGCAAGAGCGCGGCGCTCCTCGAGGGAGAAGCCACCGTTCTTGGCAGCTTCAGCGACGTCGCCGTAACGAGCCGGGTCCACAACGATGGCCACGGATGGGTGGTTCTTCGCAGCAGCGCGGACCATGGATGGGCCTCCGATGTCGATCTGCTCAACGCAACCATCGAAGTCAGCGCCGGAGGCAACGGTCTCACGGAATGGGTACAGGTTTACAACAACCAACTGGAAAGCCTCGACGCCCAGCTCCTCGAGCTGCGCGAGGTGATCCGACTTGCGGGTATCAGCCAGGATTCCAGCGTGGACCTTCGGGTGCAGCGTCTTCACGCGGCCTTCGAGGCACTCTGGGAAGCCGGTGAGCTTCTCCACTGGGGTGACGTTGATGCCAAGGTCTGCGATCTTGGCAGCGGTGGAACCGGTGGAAACAATCTCAACGCCAGCTGCGTCGAGGGAACGAGCAAGGTCCTCGAGTCCGGTCTTGTCGTAGACGCTGATCAGGGCGCGCTTGATTTGCTTACGGTCATCGCTCATAGTGCGGAGAAAGCCTTCCTAAAAGTTTTAGAGCTGAATCGAAATGGTTTTGTCGGATTCCTGGGAAACCTGGGCGGAACGCAGGACCTTAACAATGAGTTGGCGTTCGACCACCTTGATGCGTTCGTGCAGGCTGGCCTCATCATCGTCAGCGCGGACCGCTACGGGTTCCTGCGCGATGATGCGACCGGTGTCTACGCCGGCATCGACAAAGTGGACGGTGGAACCTGTGACCTTCACTCCGTATGCCAATGCGTCGCGGACGCCGTGGGCGCCCTTGAAGGATGGCAACAGTGCTGGGTGGGTGTTGATGGTGCGACCCTCAAAGCGGGACAGGAAGTCTGCGCCCAGGATCTTCATGAAACCAGCTGAAACAACAATGTCTGGTTGCGCAGCATCCACTGCGGCAACCAGACGCTTATTCCATTCGGCGCGGTCTTGGCCCATCCCCACTACTTCTGCGGCAATGCCTGCGGCTTGGGCGCGCTCGATTCCCTGGCAAAGCACGTCAGCGACGACCTTGACCACACGATAGTTCTCATCCTGTGCATCGATGATGGCTTGCAGGAGTGAGCCGGTTCCGGAAACCAGAACCACGATTTCATTCGGACGGGAGTTACGGGCGTTTTCACCTTGTGGCTGATGCTGTGAAGTCACGGCACTTAGCCTAGTCCTTTGACCCCTTTTGCGGGAATTCTTCGACGATTTCTCCCTCCACTACTTCAAGATCTTCCTCTACGGCTTCGGCGCCTTCCTTGCTTACGTCCACGTCGCCCTGGGCTTGGTTCGGCTGCTCGTCTGCCGGCTCCTCCGCAGCCTCTTCCACAGGTTCCCCCGCAGCCTCTTCAGTCTCCGAGGAGGGAGCTCCCGCTTCGCCAACCGTGCTTTCCTTTATATCTTCTGTTTCTTCAGCATCGTCAGCACCTTCGGCTTTCCCTGCATCACCGGTATCACTGGCATCAGATTCCTCTATCTCTGCGTCCACTACGTCCGCATTCACGACGTCGTCGGGCGCTGCACTGGCCGCAGCTTCAGCCCCAGCGTCAGCCCCAGCGTCGACCCCAGTGGTGTCACCATCAGTCAGGGCCGCTTCCCCTGCAGCCTCTTCTGCTTCATCAGCAGCTGCGGCTGCAGAAGCAGAAGCGCTGCGGGAAGCATGCCATGCGCCGATCGCAAAGGCACAAGCAAAGGCGAACGCAATGGCCGCGAACCACAGTGCCACCAGCCCGGTAGTGGACCAGATGTTCAGACCGGTCGCACCATATGTACCGAGGGTGCCAGTCACAAAGTAGCTTGCAATCAGAGTAAAGAGAGCAACGAACACAGTCGCTGCAGCCGCGAAAGCAAAGCTCACGTGACGGCGTGCCCGCCAGACCACCACAATGGCCGCACAGATGGGCAGCGCCAACAAACCGATTGCCCACGAGGACACAGCCCCCGGAACCACGCCGACGATAGGCAGCGGTGGCAAAGGCACCATGTGGATACTAAACAAGCTCACGCTGCTCTCAGGGCCGAACTGGAATTCGGAGCCAGCAAGAACGCCACTAGTTCCCACGATCGCATTGGGCAAGTAAAGCAGGCTCAGGCAATACAGAAGGAACGTTCCCACACCGTCGATTGCCGGGTAAGAATCCATCAACTGCCCTTGGCGGGACCAACCCACGATCCCCACGATGACAAAAACTAACGCGGCGACCGCACTTAGCGCGCCAAGGTAACGCAGGGCGGTAACCGCGGCGTCGACAAGCATGCGCGGAAAACCGAATCGCTTCGCCAGCGCCTTCCACAAGCGTGGGCCCATGCCGCCCGCCAAGGCCACAAGGTGTAGCAGCAACATGCGTGGCAGAACGGCGAAGAAGTTCGGCGGGGAAACGTCATAAACCTTGCCCGCGTCCCACAGCATCAGCCACGCGATGATCGTCAGAACCAATGGGACCGCCACCACGCACGCCAGCAGCACAAGGAGATCGTTGATGCTCACCTTGTGCTTGATGGCCTGGCGCACCCTATGCCCCACCACAAAAGCGAGAAGCCCCGCGGGCAGCAAAGGCATGACAGAGAGCTCAATGCCCCCTGCCGATACAGGCGCGAGATTAAAGACCATCAACGATTCCGCGACGATGGTGGGCAGCCACGCCAGCGGCGAGCTGGTCAACAACAACGCAGCCAGTGTTACCGAAAGCACGATGAGGACAACGACGACATTGGGGATAGCCACGGTCCAGAGCATGCGGCGAATGCGCCCGGCCATCGTGGTCGGTGCAGTGGCGCGGCGTGCTCGTGCCTGCGAGCCGACCTTGCTGGCAACGCGCGCAGCGGATTTAGAGCTAGCGGTTCCACCCCGCCCGCGCACTTGCGCGCGCGAGCGGGAGGCCGACCGCGTTTGAGGGCTGGTGTTTTTGTTCATCGGCTCCACTTTGCCACGGCGCCAGGCAGTTATAAGGTTGGCACGACGACAAGGTACGCAAATCCTTTAACCCTCTACAAGAAGGCAGCGCTTTCGTCTGGTTTTAAGACCCCAAAACTCTCATGAAAATCATGAGATGCGCAATAGGCCTATATATAAGGAAAGGAAAGAAGAGACACGCAGTGTGACTCTTCCAAGTGACGATTTATTTCTACCCCCGACAAATAGCAGCTAATGAAGCCAAATGTGATCCAAAATTTTTCTGCTACTTCCTGCGATTTTCACCGACTTACCCGAAAAATCCAAAGAACGGGTTGCTGTTACTTTTTCGAGACGCTACTGTTACATCTCGTTGGTAACAGGAAGGTCACAATCACATAACCAACCTCCCAAAGCTGTAACGCGAAACTTTGACTGATTTTATTGCGGGTGCGATTGGGTGATTGTGAAGATGATGGAAGAAGAATTCATGCGAAGCAAGACTCAGCGGAGCGCAGGCCGTCACCGCAAGATCACCACCTCGCAGACGGCGAAGGGGCGCCTGGCACTGGTAACCATCGCTGCAGGAGCAGTGTCCACCGCAGGCGTTGGTGGCGCAGCAGCTGCAAACCTTCAGGCAGAAGACGCTGGCACCAAGGCACAGACTGTTGACTATAACTTGGCTAACGAGTCTGACGCTCTCGAGAATGCTCAGAACGGCGCCAAAGCAGCAGCTAATGCCGTGGCAGCCGCTACCCCACAGATCCTCGCTGTAGCTGAGGCTAAACCGGTCACTGACCTCACCGAGCAGCTCAACAAGGCAATTCAGGCTTCTGAGGCTCGCACCGCCGCTGACGAGGCTTCTCGCGCTCCGTCCGTAGCCCGCCCAGCAGAAGGCGCCTTCACCTCCGGCTTTGGCCCACGTTGGGGCTCTTTCCACTCTGGCATCGACATCGCTAACGCTGTCGGTACCCCAATCCTCGCCGCTATGGACGGCACCGTCATCGATTCCGGCCCAGCTTCCGGCTACGGCCAGTGGATCCGCATCCAGCACGACGATGGCTCCATGACCGTTTACGGCCACATGCAGACCCTCGACGTCGCTGTTGGTGAGCGCGTCCACGCTGGCCAGAAGATCGCCGGCATGGGCTCCCTCGGTTTCTCCACCGGTTCCCACCTGCACTTCGAAATCCACCCTGCAGGCCAGGGCGCAGTTGACCCAATCTCTTGGTTCGCTGAGCGCGGCATCGTTATCTCCTAAGACCTCTCAAGCCCCCCAAAAAATTCTTCCTTCCCACCTCTCCGCTTTATCCCACAATGGCAATGAAGCACTTCGCTTCATTGCCGTTTTTAAGCTTTCAGCCGCTTTCTTTTCCTTTTCTCGGCCGTGAAATAGATCTCTTTAGGGAATGTCTTTCAACTACAGCGAAAGGCTTGAAAAAGGCCCTTCCCACCCCCGTTTCAAAAACTCTAAACCCCGAGTTTGTGGGATTGTCCCCAAAAGGAGACCGCTGCCCTAATAATTGCCCCAAGAAGGCCGGGCCATTGCCCTTTTAAAGCTTACCCGGTAAGCTCCAAAGTGATTACCCGGTAACCATCGCATTTTTCAGATATCGCATACCAGCGCCCTCACTGTCCTTCCCAAAACTCTCCCAAGAACGGGCACCGACCATGTCAATGAAACACTCTTTGCTATCGCTTCTCAGCGCCAGGCCAGCCACGGCCAGCCAATTGCAGCACGAGTTTGCCGATGCCATGGAGGGCCTGTGGCCCCTTAATATCGGCCAAGTTTCCCAAACCCTCAAGCGTTTGGAACGTGACAACTTCATCGCAGAAAGCGGCGAGGTTACCGGCCCCACGGGCAGAAAGGCCGTTGAATACTCCATCACTGAGGAGGGCCGGAGCGAGCTGGCAGCGTGGTGGACACGCAGCGTCGGCAAGCAGCCCATCGAGCGCGACGAGCTCGTGCTCAAGATTGCACTCGCCGCCAGCCGCAGCGACGTTGATGCCCTAAAAATCTTGGATACGCAGCGCTTTGCCACGATGAAGCAGCTTCGCATCCTCAACCAACAAGCCTCCGAAATGCCAGAAGAGCGCAGCGCACGAAGGTTGGCTCTAGAGAGGGAGATTTTCGACCTCGAAGCGCTCTCCCGTTGGCTCGATCGCGCCGAGTCTTTAGCCACTCCAACATCTTTGTCCCCCACTACCAAGCCGGAAGAGGATTAACAATGAACGCCACCACCAACGCTCATGCACCGTTCCCCCTGGAGTTGCAGGAGGTCACCCGCGTCTTCGGCACGGGCGCCCGGCAGGTTACGGCCTTGGACAACATCGATCTCCAGCTGCACCCCGGCGAGCTCGTGGCAGTCATGGGGCCATCGGGTTCCGGTAAATCCACTCTGCTCAACGTTGCCGGGCTCCTACTCCCGCCGACCTCGGGCAGGGTGCTTATCGACGGCGCGGATGCCGCCGATCTCTCCAAGTCAGCGTCTGCCACCATGCGCCGCCGCCATTTGGGTTTCGTATTTCAGAACTTCAACCTGGTATCCACACTGACGGTCGGTGAGAACGTGACACTGCCTTTAGAGCTCGACGGCGTATCCCGCGAGAAGTGCCGGGAGGCCGCCGAGGAAGCGCTCGCAGAGGTCGGCCTCGAGGGCGTTGCTGACCGCTTTCCCGAAGAGATTTCCGGCGGCCAAGCCCAACGAGTGGCTATCGCACGCGCACTCATCGGCCCCCGCAAAGTGCTTCTGGCAGATGAGCCCACGGGCGCACTCGATACGAGTACGAGCGATTCGATCATGAAATTGCTGCGCTCGCGCATCGACGCCGGAGCATCCGGACTGCTCGTCACACACGAACCACGCTTTGCCGGCTGGGCCGACTCCGTGGTCATGGTCCGCGACGGCAAACTCAGCAAGGAGGGCAACTAGTTATGTCTTCGTTCTCGGCTGTCACGCGCCCAACGAGGCGCGACATGGTCAAACACCCGTGGCGCTCGCTCGCAGGCCTGTTACTGGTGGCTCTTCCGGTCGCGGCACTCATCGCGTTCGGAGTCGGTGTGTCCTCCGAAAGCCAGTTCAGCTCGCTGATGTACAGCATGGATCGCACCATTAGCCCAGCTTCACCAGAATTCGACAACGGTTCGGAGCGAAACTTCCGCGATGTTGCGAACGAGGCCCTTCCTGGTGACCTACAGGCTAGCCCTGTGGTCAATTTCTTCCATGGTCCTGTTCGCTTTGGCTCTAAGAGTGCTGGAACGACCTTTTCTCAGTTCGACGTAGACAATCCGCCCGCTGGGGCTGCGGTGCTTCTGGAGCACTATAAATTGCAACCTGGGCAAGTACTTCTTTCTGCTGATACGGCCAAGAAGATCGGCGCCGACGTTGGCGACGTGGTGGAGGTCAGTGAAGGAAATGAAGCTAAGGTTGCGGGCATCGTTCCCGGCGTTGATAGCTACGCCACGGCACCGGCATTGGTCAGCGACGAAGACTTGGACCACAATCCTGGCCAAGCCATGTGGGCGATCGTGGGCAGCCACCAGCTCACTGAGGATGACGCAAAAGCCCTAGCCAAGAAGGGCCTGGCGCTGTACGACAGCCACCTTGATTCCAACAGCGATGTGACACCCAGCCTAACCGGAGATGAGATCCTCTTCTTGCTTTTCGTTGCGAGCGTTTATTCCTTCGCAGCGTTGCTCGTTCTGGTCCTCATTGCGCCAGTCTTCAGCTTTGCGTTGGGTAAGAACCTACGCCTTTATGCGCTCATGGCCTCGCAGGGCGCCTCTCCGAAGCACATCGCCGCTGCCGTGCTGGCATATGGCTTCCTCACCGGAGTAGTGGGCGCGACGATTGGTGCAGTCTTGGGCTTTGCCATCGGTATCGCGACCTGGTGCGTTCACTTCCCAGGTCTACCCCTCGATATCCCCTGGCTGATGTGCGCGAACATATGGGTGATTGCTGTCCTTGGCTCTACGTGCGCTGCAGCAATTCCGGCTTGGTTGGCGGCACGCTCGGCGCTGACGACCGCAATCCAAGGCGGCAGCCCTGACCGCATAGTGCGCTGGCGTAAAGAGATGGCATACGGGCCAATGGCCCTGCCAATCTTGGTTCTCCTTTCCCTAACACCAGCAGGACAAATGTTCTTCGGCCCTTTGGGGCTTTTGGCCTTCATCGCCGTCGGGGCAAGTGCGCCCGCCCTCATTTTTGCGGCTTCCCGGCTATGCAGCCACGGCGGCCTCGCTCTCCGCCTTGCCGGGCGAGGTCTACTGCGACGTGGCATGCGCACCATTCCCACTGCGGTGGCGCTCCTAGCAATCACGTTCACCTCAGCGGCGGGCTCTGTGCTTTCCTTCCTCGACGCCGCCAAGTGGGAGGAGCAATCCACCTTGGTCAACCCAGGTTCAACGGCGATCATCGCCACCGATGACTATTCAAACGCCGTTGATAACCCCAACTCAAGTGCTGAAACAGCCGCCGCCGATGCCGCGCTTGCTCAGAAACCCGGCCACGCGATGGAGTTGCGCGGCTACGTGGACCCTTATTCCGCGCATCTGCCGGACTCGCAGGTACCCAGCGTCAAACTCACGATGGAATATGACTTCGTCTGCGAGCAGACGGATCCAACAGACAACGTCGAAGAAGCGACCTTCATCGATAGGCAAGGTCGAACAACTGATACTTCAGCTGAGGCTCGCGAGGCCTGTGCGCATGAAATGATGACATGGCTTCCCACCAGCGATCTGATGAAGTACGGAAGAACCCTTGAGGCAACGCCGGAGACACTCGATCTCTTCAACTTCGACAGTCCGGCAGACAAGGACAAGGCAGCTGCCACCCTTGAACAGGGCGGCATCGTCTTAGCCCACGGTCGCCACTTGGAAGGCCGCAGCGAAGCACGCTTCACCGCAGAACGCGCCGAGCAAAGAAATGGCAGCGTCATCGGCAGCTCTACTGCAAAGCTTCCGGCAGTTGAGGCATTGCCTATTTTTGCGCGCGACGTAACACTGATTAGCCCTGGTGCCGCGGAAAAGCTGAATATTAAAGCAGTTCGACTAGGAACCGCAGTAGCTTTTAACGAGACCCCTACTCTAAAGGAGCGGGAGGGCATCTCCTTTGCTGTCGAGCAAGCATCAGGTGGAACCCACACTATTTCCTTCACCGGCACTCTGCAGAGTGATGAATGGGTCCCAGCTGCAATCCTCGCTGTGCTCAGCGTGCTGGCCTTGGTCTTCATCATTGCGAATACCGCCGTTGCCATGCGGCGCGAAGCAGATACCTATAACTCGCTGGGTGCGCCGCTGAGCTTGATGGCCAAGGTTAGTGCGTGGCAGACATGGATCATCGCCGGAGTCAGCATGCTGACGGGATATGTGTTGGGCCAAGCTGTAGGCGTGTTCCTCAGCGAAGCTCCCCGAAACCTCTATAACTCCAATCCATATTCAATTAACGGTATCGAGTACTTCCAACCGGACTGCTGGATGCTTCTGGTGGTTATTGCAGTGCCCTTGGTCGGTGCCGCAATTTCTGCGCTGAGCCAGGCGCGGGGACGTGGCGGTGACATCACTGCCCGTGGTCGCGACGAGCAGCGAGCTCTCGCCTAGAAAGCGGTCTAGGCACCAGCCTTGTCGCAGCTCATCCAGCGTTTCTCAGCGCGTAGGAGGATTCACCCCCATAACGCACCCCCACACGTTAAACCCAAGCTTCACAGTCGCAACTTCTTTCACATCAGTAACACGCGCAACATGCTGGCATGTTCGAATGATTTTCGAAAAATTCCGGCGTTTACCTGCAATTTCAGATATTGCAGTTCACGAAAAAGACCGATAGCTTTATCTCGTTGCCACAAACAGGCCGCCAAGCCGGGATTGAACTTTCCCGGCGTGTCGGACTTGAAATCAATGGCATCCCGCAGGCTTAACCGAGCCACCCCGAACATGCTCCGTCATGAAAAGGACTTGAAGTTATGAAGCGCAATTCCCGCGCACGCAAGATTGTGACGCTCACGGCTCTATCATTGAGCACTGCACTTGCTACCACCATGGGCGCTAACGCCTCCGCCGCGCAGCCGGCAGCCAGCGTTGACGTCTCTGATGGCTCGTCAAAGCCAGAAGTTACAACTAATGCAGATAACACCACGCTTATCGACGCCTTCGTGGGACTCACCAAGTCCACCGCCGGCGTCTTGGCGGGCGCAGTCTCACCTGAGATTTCTAACAACGGCGGCGCCCTGAACATCGTTCTTGACCCATCCAGCATCCCAGGCCTCGCTGAGGCTTATGCCCCAGCGGGTGACCACTCCGGACTGACCCCAGTCAAGGGCCAGGATAGCTCCGGAAACACCGTTGTGTTCCCAACCTCCGGTACCTTCACCTCCGGCTTCGGCCCGCGTTGGGGCACCTTCCACAACGGTATCGATATTGCCAACCCGATTGGCACGCCGATTTACTCCATCATGGACGGTGAAGTTATCTCCTCTGGTCCGGCGCAAGGCTTTGGCCACTGGATCCGCATCCGGCACGACGATGGAACCATCTCCGTCTATGGCCACATGCCAGGTGACCAGCTCCTCGTAAACGTCGGCGACCGAGTCTCTGCTGGACAGCAGATCTCCGTCATCGGCAACGAGGGCCACTCCACCGGCCCGCACCTCCACTTCGAGGTGCACCCAGGTGGCGGCGCAGCCGTCGACCCGGTTCCGTGGTTCGCTCAGCGTGGAATCATCATCTAAGCGAGCTCCCCCTAGCGCCTAAAGCTTTTCCATCGGAACACCGCCGATAAGCATGAGGCGCACCTTGCCTGCCGATCCGAAGTCCACCGTCACGGTGGCGCGTGGACCGGAGCCGGAGGCATCGATGACCGTGCCCAGTCCGTATTTAGCGTGATTGACACGGTCCCCCACAACTAAATTCAACTGGTTGTTCTTTGGCATCGAGGTCGAAGCGGCAGGTTTCCGCGTGCGTTGCGAAGGGGAAGACGTAGCGCGCGGGGAGGTCCTGCCCCACCCAGACCAATCCGAACCATAAGAACGACCGTATTGGTAGGAGTCATCTCCACCCCATGCACTGGACAGCGAGCTGTCTGGTTCTTCACGGCGCCAGTCGATGAGGTCCTCTGGGATCTCGGCGAGGAAGCGGCTGGCCGGATTCGTCATCGGGTTGCCCCACGACGAGCGAAGAATCGCACGGGTGAGATACAGCTGCTCACGAGCACGCGTGATGCCTACGTACGCCAGGCGGCGTTCTTCACTGAGTTCCTTGGGGTCCCCCAAAGAACGCATGTGCGGGAATTGGCCGTCCTCCCAGCCGGTGAGGAAGACGACTGGGAACTCCAAGCCCTTGGCGGTATGCAGCGTCATCAGCGTGACCACTCCGGACTCGTTGTCTGGGATTTGGTCAGCGTCAGCTACCAACGACACCTTTTCCAGGAACGCCTGGAGCGAGCCGGGCAGGGCCTCCCCCTCGGCAAGCTCCGGGCTTATGTCGTTTTCAGCATCGGCACCGGTGAATACCAATTGGTTCGCAGCCTCGGAGCTAAACTCGCGCGCTACAGAAACCAACTCATTGAGGTTGTCCAAGCGGGCGCCATCTTGCGGGTCGTTGGAGTTTTCCAGCTCTGCGCGGTATCCGGTGGCGTCCAGTACTGCGCTCAACAGCTCGCCTAGGTCTGGCTGGTGCGTAACTTCATTGGTCATGCCCGGGATCTGGGCGCGGATACCTTCCAGCATCTCGTTGAACTTCGACACCGAATTGACCGCGCGGGTACCCAGGCCCGCAACGTTGCCAGCTGCGGCGTCATAAAGCGCCTTGCCAAAGCTGATGCCGAGGTTCTCCGCATGCAGTGCTATCTGGGCCTGGGCTTTGTCACCAATAGCACGCTTCGGCACGTTGATGATGCGGCGCAGGCTCACCGTGTCATCCGGATTATCGATGATGCGCAGGTAAGCCACCATGTCACGAATCTCCCGGCGCTCGTAGAAGCGTGTACCGCCAACCACCTTGTACGGAATGCCGGAGCGAACGAAGATGTCTTCCAGTGCGCGGGACGCGTTGTTGGTGCGGTACATGATCGCGATGTCCGAATAGTCGCGGCCCTTGTCAGACAAGGAATCGATCTCTGAGGCAATAAAGCGCGCCTCATCGTGCTCGTTGTCCGCAACGTAGCCGACGATCTTGGCGCCCTCCCCGTGAGCGGTCCACAGGTTCTTCTCGCGCCGGCCCTCATTCTTAGCAATCACCGCATTCGCGGCGTTCAGAATGGTCTGCGTCGAGCGATAGTTCTGCTCAAGCAAGATGGTGTGCGCCTGCGGATAGTCGCGTTCGAACTCCTGGATATTGCGGATGGTGGCGCCACGGAATGCATAAATGGACTGATCAGAGTCACCCACCACGCACAGCTCCGGCGCGTCCGGCCCCAGTTCTCCCCTACCGACCAGCGCAGACACCAAAGCGTACTGTGCATGGTTGGTGTCCTGGTACTCATCGATCAGCACGTGCTTGAAGCGACGACGGTAGAAGTCCACCACCTGGGGATGCTGATTGAAGATGCGGACGACCTCACCAATCAGATCATCAAAGTCCACCGAATTAGCCGCGCGCAGGCGCCGCTGGTACTCGTCGAATACGCGCGCCACCGTAATCTCGAAAGGATTCTTGGTCTTCTCCGCCTCAGCTAAGGCATAGTCAGGGGAAACCAGCTCGTTCTTGTGATTCGAGATCTGGTTAGCCAGCACGCGCGCCGTGTACTTCTTCAAGTCCAGCTGCATGTCCTTGGCAATCATGGTCAGCAGGCGGCGCGCATCGTCCCCGTCATAGATGGTGAAGTTGGTATTCAGCCCTGGGACTAGCTGAGCGTTTTGGCGCAGGATGCGCACACAAATGGAGTGAAAGGTCGAGACCCACATGCGCTCAGCCACCGGACCCACGAGCTGGCCGACGCGCTCCTTCATTTCGGCCGCAGCCTTGTTGGTAAAGGTAATCGCCAGGATCTCCCACGGCGCCACGCCTCGGTTACGCATGAGATAAGCAATGCGGCGCGTGAGCACGGCAGTCTTACCTGAACCCGCGCCCGCCACGATCAGCAGCGGCGATCCTGCGTGCGTGACGGCCTCTATTTGTTGCGGGTTAAGCCCCTCCGTCAGCGGATCTGGGCCAGCTGGTCTCTGATCGGCTGCCGCGTGACTAGCGAGCCTCTGGCTGGCCGAGGCTGGTGGAGTGGCGGCGCGGGCAGGCTGCCCAAAGCCGCCGAAGAGATCCGGCTGCTGGCCAGCACCGAATCCACCGGCTGAATCGCCGGGGGCACCAGCACTGCCATGGCCTTCGGGGCGCGGGGCGGGAGAAAATGGAGACGCATCATTCATAATGCCTACCAACCTACTAGTCCCTCCGGACATTGCCCCATAACACGCCATACCCAGCACTTTCGAACACAACGGGAACGCCGCGTTGAAAGTTTCAATTTTAGTTTCCGAGTGGCACAATCGGTGTCTATGTCCACTGCACACGAAACTCCCGATCAGCACGGCGACGCCACCGCTGGTGTCGACGCTCATGACGTCAACGTCGTTGATAACGGCATGGAGATCCGCATGCCTTCCGGCACTGACGATCCCCTCACCGACGCGGAGATTCAAAACTATCGCCTCGAGATTAACCGTCTTGACCGAGTCATCCTCGATGCAGTAAAGCGCCGCTCCGAGATCTCACGCACCATTGGCCGCACCCGCATGAGCTCGGGTGGAACCAAGTTAGTACACACCCGCGAAATCGCCATCCTCAACGAGTTCCGGGACGAGCTCGGCGAAGAAGGGCCCGCAATCGCCACTGCCCTGCTGCGCATGGGTCGCGGCAAGCTCGGCTAATCGCAATCAATAAATTTCAGTTTTCTGGATAAAATACCGTAATCTCATCAGCATGAATGCTGTTCTCATTGCGGTTATCGTCATGCTGGCCCTCGCGCTCCTGCGCGTCCACGTGGTCGTCGCACTCTTTCTCGGAGCCCTGGCTGGCGGCCTCCTCTCCGGCATGGGCCTCGATGCCACAATGGTTGCTTTCCAGGACGGCCTCGGCGGCGGTGCCAAGATCGCGCTAAGCTACGCCCTCCTCGGCGCCTTCGCCATGGGCGTTGCCGCAACGGGCCTGCCCCAGCTACTAGCCAACTTCCTTATCCGCCGCATCAGCCCGGCGACAGCCGGTACTGCGAATGGGGCGTCGCCAAGCGCGGCGTCTGCCACCAAATGGATCCTGGTGGTGGGTCTCATCGCCATGGCCGTGATGAGCCAGAACGTCATTCCCGTCCACATTGCGTTCATCCCGCTCATCGTGCCGCCGCTGCTCAAGGTGATGAACGCGCTGCGCATCGACCGCCGACTTATCACCTGCTGCCTGACCTTCGGCCTAGTCACCACCTACATGTTCCTGCCAGTGGGCTTCGGCTCCATCTTCTTGAACGACATCTTGCTGTTCAACATCAACGAGGCCGGCCTCGACACCGATGGCATCTCCATCATGAAGGTCATGGGCATCCCGGCACTGGGCATGCTGTCCGGCCTGCTCATCGCCATCTTCATCAGTTACCGCAAGCCGCGCGACTACGCCGACGCCCCAATCTCTGACGAAGAGCCCACCGAGGAAGCGCCCGCGCCGTACAAAATTTGGGTCAGCATTATCGCAATCGTGGCAACATTCGCCGTGCAGATCATCATGCAATCCTTGGACTTCGAATCCGACGGCCTGATGGTCGGCGCACTGACCGGCCTGGGCATCCTACTCATCACCGGTGCGGTGAACTGGCGCAAGGCAGACAGTGTCTTCTCCGATGGCATGCGCATGATGGCGCTCATCGGATTCATCATGATTACGGCCCAAGGATTCGCGTCAGTCATGAGCGCAACAGGTGAGGTCGAGGAGCTCGTCACCGCCACTGCGGACTCCTTCGGCAGCAACAAGATGCTGGCGGCCGGAGCCATGCTCTTGGTGGGTCTCATCGTCACGATGGGCATCGGTTCCTCCTTCTCCACCCTTCCCATCATTACGGTCATTTACGTCCCGCTGTGCATGTCCTTGGGCTTTAGCCCGGCCGCCACGGTGGCAATCGTGGGTACAGCAGGCGCGCTGGGCGATGCTGGCTCCCCCGCCTCCGACTCCACGCTGGGACCGACTGCGGGCTTGGGCGCTGACGGCCAGCACGATCACATCCGTGACTCGGTCATCCCGACCTTCCTCCACTTCAACATCCCGCTGCTGATCGCCGGCTGGATTGGCGCGATGGTTCTGTAATTTCTTGTCTTTGGGACAGCCGGCTAGCGACGGCGAAAGTCGCGGCAGTGGACTACGGTGGATTGGGTAAAAACTCATGTCTAACTAATGCCAGAAAGGCCCTTGTAATGGACATCACCGCACAGCCCCAGTGGACCGCACTTGAGCAGCTGTTCCAAGAGAAGAAGAACCTCAACCTGCGTGAGCTTTTCGCCGCCGACGCGTCCCGCGCCACCACCCTGACTTTTGATGCTGCGGGCCTGCACGTCGATCTTTCCAAGAACCTTGTGGATGCTGACGTTCTCGCAGCGCTTGTCGACGTCGCCCGCGCCGCCGACGTTGAGGGCCGCCGCGACGCTATGTTCGCCGGCGAGCACCTCAACAACACCGAGGACCGCGCCGTCTTGCACACCGCGCTGCGCAAGCCTGCCGACGCCGAGCTCACCGTCGATGGCCAGAACGTCATCGCTGACGTCCACGAGGTTTTGGACCGCATGAGCACTTTTGCCGACGCCCTCCGCTCCGGCAAGTGGCTCGGCCACACCGGTGAGCGCATCACCACTGTGGTCAACATCGGCATCGGTGGCTCTGACCTTGGCCCGGCCATGGCGTCCAAGGCGTTGCGCGCCTACGAAGACGCTGGTGTCAAGGCCAAGTTCGTCTCTAACGTAGACCCGGCAGATATGGCTGCAGCACTCGATGGCCTCGACGCTGCCAAGACCCTCTTCATAGTTGCCTCCAAGACCTTTACCACCCAGGAGACCCTGACCAATGCGCACGCTGCTCGCGCATGGCTCATTGAGCAGCTGGGCAGCGAAGCCGCAGTGGCCAAGCACTTTGTTGCAGTTTCCACCAACGCTGAGAAGGTCGCCGCCTTCGGCATCGACACCGAGAATATGTTTGGTTTCTGGAACTGGGTGGGCGGCCGCTACTCCATGGACTCCGCGATTGGTCTATCCTTGATGTGCACCATCGGCCCGGATAACTTCAAGGCTCTGCTCGCGGGCTTCCACGCCATGGACGAGCACTTCCGCACCACCCCGCTGGAGAGCAATATCCCGGTTCTGATGGGCATGCTCGGTGTCTGGTACTCCAACTTCCACGGCGCACAGACCCACGCGGTCCTGCCTTATTCCCAGGACTTGGGCCGCTTCCCGGCTTATCTCCAGCAGCTGACCATGGAGTCCAACGGCAAGTCGGTGCGCCGCGACGGCACCGCCGTGACCACCGGCACCGGTGAGATCTTCTGGGGCGAGCCAGGCACCAATGGCCAGCACGCTTTCTTCCAGCTGATGCACCAAGGCACCCGCCTCATTCCGGCTGACTTCATCGGTTTCGCTCGCCCGAAGCAGGACTTCCCTACTTCCGACGGCACCGGCTCCATGCATGACCTTCTGATGGGCAACTTCTTCGCTCAGACTAAGGTCCTGGCATTCGGCAAGACTGCCGAGGAGATCGCCGCTGAAGGCGTGGACGAGGCAGTGGTTCCGCACAAGGTCATGCCGGGTAACCGCCCCACCACCACGATCCTCGCGGAGGAACTGACCCCGGAGATTCTCGGTGCGCTGATTGCGCTCTACGAGCACATCGTCTTCACTGAGGGCATCATCTGGGACATCAACTCCTTCGACCAGTGGGGCGTGGAGCTGGGCAAGCAGCAGGCCAACGACCTCGCTCCTGCCGTCTCCGGCAAAGAAGCCGCCAACTCCGGTGACTCCTCCACCGACGAGCTCATCGGCTGGTACCGCTCCAACCACTAAGTCTCGCAGCGCATCAGCCAACTAGTCCGGAAAAGGCTGGCAGTGCGGACACCACCAGATGATGCGCTCGAGCTCGCCTTCGTCACCCCCAGCATCCACGCCGCCCAGCGTGGACTTGGCAATCGGCGTTCCGCACCTGCGGCAACGCGCGTTATTGCGGCCGAAGACGTAGGTAGTCTCACCCGCTCGGCGCACGCCCGTGGTCACGCGCACCGGCGAATGGCGGTTAGACCACATGATGCGCCGCGAGACGTTGAGGATGCGGGGGACGTCGACAAGCGCGACAGGTGTAGCCGGGTGCACGCCCGCAATGAAGCATGCCTCAGCGCGGTACTCGTTACCGATGCCCGCGACATTGCGCTGATCAAGCAGCGCCGCACCAATAGTGCGCTCGGGGCGAGCCAAAATACGACGAGCTGCTTCCTTCGAGCCGCCGACCTCCCAATCCTCGCGCAGGATGTCCGGCCCCAGGTGCGCGATGCGCTCGTTGTAAAAGTCCGCCGGATAAGCCTCCACCACCCCGAGCCAATGCCCCACCATCTCGATGTCGCGGGGCTGATTCGCCAGCTGCAGCACCACCCGAGCACTGTGGCCGGGTTTGCGCCAGCGGTCCCCCTTGTAGTGAATGGCCCACTGGCCCTCCATCTTGAGATGCGTATGCAGGATAAGGCTCTCCGCTTCCGAGCGAGCGAACTGCATGAACAGGTGCTTGCCATAAGGCCACACGCGTTGCACGGTGCTGCCCTCTAGATGCACCGTGGCATAACGCGGCACACGCAGCTGCGCCCCGGTCACTTCGCGGCCGGTCATAAACTGTAGCTTGTCGGACAGCTGCAGCACTGAATCACCCTCTGGCATGGGCTCTATTTTAAGCGCTTAGATGTGCGCCTCCGGATTGCGCAGCGCGGCGTCGAATACGGTTCCCGCGGTCACGCGCGGTGGAATGCACATACCGTTGCGGTTGTCGCGCAGGCGCTGCCCACCCACCGGCGTATCGACGGTGACCACGAGGGTGTCGAAGCCCTGCCCGCCGCGCTAAGCCCCCCCACCGAACGTGCGGGCTTTGGCGCTAGCGGCGATAGCCCCGCGGCCGGAAACCGCCCGGCGCGCCGTTGGGCGGGTCGAAGGGTGGCTCGTCGTCGAAGCTTAGGTCGCCATGGTCGCCCAGCTCATCAAGCGCTTCGGACACGGTGCGCCCGCGACGTGGTTCCAGCGGCTTCTGCCATGGATCGCTGCGGTTGTCCTCGATGCGGCGCGAGGTTCGCGGTGCCGCGGCCTTGCCGGAGACGCGAATGCCGCGGGGCGTGATTCCCGCGCCCACCGAGCGCAGCGTATTCGCCAGCGGGGTCTCGAAGATGGCCGCGCCGTTAGCCTTCTCAACGACGAGCGGGCTCAGCCGGCCTGCAGCGATGAGTTCCGTCAGCGCAGATATAAGCGTGGCCAGCACCTCAGTGTGGTCGATTCCCTCAGGCAGAGCATCGAGGAACGTGGTCAGCGTCTTGCCGCCACGGGTCAGGTGCGCCACGCATAGGCCGTCCATCAGAACCACGAGAGCACCGGCGCTGCGCGTTGGCCCATTCCCGCCGCCGGAGCCATCGCGTTCCGGCCACGGCAACGCCGCACCATAGGGGTTAGCCGGGTCCGTGGCAGCCAGAACGAAGCAATCCACGTCCACCATGGAGCGCGCGCCCGAGGGCCAGCCGGTGACGTCGGGCGTGTCGGCCAATCCGCGCAGGCGGTCAATTACCGCCGGGGTGGAAAACTGCGCAGCGCCGAGCCCCTCAATGACGTAACCGCGCATGGCCTTGCCGGACTCTTCAAAACCGGAGAGCACCTTGTACGCCAGCGCGAAACCACCGAGTACGTCCTCAGCCACGACCGAACCGCGAGTGAGCACGCCGTAACGGTCGAGCCATGCCTCGCCGTGCGCGACCGATCTGCTCGTCGCATCCACACCGTGTCCAGAAACCGACGCTGCCCAGCGCCCGGCCACGTCCGGAGCCGCACTTGCGCCGCCGAGTCCCTGCGACTGGGCAAAAGACGTGCGGCCCATGCGCAGGCGGGAACGGGTGGGGCGTCGCTTAGCGCGGTGTGCAGTAGCCCCTGACCGCGAGCCCGCCGTGGCCACGTGCGTGCGAATCGGCGCAAAGGAATCCGGGCTGACCAGGCCCATCTCCACCAGCGACCACAACGCTTCGCGCAGCTCATCCGCGGTGCCGGGCACCTGAGAGAGAATGTCACCGAACAGGAAGCTACCGCCGCGCTGCAGGACCTCCAGCGTTGCAGACTGCAGCATGCTGAGCCCCAGCTCCTCTGGTTCGAGCTGCGGAGCCAGCTGCGCCGCGTAGTCGGCAGGCAGCAGCATGATCCACGGGTCATTCGCACCAGCCTTACCTGCACCGACGATGAGCACCTCTCCGTTTGCGGTGAGCTCATCGAGCATCGTCGGCGAATAGTCCCCCACTCGCGCGGGCAAGATGAGCGACTCCCACGCCGAGGCCGGCAAACGCACGCCCGCGAGCTGCTCAATCACGCTAAAGACTCCATCAGCACCGCGCAGGACTGGGCGCTTGCCCACGGGGGCCACCTGCTGCCAGTCCGGCAAGAAGCGGCCAAAGGTCGCCGCACTGACAGGTTCCGTCGCGGCGCGCGCGGCAGCCAGGGAACGGGAGCGAATCGTACGCAGCACCTCAGCCGCGCAATACTCTGCTTCCTCGATGCCTTGACGGTAGCGGCCTTCTACGATGGTGTCGATGGACTGCAACGCTGTGTGCGCAGTCGATGCTGACAGGCCGAAAGCATCCTGCAGATCCCGCAGCACGAATGGGCCGCGGGTGCGTGCCCAACGCGAGACAAGCTGCTGCAGGGCATCTGTGATGGTGGCTTGCTGCGCTGGGACGCGGGGCGGGACGGGGACGCCGAGGGCGTCGCGAAGCAGCGGGGCGTCGAGTGGCTGCGCGAAGTGCTCGCGGCCGCCAATGCGTACCCGCATCACGCGCGCACCCAAGGATTCGATGGCGCTGAGCGGGACATTCGTGTGCTCGGCCATCTCCTCGACAGGAATGGGGCCAAGCAACCGCAGCTGGTCCGCGACCTCCTCCGTGGTGCGGGCGCGGCGGTCCTCGGCTGTACGCTGCAGCTGTGCGTGGACCTGAGCGATGATTTCTGGGTCGAGTAGCTCCCGCAGCTCCACCGTTCCCAGCAGCTTTGACAGCAAAGCTGGGTCGAGGGCTAGGGCAGCCGCGCGCTTTTCTGCCAGCGGGGAATCGCCCTCGTACATAAACGCGCCGGTGTAATTAAACAGCAGCGTGGAGGCAAAAGGCGAAGGCTGCTCCGTAGTGACCTCAGCAATGCGGATGCGTCGGTGTCCCAACTCCCGCATGGTCTCTGTCAGCGCGGGAAGATCGTAGACGTCTTGCAGACACTCGCGGACTGTCTCCAGGATGATGGGGAACGAGGGATACTTGCGGGCGACGTCGAGAAGCTGCTCCGCACGCTGGCGCTGCTGCCACAAGGGGGCGCGCTTGCCGGGGTTGCGCCGCGGCAACAGAAGCGCACGCGCGGCACACTCGCGGAAGCGCGAAGCAAAGAGCGCGGAACCGCCCACCTGCTCCGTCACGATGTCGGTGATCTCATCTGCGTCAAAGACGAACAACGAGCCATCCGGCTCCTTCTCCCCTTCGGGAAGGCGCAGGACGATGCCGTCATCGCCGGCCACCGCCTGTGGGTCCATGCCGGTCAGCTCCGCCACGCGCTGCCCCACGGCCAGCGCCCACGCGGCATTAACGCCGCGGCCAAACGGGCTGTGCAGGACCACGCGCCAGTCCCCTAGTTCGTCCTTGAATCGCTCGAGCACCAGCGTCTTTTCATCCGGGATGATGCCTGTGGCCTCGTATTGTTCTTGGAGGTAGGCCGCGATATTTCGCGCGGCGTTCTCATCGGCGTCCTGCACGACGGACGGGTCCTGGTGGACTTCGCGGCGGTACGCACCCAGTGCTTGGCCCAGTTCATACGGGCGCCCGGCTTGATCGCCATTCCAGAAGGGCAAGCGCCCGGTGTGCCCCGGTGCGGGAGTCACGATGACTTGGTCGCGGGTGATCTCCTCGATGCGCCAGCTCGTGGCGCCCAGAGTAAAGATGTCTCCCACGCGGGACTCGTAGACCATCTCCTCGTCGAGCTCACCCACGCGGCGCGGGCCGGTGTTCTCCCCACCCGCTGACAGGAAGACACCGAACATGCCGCGGTCAGGGATGGTTCCACCGTTGGTCACGGCCACTCGCTGCGCGCCTGGGCGCGGGCTCAGCATCCCCGTGATGCGGTCATAGACCACGCGGGGTTTGAGCTCAGAAAAGTCAGCCGAGGGATAAACCCCAGAGACCAAGTCGATGACCGAGTCGAAGACCTCCCGGGCCAGGTCACGATAAGGCCAGGCGCGGCGTACCATGGAGTACCAGGTATCAGCATCAAGGCCGCCCACGCTGTCGGCTTCCCCGAAGCCCTCAGCACCCGGCTGCACACCGCGCACAGTCACCGGCGCAACCTCGGCAGCAGCCACCGCCGCCACCGTCTGCTGCGCCAAAACGTCCAGAGGATTACGCGGCGAATGCATCTCCTCAATGAGGCCTTCGCGCATGCGGGAGACCGTCAGCGTCGATTGGACCAGGTCCGCCCGGTGCTTGGGATAGAAGGAGCCCTGCGAAACCGCACCGACGGAGTGCCCGGCGCGGCCCACGCGCTGCAGGCCAGAAGCCACTGAAGGAGGTGATTCTACTTGCACCACCAGCTCCACCGCGCCCATGTCGATACCGAGCTCCAACGAGCTCGTGGCCACCACAGCACGCAGGGAGCCTTCCTTGAGCATCGTCTCCGTAAGCAGGCGCTCGTCCTTGGACACCGATCCATGGTGTGCACGGGCGATAACGGCAGGCGCTGTGCCGGCGACGTCGACCTGCTTCATCAGCTGCGCCGGGTCCCGGCGCGTGGCCGGCGACAAGCTTTCCGGATCGTGCTCCTGCGCGTAGAGCTCGTTGAGCCGGGAGGTAAGACGCTCGGCAGTGCGCCGCGAATTCACAAAGACGAGGGTCGAGCGATGCTCCATGATTTCGGAGTAGAGGTCCTCCTCGATGAAGGGCCAGATGGACTTGGCCGTGGGCAAGGCGGAGTCCGAAGCCTGCAGGCGAGCCCCGTCGAAGGTGCCGGTGATACCCAGCGGATCGTCAACGGTCATCTCCCCAATGGTGGAACCTTGCTCCGGCGTCGGTAGGTCAGACATGTCCTCCACGGGCACATGGACATCGAGTTGCCAGCGCTTTAGCGCTGGTGGGGCCACAATGTCCACGGGGCGATCCCCACCCAAGAAGTTAGAGACCGCCGAAAGCGGACGCACCGTAGCCGAAAGTCCGATGCGCTGGAACTCGCCAGCCACCGCGGCCAGACGTTCCAGAGTCAACGCCAAGTGGACGCCGCGCTTGGTTCCGGCAAGCGCATGGATCTCGTCGATGAGGACCGTATCCACGCTGGCCAGGATGCCCGCCGCCTTGGAGGTGAGCATGAGGTAGGCCGATTCCGGCGTGGTGATGAGGATGTCCGGGGGTTTTCGGATCTGCCGTGCGCGTTCGGCCGAAGGCGTATCCCCGGAGCGCACGCCCACGGTGATGTCCGGCACGTCGAGCCCCAAGCGCTCTGCCGTGCGCGCGATGCCATTGAGCGGCGCGCGCAGGTTGTTCTCCACGTCCACGCCGAGCGCCTTCAGCGGGGAGATATACAGCACCTTCACGCCCTGCGCCCCGCCCCGTACTGCCGGGCCCACGGGCAAGGCGGTTTGCCCTTCCTTTTCCACCAAGGAATTTAGTGCCCACAGAAAGGCCGCCAAGGTTTTACCAGAACCAGTCGGGGCTACCACGAGCGCGTGCGCGCCTTGGGAAATCTTGTCCCAGGCTTGTTCCTGAACAGGCGTGGGCGCTGCGAAAACATCCTCAAACCACTGCCCTACTTGCGGGCGGAAACGGCCAAGAATATTTTTTGACATGCCCTACTTTAACGCGCGCGGTAATCTGGCATACATGACCGTCGAGATTTCAGATTCCCGCCTTACCAATTCATTAGCCAACGGCTGTGGTGAGATCCTCAAGGGCGTGCGCAATGGTGGCCTGTTGCGCGGGCTTGCGCTTGGCGACGCCGGCGATGAAGCCGCCCAAGAATGGATCACCCGCGTCATCGCCCAGCACCGTCCGGCTGATGGCGTCCTCTCCGAAGAAGCGGCTGATGACCTCAGCCGTTTGAAGAAGGACCGCGTGTGGATCGTTGACCCACTCGACGGCACCAAGGAGTTCGCCACCGGCCGCCAGGACTGGGCCGTGCACATTGCGCTCGTCATCAACGGCATTCCGGAGCACGCCGCCGTGGCGATGCCGGACTTGGGCGTTACCTTCCGTTCGTCCGACGCCCGCGCGGTGACCGGCCCGCTGGCCAAGAAGTTCGTGGTCTCCCGTAACCGTCCGCCGCAGGTGGCCTCCCACATCGCTGAGAAGATGGGCTTTGAGACCGTCGGCATCGGCTCCGCTGGTGCGAAGGCCATGCACGTCCTTCTTGGCGACTTCGATGGCTACATTCACTCTGGTGGCCAGTACGAGTGGGACCAGGCTGCACCAGTAGGCGTGGCGATGGCAGCAGGCCTGCACTGCTCCCGCC
This sequence comes from Corynebacterium sp. LK14, assembly GCF_008042215.1. Taxonomy (NCBI): domain Bacteria; kingdom Bacillati; phylum Actinomycetota; class Actinomycetes; order Mycobacteriales; family Corynebacteriaceae; genus Corynebacterium; species Corynebacterium sp. LK14. The sequence goes on from NZ_NOVQ01000013.1 coordinate 136,072, forward strand.
TGGACGGCTCTCCGATCCGCTTCAACAACGAGGACACCTTCATCCCCGACCTTCTCATCTGCCGCCCTGAGCTGGCCGATGAGATCTTGGAGCACGCTAATGCCTACGCGGAGGCAAACGGCAGCTTCTAGCCTGCCAGCAGAAGTTAAAAACTTCGCGCGAGAGTAGCTACACTCGACACCATGATCCAGACCCCATATGAGGACCTCCTCCGCAAAGTTTTGGAAGAAGGCACAGAAAAAGGTGACCGTACTGGCACCGGCACGCGCTCTATTTTCGGAGCGCAGCTGCGCTATAACCTGGCCGAGTCATTCCCGCTGCTGACTACCAAGAAGGTCTACTTCCACGGTGTTATCGGCGAGCTGCTGTGGTTCCTCAAGGGCGACTCCAACGTGAAGTGGCTGCAGGACAACAACGTCCGTATCTGGAATGAGTGGGCTGACGCCGATGGCGAGCTGGGCCCTGTCTACGGCGTCCAGTGGCGCTCGTGGCCTACCCCGGATGGCACGCATGTTGACCAGATCCAGCAGGCTCTGGACACACTGCAGAATAGTCCGGATTCTCGTCGCAACTTGGTCTCCGCCTGGAACGTGGCAGAACTAGACAAGATGGCGCTTATGCCCTGCCACCTGCTATTCCAGCTTTACGTGGCAGACGGCAAGCTCTCCCTGCAGGTCTATCAGCGTTCGGCGGACATGTTCCTAGGCGTGCCTTTCAACTTGGCTTCCTATGCCGCGTTGGCCCACATGTTTGCCCAACAGGCTGGTCTGGAGGTCGGCGAGCTCATCTGGACTGGCGGCGACTGCCACATCTACAACGACCACATTGAGCAGGTCAAGGAGCAGCTCTCCCGCGAGCCACGCCCCTACCCGCAGCTCAAGCTGCACAAGGCTGACTCATTGTTCGACTACACCTTCGACGATTTCGAGGTCGTAGGCTACGATCCCCACCCCACCATCAAAGCGCAGGTTTCCGTCTAATGCTGGGGGCTATTTGGGCGCAGTCCTTGGACGGCGTCATCGGCGATGGCGTGGCGATGCCGTGGCATGTTCCGGAGGATCTCAAGCACTTCAAAGAGGTCACCATCGGCTCGCCGGTGGTGATGGGCCGGCGCACGTGGGAGTCGCTGAACCCGAAGTTCCGCCCGTTGCCGGGCCGCGATAACTACGTTTTGTCCCGCAAGGCACCTGGCGCTTGGTCCGCTGGCGCCCAGGTCACCGCTAACATTTCACAACTTACGCACACGCTTGACGACGCCTGGTTCATCGGCGGCGGGCAGATCTATTCCTCCACTATCGATGATGTGGACATCATTGAGATAACCCTCATGGGAGTCAACATTGGGAATATTTACGGCGACGCCGCCGTTTATGCTCCTGAAGTGCCTGATTCTTTTGGATTGTCGGCAAGCACCGACTGGCTGACATCTGAGAAGGGCCACTTGACAATTCCGGGCCAACCGCCGAGCGAGTTGCCTATGAAGTACCGATTCTTAACCTACGAGCGAAAGGACGCCGCTTAAATGACCTTGGCAGCACCTGAGACTACCGAGCACGTCACCATCTTCTACGCCGACTGGTGCCCATTCTGCGCCAAGCTGCTCAAGGGCTTGAACCGCACTGAGACGCCTTATGCGCTTGTCGACGCCGAGGCCGAAGGCACCGAGGATATCAACGAGTGGATCAAGTCGGTTAACGACGGCAACCGCATCGTGCCCACGGTCCTCTACTCTGACGGCACCTACGAGACCAACCCGCCTGCTTCCGCAGTACGCGCCAAGCTCGCGGAGCTCGACGGCTCCACCAAGTAGAAGCCAGCTAGTCGCTATCGGCGAGCGACCACGGATTAGTCGTCGTCCTCGCCGAAAAGCTCAACCATGTCCGCTGGTGACAACGTGCCACCCATCCCGGAGATTTCCTTCGAGTAGATGGTGTTGAGGTACTCGTCCAACGCTGCTTTAAGCTTCTGTGCATCATACTTGTTGAGCAGCAGCAAGCGCTTGGAGGCCCCACCCGGGACGGTCTTCTCGATGGCAAGTGTTTCCACCCCGTCTTTGCTAATGGTCTCAGCGAATACCTCGCGTCGCTGCACGTCAGTGAAGTGGACGATATTGTCATGCTGATTTCCCATGGCTAACAAGTTATCCGATTTACCGCCAACTCGTGCAGTACTGGTAACCTAATTTCGTTGCGTTAAGCACCCCCGCCCCAGTAGCTCAGGGGATAGAGCACGGCTCTCCTAAAGCCGGTGTCGGAGGTTCGAATCCTCTCTGGGGCACAATGTGAAGTCTCGAGACATCGTTCCTACGGTGTCTCGAGTTTTTCGTTTTGCTACTTAGCCCCCCGGCTGATCTGCGTAACTGACGAGGAAGCCGCGTCCAGAGCAGAACCGGTGGACTTCGTTGGCAGTTGTGCACGTTTCAGCTTCTGCCGCCGGCCCTCGGTGCGATGCGCAGGGCCTTGCGTCGTGTTTGTGGTCGGTGCCGGTTCCGCGGCGTCCTGCTTTGCCCGCTGGATCTACGTAACTGACGAGGAAGCCGCGTCCAGAGCGTGTCTGATGGTTTGTGTGTGGGAGGATAGAATCAAATTTTTATGGAGGTTCGAGCATGGGACCCTTTACGGGAGCATCGAAAACTCATCTGTAGACTACTGAACCAGTGATAAATACATTTCTTCAGCAAGGACTATGCCGTTACAAACCTCCGCCGGCCCATCTCCCGAATCTGAGTACATTGATGCAGATCAGCTTGCAGCCGAGTGGAACCCAGACGGGTTTCCGCTGGTTGATTTGAATGACCCGGTTTCCCTAGAGGGCATTCCAGAAACTGTGCTTCTTCAGCTGCAACAAGAACAAGCTAATCGAGATTCATCCACTCCCCTGGAAAAGCAATGATACTAGTAGCCGTTCCCGCCTTGGCGGCAGGACTCATTTGGGGCCTAATTACAGGAATTATTTTCACCATAATAAACCACCGTCGCTACTTTAGAGGAAATGAAAAGACTCTGGACTCCAAAGTGAAGCTTGGCGCTTTTAGTTTATTCTGTTCCATTGTTTTCTTTATATGGATTAGGCCGGGAGGGTTTGAAAACTACCTGTTAAGCGCAGCGCTTGTATCCCTCACTTTCGGCGTGGGAACATTCATTTCAGCAAAAACTATAATGTCAATATGGGGCCCGGAAAAATTTCCACGACCAGGCACTGATAAACCCTCCACTTGAGCAAATTAAAAATAAGAAGGACTCTTCCCGAACCCAGTTGATAAATTCAGCATATGATTAGCCAAATTGGCGAGCTTCTCGAAGAGGCACAGAGGTCTGGCTTAGCTACAAGCGAATTAGGGCTATGTACACAATCACGCTTTTCGAAACCAGTCTGCTGAGTTGGCTTGAACAACATAGCTTTTCAGCCGCTGAAAAATCGGTCAAATGAGGGGCCGATTTTTGAACTAACACCTCAAACAGGCGAAATTGCCAGTCCACTCTCACTAAGTATCGCCACCGGCCTTAACCAACAGCCGATGCATGCAGACGGAGCTCATCTGCGGACCACACCAGACTTTGTGCAGCTACTTGCCACGACGCTTCGACGCTTGAGGCAGTGCGCTGCCGGCGGCCCTCTTCGCAGCCGCACTATAACTCTTGCCGCGCAGCACCTTACTGGACGCCTTCGCTGTAGACCTGCTGGTCTGCTTGGGGTTGCGAGCCGCTCTCCCCTCCCTCCCTAACAGGCGGATGATTCCCAGGACGAGGCAGCTAGCGACCCAGCTTGTGCAACTTGATCGTAGCGGTCCAGATCTTGACGGTGGTGGTGGCCTTGACGGTCACTGACCCCTTGCGGACCGTGTGCACCTAGCATCGAATGGTTGCCATTCCCTCTCCTTTCGAGTCAATCAGCCCGAGGGGAGAGATACTCCGCTACTACATCAGACGATGCATGGATTCTGACAGCTCTCAGGACTTGCAGGCGGGTCACCTCGCCGCAACGAGGCGCCCCTCTTTCATGCCTAGCCCCATCTTGCGGAAACAGAATATCTAAGATAATATACTTCACACGATGGGTGATGAGCACTAGACGAGTAGAGAAGAATGAGTCACGTCAGATGGGCGCGGCGCTAGCGAACTGGACGAGGTGGACTTGGTGCGCATCCTCTTCGAGGACGACGAACTTCAACGAATGGCCGAGGATGCCTCCTACATCCCCAAACGATGGGGTTCGGACATCATTAAGGCATATCGCAAGAAAATCCAGATCCTGAAGGGAGCCGTGGACGAACGTGACCTGCGGGCCATGCGGTCGTTACATCTGGAACAACTGAAAGGCGACCGAGCCGGGTCCTCTTCAATCCGCCTGAACAAGCAGTTTCGGCTCATCCTCAAATTCACAACCAACAGCGATGGCCGCGTGGTCATCGTTATTGAAATGGTGGATTACCACTGAGAGAAGGTGAACTCATGAATACTCCAATTGCGGCGGAGCTATTCCCAGCCGGAGAGATCCTCGCTGACGAGCTAGACGCACGCGGCTGGACCCAAGCCGACTTTGCCGAGGTGCTCGGACGTCCAGCACAGTTTGTCTCGGAGATTATTTCCGGAAAGAAGGAGATCACGCGCGAATCCGCAGCCCAGATCGGCGCCGCCCTGGGCACCTCCGCAGAATTCTGGCTTAACCTCCAGGACTCCTATCTGCTATGGAAGCAGTCCCAGGACGACCGGATACAGGACAACCTCAGCGCCGTGAAAACCCGCGCCCAATTACGAGAGCTGGCCCCCGTCCCCCTGCTCGTCAAGCGGGGATACATCACAGCCACCGACGTGCAGAGTCAGGCATACGAGGTGCTGAATTTATTTGGCAAAAGATCCTTTGAAGATCCCTCGGGAATAAGCTTCGCCGCCCGCCGCAGTAACCACGAGAAAAATGTCACCGTTCTACAGGAAGCGTGGGCGGCTTGCGTCAGGGCAACTGCCAGCGCCCTCGACGCTGCCCCCTACTCCCGTAAGGCACTAGAAGACCTCGCCCGGACGCTGTCGAGTAGAGCGCGTGACCCGCAGGCGTTTGCTGAGTTCCAGACTCTGTTCGCCGAGGTGGGGGTGAGACTTGTTTATGTGGAGGCTTTTCCGGGAGGAAAACTCGACGGCTGCGCCATGCTGGTCGACGGGCACCCCGTGATTGGCATATCAGGACGAGGGAATCGGCTCGATAAGATACTATTTACCATCCTGCATGAAACAGCCCATATATTATTGGGTCACCTTGTCGATAATGGCGAGGTCATCCTCGATGACCTATCAGATGACAGTGCCAATAATGAAGCCGAGGCAGACCAGCTGGCCAGCGAACTCGCAATCTCTAGCCCTTTACCGGCAGTTCCTGATCGTGTGCACTCATCTTGGATTAAAGAACAAGCCAGCAACCTAGGGGTTCATCCCATCACTCTGATTGGAAGGCTTCAAAAAAAGGGTGACCTGTCGTGGAAAACTACTCTCGTACGCAACGCTCCCACCGTCATCGCTCAGCTTGAAAGCTGGAAATCACCCATCCCATCTTAACTGGGAATATTAGCTTCGTTCATCATCAGCAAAATGAAGTGTCCTAGGTTTTGAACCTAGGCATGTGCCTTGTTTTCCCATCTACTCAAACGGAACAAAACCTGGGGCACTTCACTTCAGATTGTTTGCTCGCGGCCAATGTCAATGCCCTGGCGGCGCTCCCATCGCTTGGAACCGCCACGCTCCTGAAAATGCTCCCCTATCGACAAAACGCTCAGACTTGTTAGGAGCCGTCTGAGCATTCCCGAGCTAGCGGACAACCGCAAAGAGCATTCGGGTTACCCACCTTGACCTGCACTAATATGGGCTAAGATTGCGCATATGACTAACGCAGCAAACAACCAAGAATCAAAGATTATTCGCACCTACGGCGTCGATGTCACCCGCATCGGCCCCACCCATTACCGCGCCACCAATGAGGAAGGGGCAAGCCTGGACTTCGGTCGCGGCGAGGGGCTGTTGACCCCGGTCGAACTCCTTCTTGCCGCCGTGGCAGGCTGCTCCGCCGTCGACGTCGACGTGGTCACATCCCGGCGCGCCGAACCTGAGGCGTTTGACGTACACGTCGAGGCAACGCGCGTCGACGAGGGCGGTGCCGCACGGCTTAGCGACGTCGAGGTCGGCTTCACCCTTCGCTTCCCCGACACACCCGAAGGCCGCCAAGCGCAGTCGATGGTGGACAACCTAATTCGCATCTCCCATGAAAAGGACTGCACGGTATCCCGCACGGTTGAGCACCCGACGAATGTTAGGTTTCTCAATCAGTCCTAATCAGGTCACGCCTTGATTCCACGCCAAATCCTTAAACCCCTACCCGAACGGCTTCTCGTCGTTTCAGTCGCGGACGACCTCAAGCGGTATTGCTTAATCCTAGATCTCTAATCTGCTGTGCGCTGCGGATCTGCATGCATCCATGCACGAGACACGCCACATACTACGGTACATTTGTTAACTAAAGTGATAAAAGTTAATTAGCTTGCGTAATCTCGCGCTCAACTTCGCTCTCGCTTTCAAAGTTCATGTACAAGGAGTAAGTCACCGTGTCTGCAACCTTCAACCGCCGTTCCCTGTTTAAGGCAGGCGCTGTGGTCCTTACCGCGGGCGTCGTCAGTGCCCAAGCCCCCTCCGCGCTCGCGTTGGGCCCGGTTCTCGGCACCATCATCGACTTCGCCGTGGGTGTTCCTTCCCCACAGGCAATCAAGAACGCCGGCCACCTGGGCGCCATTCGTTACGTGTCCCAGCGCCGCCCTGGCACTGAGACCTGGATGACCGGCAAGCCTGTGACATTGAAGGAAACCAAGGCCAACGCCGCCCTTGGCTTGGCCACGGCCTCCATCTATCAGTTCGGCCGCGCAGAAACCGCCGACTGGAAGCAAGGCGCTGCGGGCGCTGCTGTGCACGCACCGCAGGCAATCGCCATCCACAAAGCTGCGGGCGGCCCAACCAACCGCCCGATCTACATCGCCATCGATGACAACCCCACCCGCGCGCAGTACGACCAGCAGATCAAGCCCTACCTGCAGGCTTTCTCCAAGCTGCTTTCCGCGGCGGGCTACCAGACCGGCGTTTACGGAAACTACAACACCATCGAGTGGTGCGTGCAGGACCGCATCGGCTCCTTCTACTGGATGCACGATTGGGGTTCAGGTGGAAAGATCCACCCACGCACCACCATCCACCAGCTGCCGGGCTCCGCGCAGCGCGTGGTAGATGGCGTGACCGTGGATATCAACCACGTCTACGCACGCGACTGGGGTCAGTGGACGCCCGGCCAGGCAGCGCCAGCACCGGCTGCGCCATCCAAGCCAGGAACTGCTACCCCGGCACCCGCGCCGTCGATTCCGGCAGGCTCCTCAGACGCACTAGGTGCGTTGAGCTCCCAGGTGGAGTCGATGGCCCCGGGCGTTACGATGCCGCGCGTTGACGCCAACGGCATCCGCATTGGAGGCTCGTCCGTATCCCAAGAACAGGTCAAGGGAGCCGTTGACCTGATTTCTACTTTGCAGAACGCGATGAAGTAGAAGTCTTCGAGGTTGACGACGTCGCTTTAGCCCGTGCCGATGGCGCGGGCTTTTTCTCATCATCTCCACTTTGCTTTGCAGAGGTTTCCTTCTTCGATTCGGAAGGCTCCTGCTTAGCGCTCGAGGACTTCTCCGCTTTGTCAGAGTCCTTCTTCGCGGTGGAGGTCACGGTAATCGTCGTCTTCGATGCCGTGGTCGTCTCTACTTCTTCCCCACTCAGGGACTTATGGAAACGGGTGGTGCCCTCGCGAAGGTTTTCCGCGGTGACCTCAGACTTCACAAACTTGGTGAGATCATCGGCGCTGCCGGTGACAGAGGCCGCCACCACGAAGTTCCTGCCGAAGGAAACTGAGGAGTGCAGAGTCTTATCATTCGACCAGCCCCACTTTGTTCCCACCACGTTCTGCAGCTTGGCGGTGCCGTAGTCTTGCTCGTAACCGTCCTCCGAGACGGGATCGGCGTGGGCCATCGCCACAAGAACAGGGTGCGTAGGGTCGTCTTCCATCAGCTGCACAACAAAGCGCACGACGTCATAGGTCGACGTCACCGAGGTACCCCACTTATCCCCGGCCTTGGTGTTCAAAAGGCCGTATTCCTTGGCAATGGCATCAATGGACTTCGGGTACTTGTTAAAGAGGTCTTCCGCGCTGGTATCGGAAGAGTTCGCAATCATGTCCAGGGCTTCGTACTTGTCATTGAAAGAGCCCTCTTCCAACACATAGGTAGCGATGTAGAGCTTGATGAGGCTGAGCGCAGGACGCGGCTCATGCTCGTTCTTGGTGGCCATCCGCATGCCGTCCCCCACGCGGTAGTAGCTCAGTTGCTGGTGGTCTTCGCCACCTAGGAATTGGCTCACCGAATCAGGCTGCCCATTCAGGTCCGCGTCACCCTTCTCGTGCTCGGTGGCACGTGCTGCAGCAGCGCTTGACGACGCCCCCTTCTCCTGCGCTGCGCGCTCATCTGCGGGTGTGCAGGCGACGAGCAGCGAGCCGGAGACTGAAAACGCGGCGAGGGCGGCCCCGAACCTCATCGGAGCCGCCTTCGTTTCTAGAAAAGAACTAAGCACGGTCTAGATAGTACTGCAGTGCCTTGTGTGCTTTAGTGGTCGACTGGTGCCTCAACGCCAACGCCGGTCAGGGAGCGAACTTCCATCTCAGCGGAGAGCTCTTCGAAGTTGTCCGGCGGGGTCATCAGGGAGACAATCCAGCCAGCCAGGAAGGACAGCGGGATGGAGACGATGCCTGGCGAGGACAGCGGGAACAGTGCCCAGTCTGCGTTCGGGAACATCGAGGTCTCGGTACCGGATACTGCCGGGGAGAAGAAGATGAGGAGCAAGCAGGAGATAACACCGGTGTACATGGAGGCCACAGCACCTGCGGTGTTGAAGCGGCGCCAGTACAGGGAGTACAGGATGGTCGGCAAGTTTGCAGACGCAGCCACTGCGAAGGCAAGGGAGACCAGGAAGGCGACGTTCTGAGTCATTGCGAGGATGCCCAGGATGATAGACACGATGCCGAGGACCACGACGGTGATCTGGGAGACGCGAACCTGCTCAGCCTCGGTGGACTCGCCGTTGCGGATGACGGAGTGGTAGACGTCGTGTGCGATGGACGCGGAAGCGGTGATGGCGAGACCTGCAACGACGGCCAGAACGGTAGCGAAGGCCACTGCGGAGATGACTGCCATGAATACAGAGCCACCCAGCTCCAGCGCTAGCAGCGGTGCCGCGGCGTTCGCGCCGCCCGGTGCGGCGAGGATGCGGTCCGGACCAACCAGTGCAGCAGCGCCGTAGCCCAGGATGAGGGTCATCAGGTAGAAAGCACCGATGATGACGATGGCCCAGGTAACGGAACGACGAGCCTCAGTTGCGGTAGGCACGGTGTAGAAGCGCATCAGAACGTGTGGCAGGCCGCCAACACCGAGGACCAGAGCGATACCCAGGGAGATGAAGTCAAGCTTGGTGGTGAGGGACTTGCCATACTTCAGGCCTGGCTCCATGATCTGGGAGGCCTCGTAGCCCTTCTCCTTGATGTAGTCGGAGCCAGCGTGCATGTCGATAGCGTCAGAGAACAGGGTGCTGAAGCCGCCCTTGATGGCGAAGAAGGTCATGGCGCACATTGCCACGACGCCGGTAACCAGCAGGACAGCCTTGATCATCTGGACGTAGGTGGTGCCCTTCATACCGCCGACGAGAACGTAGACGATCATGAGGATGCCGACGATGCCGACGACGACTGCCTGCCAGGTGAAGTCATGGATGTCCAACAGAACGGAAACCAGGGAGCCTGCACCGGCCATCTGAGCGATGAGGTAGAACAGAGAAACAAACAGCGTGGAGATAGCCGCAGCCACGCGAACTGGGCGCTGCTTCAGGCGGAAGGACAAAACGTCCGCCATGGTGAAGCGGCCAACGTTACGCATTGGCTCGGCCACGAGCATCAGCGCGACCAGCCAGGCCACGAAGAAGCCTACGGAGTAGAGGAATCCGTCGTAACCGGTCAGCGCCACCGCGCCGACGATGCCGAGGAAGGAAGCCGCGGAGAGGTAGTCACCGGAGATTGCCAGACCGTTCTGGCGCCCGGAGAAGGAACCACCGCCGGTGTAGAAGTCAGAGGCTTCCTTAGTGGACTTGCCCGCTCGCAGAACCACCCACATGGTGATAACGAGGAAGGCGCCGAACACAGCGATGTTGAGTACCGGGTTGCCGGCAGCCGAGTCTGCAGTTTCTGCAGCGAGGTTGTAAGTCAGCATCTTTAGCCCTCCAATGCTTCACGGATAGCGGCCGAACGCGGCTCGATGCTCTTGTTTGCGTATTTAACGTAAATCCAGGTAATCGCGAAGGTGGTCACAAACTGGGCGATACCGAAGACGAGTCCTACGTTCCAGCCGCCGCCGAGCTCGGTGCCCATAAAGCCTGGGGCGAAGACTGCAGCGAGGACGTAGACGACGTACCACACGAAAAAGGCGATGGTCATCGGGAAGGTGAAGTTGCGGTAAGCTCCGCGCAACTCTTTAAACTGCGCACTGTCGCGCATCTCGATGAACTCCTGCGCCGTCGGTTCGCGACGGGTAGGAATCGAGGCAGGTGAGTTACTCATGGCGCTCTCCTTGTGGGTTGTCCTATTTCACAAAATGTCATTCACGAGCGTGACCCTGCCCTCGCGAAACCACCCAGGGTTGAAGAGAATCCTTGAATGGATGCGGTGGCATTCATCACGTTTCGTCTGAAAAGTAAGTTACCCAACTCACATTGCAAGGTTGTAAATCTTGCCAAGAAAATTTGAATTCGCAAGACTTAGCCACCCCCTTTAAGCGCCCTTACCTGCAGAGTTAACAATTAGCGAAGTACCCCCAAAATCGAAAGAACTGCACATTGTAAATTTTGTGAATCAAGGTGTGGCAAAGATCGCAGTCCCATAAAAGCAAAAGTGGCAGCGCGAGGCGCTACCACCTCACACTGCCACTGCAGGTCTATCGTGCGCTTTAGCCAGGGAACTCGCGTGGGTCCTTGTACAAGCGTCCGCTACCGTCTCCCCCGGCCTCAAGGCCATCGAGGACAGCAATATCATCACGGCTAAGTTCGAGCTCCGCAGCAGCGAGGTTTTCAACCAAACGCTCGCGCTTACGCGACTTAGGGATAACGGAGATTCCCTTGGCCAGCAGGTAGGCAATGGCGACCTGACCTGCCGTTGCCTCATGCTTCGCGGCAACAGCCTTAACGTCAGGGTTGTTGATTACCTCTCCCCTAGCAAGCGGCGACCAAGCCTCGGTGACAATGTCATGTTCGTTGTGGAACTCACGCAGTTCCGGCTGCGTGAAGCCTGGGTGCAGCTCCACCTGGTTGAGGACTGGCACGATGCCAGTCCGGGCGATGAGTTCCTGCAGGGTCTCTTCGTAGAAGTTCGCAACACCAATGGATGCGATCTGCCCCATGCCCTGCAAACGAGCCATCTCTTCGAAGGTCTCTACGTACAGCCCACCTTGCGGCCATGGCCAATGAATAAGGTAGAGGTCCAGGTAATCCAGCTGCAGCTTCTTGAGGGATTCACTGAAGGCCGCATCAACTTTGTTGGCACCGTGGCTATCGTGCCAGACCTTGGAGGTGATGAAGAGCTCGTCGCGCGTGACGTCGCCGGCCCGCATGGCGTCGTTAAGCGCCTGCCCCAGCTCAGCTTCGTTCCCATAGAGGGTCGCGGTGTCAAAGTGACGGTAGCCGAGGTCAATTGCCTCGCGTACGGCGTTGATGCACTCATCGCCGGTCATCTTGTAGGTTCCGAGACCCAGCTGCGGCATCTCGCGGTCATCATTAAAAGAGATAAATGGGACACTCATGTCTCCATTGTGCACGAGATTCCCCCACAATGGGCCAAGAAGGCTTAGGCGATCAGGAAACCCCGCCAGCTATCACCTTGCGATGATGACAGACGGGGTAAAAGAGAACTGTCTTAGGCGCGAATCAGGTCAATAACGAAGACCAAGGTGCGACCAGCGAGTGGGTGCGCACCGCCGGCTGGGCCATAAGCCTTCTCCGGCGGAATGATGAGCTTGCGGCGACCGCCGACCTTCATGCCGGGGATACCTTCCTGCCAGCCGGCGATGAGACCGGTCAGCGGGAACTCGATGGACTGGCCGCGGCCCCAGGAAGAGTCGAACTCCTGGTTATCCTCGTACGAGACGCCCACGTAGTGAACCTCTACGAAGCCACCCGGCTGTGCCTCTGCGCCATCGCCAACGACGATGTCCTCGATAACCAGCTCAGTCGGGGCCGGCTCAGTATGAGCCTCAATTACGGGCTTATCCATTGGGGAAAATCCTCCTTGGGAAACGTTTGTTTTATAGGTTCGACACCCAACCTTCTTCCCGCCTCACGGTGAGAATTGGGTTAGTCAGAACGACAAAAGCCGAACCACAGTGTTCCCAGTATACGGGTTCAACTGCAATTCGGCTTCATTTGTGCACCCTAGGACGTTTTACGGGCCTCGTCGTCTAGCTCAAGCTAGACAACACAAGCCCCCAATCGCACTACTAGCGTGCAGAAAGTGGAGTGCTTATGCACGTTCCGCGCGCGGGCTGACCTTGCGCAAGGTCTCACCGGTGTAGATCTGACGCGGACGGTTGATCTTGGTGTTGAATTCCAGCTGCTCACGGTACTGTGCAATCCAGCCTGGGAGACGGCCGATTGCGAACAGAACGGTGAAGAAGTCGGTTGGGAAGCCCATCGCACGGTAGATAAGACCGGTGTAGAAGTCGACGTTCGGGTACAGCTTGCGGGACACGAAGTAATCGTCCTCGAGAGCGATCTTCTCGAGGTCCATTGCCAGATCCAGCATTGGGTCGCCACCGAGGTGCTCGAGAATCTCGTGTGCAGTCTCCTTGACGATGGCCGCGCGTGGGTCGTAGTTCTTGTACACGCGGTGGCCGAAGCCCATCAGGCGAACGCCCTTTTCCTTGTTCTTCACGCGGTTCATGAAGTCAGTTGCGTCACCACCGTTGTTCTTCTGGATATCATCCAGCATCTCCAGAACGGCCTGGTTTGCACCACCATGCAGAGGGCCGGACAGAGCGTTGATGCCACCAGCAATAGCAACGAAGAGGTTTGCCTGAGCAGAACCAATCATGCGGACGGTGGAAGTGGAGCAGTTCTGCTCGTGGTCAGCGTGCAGGATAAGCAGCTTATCGAGGGCCTTGGAGACAACTGGGTCAACCTCGTACTCCTCAGTTGGGTAACCAAACATCATGCGCAGGAAGTTCTCGCGAGCGTTCAGCTTGTTATCCGGGTACATGTAAGGCTTACCCTGCGATGCACGGTATGCGTATGCAGCCAGCATTGGCACCTTTGCCAAGAGGCGAACGGTAGCCTTATCGAGCTGCCCCTCATCCAGCGGATCGAGCTGGTCCTGGTAGTAGGTGGAAAGAATGTTAACCGAGGAAGCCAGAACGGCCATCGGGTGCGCGTTACGCGGGAAGATGTTGAACTGTGCCTTAAAGTCCTCATCCAGCAAGGTGTGGTGACGGATCTCGCTATTAAACTCGGCCAGCTGCTCCTGGTTTGGCAGCTCACCCTTGATCAAGAGGTAAGAGACCTCGTTGAAGGTGGCGTTGTTTGCCAGGTCAGCGATGTCATAACCGCGGTGGCGAAGAATGCCCTCCTCACCATTAATGAAGGTGATCTTGGACTCGGTGGAACCGGTGGCTGCGTAGCCCGGGTCAAAGGTAACGAGACCCGTCTCATTGCGAAGCTTGCCAATATCAAAACCAGAGTCGCCTTCGGTGGACTGCTTAATGTCCATCTCGTACTCGCCACCTGGGTAGTGGAGAACAACCTTGTTGTCTTCAGAAGCCACTTGTTGATCCTTTCTCAACATTTAACGCCGGATTCATGCCGGCAAGAACCTTTAAATCTCTTCACACTTTATCAAAAGTTGTGACGCTGCCAACATCAGGTATTTTCAACTTCCACCAATAGACCAATCGAAATTGGGCTACACTATCCCGCATGACCAACACAGAACTCGTCCTGCCTGCAGATCTACTCCCCTCCGACGGCCGTTTTGGATGCGGACCGTCCAAGGTTCGCCCCGCCCAAATTGAGGCAATTTCCAATGCCGCGGAGACCATTATCGGCACTTCTCACCGCCAGCCCGCCGTTAAAAATGTGGTCGGTTCCATCCGCGAGGGCTTGAGCAATTTCTACTCTTTGCCTGACGGTTACGAGATCATTTTATCCCTCGGTGGCGCCACTGCTTTTTGGGACGCAGCAACATTTGGTCTAATCGAGAAGAAGTCCGCCCACCTGACTTATGGCGAGTTCTCTTCAAAGTTTGCCAAGGCAAGTTCCAAAGCCCCATGGCTCGATGAGCCCATCATTAACGATTACCCGGCTGGCACCGCCCCAGATCCTCGTGAGGCCAACTCTGAAGGCGCCGACGTTTTCGCTTGGGCTCACAACGAGACTTCTACCGGCGCCATGGTCAACGTCGTGCGCCCCAATCCGGACAACGCCGATCAGCTGGTCGTCATCGACGCCACCTCCGGCGCAGGCGGCCTGCCAGTGAACATGGCCGATGCTGACGTCTACTACTTCTCCCCTCAGAAATGCTTCGCTTCGGACGGCGGCATCTGGCTCGCTGCAGTCTCCCCTGCCGCACTGGAGCGTATCGAGAAGATCAACGCCTCCGATCGTTTCATCCCGGCCTTCCTCAACCTGCAGACCGCCGTGGATAACTCCCGCAAGAACCAGACCTACAACACCCCGGCAGTCTCTACCTTGCTGATGCTGGAGAACCAGGTTCAGTGGATGAACGAGCAGGGCGGCTTGGACGCGATGGTTGCCCGCACCACGCAATCCTCGAGCATCCTCTACAACTGGGCCGAAGGCCGCAGCGAAGCAACCCCATTCGTTGCTGATCCTGCAGGTCGCTCGCTGGTAGTTGGCACCATCGACTTCGATGATTCGGTCGATGCAGCAGCCGTGGCAAAGACGCTGCGTGCGAATGGAATCTTGGACGTTGAACCGTACCGCAAGTTGGGTCGCAACCAGCTGCGCATCGGAATGTTCCCGGCGATCGACCCGGCGGACGTCGCCAAGCTCACTCAGGCCATCGACTACGTGCTGGACAACCGCTAAATACAGCCTGCACTAGAGCCAACATGCCCCGCGTTCCTCCCCGAGCACGGGGCATTTCTGGGTTAAAGTGGATTCCATCACACGTACTCTTTGGGGTACGCCTGACTGCCTTAATAACAATGCATTAGCCATTGATGTCCGTCCTACAAACCGCCAGGGCTTATGCTTCGGCTTCAATCTAATAACTGTTATGAGGTATCGATCGAATCCGTCGACAAGCAAAAGGAGCGCCCTCAATGCGCGAGCTCTTCCTCGCAAAAAGCGACTCAACCACTACTTCTTTGGTCATGCAGACTGAGGAAGGCGAAGAGTTCTTCCTCGCAGTAACGGATGACCTCCGCGAGATTCTGCACGCTCCACAGCCCGAAGAAGATTCCTGGGGCAGCATTTCCAGCCTTCCTTCCTCCTCTTCCGTAGCCGCAGAGTCGCATCCCGACGACACCGCGGATACCGCTGAGACCGAGTCCGCGGATTCTGCTGATGCAGACTCCACTGCAGGAAGCGCAGCTGGTTCTTCCGATTCCCAGCCTGCTGTTGACATGGGTCGCCCGTCGCTTTCCGCGGCTTCGTCGCACACTTCTGGCGGCTCCTTTCGCGACCACAACGAGTCGCGTCCGCACGCAATTAGCCTACGCCCCGCAGAGATTCAGACCCGTATCCGCGCTGGTGCCTCCGCAGCCGAGATCGCTGAGGAAATCGGCGCTCCGGAATCCCGCATCGAGCCTTTTGCACACCCAGTCCTATTGGAGCGCGCACGCATCGCCGAGATTGCCAAGCAGGCTCACCCAGTCCGCGAAGATGGCCCAGCCAAGCTCACTTTGTGGGAGATTCTGGCCACCGCCTTCGCAGCCCGGGGCCACTCCCTTTCTGAAGCTACTTGGGATGCCTACCGCCACCAGGGCGAACCCTGGGTAGTTCGCATCACCTGGAAAGCTGGCCTGTCTGAGAACGAGGCAGAGTGGACCTTCAAGCAGACTATGTCTTCCCCTGCCACAGTTGAGGCACGCAACTCTGTCGCCGCAGATCTCACCGACCCGGACTTCGTACAGCCGGTTCGCTCCCTGACGTCCGTGGGACGCGGCGAGCGCTACGACAAGGCGATTGACGGCGACACCCCAATCGGAGTCACCAACATCACCAACATCACCGACTTCACCGCGCCGACCGTAGTCCCCACCGCATCTGCACCTGACCTAGATTCAGCAGCCGACGCAGACGAAGACGCAGCTTCCGAGATCACGCACGACGACATCCCGGCAGTACCGGATAGCAACAAGGACGCTGGCACCACCGCTGGTTCCGATGCCGATACCAACGCTTCCCATAGCACCGCAAAGTCCGGCGATGCCGATGCCGCTGACGAGGATTTCCTACAGAACCCATCAGCCGAGCCCAAGCCAAAGAGCCGTCGCCGCCGCGCTGTGACGCCGCGTTGGGAGGACGTCCTGCTGGGAGTGCGTTCCAACACCAAGCGCCCGCGCGAGTAAGCCGCACGGGAATCGAGTGCCTAAACATCAGCGCTAGGAGTTAAGCGAGTAATTTGTCGTGAACTATAAACCTGTTCTCACTCTCTGGTACGTCACCGCGGAAGACCCTGCCGCAATCTTGCGCACCGAACCCAAAGCTGACCGCGGCTTTGGGCGAAAGTTCTTGGCACAGCTCAACCCCAAGCTGCCCGTGACCCCCATCGGCCAGTTCCCGCTAAACCGCTCTGCCCAAGCTGGCGATAGCGAGTATTACATCGGCGGATACCCTGGCGTGACTGTGGTGCAGACCGTAATCGAAGAGGACCAGCTGGTGCTCTCCCAGCTTCCGGACAGCCTCCTCAACGCGGTACCTGCCCTGGAAATCTATGCCTTCGCTACTCAAGAAGGCACCGGCTACGCCGGCTTCGCCCACTGGACCGCCGGCAGCCTAAAGCGCTGCCTGTGCGGCACTCGCTTCAACGTCATGGAAGATACGGGCCTACCCGAGCCTTTCGAGGCGCCGTACTGGGCTGGCGAGAAATACGAGCCCGTGGGCGGCATCTCCTTGCCATTTGAGCCACGCGGCATCATGGAGGCAGCGCAGTCTTATTGGCTCGGCATCGACGTCAACACCGATGGCCCTGACCTAGACGTGGTGGGCTATGCCACCGACGGGCGCCCAGAACCCAAAGTAGCCAAGCCGCAACACAAGCGCAGCCTTGGCGACCTAGCATCGGCTTCCGTGTCGAAGCTTGGGTTCAATGACTACGACGATTACGAAGACCACGACCTCGAGCCGGAATCCACCGGAGAGGAGATCCTCAAGACTGCCAAGCGTTTGGGTCGCCTCGTGAGCGACTACGTCCGTCAGACCTCGAAGTCGATTCGGGAACGCTGGCGTTCGTAGAATGCAATGGCCGCAGAGGTGGCCACATTCAAGGAATCGGTTCCAGGGGCCATCGGTATGCGGGCACGCACATCGGTGGCCTTCATTGCATGTTCGGTAAGGCCCGGGCCCTCCGCACCGACCAAGAGAGCCACCTTCTCAGCGCCGTGCAGCGCCTGCGCCAGGTGCACCGCCTCCGGGTGAGGGGTCAGCGAAACAAGGCGAAAATTGGCGTCTCGAAGCACCTGCAAGGATCGCTGCCACGTGGTGTAGCCGCCATCCAGGTGAGCAAAGGGGAGACGCAGAACATGCCCCATGGACACGCGCACGGAACGGCGGTACAGCGGGTCCGCAGCGCCCGATCCTAAGAGCACGGCGTCGACGTCCATTCCCGCCGCGTTGCGGAAGATGGCACCGATATTCTCGTGGTCTCCCACCCCTTCGAGCACCGCCACTGTCTTCGCAGTGCGCAGGATTTCCTCCAGAGTCGGCTCCGCCGCACGGTCAGCTGCCGCTACCAAGCCACGGTGCATGTCAAAGCCCGCCACCTGTGCGAGCGTCTCTCTAGTCACCTCGTACATAGGGCAGCCTGGATCACCGTACTCCTCGACGTAAGAGTCGAGCTTGGAACCAAACCCTACGATGCAGCGCAGAGGGAAACGAGACTCCGCGAGACGGGAGACCACGAGGTGACCCTCGGCAATGACGAGACCCTCGCCTGACTTGTCCGACTTATTCAAGTCGCGGACGTCGTCAAGACGAGGGTCTAAAGGGTCAGAAATTACTTCACGCATGCACGCTAGCTTAGCGCGTTAGTAATTGGAGTCATTCCGAAGTAGACAACAAAGAGCGCGGCAACCAGCCACATAATCCAGTGCACTTGCTTTGCCTTACCGACAAAAGCGGACATCAAAGCGAAGGCGATGAAGCCTACACCGATGCCGTTAGCGATGGAGTAGGTAAACGGCATGACCACGATGGTCAGGAATGCCGGGATGGCGACCTCCATCTTGGTCCACTCGATGTCTTTGAGCTGGCTGGCCATCATCACACCGACGATGACCAGAACCGGGGCGGCAGCCTCGATTGGGACGATCTCGTAGAGCGGGGTCAGGAACATGGCAAGCAAGAAGATGACGCCCGTGGTGATGTTGGCAAGACCGGTCTTGGCACCATCGCCGATGCCCGCTGCGGAGTCGGCAAAGACTGTGTTCGAGGAAACCGAACCCAAACCACCGGCAACTGCACCGGCACCCTCCACGACCAGCGCGGTGCGCATGTCCGGAAGATTATCGTTCTCGTCGACCAAACCAGCCTGCTTGCCCAGACCGTTCATGGTGCCCATGGCGTCGAAGAAGTTGGTCAGCAACAGGGTAAAGATAAGCAACACAGTCGCCACAACGCCCAGCTTGGTAAAGGCCCCCACCAGGCTGACCTCACCAACGATGGATAGGTCTGGTGCGCCGCCCAAGGAGCCGGGCATCTCAGGCGTTGCCATGCCCCAATCCTCAGAACCAAAAATAGCCTGCAGAATCATGGCGATGATGGTGGTGATCACGATGCCCAAGAACAGTCCTCCGCGGACCTTGCGGATAACCATGAAGGCACAGATGATAAGACCTACTACGAAGACAAATGCAGGCCAGGTAGCAATCGAGCCGTTAATGCCCAAGCCCACCGGAACGGTGGTGTGCGCTGCGTCAGGAACACGGGTGACAAAGCCACCGTCCACAAAGCCGATGATGGCGATGAACATGCCGATACCCACGCCCATGGCAGCCTTCATCGAAGCCGGGATGGCATCGAAGACAGCCTGGCGGAAGCCGGAGATGGCCAGCAAGACGATGATGATACCCTCGATGACCACGAGGCCCATGGCTTCTTTCCACTCCAGGCCCTTGGTAGAGACCATGGTGACGGCCACGAAGGTGTTCATGCCCAAGCCCGCAGCCATGGCGAACGGGTAGCGAGCGATGGCACCAAAAGCGATGGTCATGATACCCGCGATCAGCGCGGTAGCTGCGGCCACTTGTGGGACGCCGAGCGTGTGTCCGGCGGAGTCCGGTGCGGTGCCCAGAATCAGCGGGTTGAGGAGGATGATGTAGGCCATCGCGAAGAAGGAGACCACGCCAGCGCGGATCTCAGTCCCCACGGTGGAACCGCGTTCAGAGATTTTGAAATATCGATCGAGAGCTGCGTTCATCGCTTAAGAGAGCCCCTTTACCTAGTGCCAGGAGGATTTAATTTTACTGGCCTAGTCTTACCTTTAGAGCTAAAGAAAGCAAACCATGAATGCGCTAGTAAATAGGTCTTTCGTCATCGAAAGCAATTTCCGTGACGGATCCCTCTTCCCGAACTTTCGTTTCTGAGTGCGCACCACATCCATAGGTGGCGTGCACCACACGGCCATCGGCAGAGTATTCATTGGCACACACGCCAAAATTCGGCATCAATTCGAGATAAAACGCGCACGTTTTACACTGCAGCGGAGCCTGCGAAGCCATTTCCGTATTAGGGCCAAAGGCTCCGGTGCGCCACCTATTCTTAGCGCGCTCCAGGCCCGCAGCGGAGAGCTTTCCATCAGCTAGGCGGTCGTCGTCAAGCGCGGGCGGCATGAGGTCACCCGGCCCTAGGTCGCCTGGCCGCACGCGGTCGGTGTAAGGAACCCATTCCGGCGCCTGCAGCGCCTGTTGTCCAGGCACCAGCGCAACCTCATTGACCGTGACAAATCGAGATCCCTCTGCACACGCCACGACGGCCTGCCACTCCCACCCTGGGTAGCCGGGCACGTCAGCCTCGAAGCGGTGGGTAGCAACGTTGCGGCCGACTCCGGCGACGCCACGGTGCTTTCCGACGCCGCCCTCGCCTACCTCGTCCACGGCTGCGCGGGCGATGCGTACTGCCATATCGGTGAGAAGAGGGTTCGTTGGCTGTTTTTGCTTAGACACGCACTACATTATCCACGACATCAGGCACAATAACGTGCATGGGTTCTTTCATTACGTCTTTTTCATCCCGCATTACGGCCCTCGCAGCAGCGCTCGGCACCGTGGGGGCTCTGGCCGCTTGCTCAAACGATGCACCCGCAAACCCCGATGAAGCAACCAGCGCCTCCCCTGCCTCCAGTGAAAAAGGTGAGGAGGCTGGTGAGGCCGTAGAGCACCTCAAGGTCTCCGTGAAAGAACACACCAAGATGATCCCGAACACGTTTACCCAAGGACTCGAAGTCGACCCAGACGGCAACCTCTTGGTGGGCACTGGACTATACGGCCAGTCCCGATTGATGCGTGTGAAACCCGGCGCGGAAGAAGCCACACAAGAGGTTTCGCTGCCCACCGAATACTTTGGTGAAGGCATCGCGCAGACTTCCGATGCCATCTGGCAATTGACCTGGAAGGCCGGTCAGGCGGTCAAGCGCGACCCGGTGACTCTCGAGGAGGTCGGCCGCGCGACCTACGAGGGTGAGGGCTGGGGACTGTGCGCTTTGGGCGCAGACAAGACGCAGCTCATCATGTCCGATGGCTCCTCGCAGCTGCGCCACCTCGATCCGGAGACCTACAAGGAAGTAGCGCCACGCACCGACGTGACCCTGGAAGGCCAGCCGGTGGAGAAGATCAACGAGCTGGAATGCGTGGACGGCAATGTCTACGCCAACGTCTGGATGAGCGAGGATATTCTGCGCATCGACCCACAGTCTGGCGCGGTTACGGCAGTGATTGATGCCTCCGGGCTCAACGAAAATGGCCCCACATCCATCAATGATGTGCTCAACGGAATCGCCCATATACCTGGGACGAATGAGTACTGGATCACCGGCAAGCGGTGGGTTGATCTGTACCGCGTGACGTTCGAGTAGGATTTTTTGCCATGGCAACCCGTAAGGAAGCAAGGAAGAAGTCACTGCTGCAGCTGTTGGCGCTCATCATCGCGGTGGCGGTAATTGTGGTGTCCGTAGTTCTGTTCCAGAACTGGTGGAACAGCCGCCCCGGCCCGGAGCCCAAGGACGTGAAGATTAAGGCCAGCGTGGGCGATCAATCCCTCGAGGTGGCGCCGTACATGGTCTGCGAGATTGGCACGGACTGCCCGGAAGGCGAGACCCCCAACCTCACCGTCGGTGAAAACGACACCCTTCACCTGGAGATCCCCGAAGCGGTCTCAGCAAACGAGTGGCGCATTCTGACTATTTATGACGATCCTGCCGCAAACGATGAGACCATCCACGGTGCTAATGAGACGAGCACTGTCGACGTCCCGGGTTCCGTCGATCCGATTGCCGCTTCCAAGGGCAAGCGCCCACGCCTGATGGTCGTTGAAATCTCTGCACTGATGCTAGGCACCGACGCCAAGGGCGAAGAAGCACCGTTTAGCACGGTGTGGTCCCTGTCCACGATGTCCGATGAAGACCTCGCGGAAGCCACCAAGACCGCTGCTCCCGCTAGCGAGTCCGCCGCTCCTACAAGCAAGCCCACCGCTGCCAACAAGTAGCGCCACATAGCACCCCAGCGCGCATAAGAGTGCGGGCCCTTCCTACCCTCAACTATCTCGTCGAGGGATTTAAGGGAGGGCCCGCACTCCTTGTTACTGACGTCCTTAGTGTTCCTTATGCGCCTAGCTATCGAGGTCCTTGGCAATAGCACGCAGAATCTCTGCGACCTGGCGGCCGGTCTTGCGCTCTGGGTAACGACCCTGCGCCAGCACTGGCTGGACCTGGGTCTCCAGGAGAGTCATAACATCAGAGAGCATGCTGGATAATTCTTCTGGCTTGCGGGAAGGAGTACGGCGACGCGGGGAATCCAGAACCTTGACGCGCAAGGCTTGTGGGCCGCGACGGCCGGCTGCGAAGTCAAACTCGATGCGCTGGCCCTGGACCAGTTCATCAACGCCTTCGGGCAGTACGTTACGACCGACGTAGACGTCCTCATCGCCGGGGTTGCTCACAAAGCCGAAGCCCTTGTCAGCATCAAACCACTTAACTTTGCCGATTGGCACGTGCCCTACTCGCTTTCTTTCTCGGGGGCAATAAAGAGATTTATATTAACCCTTTCGACACAAATTTTGAAGTTGCTGCCACATAAACAACACACGTTACACGGGTGGTCTAATTCACATTTTCGTCGCGACCTGCGAAAATAGAGCGAGATTTCTACACATGCCCGCCATGCCGAGCTGATTACGTGACTATTTCGTTATAAACCGTTACTGTTTGACGCAGGCACTTGGTCGCCAGCGAGGAAGTCTCGCCCCACACACAGTCCGGGCTTACTCGCGGCGGCCGATATTTGTGCACAACGCTTTCAAAACATTTTATTTGCCGGACTGGGCACAACGTGGGCGCGAGAAATCTAGAGAAGAGGAATACTTTCATGGGACGCCACTCCGCTAAGAACAACTCGTTCGCTACCAAGTTCGCAGCTTCCACCGTCGCTTTCGGTGCAGCTGCCGCCATCATGGCACCGACCGCATCCGCAGCGCCGGATTCTGATTGGGACCGCCTCGCAGGTTGCGAGTCCGGCGGTAACTGGGCAATCAACACCGGCAACGGCTACTACGGCGGCCTGCAGTTCTCCGGCCAGACCTGGTCCGCATTCGGTGGCGGCCAGTACGTACCGACCGCAAACCAGGCAACCCGCGAGCAGCAGATCGCAGTTGCGGAGAAGGTCCTCGCATCCCAGGGGTGGGGCGCATGGCCAGCTTGCTCCGCTTCCCTCGGCCTGAACTCCGCTGCTACCCCGCGTAACCTGAACGCAGCTCCGGCACCCGCACCGGCTCCAGTTAAGCAGGCTGCCGCACAGCCATCCGACGAGCTCGCTGTTGACGCTCTCTACGCACTTGTTGAGGACACCGCCGCTAAGTACGGACTGTCCATCCCGGTTGAGTTCGCTAACCAGTACAAGGCAAACCGCCACGACTTCAACGCTTTCTACTCCGCAAACCGCAACTTCATTGACCCGATTGCCCAGCTGGTCGGCAACCTCTAAGAAGTAACACGAAGCGCCAACGCAACGCGTTTCATACAAAGACTCCCTGCCAGTCCTCGTCATTCGAGGTGGCAGGGAGTCTTTTGCGTTTTAGCCTTGTTAGGCACGCGGCTAGTGCTTTATTTAGCGGTTGATGCGGGTGTATGGGTGCACGTAGTTGAGCTTCTCCGCCGGCATCGGCAGGACAAGATCGTCACCGTATGGGCTGGATGCACCAGCGAACGGCGCGTAGATTTCAGTGATTGCGTGCTCGCGATTTTCTTTCTTCGGCCAAGCCGGGGATACGAAGCCATTCTTCTGATTCGACATAGCCCTTATTATTCCAAACCCCGGCGCAAAAAGTAACTCAATTACCCACTAAACTTGTGTGCCACCATGACCCCTCCTCAGCAGCATCCATCAGCCGCGCTCAATTTCCGCACCTGGCTGGCAGATCTTGACCAAACACAGCTCGCCACGTTGCTCGCCCACCGCAGCGATGTTCTGAATCCGCTACCCCCGGGGATTGCCCCGTTGGCCACGCGTTTAACTCTGCGCACCTCCCTCGCGCTCGCGCTGTCGCACTGCGACGCTGCGCTGCTGGCAGCCGCTGAGGACATCGCCGAGCGCGGCGGTGAGCTCGAGGAAGTCGCTGTCACCAAGCCCGCAGCTACGTCCCAGCTGCTCGAGCGGGGTCTTGCCTTCACAACCAGTGCAGACGCCACCAATCCGGATACTGTGGGCCTTGCACCAGGTCTCATGCAGGCCCTTCCCACTGAATGGTCCCTGCTGCACCAAAGCACCACTGCACCCGAGGAAATTGCTGCGCTTCCTGAGGACGAGGCACGCATCCTCCAAACGCTTGTCACTTCCGGCGGAGTGGGCACTACTCGCGACGCCGCACCCAATGCCGACCCCGCGCGGCCCATCCCGCGCCTGCTCGCCAAAGGAATCCTCACGCGTGTGGACTCCCGCACGGTGCGTCTTCCCCGCGCCGCACGCCGTGCCCTCGAGGGCCACACCCCCGAACTCATTCCGCTGGAACCCAGCGGCCGAGCCGGCACGCCAAATCCGAATTCCAAGGCTAACGACGCCGGCACCGCCGCAGGACTCCAAGTTGTTCGCGAACTAGAGCAGCTTATCGATGCCCTCGGCGCGCACCCCATCGAACTCCTCAAGGACAAAACCGTCGGTGTGCGTCCCCAAGCACACCTGGCCAAGGAGTTGTCCATCACCGAGACCGAGTTACGCCGCTTGGTCTGCCTCGGCTTTGCGGCGCGACTGCTGAGCCGCGGTGAGCCCAAAGGTTTGGAAGGAAACTTCCTCGCGCCAACCCAAGGCGCCCGAGAGTGGCTAGACGCCACGCTTGCGGATAAGTGGCGCGTGCTTATCGACGCCTGGCAGCACTCCACCTGGCAGCCCTGGGAGGAGGGCCGACTGCTCGATCCCGAGTCCGCCAAAGACCGCCTCCCCCGCCATCGCGCAACCGCCATGGATATCTACGCGCACTCCGCCACGCCTCTAAGCAAAGAGGAATTCTGGGAGGAGCTGCGTTTCCGCTTCCCGCTGTTTGCCACCCACACCAAGTCCGTCACCATCGACGCCTTGGTCGACGAAGCCGAATGGCTCGGCCTCATCGCGCTCGGACAAGCCACCCAAGCGCTGTTAGACCCAGCAGCCACCCACTCGCTCACGCCTGACACCGTGGATTACTTCATCATCCAAGGCGACCTCACGGTCTTGGTCCCCGGACCGCTCGAGGCCGCCTCCCATCACCGGCTAAGTGATCTAGCGGACCTCGAATCACCGGGGCTGGCCAGCCTGTACCGCATCACGGAGTCAACTCTTCGTCGCGGCCTCGACGTCGGCATGACGGCGGAGGACATCACTGCCTTCTTCGCCGCCCACTCGGAGGTGCCACAAGCCCTCGAGTTCCTCATCAATGATGTCTCCCGCCGACACGGCACGCTGCGCTCCGGCCCCGCACTGGCGTATCTACGCAGCGAGGATCCTGCTTTGCTAGAGATGGCAGTGCGCGTCGTCCCCGAGCTGCGCCTAATCGCTCCCACGGTCGCCATCTCTCAGCTGCGCGTAGGACCTTTGCTAGAAAAGCTACGCGAACGTGGCATGGCGCCTGCCGCCGAGGACGAGAACGGGGCGTCGCTCAGCGTGGCCCTCGAGCCCTACGCCCTGCCCACGCCTGCAGCTCGCAAAGCCGCGAAGCCAAGCGCCGATCCTGTTTCCGTCGCCGCGGCGCTTCTCGCAAGTGGTGAGACAGCACCCGCAGCCGCGGATGAGACCAGCCTGGACATCCTGCATGCCGCGGCCCGTAGCGGCCGCCGGGTCACCATCGTCTATGCGG
Source organism: Corynebacterium sp. LK14 (assembly GCF_008042215.1). Classification (NCBI taxonomy): domain Bacteria; kingdom Bacillati; phylum Actinomycetota; class Actinomycetes; order Mycobacteriales; family Corynebacteriaceae; genus Corynebacterium; species Corynebacterium sp. LK14. The sequence continues at coordinate 161,937 of NZ_NOVQ01000013.1, forward strand.
ATAAGAACGGCAACCCAAAGAACAGAACAGTCAAACCTTTGTCCGTGGCAGGCGGCCAGGTGGACGCGGCAGGTTCCGATCGTTCAATGATTCGTTTCCCGCTACACCGCATCACCTCAGTGCACCTTGTCTAAGTTCCCTTCCAAAGTCAGCAAAATATTTTCGAGCCTTAAAGTCAAAAAGTAAGGATCCCGTATGCCAGGCCCACTCATCGTGCAGTCAGATAAGACCGTGCTTCTCGAGGTCGATCACGCGGACGCCGCGGCCGCTCGCATCGCGCTCGCTCCCTTCGCGGAGCTCGAGCGCGCGCCTGAGCACGTGCACACCTACCGCATCACTCCCCTGGCTCTCTGGAACGCCCGCGCGGCCGGCCACGACGCCGAGCAGGTTGTCGACGTCCTCGAGCGTTACTCCCGGTTCCCGGTGCCGCAGGCGCTGCTTATCGACGTCGCGGAGACCATGTCGCGCTACGGCCGCGTGCGTCTCCACGCCCACCCGGCCCACGGCCTCATCCTAGAATCCGAAGAGATCCCCATCCTCGAGGAGCTCTCCCGCCACAAGAAAGTCAGCGCACTACTCGGCGCCCGCATCGACGATCACACTTTTGCCGTACCGCCCTCCGAGCGCGGACGCCTGAAACAAGAACTGCTCAAGGCCAATTGGCCGGTCGAAGATCTCGCGGGCTACGTCGATGGCGAGTCGCACCCGGTCTCCCTCGTGGAGGAAGGCTGGGCGTTGCGCGACTACCAGTCCTACGCCGCAGATTCTTTCTGGTCCGGCGGTTCCGGCGTCGTCGTCCTCCCCTGTGGCGCAGGCAAGACCATCGTGGGCGCGGCCGCCATGGCCAAGGCCCAGGCCACCACGCTCATCCTCGTGACCAACACCGTGGCCGGCCGCCAGTGGCGTGACGAGCTGTTGCGGCGAACATCGCTCACCGAGTCCGAGATCGGCGAGTACTCCGGCGAGAAGAAAGAGATCAAGCCGATTACTATCGCCACCTACCAGGTGGTCACCCGCAAGACCAAGGGCGAATACCGCGCCTTGGAGCTCTTCGACTCCCGTGACTGGGGGCTCATCATCTACGACGAAGTCCACCTGCTGCCTGCCCCGGTGTTCCGCATGACCTCGGACCTCCAGTCCCGCCGTCGCCTCGGGCTCACGGCCACGCTTATCCGCGAGGACGGCATGGAAGGAGACGTCTTCTCGCTCATCGGGCCCAAGCGTTACGACGCCCCGTGGAAGGAGCTGGAGGCCGCCGGCTACATAGCCACCGCAGACTGCATTGAGGTCCGCGTGGACATGGACCCCGAGGAGCGGATGCTCTACGCCACGGCGCAGCCGCGCGAGCGCTACAGAATCGCGGCGTCGTCAAGCGCAAAGCACCGGGCGGTAGACAAGATCCTGGCCCAGCACGCGGGCCAGCAAGCCCTAATCATCGGTGGCTACGTGGATCAGCTCGAGGAGCTGGGCAAGCATCTCAACGCCCCTGTGATTGATGGCAAGACCTCGAACGCCAAGCGCGAGAAACTCTTCCAGCAATTCCGCGAAGGCGAGCTGCAGATCCTTGTGGTATCCAAGGTGGCTAACTTCTCCATCGATCTGCCGGAGGCCGCCCTTGCCATTCAGGTCTCGGGTACCTTTGGCTCCCGACAGGAAGAGGCCCAGCGCCTCGGACGCCTACTACGCCCCAAGGCTGACGGCAAGGAAGCAACGTTCTATACCCTCGTGACCCGCGATTCCATCGATGCGGAATATGCGCTGCACCGTCAACGATTTTTGGCGGAGCAAGGTTACGCATATCGCCTCGTTGACGAAGTAGACTTGTGATTCTTATGAAGATTTTTAGATTCGAGGTCGATGAGACCTACGCCAAGAAGAACAACGAACTCCTCCGCGATTCTTCGCGCCTGCGCAACTCGGGCCTCATCATGGGCCTGCTGCTCATCGTCGGCGCCGTAGCGGTCTACCTCGGTGTCGAGGCTGCCTGGGGCTTTACCGTGGCTTTGGGCCTTGCGCTGTTTGGAATCCTCGTAGCTGTCGTGGGCGTTGCTGCCGCTAGCAAGGTAGGAAGCGCCCAAAAGCTTTATGATTCCTATCCTTTGGCACCGGCTGTGGTGGCTGAGGTTAACGAGCGCGACATGGTGCTCATGGCGCTGGTGAACACCAACGTCGATCCAAAGCTGCCGCCGCGCTGGGGGGCATGCCTGCGCACCGTGACATCGGTGCCGGGTGTCAAGCGCACGGTAGGCACCAAGATTCCAGTCGCCGCCGTCTCTGGTCAGCGCACCAGCAGCGACAAGGACCACTGGCAGCAGATCAGCCCAATGCCTATTGCGTGGGGTACTCCTGATGCTGAGGTAGTCACCATGGCACGCAAGTCCATCCCGGAAGACCAGTGGCAACGCCTTGACCGCGCTCGCAAACGCCTCAACGACGTAAAGGCCACCCGTTACGACCTCTTGGTGCTGTAATGACTGTTCAACGTCTTCAGCAGTTCGGCGAGACTATCTTCGCCACCATGACGCAGCTCGCTGTGGACAATGATGCCGTCAACTTGGGTCAAGGCTTCCCTGACTCCGATGGGCCGGCACGCATGCTGGAGATTGCGCAGGAACAGATCGCCTCGGGCAACAATCAGTACGCACCGTTGCGGGGACGCCCTGAGCTTATCGACGCCCTGGCACACCACTACTGCGTTGCCCGCGACGCCATCGTGGTCACCGCGGGCGCAACGGAGGCCATCACCGCGACCGTGCTGGGACTCGTGGAGCCGGGCCAAGAGGTCATTGTGATGGAGCCTTACTACGATGCATATGCCGCCGCCATTGCGCTTGCCGACGCCACCCGTGTCCCCGTCCCTCTCAAGCCTTCTGGAGGAAGTTGGGACCTCGACGTCGATGCTGTGCGCGCCGCTGTGACGGATAAGACCGCGATGGTGATCGTCAATTCTCCGCATAACCCCACCGGTTCAGTATATAGCCGCGCAGCACTAGAAGGCCTGCGCGATATCTGCGTGGAGCATGACCTGCTCGTGCTTTCCGACGAGGTCTACGAGGACCTCCCCTTCGATGATGCCGAGCACGTTGAGGTACTACGTATTCCCGGTATGGAGACCCGTACCGTGAAGGTTGGTTCTGCTGCCAAATCCTTTAATGCGACTGGGTGGAAGACCGGCTGGGCCATTGCCCACCCAGACCTCCTCGATGGCGTCATCAAGGCAAAGCAGTTCATGACCTTTGTATCCACCACTCCGTTCCAGCCTGCTGTGGCTCACGCATTGGTGGAAGAGCGCGAGTGGTTGAGCAATATGGTCGACGAGCTCGCCGAATGCCGCGGCATTCTTGCGCAAGGTTTAAAGGATGCGGGCTTTAAGCTCCACGCCACCCGCGGCACCTACTACTTGGTAGCTGATATCTCTCACACGGGGATGGACGGGATCGAGTTCTGCAAACAACTCCCGGTAACCAAGGGCATTGCGGCTATTCCGCTCGCGACTTTCACGGACAACCCTGAGCCGTGGCGCTACAAGATACGCTTCGCGTTCTGCAAGCGCCCCGAAGTCATTCGTGAGGCAGTTAAGCGCCTGAACGCTTAATCTTCTCCAAGGCCTTGCCCTTCGCCAGCTCGTCAATCAACTTGTCGAGCTGGCGAATCTTTTGCATCAAAGGGTTTTCAACTTCTTGCACCTTAACACCGCACACGCTGCCGGTAATCAAGAAACGGTCGGGGTTAAGCGCCGGTGCTTCATCAAAGAACTCACGCACGCTTCGCTCTCCCGCCGAGATAATACCCTCTGCATCGTAGCCAGTAAGCCACGAAATAAGCTCATCTACTTCTTCCCTAGTGCGGGACTTCCGCTCCACCTTAGCGATGTAGGCATTATGAATCTCTTTCCACTCCATGCGGAAGATGCGTGGTTCCTTGGGTTGAGTCATAGGAACTACCGTACAGGCAAACAAGCAGAGAACAGGCACGAAGCGGTTCCAACCAGATCGCCTCCATGAATCACACCACCTACATGAACTACACGAACTACAGAGACAGCACTGCCAAACGCTATAGGGAAAACGAAGAGTAGCGCCTGTGCTGTTCCGTTGTTTCGGA
>NZ_NOVQ01000002.1:0-113511 GCF_008042215.1 Corynebacterium sp. LK14
GTTCAAAATGACCACTAAGCCGAGCCCTAGTACATCAGTTAGCCACAAAACGAAAAGCACCAAAGAAGCGGCCGCCAAAGCGAGCAAAACTCCGATTTTTATCTTCTGCACCTTGTCCATGTCCATAGCGCCATTATTTAAAATAAAAACCAACCGCGTGGGAAGTTTCCCCGTTTTCGAAGAAATCTCCTCCAATCCTAAAAGCGTCCTCGGAGAACTGCTTTTCCACTTTATGTCTATAGTGGAGAACGCTCGTAATCCTCTCGCGGAGTGCTCCTTATTTCTCGAGAGGACTGTATAAATGCAGGTAGAACTATATGCAATTAAACATATGCTAAAGCATATGTTGTGTCATATGGTGTAACATATGTCCCGCCATGCGGCAGGCCTGGCGACTGCGCATAACTTGACAGGTGGCTACACAGCTTTGCTTCTGCAGTATGGCAAATTCGCTTTGACGCCTTCGATTACTTGCCTTTATGTTTAGCCTTCTTTTTAGTAGCACGGATCTGAAATTTCCGTTGTGCTTCTTCGCGCCGAGCGATCCGCGAAGCTTCCTTCTTGTTTGCGTTAGCTAATTCGAAATTTAACTTTGTTGCTTCTTGGGCTTTCGAGGACACTCCTGAGGTCTTGCGTTGCTCCTTATTGACTTTCCGCTGCAGGCGTTTGGGATTTCCTCGCTGTGGCTTTTCAATAGTGCCAGGTATAGGTGCGGAATGATGGGCACGTTTGACTAGGGAAGAACCGTTGACGAGCAGCCACTCATAAAGTTCGGCATTATTAGACTCTGGACCGAAAACTACTCGGACGGCGCGGAGTTGGTTGTTGCTGGAAGTCTCGTAGACTCCGCACCAAAATTGTCCATCGTGAAAAAGGGTGAATTGAGCAGGCAAAGTCGTCTCCAGGTACGCTAAAGCGGACCTGACGACGCTGGATTCCTTAGCCCTCGTGAGGGAAAGAGCTAAAGCGACGGATAGCACTGGCTAGTGCTATCGCTCAGACTTCCTACTGAGACTGTGCGTTTTGCGCATCAGGATCTTACGGGAGGTAACACTAACACACCCTGACTTTTAGAAAATACAGCGCACGGGCTGTGCACACCCTCCCGATAGGATAAGCACAAACCGCGAAAGGAGAAGAGGAATGTACATAATCATCGTCCTGGCTGCGCTGGTGTGTGCTGCCGCCTTGGCCGTCCAGACCATCCGCCGCGCACGGCCACAAGACCGTATGCGTTGTGCCGTGATTGGGGCGGAACCAGCGTGGCAATGGTTTTGGGGGCTTATCTTCTTTTTACCCTCGCGGAGCTGCCGCTAATCTTTACCGTACTTATTGTGTCGCTTGGTCTACTCACCCTGTGGGCCGGCATTTTCGGAGCTCGGCTCAATGCAAGAACCAGCAGGTAAAACTGCATACCGTCGGACATATGGAAGGGCTGACGACTGCGTGTAATTTTACCGCCTTGACGACAACAAGTTTCAGCTTTACTTTAATATAAGTAAACTATTTCTTATGGAAAGGAAAAAGTGGATAAGCCTAAGACATTGAAAACTGCCGCTTCCCTTCTGTCTGTATTGGCCCTCCTTCCTGTCTTGTCTGGAACCGCTCAAGCAGAAACGACACAAGGAAAGCAGGAAGACCCCCAAACGATTATGGGGGGAAACTACCAAAGCACGGATCCAACGGCTTACAATTACCTTCCTGAAGGAAGTGATCCAGTTCCGAACACTGCGGATAGATCAGCATTCGGAGCAGCCACAATCAACGGCTTTGGATTTGAGTTTCAGGGGCATAACTTCAAAGTTCCCGTAGTAACTCTTGAGCATGCAATTGAGGGTAAAGGCCATCACATAGACTCCGAAAGTGCCTCCGCGACGTTTACTAACGGAACGATGTGCAACTGGAGAGTGGACTACCAAAACAGAGACGAGCATGGAATTCATGCAACCCGTAAGGGGAAAACCCACAATGATTGCTCCCTTGGGCATGTACATGATGACGGATTCAAAAACTTCGATGTTAAAGGCAATGCTGAGTGCGCACGTCTATTTGTAATGGGAGAATTTAGGGGAGAGCAGTGCCACGCAATTCACCCTTAGTAGCTCTGATGAAGATTGCGATTTTTATATCGCTAGCTCTTTGTCTCGGGTATCTTATTGGTGGTTTAAATGCGATGCACGTTGCTAAGGCTTTGACTGAGGAGAATTCAACCTCATTAGCGGATATTTCTCGTAGATTAGAGAATGGTTTTTTCTACTTTAGAATCGCTGGAGTCTTTGCCGTTATTTTTCTCGCCGGAACTTATACGGTTTGGCGCAGAACCAAAGTCCCCCGTAAATGAGTTCTATACGACCATCAGTTATTTATCCTATTTGGGTATGCGTGACACAATTGCGGGCCTTATCTTAGGTCTCAAATTCCGCTTTTGAATCGAGTAAATGAAGGCACTCCCGCTGGTGGGAGTGCGCTTTTCTATTTATTAGACTGCTGTCGTTTAGACGTAGAAACTGCGGGCAGTGACGCATTCTCGGAAACTTATGTTTAGTCATATAGCAGGCTTCATGGGTGTACAGAAGGTGATACCCGGCTACGCAGTCTTTCGGCCGCAGTAGGAAATGGTTCTACGGGTTTAGTGTGGGAGTATTGCGAAACCCCGCGCGCGCATTATCCTAAAATACGACAGCACAGTTCACCTTTGAATTGCGGCTGCACAATAAAAGGGTCCCAACGAGTGCCGGCTCGTTGAGACCCTCGGGCCTAAAGACCCAAGTGAAGCATCACCGCAATGAGCTTCACCGTTACGGTCACAAGTGTTATGACCTTGATTGCCACATCGGGGGATGCGGACGAAATCTTGGAGGATTTCCCGTATGACTAATGTGCGATACACGGATACCCAGCGGCTCAAGGCATTAGAGGTATTCGATAGAACACAATCTGCTACCAAGGCCGTTCGTGAGTTGGGCTACCCAGGCCGTTGGACACTCCATCGATGGATAAGAGAGCGTGATGAACCCCCAGCTGCCCCCATTCGGCGTACGACCTTAAAGCGCTACCCACTTGGCGTAAAGCTCAAAGCCGTTGAGCTCTTTACCGCTGGTATGTCTCCTGACGCCGTCGCATCTGAGCTTTCGTTGAACTCGAAAATGAGCGTCTATGCTTGGGCCCAACGATTCCGCGAAGAAGGAAGGGCCCGACCCCCGGAAAGTGGACACGGGGGATTTGATCAGGAAGCAGATTTCAGGATAACAGGACACCTCTCCTCAAACACCGCTGGCGCGAGATATTTACACCAGGAATGCCGACGAACCGTGTTGTAGCGGGTGCACCAGCGGAAGACATCCCGCCGACACTGGAGCTGATTGGCAAACGTCTTGGCGTCCTGGAGGACTTCCCGCTTCAGGGCGGCGTTGAAGGACTCCGCCAGCGCATTATCCGCGCTGGTACCAACTCCTCCCATCGATTGCCTGATCCCAAGGTTTCTGCAGGCGCCCTGAAATGTATGCGAAGTGTAAACACTGCCGTGGTCGGAGTGGAAAACGGCTCCCTCCAGGCTGCCGCGCTGGCCTTTCGCCATGAGCAGGGCATCCTGGACCAGGCCCGTGCGCATGTGGTCCGCGATCGCGAAGCCAACCAGCCGGCGGGAGAAACAGTCGATGACCGTGGCCAGGTACATATTCGACCCATCAGCAATCGGCAGATACGTAATGTCCCCGACGTACACCTGATTCGGCTTCTCAGCGGTGAATTTCCGGCCCACCAGATCCGGGAACACCGGTTTCTTCTGTTCAGGCACTGTGGTGGTGACCTTGCGTTTTCTGGTGTAGCCGCATAGCTTCAGCGAACGCATGATCCGGGCGACCCGCTTGTGATTGACCGGGATGCCGGCCGAGTCGTTGTTGAGTTCAGCGGTAATGCGTTTGGCACCATAACATCCGCGTTCCTTGGTGAACACGGTCTTGATCCGAGCCCCGAGGATAGCATCACTGAGCAGGCGTTTCTTCCTGATGTGGGCAGTGCTTTTCCATTTGTAATACGAGGACCGATTCAGTTTCAGGACCTCACATAACCGCTTAACCGAGTGGTCGTGTCGGGTGTCGTCAACGAACCGGAAGCGGCTCACCAGTTCGTCTCTTCCGCAAAATATTTAGCGGCCTTGCGCAGGATATCGCGTTCTTCCCGCAGCCGGCTGACTTCCCGTTCCAGCTGGCGGATCCGCTCGGCCTCTGTCACCGAGTCCGGCGATGGGCCTGACGTGGTGGTGATGTTGGTGCGGGCTCCGGTGCCGTATTTCTTGAGCCAGTTCTGGAGAGTGTTGCGGTTGACTCCCAGTTCTGTGGCGATGGTCTGGATCGACGTGCCCGGGGACTTCTCGTAGAGCGCGACAGCGTCGCGCTTAAACTCCTCGGAGTAGGTCTTGCTTGGCATGGCGGCAGATTACCTTTCCCAGCATCATGCTGGTTTCAGGGTGTCCACCAAACAGGGGCCAGGTCCGAAGTGGGGCTTGATGAGCGCAACTGAACGCAAACAGTCTGCCGGCATTGTCACTCGTAAAGCCTTGGAAAAGTCACTTCCAGATGACGATGTCGAGCTCAAGAAGCTGGCAGCACGCCTATCAGCGGAAAAGGCGGTGTTAGAAAAAGAACTGGAAGAATTAAAAAAAGACGACAGCATCGACCCAGCCAACCTCAGTAACAAGTTCAAAGCCATTGTGGTCGATGCGTTACGGTCTTCTTTTCCAGTTTCGTTGTTGCTCGACATTGTTGGTCTGTCTTCATCCAGCTTCTATTACCAGCTCAAAGCCCTAAATAGCCCGTCAAAATATGCAGAACTGACAGAGGTGGTAACCAAAATCGTCGAGAATTCTGGATTCAGCTATGGATATCGTCGCGTATGGATCCAGCTGAAGAAACTAGGTATCAAGGTCAGTGAGAAAGTTGTGCGTCGAATCATCTCTGCCGAAGGACTCACGGTGCGCTACGTGAAGAAAAGGCGTCGCTATTCGTCCTATCGTGGTGAGATTTCGGATGCGCCACCGAATCTGGTTAAACGAAATTTTCATGCCGAAGCGCCGGGTTTACTGTGGTTGACGGATATTTCCGAGTTTCCTGCTGATGACGGGAAAATATACTTCTCGGCGTTAGTGGACTGATTCGATGGGAAGATTGTCGGGGCAACAACGAGCCGACACCCTAATCAGCAGCTTGCCGACGACTGTCTGAAGCAGGCGCTTGAAAATAATGCACCTCCTGACCCCGCAAAACTAGTAATTCATTCCGATCGAGGTTGCCATTATCGGGGCAACAGCTGGATTCAAGCCTCACAGGACATCGGCTTTACGCGTTCGATGTCGAAGAAGGGATGTTCACCCGACAATTCAGCATGCGAGGGATTGTTCGGCAGAATGAAAAATGAAATGTTCTATGGACGCAAATGGCCCCATTGTGAGGAACTAGAGAAAGCAATTCATAAATATGTTGGCTTCTACAACGAACGAAGAATCAAGCTTAAGTTCGACGGATTAAGCATCAACCAACGCAGGCGCGAACTGCTACTCTGAACATTCCTAAAAAATGTCCGCATCCCCTTTTTTGCTACTTAGCCCTACAATCTTCGCACCTCAAAGATTGAAAAATAAAAGAAACCGGAGGTAACATACCCTTTCGAGTTTGTTACTTCCGGTGTAGCAGTTTGTTGAACTGCTCAGCGTGCCCGGGGCGGGACTTGAACCCGCACGTCCTATAAGGACACTGGCACCTGAAGCCAGCGCGTCTGCCAATTCCGCCACCCGGGCTGGGTATCTAAATGTCTTGGCGACCAACTAACATTAGCATGTAGCAGCGTATTGATAACAAATCCGCTGGCAAAGCCAAACTTTTCTGAGGAAAAGTCCCGGATAAACCTGGGAACTTTGGCCTGTACGGCTACGTTTAGAAGGGGTAAGCACCCTATAATTAGCGCTGCTATAGAAAAGGAGGACAGCACGTGGCATTACTTGAAAGGCTCGCGAAGCTGGATTCCGCCATGCAGCGAGGCTTAGACAACGGCATGGCCTTTGTCTTCGGAGGCAAGGTCGTCCCTGCTGAGATTGAAGAGCTCCTCAAGCAAGAAGCGCAGGACAATCTCGCACGCGGAGACGATGCTAATCTCTACAGCCCCAACGTTATGACCGTAGGCGTGTCCTCCAAGGATTTGGAGAACCTCTCTCAAAACAGAGATCTTCCTGCGGATTTCGCCGAGCAACTCACCCGCTTTGTCAGGAACCACGGCTGGGCCTTCGCCGGCCCGGTCATCGTGCGCATCGCGGAGGAATCGGGATTGCGTACAGGACAGCTCCGCGTGTCCTCGTTCATCGATCACGAGCCCACTGAGGAAACCGGATTTGACGCAATCTTCCACGAAGACGATGGTCAGGAGGACCATATGACTAACCCCAATAATGCAGATGAGGCCGCAACCACCGCTTTTTTGGCACAGAACCAGCAGCCGGAGCAGCCGCAGCCACATGGCCCAGCTGTCAACCTCATGTTGCAGGACGGTTCCTCCCGCGTGTACCACGTGCAGGAAGGTTCCAACATCATCGGCCGCAGCAACGACGCCGACCTTCGCCTGCCAGACACCGGCGTGTCCCGTCAGCATGCTGAAATTACCTGGAACGGCCAAGACGCCATCCTGGTAGACCTACAGTCCACCAACGGCACCACCGTGAACGAAACCCCAATCGATAACTGGCTCCTGGCAGACGGTGACGTCATCACCATGGGCCATTCCCACATCGAGGTTCGTATCACCGGTACACAGCCAAACAAAAACTACTAATACAAGCTCGAGAGAAAGGAGGTCACCATGGATTCGGTCGTTTTGTTAGCTCTGCGCATCGGCCTGCTCGCACTGTTGTGGCTTTTCATCCTGGTGGCCTTGAATGCGATGCGCCGAGACGCCAACAAGGCTGCCGGCGTGTATCAGCCCTCAGCGCAAACTAAGTCTTCCCCGCGGCGCCGCGAAGTTCCTAAGCAGATCAACATCGTGGATGGTCCGCTACGCGGCTCCCACATGCAGTTGGGCACCCTCGAGGAATGCACTATGGGCCGCGCCCAAGACTGTGACTTTGTCACAGGTGATGACTTTTCTTCCGGTCATCACGCCCGGCTTTTCCGCCGCGGCAGCGAATGGTTTATTGAAGACCTTGAATCCCGCAACGGCACCTTCGTCGGTGGCGTTCGCATTGACCAGCCGGAACGAGTTGGCGTTGGCAGCGACATCAAACTTGGCCGCACGACCGTGAGGTTGATGGCATGACATTGAGCCTAAAATTCACCGCGATTACTGACCGCGGCCTAGTACGCCAAAACAATGAGGACAGCGCGCACGCCGGTCCCCATCTTTTGCTTTTGGCTGACGGCATGGGAGGCCACGCCGCAGGCGAGGTCGCATCCAAGCTCATGGTCGAGCACTTGGAACACCTCGAGCAAGACCCCGAGGACAACGACATGCTCGCCCTCCTGGGCGCCGCAGCTGAGGATGCAAACGCGTCCATCGCAGCGCACGTCGAGCAGCACCCAGAGACCGAGGGCATGGGCACCACGCTGACCGCGATGATGTTCAACGGTTCCGAGTTTGGTGTCTGCCACGTCGGTGACTCCCGTGGTTACCGCCTGCGCGCGGGCAAGTTGACGCAGATCACCAAGGACGACACCTATGTGCAGTCCCTGGTGGATGAGGGTCGCCTCGACCCAGCTGACGTCTCTTCACACCCGCAGAAGTCGCTCATCCTCAAGGCCTATACCGGCCGCCCGGTGGAACCCACCTTGTTCATGCTGGACGCCAAGGTCGGAGACCGCCTGCTGCTGTGCTCCGACGGCTTGTCCGATCCCGTCACAGCCTCCACCATTGAGTTGGCGCTGGGCCAGGGCACGCTTGACGACGCCGCGGTAACCCTCCGCGATCTCGCCCTGCGCTCCGGCGGTCCGGACAACGTGACTATCGTCCTGGCGGAAGTGGTTGAGGGCAAGGGTGACAGCTCGCCTGTCACCGTCGGCGCGATCGCCGGCGTTGTCCCAGAACCTACTCACCCCGACTCCGCTGCGAGTCGGGCGGCGGCGCTGACGCGCCCGCGGGAGGCGTCGCCAAGCATTGCTGCGTCCCGGCAGGCCGCAGAAGAAGATGAAGAGTCCGAGGAGCCTCACAGTCCCAAGAAAAAGGTGGGCTGGAAGATCATCGGCGCACTCGTGGCTGTGCTTGTGCTCGTCATCGGCAGCGGATTCTGGACCAAGAACGAGATTTCGAACAACTTCTACGTAGCCATCGGCGAAGAGAAAGTGATAACGATCCACCAAGGCGTGGACTTCTCCATCTTCGGCCGCTCGCTGCAACACCAGTACCAAAATGCGTGCATCGATAAGGCAAATACTTTGCGTCTGGGCTCCGCGCCCTGCGAGGGAGACTTCTCCGCGTTCAAGGTGAGCGACCTTCCAGATTCCGAGCGCGCTGCGGTTGGAAACCTGCCCTCCGGTACCTATGCGGAGGTTCAGACCCAACTGTCGACCTTGTCCTCCAAGGCACTCAAGCCTTGCATCACCGCGCCCAGCGGAAAAACGGACAAGAAGTTAGAAAACAAAGCCGCGAAACCAGGAGTTACTTGCCGGGAGGTGAGTTAAGTGAAGAAGGTTTTTTCCCGTGGCACGGAGCTCGGGCTGCTGATCCTGGCAACCCTCGTCTTTGCCATCACCCTCGTAAGCCTGGAGCTTTCCCAGGGCAACATCCTCACCGTGGATGTCCTCTACCTCATCGGTGGATTCATCGGCGTGTTCACTGTCGCGCATTTAGCGCTGTGTTTCTTGGCGCCGCACTCCGATCAGCTGATGCTGCCTATAGTCTCGCTGCTCAACGGCACGGGCCTAATTATGCTGGCGCGCTTGGACCTCGCCAATGATGGTAACCTGGCAACCCGCCAGGTGATGTGGACCATCGTCGGTCTCATTCTGTTCGTCCTGGTGCTGGTGGTTTTGCGAGATCACCGTTCGCTGACTCGCTATTCCTACATCCTGGGTGCAGCTGGCCTGGTCCTTCTGGCACTGCCGCTGGTATGGCCGCAGCCCCCAGGAGTTGAGGCCCGTATCTGGCTGTGGCTTGGACCTTTCTCCATCCAGCCGGGTGAGTTCTCCAAGATCATGCTGATCTTGTTCTTCGCCATGCTGCTGACCCAGAAGCGTTCGCTGTTCACGGTAGCCGGCTACAAGTTCTTGGGGCTTTCCCTGCCGCGTCTACGCGACCTCGCACCGATTCTGGTGATTTGGGGCATCGCGATCGTCATCATGGGCATCTCCAATGACTTTGGCCCAGCGCTGCTGCTGTTCTCCACGGTCTTGGGCATGCTATTTATGGCCACGGGCCGTGTCAGCTGGCTGCTCATTGGCTTGCTCCTCGTGGGTGTTGGCGGCTTCGGCATTTACCAGATCTCGTCGAAGATTCAGCTGCGCTTTTCCAACTTCCTGGACCCGCTCGGCAACTATGACAACGGCGGATACCAGTTATCCCAGGCATTGTTCGGCATGTCCTCGGGCGGCATCTCTGGCACCGGCTTGGGCCAGGGCCACCCAGAGATCGTGCCGGTCGCGCACTCCGACTTCATCCTCGCCGGAATCGGTGAGGAGTTCGGCCTCATAGGCTTGGCAGCCGTGCTCACCATGTTCGCCATGCTGATCTCCCGCGGCTTCAACACCGCACTGAAGTCCCGCGATTCCTACGGCAAGCTCGTGGCATCCGGCCTGTCCTTGACGCTGGCCGTGCAGGTCTTCGTGGTCACTGGCGGCATTTCTGCAATGCTGCCGATGACCGGCCTGACCACCCCATTCATGTCCGCCGGCGGTTCCTCGCTGATGGCCAACTACATGCTCCTGGCAATCCTGCTGCGGATCTCTAATGCAGCTCGCCGCCCGGCGCGTGAGACCACCAGCAACGCGCCGAGCGACACATCCATGTTCCCCGCTGTACAGGAGGCAACCCGATGAATAAGTCGATCCGCCTCGTCTCTCTCTTCGCCGTCCTTCTGACCGCAGTTCTGTTGATCAACCTCACTGTGGTGCAGGCATTTTCAGACGACAAGTACGCGCATAACCCGAGAAACATGCGTGGCTACTACGCCATGCAGTCCACCCCACGCGGCCAGATTTTCGCAGGGGACACCGTCTTGGCTAAGTCCACTGCGGACTCCGAGGGCAATTACTCGCGTTCCTACCCCACTGACTCCCCGGCCTTTTCCAACATCACAGGCTACTTATCGACGCAGTTTGGCGCTTCCCAGCTGGAGGCTTCCCAGAATGACATCCTCAACGGCACTGACGATTCGCTGCTTGCCCAGAACTGGCTCGACACCATCTCCGGCAAGGAAAAGGTAGGCGCCAACGTCGAGGTAACCATCGATCCTGCCCTTCAGCAGGCTGCTTATGACCAGCTCACCGGCCCTGGCTACAATGGCGCCGCGGTGGCGATCCAGCCTTCCACCGGCAAGATCCTGGCCATGGCTTCCTCACCGAGCTACAACACAAATGACCTGCTGGGTGACAACGCCGACGACACCTGGACCGCACTGCAGGAGCAGGCGGGAGCGCCGCTTCTCAACCACGCCACGCAGGACACCTTGCCACCGGGCTCGATTTTCAAGATCATCACCACCGCGGCCGGCCTCAACAACGGTTTCAACCCGAGTTCTTCGCTAACCGGCGCGAACTCCATCGTCCTGCCTGACACAGTCACCGAGTTGACCAACTACGGTAATCAGATGTGCGGCGGGTCCCAGACGGTGACCCTGCAGACCGCCTTCGCGTTGTCCTGTAACACTGCCTTCGTGCAGATGTCCGAATCCATCGGCGCCGACGAGCTACGCAAGTACGCAGACGCTTTCGGCGTAGGCGAGAACTACAACTTGGGCGTCGACACGTCCCCAGGTAACTTGGGCGAGCTTGGCGACGGCGCGCAGGTCGCCCAGTCCGCCATCGGCCAGCGTGACGTCACCATGTCTGCTTTGCAGGCGGCAATCATGGCCGGAACCGTGGCCAACAAGGGCAAGCGCATGCAGCCCTACTTGGTCAACCGCATCACAGATGCGCAGATGAACGAAATCCGTGCCACCCAGCCGCGCCAAGCCAAGGAAGCGGTAAAGGAAGACGTTGCGAACACGATCAAGGACTTGATGCTCAGCTCGGAGCGTTCGACGTACGGCTATGACGGCAACACTTTTGCCTCGAAGACCGGTACGGCCGAGCACGGCGAGGGCCTCGCGCCACACGTGTGGTACGTGGCTTTTGACCCAGACCGAGACATCGCTGTCGCGGTGGTGGTCAAAGACGGTGGCAACCTTGGGGAGAGCGCCACCGGTGGACAAGTATCCGCCCCAATCGGGCGCGCAATTCTGCGCGCATATGGAGGTCAGTAGTAATGAGCAATGCGGATAATAGAGAGCATCTCCAGCATCTCATCGGCGACGACTACCAGCTGCAGTGGATTATCGGCCACGGCGGCATGTCTACTGTGTGGCTCGCTGACGACGTCCATGGCGACCGCGAGGTTGCCCTCAAGGTTCTGCGGCCAGAGTTCTCAGACAACAATGAGTTCTTGAGCCGTTTCCGGAACGAGGCCAAGTCAGCCGAGTCCATCTCCTCTGAGAATGTCGTGGCCACCTATGACTACCGTGAGCTAGAGGACAACGGCCGCACGTTCTGCTTCATGGCTTTGGAATACGTGCGCGGTGAGTCTTTGGCGGATCTCCTGGCGCGCGAGGGCGCTTTGCCTGAGTCCCTAGCACTCGACGTCATGCAGCAGGCAGCACACGGACTTTCTGTCATTCACCGAATGGGCCTGGTGCACCGCGACATCAAGCCTGGCAATCTCATGATCACCCAAAATGGACAGGTCAAGATCACCGACTTCGGCATCGCAAAAGCCGCAGCCGCTGTTCCGCTGACCCGCACGGGCATGGTGGTGGGCACCGCACAATACGTCTCCCCGGAGCAGGCGCAGGGCCTCGACGTGACGCCGGCTTCCGACGTCTACTCCCTCGGCGTTGTCGGTTATGAAATGCTGGCCGGCAAGCGCCCGTTTAGCGGCGACTCCTCGGTCTCCGTGGCGCTTGCCCACATCAGCCAGGCGCCGGAGGCGCTCTCGACGTCGATTAGCGCACCTGCTCGTGAGCTCATCGGAATTTCGCTCCGTAAGGATCCCACCACCCGTTTTGCCGATGGCAACGAGTTCACCAACGCCATCTCCGCGGTGCGTGACGGCCAGCGTCCGCCGCAGCCCAAGTCTGCTGCGCTCGCGCCGCTCGCTGCTGAGCCTTCCCCGTCCGCATCGACGGAAATGCTGGCCAGCGTGGCCAACCCGAAGACCGCTACTCCTGAGTACGCGCCGGTCAAGGACACCCCACGCCCGGCGGCCAACCACCAGCAAAAAAGCAAGGAGAGCTCCGGCTTTGGCGTCGGTCTACTCATCGCTGCGGCCATTGCGGCGCTCGTGGCACTGGGATTTTTCGCCGCCAACTTCTTCAAAGGCACTGGAGAATCGGAAGAGACATCCCGCACCCCTGAGTCCATCGTGGTGACGGAATACCGTGGCCCTGTCACCACTGAAGTCATTACGCCCGAAGAATCCACGGAGGATACTCCGGAAGAAGTGACAGTAACAACCACGCACTCGGTGGAGCCGAAAACCTCACAGCAACAGACTCCGACGCCCGTACAGCCAGTTGAACCTTCCACCGAACAGGAAATTCCCGCCACAGAAGAGCAGGAGACGCAGGTCAATGAACAGACAACTGCTAATTCCGAAGTAAACTCGCAGCCTGAAAACCCCTTTGAGAAACTACTACCCCAGGATGGTGCCTAGAACATGGGCAATGACCGCTATCACCTCCGCCACGTCATCGGATCTGGCGGCATGTCTGAGGTCTACGAGGCTGAAGACACAGTTCTGGGACGCACAGTTGCTGTAAAAATGCTGCGCCCTGAGATGGCGCGCGACGTCAACTTTCGTGAGCGCTTCCGCCGCGAGGCGCAAAACTCCAGCAGACTCAATCACCCGAACATCGTGTCGGTGTTTGACACCGGCGAGAAGGACGTCAACGGCCTGACCATCCCTTATATCGTGATGGAGCTGGTCAACGGACGTACTCTGCGCGATATCGTACGCGAAGATGGTCCGCTCCCCTCGCAGGAAGCTGCACAGATTCTGGCGCCTGTCGCCGACGCATTGCAGGCCTCCCACGAGGCGGGAATTATCCACCGCGATATCAAGCCGGCAAACATCATGCTGACTGGCACCGGCCAGGTAAAGGTGATGGACTTCGGCATCGCCCGCGCTCTGGATGACTCCACCTCAGCCATGACGCAGACCTCTGCCGTGATCGGCACTGCCCAGTATCTTTCCCCGGAACAGGCCCGTGGCAAACCTGCCGATGCCCGCTCCGACGTTTATGCCCTGGGCTGTGTCATGTACGAGGCGGTCACCGGCCGCACTCCTTTCGAAGGCGAGACACCATTCGCGGTGGCCTACCAGCACGTCCAAGAGGACCCAGTTCCTCCGACCCAGTACGTGGACCTGCAGCATCTAACCGATACGCAACGTCTCAACATCGATGCCGTCATCTTGACCGCTATGGCCAAGCACCCAGCGGATCGCTACCAATCTGCGTGGGAGATGGGCGAGGACCTAAGGCGGATGGGCAATGGCCAACTCACCGAAGCGGCCCGCGGGCACGTCACTGAGGAAGAGCCCCCCACGGCCATGGTCGCGCCGGTCGCGGATGCATCGGTTGGCCAGCACCGCGCGCCGGTGAAATCCACGCGCCCTTCTGAGGATGACGAGGGCGGCAACGGGTTGAAATGGCTCGCTTTGTTCCTAGCGGGTCTTTTGGTTGCCATCATGGGCTACTTTGCTTGGGACTTCTGGCAGTCCTCCCGCGAGGAAAGCCGCATCGAACAACAGCAACGAGACGCTGCGGCACGCGCCAACATGGTCGTGGTGCCGAAGGTGGAAAAGCGTCCGCGCAATGAGGTTGTGGCAGAACTTGAGAAGATGGGCCTTTTGGTCACTGTCAATGAAGAGGCTAATCCCGACATTGAACGCAACAAGGTCATTCGCATCAATCCGGCTCCGGGATCTGAGCTGCAAAAAGGCTCTTCTGTGACGCTGACCGTTTCCTCGGGCGACGAGATCACTGATGTCCCGGATCTCTCCGGAATGACGTTGGAAGAGGCAGGCAAGGCGCTTTCCGACGCCGGTCTTTCCCTCAACGACAAGATCGAGGAGACCAACGACGACGCGCCGGCTGGTCAGATCGTCTCGCAGAACCCAGCCGGCGGCTCGCAGCTTTCCAAGGGCTCAAAGGTTAAGGTCACCGTGTCTAAGGGCAAGGAAGAAGCTCAGGTTCCAGACGTCACCGGCATGCCACAAGCACGCGCTGTCAGCATGCTGGAGTCCGTTGGCTTCAAGGTCAACGTGAACGTCGTTGACTCGCAGGAGCCGGAAGACCGGGTGGTGTCGGTGAGCAACCAAGGCAGGAAACTGGCGAAGGGTGAGACCGTCACGATTGAGGTCTCCAATGGCATGCTCATTACGGCACCGGACCTGTTGCACAAGACGCCTTCTGAGGCTGAATCCGCGCTGCGCTCTGCCGGCTGGCAGGGTAGCGTGCGTACCGGCCCCGTTGTTCCTACCGGTGCGCTGGTGGATAACGGCCGCGTCGGCTGGGCCTCCGTTAACTCGGGCGACCTCATCCGCAAGAACGCAACCGTGGAGCTCCGCGTTTGGGAGTTCAACGCCTCGGCGCTGCTCCCACGCTAGTAGCAGACGAATTTCGCCTGCTAAAGTAACCGTTAAAAAGAATGCCTAAAGAAAAGTTGAAGGTTTAGCAATGCCAAAGTCAAAGATCACCCAGAGCTCGGGCGTTCCGCAGTCCTCTAGCTCTGCGGCCAACCGCACTCCGGTCAAGATCAATTCCGAGGGCACGCCGAAGTGGTACATCGCCATCATGCTGGGCCTGATGGTCATCGGCCTGCTATGGCTCGTGGTTAACTACCTGGCTGGCGAGTCCATCCCGTTCATGCAGGAGCTCGGCGCCTGGAACTACGGCATTGGCTTCGGTCTCGCCATCATCGGCCTCCTGATGACCATGGGCTGGCGCTAAACTTCATCCCTAAACCGTGAACTCTACGAGGTTCTATCGTTTCGCTGGCGTCGGCTGCATCATCGTGGTGATGCTGACCGTGGCCACCGATCCGCAATTCCTCTCCCCTGGCGCGCTATTGATTGCTGCCCTCGGCGTGGCTCTTACCCCGCTCGGTATGAACCACCCGCTGTGGGCGGCTGCGGCATATAGCGTGCTTTTTGCTATTTGTGGATGGCATCCCGAATGGCGCTCCCTTTTGCTTCTAGCATGGAGTGCAGTCATCGTAGGGCTTATTTCCTACCGACGCCCGTGGACTCACGCCGTTATCCCCGGGCTCGTATTGGTCCTACTCTCAATTGTCGATCCAACCCAAGGCGTGCTGGCTTCGCTGGATCTCTTTAGCTTCTTGTTAGTGGCTGCCTTTAATGTCGCGGGAATCATCGTTGGTGTCTCGCTAAAGAAGGCACGTCAGCGCCAGCAAGCGGCTGAACAGCGTAGCCAGGAATACCGGCACGCGCTGATGACCACCTTGCATGATTCAGTGGCCACCACATTAACCTCGGTGGTCATGCGCTCGGAGACTCTCGGACTCATGGGCACCGACCCAAAACTAAAAGAAAACTCCGCAGCTATCGCTGACGACGCACGCAAGGCCATGGGTGAAGTCCGCGATCTACTCCGCCTGATGAAGAACGAAGACGAACCTCTGCTCAAGAAAGCACGTTCAACCGCTGCTGAGGAGCTCGAAGAGATGCAGTCCTTCCTGCACAGCCATGGGTTTGATTGTACCGTGGAAGGCAGACTCGGAAAGCTAGCGCGAACCATGGCGCTGCCCAATGACCTGCATTTGGTCTTTTCAGAGCTCTGCGCAAACCTCATCAAATACACCGCTGCAGACTCACAAATTGCCATCGTGTTCAAACGCAACCACCGCGGCATCGATATCCAAATTCGCTCTGTCATCGCCAAAGCACAGGCCGATCAACACATAACCACCGGACTGGGCATTTCCGAAATTCAAAAACGTGTCGCAGCAGCCAACGGCACTTTTAGCAGCGGACCTAAAAACGGAATGTGGATTAGCACGCTATACATCCCGCTTTCAAGTATGGTGCGCAGATAAACTTACCTTGTAGTAGGCTAAGGCCCATCGTCTTTATTTCCCGTCCCAATAGGAGTATCTACATGCGTTTTCGTTCCGTTGCAGCCGCAGCCGGTGCGGTCCTTTGCTTGACGAGCACCCCATTTGCTAGCGCTGCTTCTTCTTTCGGTTCTTCCAGCTCCGCTGAGTCTGCCACTCAAACTGAAACCACCAACGAGACCGCCTACACCGGTGGCTTCACCTACTACACCTCCATGGCGGAAGACGCTGCCAACCTCTTCCGCTGCTCCACCAGCCCGCAGCGTTGGTGGTGCGCAAAGTACCGCAAGTAAACCTCGATGTCCATTCGAGTCTTCCTCGTTGATGATGACCCGCTGGTCCGCTCATCGCTACGACTTTATTTCGAAACCACCGATGACATCTCGGTGGTAGCTGAGGCAGCCAATGGCGCAGAATGCCTCTCAATGCTGGAACAAGTTGATGTTGACATCGTCCTGGCAGATATACACATGCCCACGATGGACGGCATCACCTTGCTGCGCCGCATCAAGCAGTACCCCTCCCCGCCTGTGTTCTTGGCAGTGACATCCTTTGATTCGGATGACACCATGCTCAAGATCCTGCAAGAGGGCGGTGCTGGTTACATTCTGAAAAATCAGCGACCCCAATCCATCATCGATGCTGTCCGGGAGGCAATCCACGGCGGAACCGTTGTAGCGCCAGTAGCGATGCATCGCCTGGTGGGATACATCGGCGATGCTCCTCGTAAAGACCCAGTCGCCGCTGCCATCGAATCGCATTCGCTGAGCAACGGCGAGATCAACGTGCTGAAGCTGCTGTTACAGGGCAATTCGAATTCCGAGATCGCAGCAGCGCTGGAGATCTCCGAATCTTCGGTGAAAAAACACGTCTCCAGCCTCATCGTCACCTTTAACGCAAGCACCCGCCTAAATCTTGTAACCAAGATTTTAGGCGGGGCAGGTAGCTAGGCACTGAGGCTAAAGCACGGCTTAATACACCGGGGCGTCGTCAATGCGTAGCTCCGAATAGCGCGAGTACGGTGCGCTGACAAAGTACGGCGCGCCCTTTTCTACCCACTGCTGATCCTCGGAACAACGCACATCCTGCGAATCCGCGTCGAGCATCATAAAGCCCCACACGAGCTTGCCTTGCTGATTAGCTTCCAAATCGTAGGGGCCAATCTTTTGACCGAGGCTCCAATGGATCTGGTGGACGAAGTTAAAGCCAAACGCGTTCGACATGTACTTTTCAATGTCGCCGATTGGTTTCACCGATGCGCTGACCTCCGTGGTCTGCGTACGCTTATCAGTCACGGTGTGGCTAACTGGAACAGTGTGGTCGTTGCGGTTAGCCACGCTGGCTGCATCAGTCTGCTTAAACCACATGCGCTCCGCAGTGACGTACGTGCCCTGTGCGCCCGGTGTTGCACAGTGCGTGCCCGGCTTGTAGTCATCGTTCCAGCGCTGCGGCAGGCGGTAAGAAGCCGCGCCATCGACAGCTTGCGCAGCTGGCGTGGCCGCGCTTACTGCCACCAGCAATGCTGCGGCGATGCGTGCAAATTTGCGCACAGTTGCCTCCCTTAGTTGAACTTCATGTTGTCGCGAGTGGAAACCTCAACGTGGCGCTCTGCTGGCAGAGACGCGGTGAAGGTCTCGCCAGTGCCCTGCCAGGTGCCGTCCTGGCCGCACACGGTCTTCTCGCCTGCAAAGTCGGAAACAATCCAACCCGCGCGCATGACGGCGGTCTTGCCTGGAGCAACGTTGTACGGACCGACGGTCTCGCCCACCTCGTAGGTCTGGGAATCGGTGTAGCCCGCGCTGAACTTGATGTTGACCAGCTTCAGGATGTCGAAGTCGACGCCTGCGGAAACATTCCAGGTCTTGGTCTTGGTCTCCTTGATGGAACGAGTCAGTGGCAGCGGCTCAGCGTTGTAATTGGAGACGGTCCAGGTGCCTGCGGAACCATCAAAGTAGGTGCGGACAATCTCAACGGTCTGGCCGGTATCGCCTGGGTTGACGCACTTTTCACCGATGGTGGTCGGGTTAGCAGCGCCGTGGTTGACGGCAGGCAGTGCCATTGCTGGTGCAGCGGCGATGGAAGTTGCAGCAATTGCGGATGCTGCCAGGGCGAGAGTGCGGTTAAAGCGCATGATGTACTCCTATTTAGTGAGAAAAACAGTGGGGTTGGTAGGCAGTGTCGTGGTGTTAATAAGCGGTCTGGGTCGCAACTGGTAGGTCACGCCACTCATCTGGGGTGACGTCAACCTTGCGGGTCGAGCCATCCTTGCCAGTGACGGTGGCTTCTGCCCAGAAACCTGCCGGCGCGGAGGCCTGCTTGAAGTCGTGAACGAGGCTGTACTTACCGTCGCGGCCACAGTGCAGCTCGCTGTAGTTCACGCGCATCATGGTGGTGCCGTACTCGATGCGTGCGCGCTCACCTGGCTTAAGGTCGAGTGGCGCCAATGCGGTACCCACCGGCATGTAGGCACGCTGTGCGGCACCGATGGAGCCGAGCCAGCCCTCCGGCAGGCGGCCTTTATTGCCCAGCCAGTTCATCTGGCCGTTGTACTGCGCGCCCACCAGGTGGTCGGTGATGCCACGATAGGTGTAGTCAGCCTCAGTCCAGTTCATGAAGTCCTGGGAATAGCCCGGCTTTCGGAAGGTAGGAGCTACGCCCTCAATAGCGTTCGGGTACCACTGCATATCGCCAGCGGTGCACTCTTCGCCTTCGCTCGGCCAATTCTCGCGCTGCAGGTCGGTAGCAGGTTTGACCACATGGTCCTGCTTTTCATCGGCAATCTTCTCCAGGCTTGGGCCGGAGATGGCATTGTAGCCGCCGTCAACAACCTTGCTGTTCGCACCCGGCGCGCGGGACGGAATCTCAAGCGCTTGGTCATCAACGGTGCCGTCGGCGTGGATTACGGTTGCCCAGGCATAACGCTCGGCCGGTGCGGTACCTCTGATGACATTTGCACCCGGGATATTGGTATAGATGCCATCCTTACAGTCCACGAACATGGAAATGAAGTCTTTTTCCACGGTGCCGTATTCCACGCGGAAGGAATCGCCAGGCGCAAGCTTGATGGGCCCGATGGTTTCCCCCTCTATCCAGCCGTTAGACAGAGTCAGACCGATGTCTGTCTTTGCGGTGGTGTTCCAGTTGGAAGGCCACTTGGCGGCAGAGTTTGCTTCGATCTCGTGATTGGTGCCGGATTCGATGGTGGCGGTGTACGGAACCGTCTGCTTGGTGGTGTTGGTGAACTGGATGGTGCCATCCGAAAGGTAACGGCGGCCAGTTTCACCAAAATGCCAATCCGGATAACCCGCTGCAGTAGCTTCTGCTGGGCTGCACTCCTGGTAGAGATTCTCAATCGGATAGCCCTGTGGCATGGCGGGGATCTCTGCGTGCGCCGCAGCAGGGGCAACGAGGCTTGCCGCAGACAGCGCGGCGGCTGCTACGTAGTAGCTGAGATGGAGGCGGGGAATGCGCATCGCTACGTTTCCTTTTATTCACTATTTTTTGCAGTTTGAGGTTCACAGCGGCACGGTCTCTCCCTCCACGCGCTGTGAACTACTCACATGACGCTAGACGGCCACCATCACATCCTTCAATACCTCAGATACTTTCGGATAATTGCCCCTTGAGCTGGATCTTTACAGGCTTTTCCCAGCTAATTGCCATTCGAGAAACACTCGAAAATGTCCTTTCGTACACACCCGCTTCTGCCCCCTTTTCCCGAGTTGCCAACAAGATGGGAGGAAAGTTATCCACAGGCTGGGGATAACTCTGTGAAAATCAAATTCCCCAGGTTTCTTCCACAGCCTGTGGATAACTGTTTTCACCCACTTCCACAAGGGCTAAATTACAAGGATGTAAGTCTTCTTGCCTGCATGATCAGGGAAAACTCCGGCCATGCGTTCGGTAAATTACAAAAATGTAGTTATCCACATTGTGGATAACTATTGTGGAATTCTTTCGCACAAGCGTTTTGGTGAATAACTCGCCGGAGTTATCCCCAAAGCCCAGCTCTCAAGGCCAACAACACGCCGACAACCCCGAACACTGCAGCAACTCCAATCCAGTGCACAGCCTTCCGGCGCGAAAACAGGAACAGAGTCAGCACAATGCCGATTAAAAGCCCACCCAGGTGTCCCCACAAGGAGACGCCACTCATGATGAACGTGTAAACCACATTTGCGAGCACCAAGAAGATGGGCGCGCGCAGATCCATTCCTCGGCTGCGGTAAACACCCACCAGCATCGCCAGCAAGGCATAAAGCGCGCCCGACGCCCCCACAGTCGGCGCGTCGTAGTCCATCCACAGCACAGCCGCGGAGGCGCCCAAGACGGAGACCACATAGCTCGCCGCATAAAGCGCATGCCCAAGTGCCTGCTCGATCTCGCGCCCGATAAAGACGAGAAGGCACATGTTGAGTGTCAGATGCCCGACGTCGATGTGCATGAAGCCGGCCGTGATGGCCGTGGCCGGGGCGGCGGCAAACTCTGGCCCCCACAGAGTCCACGCATAAGCCAAAGAAGAGTCATAGTAGGACCCTGAAAGAGAGCGGGACTGGATAGCTGTCACTGCCCAAGCCAGAAAGCACACCGCTACGATTGCTGCGGTGACGGGCGCTTGTTTGATGTAGTTCTTCAACTTTCCCCCAAAACTGGAAGGAGCCCACCACCACTAAAAAGTGGCGGTGGGCTCAACGCAGGAGCTCTTATGCAATCTCGATGGACTCGATGATGACGTCCTCACGCGGACGGTCCATGCGGTCAGTTGCAACCTTGGCAATCTTGGAAACGACATCCTGGGAAGCCGGGTCCGTGACCTCACCGAAGATGGTGTGGTGGTTGTTCAGGTGCGGAGTCGGAGCCACCGTGATGAAGAACTGGGAACCGTTGGTGCCTGGGCCGGCATTAGCCATGGCCAGCAGGAACGGACGGTCGAACTGCAGCTCTGGGTGGAACTCGTCTTGGAACTGGTAGCCAGGGCCGCCACGGCCGGTACCGGTTGGGTCGCCGCCCTGGATCATGAAGTTGTCGATGATGCGGTGGAAAATTGCGCCATCGTAGAACGGGCCGGACTGCTCGCCCTTTGCGTTCTGGGTGGAGTAGTCCTTCTCGCCCTTGGCCAGGCCGACGAAGTTCTCCACAGTTACCGGTGCATGGTTACCGAAAAGGTCGATAACGATATCACCGTGATTGGTGTGCATCGTTGCAGTTGCGGTCTTCTGAGTCATGCCGACCATTGTATGGAATTTCTTGCTCGCGCGCCGCAAATGACATAACGCCCTAAGCGATCACTATGCTTATCCCCATGATTTGCGCCGTGCTCTTCGACCTCGACGACACCCTCATGGACCACACCTTCGCCATGCACGCCGGGTTGGATGAATGGTGTGCAGAGCTAGGCGTTGCGCAGGGCCAGCACGCGCGTTTCTCCGCCCTCGAGCGCAAATGGTTCAGTGCTTATGAGCGTGGAGAGGTCACGCACCAAGAGCAACGCATTGAACGCTGCCGCGAGTTTTTGGGGCAGACGCTTGACGACGCCGCCTCCCTCGCCGCCTACGACGGCTACCTGGCTGCATATCAGCGCAATTGGCGGGCATTTCCGGATGCTCTACCTGCGTTGCGCCGCGCACTGGCGGCTGGGCTAAACGTTGGGATTCTCACCAATGGTGCCCGTGAGATGCAGGAGGGCAAGCTCCGCGCGGGCGGACTTAATCTTCCGGAAGTGCAACTGATTGCCACCGTAGATTTGGGCATTCCCAAACCGCAGGCTGCGGCTTACCACGAGGGTTGCCGCGTGCTGAGAAGCGAGCCTGCGCACACGCTCATGGTGGGCGATTCCCTGGCTAACGACGTCGAAGGCGCCCGCGCCGCCGGGCTGCAGGCGGTGTACCTGCAACGCGACGGCTCGGGCGAGATTTCGAGCTTGGACGAGCTGAGCTTCTAGGCGGGAACGAGTGAGCTGAGCACCTCTTCGCGGGCCAAGACCATGTTGCGCAACGAGGCCTCGGTCTCGTCGTAGCCGCGGGTCTTCAGGCCGCAGTCCGGGTTGATCCATAGGCGCTCGACTGGAACGTTGCGCAGGGCCGCGCGGATGAGCTCTGCCATCTCCGCCACGGATGGGATGCGCGGCGAGTGGATGTCATAGATGCCTGGGCCGATCTCGGAGTGGAACTTATCGTCGATGTCTTCGAGGAGCTCCATGCGGGAACGCGCCGCCTCGATGGAGGTGACATCGGCGTCAAGGCCAGCGACCGCATCGATGATTTGGCCGAACTCTGAGTAACACAGGTGCGTGTGAATCTGCGTCGTGGGCTTTGCCTCCAAAGCAACGAGTCGGAAGGAACGCACCGCCCAGTCCAAGTAGGCCTTGCGATCCTGCTCTCGCAGTGGCAGCAGTTCGCGCAGGGCGGGCTCGTCAATTTGGATGATGTCGATGCCAGCCTCTTCGAGATCACGCACCTCGTCGGCGAGAGCCACACCCAGCTGATCCGCGGAGACGGACTGGTGAACGTCATCGCGCACGAAGGACCACGCGAGGATGGTTACTGGCCCGGTGAGCATTCCCTTGACGTGCTTCTCGGACAGGGACTGCGCATAGCGTGCCCACTCCACCGTCATCGCTTGCGGGCGGGAGATGTCGCCCACCACGATTGGCGGGCGGGTGCAGCGGGAGCCATAAGACTGGACCCAGCCGTTCTCGGTGACCACGAAGCCGTCGAGCAGCTCGGCGAAGTACTGCACCATGTCGTTGCGCTCTGGCTCGCCGTGCACCAGCACGTCCAGGCCTAGGCGCTCTTGCAGCTCGATGACCTGCTTGACCTCGTCGCGCAGGGCGTCGACGTAGGCGGCGTCGGAAAGCGTGCCCTTGCGGTGAGCCGCACGTGCCGCACGGATCTCCTGCGTTTGTGGGAAGGAACCGATGGTCGTGCTCGGCAGCAGCGGCAGGCCAAGAGCTTTTTGCGCTGCGTTGCGCTCGGCGAACAGCGGCTGACGCTGCACCTCGCCCTCCGGCAACTGCGCGGTGCGGTTTTGCACCGTCTCGTTGTGGGTACGGGCCGACTCGGCTCGTGTGCGCACTGCACGGTCTGCCTGGGCATACGCCTCCGGTGCTGCAAGCGGGCCAGCGCTCAGGGCGACGACCTCGCGCACCTTTTCATTGGCGAAGGAGAACCAGTTGGCTACGTCAATGGGAAGCGAAGTCTCTGCTTCCACGGTATGCGGAACGTGCTGCAGCGAGACCGAGGTGGTTACCGATGCGCCCGGAAGGGTCTCCAGCTTGGCGCGCAAGTCACGCAGATTTGCCGCCCACACGTTGCGGCCGTCAACCAGTCCGGCGCTGAGGTGGGATTTCAGTCCAGCCACGCGCTCCAGGTAACTCGGGTCCAGCGCGAGGGTGCCCACGGAAAGATCCACCTGCACCGCCTCCGGCTGCAGCTCGTTGACGGCGTCCAGACCCTTGCGCACCGAGCCATAAGGCGTGGTCAGGTAAACCTGCGGGCGCTTTTCCGCGGCGAGGATACGGCGGTAAGCGCTCAGGAGTGCCTGGGCAAGGGCGGCGTCGTCAGCCGCGGCAAGATCCGCGACCAGAGCGGGCTCGTTGAGCTGTACCCACTCCACCCCGGCGGCGTGGAGCTGCTCGAGGACAGATATATAGGAATCGACCACGGCATCAAGGTGCTCGAGCGGCTGCGTGCTCGATCCGTCTGCCTGCTTGGACAAAGCCAGCAAGGTCACGGGACCCATGAGCACGGGACGCACGGCGTGGCCGGCATTGCGAGCTTCTTCCACGATCTTGAGAACGCGCTGCGGGCGGGCGTTAAACGTCTGGTCATCGGCGATCTCCGGGACGATGTAGTGGTAATTGGTGTCGAACCACTTAGTCATTTCGAGAGGCGCGGAGTCGGCGTTGCCACGGGCCAGGCGGAACTCGTCATCGAGGGTCTCTCCCTGCACCACGCCAACGGTCAGGGCGGTCTCGAGGACGTGGTCGTAGTAAGCCACGTCTGCTGGGATGGCGTAGTCCTCGTTAAGCCCGAGGTCGCGCAGGCGCGCATAAGTGTCAAGACGCAGCGAGTGCGCTGCCGACTCAAAGGTCTCGGTGTCGATCTTGCCGGACCAGTAGGCTTCTAGTGCGCGCTTGAGCTCGCGGTTCGCGCCGACGCGTGGGTAGCCTTCGATGGTGGCCTTAGGAAATGGTGCGTTCATGGGTGTACTCCAATTCGATTCAAAAGGTCTTGAGTGATGTGAGGGTTGTTGTGGGTATAGATATGGAGGCCGTCTGCCCCTGAGCGCAGTACGCTTCGAGTCAGCTCGGCGGTGAGTTCCATTCCGATTTCATGTTCTTCATCTGGGGTCGATGCTGCCGCGAGTGCGGCCCGCACACGGGGTGGGACCTGCAACCCGGACAGCTTGGCCATTCGCTCGAGCCGGGCCACGCTGGTCATCGGCATGATTCCCGGGATGAGCGGAATACGCACGCCGGCCAGCCGGGCGCGTTGGGCAAAGCGGGCGTAGTCTTCGGCGTCGAAGAAAAGCTGGGTGATGGCAAAGTCCGCGCCGAGTCGCTGTTTGGCGAGCAGAACGTCGAAGTCCTCGTCGAGGTTCGCGGACTCCGCGTGGCCGTTGGGATAGCAAGCCACTCCCACCGCGAGGCTGCCTGCGGCGAAACGTGCGGCTTGGCCCGCCTCGCGATGGCGGATGAGCCGGACCAGCTCGTCGGCATGCTGCAGGTAGTGCGCCGGCATGCCGCCTTCGGGTAGGTCGCCGCGAAGAGCGAGCAGGCCGCGAACGCCGGCGTCGACAAGCGCATCGATCCAGCCGATGAGCTCCTCCCGCGTGCCAGCCGTGCAGGCGAGGTGAGCGAGCGGGCGCATGGACGTGGTGCGTGAGATTTGTTCGATGAATGCCGCGGTGCCTTCCAGCCATCCGGAGCGCTGTGAGCTCGTCACCGCGATGTAGTCCGGGTTGTACCCCTGCAACACCTTTAGGAGCTCGGCGGTAGTGCTCGCATCAGCGTCGTTGCGCGGTGGAATCACTTCGAAAGAGAGTGCGGTCCTTTGGCGCGGCTTAACAGATACTTCACTGAATTGGTCTAGTGGTGCTGAAGCGGATAGACGCGGAGTCATGTTCACCTCCCTTACTGGTCAACGGATTTTGCTTGCGATGAAATGTACCAAGCTGTCCATTTTTCGGGGAAGGGTAACTTATTAAATAGTACTTTTAAAAGTGGCGTGCCTGCAGGCTTTTTGAAAATTGGCACGAATAAAAATAGGCGGTTGCGTACCAAGCTGTCTAGTAGTCAGCTCTTATTACGTGCAAAAGTCCGGCTCTACAGGCTAGGGTTAATCCGGCTCTACAGGCTAGGGCTAAAAGGCTTTGAGCTTGACAACCAATGTTACTTCCGTAACATCCGGTGGGATTACCCATCATGCCAAGTGGACTTGGTACTAAAACCAAATAAGAAAAGAACCCGAACCAGACTGTCTCTCCATGAAAAAACTCCTGACTCACAAACTGCTTAGCAAGATCACTGCCGCCTGCGCCGCAGCCCTGACCGCGGCGTCACTCGGCACCGCTGCAGCCTCCGCACAACAGGCACAGACGCTCATGTTTGGTGACTCCATGTTTGCCAACCCCACCTTCGACCAGATCGGTTCGGGCATTGCAAATATGTCGAGCGCAATGAAGATCAACAGCGATCCTGGCGCACCAAGCCCACAGGGCTGCCCGCAGGGCGCGTCCACCGTTGGCCGTGAGCTCGCCGTTGCCTCCGGCCAGCGCGTTATCAACTACTCCTGCTCTGGCGCCGCAGCCGCGGGAAACACCCCTCGTCCCGACTTCACGGAGCAGGTCAACCACGCGCTTGCCACTCGAGATTTGAATCCAGGAACCCGCAACGTTCTCATTCAATTCGGCTTCAATGACATCACTTCGACAAACTTCATCGTTGATCCCAATCGCACTGCGTTCAAGACCGCGATGCGCAATGAGATCGGACGTATTCGCGCCGCAGCTCCTAATGCCAAGATCACCTTGGTGGGCTACCCAGCATTCTCGGCTGCTAACGGCTCCCTGTGCCCGGTACGAGTGAAAGAAAACCCGAACCTCGGCACCAACCTCTCCGCCCTCGGCGTGGTCAGGAACGTTGAAGACAACGTTAACTTTGCACTCTTCCAGGCCGCACAAGAATCCCGCGTTAACTATTTCGACCTACGCTCGGCAACCATCGAGCACAACATGTGTGCCCCAGCTGGCATGCGTTGGACGGCCGGCGTCTTTGAGTTCTCCGAACCGCACAACTTCTTCAACCACCTAACCCACAACGGCAACATCGGCGTAGCCCGGATCCTGACCGATCACGTTCTCGCCCGCTAAGTCATAATCAAGCGTCATAAGGGTCACCACCGCATCATGCAGGGGCGACCCTTTGCTTTTCCTTCATACGTATAGTGGCGGGCCTTAACGCCCGCCACTACGCTGGTGGGAAGCACACGATAAAGCTAATTTAAGGAGCGTTCGCATGAACCCCACCGCAATTTCCGCTTCCGTCGGCCTGGCCACCAACCTGTGGAAGAGGTTTAAGGATTACCGCGACGAGAAGGCTCTCGAGGCTTACACCGCCCTGGAAGCTGCTGCAGCAGAGGTAGAAGAGCGCAGCAAGGACGCCTTCCCTGAGGCTCGCCGCAGCGCCGGCGCCGTCACCCAGGCAGCCCACGATCGCTTGGAGCGTAGCATCGCCGAGCTCAAGGACCGGGGTCAGGAAGTTAGCAAACAGGCTTCCGAGCGCTTCGATGAAGCTCGCAAGGACGCAAAGAAGGCCCAGAAGAAGGCACAGAAGAACGTCAAGAAGCAGTCCCGCAAACAGGCAAAGGCCGCACGCAAGGCTGCTGACAAGGCCCAGAAGCGCAGCGCTAAGAAGCTCAAGAACATCAACTTCGGCAAGGAGAAGAAGAGCTCCAAGTTCTGGCCGTTCGCGCTGATCCTCGCCCTGATCTCCGCTATCGGTGGCTGCCTCTACTACTTCTTCAAGATCCGCAAGGAAGAGGCTTCCGAGTTTCCGCCGCGCGTCGAGGACTTCACCACCGGTGCCGATGCCGCAGCTGAGGGCTCCACCTTGGTCTACACCTCCACCACCGAGGACGACCACAAGGTCTCCGACCTCGCGGAAGAGGGCGTCGTCGAGCGCGACGAAGAGCTCTTGGGCTCCATCGATGAGCAACTAGCTAAGCACAAGGAAGAAGCCGAGGCTGCTGCCGACGCCGATACCTCCCGCATCACCGATGACCGCGATGACGAGGGCAAGCACCGCCTGCAGACCAACGAGCAGGAGTAAATCCACCCCGTTTAAGGGGGTAAAGCAAACGTTGTCTGGATCTCAATCCTTTGCTTGACGGGCTCGAAGCTGATTGAATTTTTGGGTATCTCGAAACAATCCCAAGGAGAGTTGATGAGCTTCGAGTCCCTCATTGTCAAGCTCAAGAGCGGTGCGACCTACTACTTCCCTGCTGGTTCCGTCAGCGGCGATCCTTCGCATCGGGTAGACAATCTCCGCTTTGCTATCGAGAACGGCACCACGTTCCACTCCGTGGATGACAGTGGCATCGACCGCGAGTTCTCGGGTTACGACGTGTCGAATTATCACCTCGCTTAAGAGCCCTTAAAGGCCGCCTTTCTAGTGAATTAGAAGGCGACCTTTTCTTATAGGATATGCAGCTATGACTGTCTATCCTCGCATGAAAACCTGGTCCTGGTATCTACCAGATCAGCCTCCCACCGGGGAAACTTCTCTCACCGAAACCACCAATTGGGCAAAGCCTAGTGCTGCCACTCGGCGACTGCTGTTTGCCCAGCCTGTTGGCGTGGTGGGCCTACTCATAGCGGCCGCCATCAACTCCCCGTTGGGTGCGCTGGTCTCCGTGGTCATTGGTCAGGCCACGCAGTACGCATTCAGCGATCCTTCCTGGCGAACACTGGGCGTTCCCGTACTGGTCACGGCATTGCTGCTCTACATCATGTACCTAGCGGAGGCCACAGCGGACGCCTTCACGGATCTTAGCCAAGCTCGCACCACGCATACCTTGCGTTTGGGCCTTTTACACAAGCTTCTCGACGCCTCCACCAAAGGACTCAGCCCCGGCCGCCTCCTCAACACGATGGACGAGGACTCGCACTACATCGGCCAACTCAAGCAGGTGCTTAACTTCCCGCTTTTCATGGCGGGATATCTCATCGGCGCCATCTTCAGCCTGGCTCCGATTTCCTGGGTGGTTTCCCTCGGGCTCATCGTGGGCGCGATCCTGACCGCCATTGCTTCGTGGGCCACCGCAAAGCCCCTGACGGGCGTTGCATCTGCCCGGCGCGCCAAGGAAAACACTGCGTTGGCCCTAGCCACTGACTTTGCCCAAGGCTCGCGCGTCATCAAAGGTCTCGGAGCCAACGAGGTGGCCAAAGAACGCTTCACTCTGGCTGCACACGACGCCCTTATTTCGATGCTCCGCGAACTGCGCCTGAGCGTCCTGTTGTCGTGGCTGCGCCAGATGGTGCCCACCCTCTTTGCCGTCTTCCTTCTCACGTGGACGGCCTGGCAGACCTTCGAAGGGAACATCGAGCCAGGCGGCATGATGTCTATTACGATGCTCGCTCCTCCCACGCTCACCGCGTTGGGCTTGTCGCTCGGCCATCTCACCGAGAACTGGGCTAAGGGCCAGGCGTCGGTGGAACGCGTGGGTGAGTTGCTGCAGGACCTGGGAAAAGGGGACGTCGCCAAGCAGGGCACCCCGGTAGACTTGGAACCAGGGCTCAACGTGTGGATACCGGAGACGGCTAAGGGCCGCGCGCTTGTCGACGCCTGGACCACCCACCTTTCCGCCCACGGTGCTCTTTGCCCGCCGCACCACATTTCAGTTTTGGAGGGCACCCTGGCCGATAACATCGACCCGCTTGGCACCCTCCCCGCACAGCAGGTGCACGCTGCGCTGGAGGCCGCCGCCTGCGGCGACATCGTGACGCGCCTGGGCGGCTTTGGGCACGACGGCACTCTGCCTGATTCCCCCATCGGCGAGGCCGGCCTGAACCTTTCCGGTGGCCAGCGGCAGCGCGTGGCTCTTGCCCGTGCGCTCGCGCAGGATCCCGAGGTGCTCGTGCTCGATAATCCCACCACGGGTCTCGACTCCCTGACCTTGGCCACCGTGGCTGAGCGCGTGGCTAAGCTGCGCCGCGGACGCGTGACCGTGGTGATAACCGCTGCCCCGACGTGGGCCGCCAACGCGGACAAGGTGGTGGCGCTGTGAGTCAGTCTCGTGCAGATGCACTCGCGCCGGCTTCAGCGCGCGAATCGTGGCGCTTCCTCAAGACTTTGCCCTCGGCGCCAACGCGCCCGAAGATGCTGCTGGTCTTTGCCGTTTTCACCGTCACCATCGTGATGATGAACTTAGGCTCCCAGGTCTTGGGCCGCGTGGTGGACATCATTCAAGGAATGGAGCTGCCTGTCATCGGCTCGGGCCGCCCAGCGATGCTCGCGGTGCTAGGCATCATTGCCGCAGCGCTTATCGCGGAGGTCACCGGCCGCGCCATCGGAGGCTACATGATCAATGCCAAGGCGCGGCGCCTAGCCGTGGACCTGCGCACCGCGGCGCTGGATTCGGTGCTGCGTGCGCCGGTTCCCCGCGTGATGGAGCTGGGCACGGGCAACGTGATTACGCGTTTGTCCAAGGACATCGACACCGTGGTCATCTCTATCTCCATGATGGGCGAGCGCCTGGCCGTCACCCTGTTCATCCTGCCACTCACCGCGCTGAGCATGGTGTTCATCCACCCGGCTTACCTGCTGATCTTCGCGTTGGCGGTGCTTATCATGTACCCGTTCATCAAAGGCACCATCCGCGACATCCCGGAGATAGCAAATGAGGTCTCCTCCGTCGAGGCGCGCCGCAACAACGTCTTGCTCGACACCATCCGCGCCTTGGACACCTTGCGCCAATTCAAGCTCGGCGGCTGGGCCGAGCAGCGCATGGAGCGCTACTCCTGGGATACGGTGCAGGCCTGGGGCGATAAGGTCCCGCTCATCAACCGCATCATCGGCCAGGGCTCCATCAGCTTCGCGGTGCTGCTACTCGGAACCTTGTCCATGTCAGTGCCGATGGTGGCCTGGGACTGGGTCACGCAGGGCCAGGCGGCGGCTGCGGTGCTGCTGATCATGCGCCTTGAGGTGCACGTATTCAACATCTTGTTCTTTGCCGGCGAGATCCAGCATGCGGTCACTTCCCTAGGCCGCGCGGTTGCGTTGGCGCTGTTGAGCAGTGATGTTCCGGACCAAGAGCAGGACTCTCTTTCGGCTGCGCCAGCGATACGCATCGACGGCGTCACCTACTCCTACCCCGGCGGCGCGGAGGTTCTGCACGGCATAGACCTCACCTTGGAGGCTGGTACCACGACCGCGCTGGTGGGCACCTCGGGTGCGGGCAAGTCCACTCTGGCGGCGCTGGTGGCGGGCCTGCAGTACCCCACGACCGGCACCATTCACCTCGATGCGGTGGACACCGCCACGGTTCCCAACACGTGGGTGACCGAGCACGTCGCGCTCATCACCCAGGAGGTTCACCTGTTTTCCGGCACGCTTCGCGACGACCTCCTCCTCGCCCTCCCCGGCGCCTCCGACGCCCAATTGTGGGCGGCGTTGCACGAAGTCGGCCTAGACGAGTCCTCGCGCTGGCTGCCTGACGGCCTCGATACGTTCATCGGCGCTGGTAACGAGGAAATCGGAGCGGAGGCCTCACAACAAATTTCGCTGGCGCGCATGATTTTGCGTCAGCCGCCGGTGCTCATCATGGATGAGGCGACGTCGGAAGCCGGCTCCGAGCATGCCGCCGTGCTGGAGTCTGCGGCACGTGCTGTAACTCGCGGGCGCACTGCGTTGGTGGTGGCTCACCGCTTAGACCAAGCCCGCGAGGCGGATCGCATCATCGTGATGGAGCAGGGCGAAATCGTCGAGGACGGCACGCACGCCTCCCTCATGGCGCTCGGCGGCCGCTATGCCAAGGCTTATGCGCAGTGGGAGCACGGCCACTAAGCTGGCCACCATGTCTGATTTCGAACTGCGCCCCTTAAGCGAGGCGGACCGCACCTACTTGGCCCGCCTCAACTTCCTCACGGACACTTTCGGTGAGGAGCACAAGGAGCTCACGCCGCAATTCGACGCCGACTTCGACTACTACCTCGCCGGATGGGAGCCCTCCCGCGGCGGCTTCATCGCGTGGCAGGGCAACGTTCCCACTGGCGGCGTGTGGCTGAACTGGGGAACTGAGCAGCGCCACGGCTACGGGCACGTGGAAGAGGGAATTCCGGAGCTCGCCCTTGCTGTGGAACCGCGCTACCGCTCGCAGGGCGTGGGCACTTTACTTCTTCGCGCCGCCACGGACCTCGCCCGCGACTTAGGCGCTCCCGGCGTCTCGCTCTCGGTGGCCCTGACCAATGAGCGTGCGCACCGGCTCTACTTATTTATGGGGTTCAAGCCGGTCGGTGAGTCGGAGGGCCATGTGGTGCTGGTGAAGCGCTTCTAGGGCTAAGTAGCAAACGTGTCGGGAACGGTGCATGCACCAAACAACAAAGAAACCCGACACCATTACGGTGCCGGGTTCCGGGCTGTGGAGCATAGGAGAATCGAACTCCTGACCTTCTGCTTGCAAAGCAGATGCTCTACCAATTGAGCTAATGCCCCAGTGCGGTTAATACTACTCCACCGAGCCCGCGCGAAAAAATCCCCACCACAACACACCTAATTTACTTTGTTTTTAAAGTAACTCGCCCAACAGGGGCAATCTTCGATCTCCGTGAGCGGGCAATTCCCCTAGCTGACCAGCACCGCCGTTGGCAGCCCAGCGACGGACCCATGCCCGCCCTCTTCGTCAGCCACGGTGCCTACGCCGGACACCACCTCGATGCCTTCGATGAGTGGGCGGCGCATGCCATTCACGCGGGCGACGTCGACAAGCTCATGGCCTACATGGACAAAGCACCGGGCGCGCGCATTGCCCACTCCACCGCCGATCATTACGTGCCGTTGCTGCTGACCATGGGCGCAGCCGACGACCCTCGCACCGCCAAGACCGTGTTTACTCGGCGCGGACTGGGCAACCACATCCGTTCGATCCAGGTGGCATAGGCTTTTACGCGAGTCACATTAGCCACAAAAGATAACAATTTTCACTTCTGTTGCGTGTCACTAGGGTTTTTATAGGAAGTAGCCACCATAATCAAGGATCTGTCCACTCCTCGCTTAGAAAGGTCCTTCGCCATGCGCCGCCTCGCTGTTGCCACCGTTGCCTTCCTCACCGCCGCGGCCCTACCCGCGACGGCACAGGCCGCTCTTCCCCCGCTGCCCACGGTTGAACTACCCGCAGTTCAGCTGCCTAACCTCCAGCAAGAAGCCGACCGCTTCCTCAACACCCTTCCGCCGGAGTGGGGTTCCTCGCGGCCAGCACCGGCAGCCCAGCCCGCTCAGCAGCCCGCACAACCAGCACAGTCCGCAGCGAAAACCGCCCCCAACTGCGCCAACTGCGTGGCCATCACCTATGACGATGGCCCCAGCCCCCTCACCAACCAGCTCCTCGACACCCTGAAGTCCAAGAATACTCACGCCAGCTTCATGGTCCTAGCGCCCAACGCCACCGCGCACCCGAAGCTATTGCGTCGCATGCAGGCGGAGGGCCATACCATCGGCAACCACACCAACACGCACCGTGAGCTGAATAAACTCGCCGCCGGCGACGTCGACGGGGAAATCAAGGCAGGTGCCAGCGCCATCAAGGCGGCAACCGGCCAGAACCCTCGTTGGCTGCGCCCACCGTACGGCGCCACCAACGGCACTGTCGACGCCGCGGCCAAAGCCAACGGCCAAGCCGAGGCCATGTGGTCCGTGGACACACTGGACTGGAAGGACCGCAACTCCGAGCACGTATGCAGCGCTGCAGTCAGCGGCGCGCAGCCGGGCAGCATCATCCTCATGCATGACATCCACGCCACCACGGTTAATGCTGCCAGCTGCGTCATCGACGGCCTGCGCGCCAAGGGCCTCGAGCCGGTCAGCCTCGATACTCTTATCCCCAACCCACAACCGGGCAAGCAGTACTACTCTCGGAGCTGATGATTGATTTCTCGGCCCCCGCAGATGTCGTTGCGCCCCAACTCTTGGGGGCAACTCTCACCTTCAACGGCGTCAGCATCCGCCTCACCGAGGTTGAGGCCTACCTCGGCGAGGATGACGAGGCAGCGCACACCTACAACGGCCAGACCCCGCGCAACGCGGCGATGTTCGGCCCACCCGGGCGCCTTTACGTCTACGCCTCCTACGGCATCCACCGCAACGGCAACATCGTGTGCGCCCCGGAGGGCACGGGCCAAGGATGTCTACTACGCGGCGGCGAGGTCATCGAAGGTACCGAGCTCGCTTTCCGACGCCGCGGCACCACCGACTTCCATAACCTCGCCCGTGGGCCAGGGAACCTCGGAAAA
This sequence comes from Corynebacterium sp. LK14, assembly GCF_008042215.1. Taxonomy (NCBI): domain Bacteria; kingdom Bacillati; phylum Actinomycetota; class Actinomycetes; order Mycobacteriales; family Corynebacteriaceae; genus Corynebacterium; species Corynebacterium sp. LK14. The sequence goes on from NZ_NOVQ01000002.1 coordinate 33,807, forward strand.
GCACTGGGATTCACGCTGGAAGATAACGGCACGCCAATTCAACTCGCCGAGCGTGAGCAAGAGCCGGAGTGGGTCTGCGGGCCGCGAATTGGCATCAGTAAGAATAAACAAGCACCTTTGCGCTTTTGGATTCCTTTCGACAAGACCGTCTCGGCGCGCAGAGGCCTGCCGCCGAGCTAATGAGGCCTAGTAACGCCCGCCGTAGCGTTCATCGCTCTCGATGGCCGCGAGGATGCGATCGTTGATCTGGTTGAGCTGCCGCACCTGCGTGCGAGTGAGGTTATCCATCACGGAACGACGCGCCTGGGCGGCGTGCCCAGGCGCGGTGGCGACAACCTTGTCCCAGCCGGCGTCGGTAAGCTGCGCCAGCGTAGTGCGGCCATCATTCGGATCTGGACGGCGCGTAACCCAACCTTGCTTCTCCAAGCGTGTGACCACCTGGCTAAGCCGTGAGAGCGAGCCGTTCGCCGTGTACGCAAGGTCGCGCATGCGCATCTCACGATTCTCCGACTCGGAAAGACGAGACAGAACGGTGTACTCGAAGAAGCTCAAGCCGGCGTCGTCACGCAGCTGGGCATCCAGAATGTTGGTTAAGCGGATGGTGACTCCCATGAGGGATACAAAGGAAGAGAGTTCCTCCTCATCAAGCCACTTCTTATCCTTCTCGGTCATGAAATTTATTCTAGCAACGAAGGTTTAGAGGTTAAGCATCTGCTAGGCAGATTTCAGCGCTTCCCGGAGAAGCTGCGCCGCCTGACTCGGAGTCTTGCCGACCTTCACGCCGGCCTCCTCAAGCGCAGCCTTCTTGCCCTCTGCGGTTCCGGATCCTCCAGAGACAATCGCTCCTGCGTGCCCCATGGTTTTGCCCTCCGGCGCGGTAAAACCAGCAATGTAGGCCACCACCGGCTTGGTCACGTGCTCCTTGATATAGCGTGCGGCATATTCTTCGGCGTCGCCGCCGATCTCGCCGATCATGATGATGGCCTCGGTCTCGGGGTCCTTCTCAAAGGCCTCGATGGCCGTGATGTGGGTAGTTCCGATGATTGGGTCACCGCCAATGCCCACGCAGGTGCTAAATCCAATGTCGGAGAGCTCATACATCATCTGATAGGTCAGCGTGCCAGACTTGGACACTAAACCAATCTTGCCCGGGTTCGGAGCAGTCTCCGCTGGGATGATGCCTGCGTTGGACTGGCCAGGGCTATAAAGACCTGGACAGTTGGGGCCAATGATGCGGGTCTTCGACTCGCGCGCAAGCGCGAAGAGCTCCGCGGTGTCCTTGACTGGAACTCCCTCGGTGATGATGACGACCAGCTCGATGCCCGCGCGGATGGCTTCCTCAGCCGCGTCCTTGGTGAACTTGGCGGGGACGAAGATAACGGTGACGTTGGCGTCGGTTGCCTGCATAGCCTCGCGCACGGAGCCGAAGATTGGAATCTGCTGGCCATCAATGTCGACGCGCTCACCGGCCTTCTTGGGGTTGACGCCGCCCACGATGTTCGATCCGGAGGCGAGCATGCGGCGTGTGTGCTTCATGCCTTCGGCGCCGGTCATACCTTGGACGATGATGCGGGAATCCTTGTTGAGAAAAATAGACATTGTTACTCCTATTCAGCCAGCTCCGCGGCCTTGCGAGCCGCTGCGTCCATGGTGGAAACCTGCTCCAGCTTGGGCAGGTGCGCGTCGTCGAGAATGCTGCGTCCAAGCTCTGCGTTGTTGCCGTCGAGACGTACGACGAGCGGTTTCGGCTCGATTCCATCGGAGGCCAGAATCTTGTAGGCCTGCACGATGCCCTTGGCCACCTCGTCGCAGGCGGTGATTCCGCCGAAGACGTTGACAAATACAGACTTGACCTGGGGATCTCCGAGGATCACTTCGAGGCCGTTGGCCATGACTTCTGCGTTGGCACCACCGCCGATGTCAAGGAAGTTCGCGGGCTTGGGTTGGCTAGGCAGATCCTCGCCCGCATATGCCACGACGTCGAGCGTGGACATCACCAGGCCCGCGCCGTTGCCGATGATGCCCACCGAGCCATCCAGCTTTACGTAATTCAGGCCCATCTGCTGCGCCTTGAGCTCCAGCGGATCCGTGGCACCGTGATCGTGCAGGGCAGCATGCTCGCTGTGGCGGAACTCCGCGTTGCCATCGAGCGTCACCTTGCCATCGAGGGCGATGATGTCACCCTGTGCGGTCTTCACCAGCGGGTTAACCTCCACCAGGGTGGCGTCTTCCGCAGTGTAGACCTTGTAGAGCTGCTTAAAGACGGGCACAAGCTTGGCGACGTCCTCCTCCACAAAGCCTGCTTCATAGGCCATGTCGCGGGCAAGAGTGTCTGTCATACCATCGAGGGGAGAGAAGCTGCGGCGAATGAGCGCTTCAGGGCGCTCCGCGGCGAGCTTTTCGATCTCCACGCCACCTTCCTTGGAGAGCATCGCTAGGTAGCGGCGCTTGGTACGGTCCAAGAGGATCGAGAAGTAGTATTCCTCGGCGATGTCGGCGCCCTCGGCGACCATGACCTTGCGCACGGTGTGGTCTTTGATCTTGAGGCCGAGGATTTCCTTGGCCTTTTCTTCCGCCTCAGCTGGGCTCTTAGCCAGCTTCACACCACCAGCCTTGCCGCGGCCGCCAGTCTTGACTTGGGCTTTGACCACAACAATGGGCGTGCTGAGCTTCGCGGCTGCTTCTTCGGCCTGGACGGCCGAGGTAGCGACGATGCCTCGCAGCGTGGGTACGCCATGCTTTTCGAAAAGGTCCCTGGCCTGGTACTCGTAGAGGTCCACTGGATCTCCGTTTCCTCGCAATTTCTGGATGGACAACTCTTCACAGAATCGCGGAAATCTGGAACCGAATCAACAGGTTAGGAGACATTCGTGAATGGCAACTTAACAAGCTTTACGGTTCGCTGAAATTTGGCCCTAACCTGCTCAATTATTCGATTTTCTAGACGAATAGCAATTAGCTAAGTTCGCCATTGGGGGCACCCGTCCCACTACCGGCTTAGATGTCGTATATCCCGGCCTTACTGCTCACCGCCAAACAACAAAGAAACCCGACACCATTACGGTGCCGGGTTCCGGGCTGTGGAGCATAGGAGAATCGAACTCCTGACCTTCTGCTTGCAAAGCAGATGCTCTACCAATTGAGCTAATGCCCCATTGTTCCGTGGTGGGCCTAGCAAGAATCGAACTTGCGACCTCATCGTTATCAGCGATGCGCTCTAACCGACTGAGCTATAGGCCCCTGTGCGGAACGAGTTGTAACTTTACATACTCTTTGCGGGATAACACAAATCGTATGGTCAGAGGGCTAATAAAAGCAGAAAACCGACACTTAAAATCAGGTGCCGGTTAAATGCTTTTCGTCCTAGTCGACGTTCTCCCTAGTCGACGTTCTCATGGATACCCAGTTTGAAACCACCGAAGACGTCCACTATGGCGTTGTAGATGAACGCCAGTAGCGGAGCCATCAACGTGCCGAACACGGCCACGATGGCACCGATCAACGCCGAGATGGACAAGACCACACCAAAGGTGACCTCGAAAGCGCCACCCACGCCGCCAACTAGGCTATTGAGGGAATCCCAGATTCCCGCCTGGTCCAAGGCGAAGTACAAGATGCATACCGCGAGGATCCATGCGACGAGGCCGACGAGGGACATCGCCAAGCCCACGCGAAACGCCGACATTGGAGAAATTCGCGTAAGGGTTACGTCTCGTCTTGCCATGGATTACTCCTCGTTGCCCTCATCATTAGTGTTCTTCGAATCCGCAATCTTCAGGTGCTCCTGCTGAACATCCTCCACGGACTTTTCGCCCTTGGCCACAGCCTGAGCGTCTTCCTCACCATGGTCCTCAACGTTGCGGTCGATTGCAAGCAATTCGACGTCGTTGGAAAGGTTGACCAGGCGAACGCCCATGGTCGCACGGGAAGAAGGACGGATCTGGTTAACCTCAGTACGGATAACACCGCCAACAGAGGTGATTGCGAAGATCTCGTCTTCCTCGTCCACTGCAATCGCACCGATGAGCTTGCCGCGCTTCGGGGTGTACTTAAAGGTCATCACGCCCAGGCCGCCACGGCCCTGCGGGGTGTATTCCTCAATCGCCGTACGCTTGCCATAGCCGCCGGAGGTGGCCACGAGCAGGTACCCGCCGTCGTGGACCACGGACATCGACAGCAGCTGGTCATCGCCGCGGAAGCGCATGCCCTTCACGCCGGCGGTGGCGCGGCCCATCGGGCGCAGCTGGTCGTCGTCAGCGGTGAAGCGGATGGCTTGGCCCTGCTCAGAGGTCAGCAGGATGTCATCGCCTTCGTCGACGAGGGAAGCGCCGATGAGCGCATCGCCCTCGTTGAGGTTGATGGCGATGAGGCCAGCAGAACGAGCGGACTCATAGTCGGTGAGGCGGGACTTCTTGACGCGGCCCTGCTTGGTGGCTAGGACGAGGTAAGGAGCGTCCTCGTAGGACTGAATCTGAATGACCTGTGCGATCTTCTCCTCCGGCTGGAATTCCAACAGGTTAGCCACGTGCTGGCCACGTGCGGTACGGCCTGCCTCCGGCAGCTCATAAGCCTTGAGGCGGTAAACACGGCCAAAGTTGGTAAAGAAGAGGATCCAGTCGTGCGTGGAGCAGACGAAGAAGTTCTTGACGATGTCGTCCTGCTTGAGCTCCGCACCGCGCACGCCCTTGCCGCCGCGCTTCTGCGCCTTGTAGGCATCGACCTTGGTGCGCTTTGCATAGCCAGTAGAGGTGATCGTGATGACCACGTTCTCGCGGGCGATAAGATCCTCGTCAGTGACGTCGCCAGAAGCAGCAACGATCTGGGTACGGCGCTCATCGCCGTACTTTTCGACGATCTCAGCGAGCTCGTCGTGGACGATCTGACGCTGGCGTTCCTCGCGGGCGAGGATGTCCTTGAGGTCAGCAATGATCTCTTCGATCTCAGCCAACTCGTCAATGATCTTCTGACGCTCCAGGGCTGCCAGACGGCGCAGCTGCATCGCCAGGATGGCGTCTGCCTGTACATCATCTACCGCGAGAAGCTCCTTCAAGCCCTCACGCGCTTCGTCGACCGTTGGGGAACGGCGGATAAGCGCGATGACCTCGTCGAGCATATCGAGGGCCTTGACCAAACCACGCAGGATGTGGGCGCGCTTTTCGGCTTCATCCAGGCGGTACTGGGTACGGCGAACGATGACCTCGATCTGGTGCGCAACGTAGTAGCGCAGCATCTGGTCCAGGCGCAGGGTGCGCGGCACGCCATCGACGATGGAGAGCATGTTGGCGCCAAAGGAGGTCTGCAGCTGGGAGTGCTTGTAGAGGTTGTTGAGCACGACGCGGGCAACGGCATCGCGCTTCAGAGTGACCACGATGCGCATGCCGACGCGGTCGGAAGACTCGTCCTCGATCTTGGCGATGCCGGCGATCTTGCCGTTGGCCACGGACTCCGCGATGTTGGAGATCATGTTGTCCGGGTTGACCTGGTACGGCAGCTCGGTGATGACGATGGTTTGGCGGTTGCCGGACTCCTCGATGGAGGTCACACCACGCATGCGGATGGAACCGCGGCCAGTGGTGTAGGCATCCTTGATGCCCTGATCGCCGACGATGAGACCTGCGGTTGGGAAGTCTGGGCCCTTCACGCGCTCCATGCAGGCTGCAAGTGCTTCCTCATCGGAGGCTTCTGGGTTATCCAGCAGCCAATAGATAGCCTCAGCCAGCTCGTTCAGGTTGTGCGGCGGGATGTTGGTGGCCATACCAACGGCGATGCCGCCGGAGCCGTTCATCAGCAGGTTTGGAACGCGGGAAGGCAGGATGTCCGGTTCCTGGGTCTTACCGTCGTAGTTCGGGGAGAAGTCGACGGTGTTTTCGCGAATGTCACGGACCATTTCCATGGCCAGCGGGGTCATGCGGCACTCGGTGTAACGCATTGCCGCTGGGCCGTCGTTGCCGCGGGAACCGAAGTTACCCTGGCCGTCGACCAGCGGGTAGCGCATGTTCCAGGACTGTGCCAGACGCACCAACGTGTCATAGATTGCGGAGTCACCGTGCGGGTGGAATTGACCCATGGTGTCCGAGACCGGGCGGGCGGACTTCACGTAGCCGCGATCGGGGCGGTAGCCGGAGTCGAACATCGCGTACAAGATGCGGCGGTGCACCGGCTTCAGGCCATCGCGAACCTCCGGAAGCGCACGGCCGACGATGACGGACATGGCGTAGTCGATGTAGCTCGACTCCATCTCCTCGTTGATATCAATCGGTTGAATACGATCAAAAAGATCGCCATTTTGGTCACTCATAACCGCAAATTCTACCCTCTGAGGCCTTCCAGCGCCTCTTACGCCGCGCTGGTGATACCACCGTGATACCGTTTAGGCATGGCCATGACCCTTCGTTTGACACCCGAACAAGACCACGCGCTCACGCTCCTCGCCTCCGCCCAAGGCACCTCCAAGCACGAGGCGGTGGTGCGCGCGGTGGTTGCGGCTGCAGCACGCACGCTTTCCGACGCCGCCGTGCAAGACACCGCACGCCACCTCCTCCCCGGCCGTGCCGAGTTGGAAGCCGAAATCCGAAGGGCCCGCCCATGACGCCTGAGCAGCTCCTTCTCGTCGCCCGCGAGTTCTGCGCTCAGCACAAGGTGACGGTGACGAACTTTGGGGCATTGGTGGCCGCGGCGTCGTTAAGCACGGCGAAAATGGAGGGAATCGCAATCCACGGAAACAGGGTCCAGGCCGCCCGGGCCATGCGCGACCTGCTCGTGGCCTACCCCGCTTTAAACGCGCACAACGACGCCTTTGCCACTGTCTGCGCGCGCGTCTACATGGAAATAGAAGACAGGCTTTCTTTACGCTGACTTATTACTGCCCAGCTTCTCTCAAACGCGCCACCTCCGAAACCTTGCAGCTTCAGTAGGATTAAGCGCATGTCTAGTCTTTCCCAGCTCCTGGAAACCCCCACCCGCACTGCTGTGGTGGCAGAACTCGTCTCTTTGGTGGACAAGGTCGTCGCTGAGCAGTCCGGTATTACCGGCATGGCAATCAAGGGCGCGGTTGCCGCGGCAAAGAAGGTCGACTCCGACATCGTTTCCAAGGGCATCCACCGCATGCTCCCAGATCTGCTCGGTGAGCTGGAGTCTTACTGGCAGGAATTCCAGTCTTCCGCACAGGATGATTTTGGCTCCTACCTCGGCGGCAATGACAAGCGGGTCACGGATTCCTTGATGAACGTGGCAGACCGCAACGCCGATCAGATCAACAACGCGGCCCTGGCTAAGACCTACAACTCCCTGCGCAACAAGGTCTCCAAGATCGTTGAGCCATACGTCCCTGAGTTCGGCCGCATCCTACAAAAGCACATGCACTAAAGAGGTGTAGTCTGGCCCGCATGACTTCAAGCAATAACTATTCTGAATTCATCCGCAGCCGCCACTCTGTCCGTGCCTACCTGCCGGAATCCATCCCGGCAGAGGTAATTAAGCAGGTGCTTATCGACGCCCAATCGGCACCGTCTAACTCCATCTTCAACGTTGAGCCGGGCCGTGCTGACCTTTCCGAGAGCGTCACGCTACACGGAATCGACGTGGAACTGTAAGACGTATTAACCGCTAAAACAAGCCGAAGGCCTTGTAGAAACATGATCTACAAGGCCTTTAGCTTTATCGGTCTGCGTGCAGGTCCGAACACCTAAAATTAAACGTCCAAGAAGCGAACGTCCTTCGCGCGGCGCGTAATGAAGGAGCGGCGAGCTGCAACATCGTCACCCATGAGGATGGAGAAGAGCTCGTCGGCGCGCTGCGCGTCTTCAAGGTCGACGCGGCGCAGGATACGAGTGGTCGGATCCAAGGTAGTCTCCCACAGCTCGGATGCGTTCATCTCGCCCAGACCCTTGTAGCGCTGGATGCCGTCATCCTTGTTGATCTTGCGGTTTGCCTCGAGACCCTCCTCGAGTAGCTTGTCGCGCTCGGCGTCGGAGAAGGCATAGCCCGGCTGGCCCTTTGCCCACTTGAGCTTGTACAGCGGCGGATTAGCCAGGTAGACGTGACCGTCCTCAACGAGCTGCGGCATGAAGCGGAAGAGCAGGGTCAGCAGCAGGGTTGCGATGTGCTGGCCGTCAACGTCGGCATCGGCCATCAGCACGATCTTGTTGTAACGCAGCTTCTCAATGTCGAACTCTTCGTGGATACCGGTACCCAGAGCAGTAATGATTGCCTGGACCTCGGCGTTCTTCAGAACCTTGTCCATGCGGGCTTTCTCCACGTTCAGGATCTTGCCACGCAACGGCAAAATTGCCTGGAACATCGAATCACGGCCTGCCTTTGCGGAACCACCTGCGGAGTCACCCTCCACGATGTAAAGCTCCGAAATCTTCGGGTCCTTGGAACGGCAGTCAGCGAGCTTACCGGGCAGACCACCCAGGTCCGTTGCAGACTTGCGACGCACCATCTCACGGGCCTTACGCGCTGCAACACGTGCGTGCGCGGAGGAAACAGCCTTGTTGATGATGGCCTTTGCCTCAGCCGGGTTAGCATCGAACCAATCGTTGACGTGCTCGTTTACGGCACGCTGGACAAAGCCCTTGATCTCAGAGTTACCAAGCTTGGTCTTAGTCTGGCCCTCGAACTGTGGGTCACTGACCTTGACGGAAATGACGGCAGAAAGGCCCTCACGGCAGTCATCGCCGGAGAGGTTGCCATCCTTTTCCTTGATGAGCTTGTGTTCCTTGGCGTAACGGTTCATCAAGGAGGTCAACGCAGCGCGGAAGCCCTCTTCGTGAGTACCGCCCTCATGGGTATTAATGGTGTTCGCAAAGGTATGAACGGACTCTTTGTAGCCCTGGTTCCACTGCAACGCCACCTCAACCTCGTGGTCCTCGCCCTTGACATCGAAAGCCACGATGGTCGGGTGAATGGAGGTCTTGGTCTTATTGAGGTGCTTTACGTAGTCAATCAGGCCGTCTGGGTAGTGGTAGACAACCTTCTTCTGCAGCTTCTTAGCCAGCTTTTCCTCGCTCGGACCATCAGCTTCAGCGTCAACGTCGATGTCATCGAAGGACTCAGCTTCGAGAGCGGTCTCACCAGACTCAGCATCGGCGATTGCCTCGAGCTCGAGCTGCTCCTTGGTCACGCGCTCGTCGATGAGCTCGATGGTCAGACCCTTGTTCAGGAAGGCCATCTCCTGGAGACGGCGAGCAATGGTCTGGTAGTCATACTCGGTGGTCTCGAAGATCTCTGGATCAGCCCAGAAACGGATGGTGGTACCCGTTCCGCGCGCGTTTCCGCCCGCTACCAGTTCATCAGGAATAGCGTTAGAGAAGTTCTGGTACCAGTGCTTTCCGTCGCGCTTGATCTCTGCTTCGACGCGGGTCGACAGTGCATTCACGACGGAGATACCGACACCGTGCAGACCACCGGAAACGGCATAGGAATCAGAGTCGAACTTACCGCCGGCATGCAGCTGGGTCATAACAACCTGGACGGTTGGAGCACCGGTAGCGTGCATCTCAACAGGAATGCCACGGCCATCATCGATGACCTCGACGCCACCGTCAGCGAGCAGCTTGACGACGACCTTGGTGGCATAGCCAGCCATTGCCTCGTCCACCGAGTTATCTACAACCTCCCAAATGAGGTGGTGTAGACCGCGCACACCGGTAGAACCGATGTACATACCCGGGCGCTTGCGGACGGCCTCGAGGCCTTCCAGGATGGTAATTGAACCGGCATCATATGCGTGTTCTTCAGCCACGGAAACGTGTACTCCTTTTGGCTATAGCAAAATCTAAGACTTTAGCCATTCTACACGGTGTCCCCCTACTGAAGAGCACTCCACACCAGTCAGAGGGCGGAATTTAGCCCGATTTTTCGATCCGAGTTTTATAGCCTATCCGTAAGTATCTTGCGATCCTTGGGGCTTTACCCACTGCCGGCCTTGGTAGTTTCGATGCTGCTTTGGCCCCTGAATCCGCAGCTCAACGATGACATCGGGACCTAAGCGCTCCGCAATTTTCTTAAGGATCTGGCGCTGCAGATATCGCAGTTCGGTGGCCCAAACGGAAGCATCACAGGAAATATAGACCACCTTATCCTTGATGCGCTCGGGCTTTGTGTGGGCGGCGATCCGCTCCCCCACCAAATTGGTCCAGTTGCCCATGACCCATCCATCGGCAAGATCACTCTCCCAGCCACGGCGGGAGATTTCCTTGCTCAATGCGGCCCCGAGACTAGGGACGTCGAGGCTGCGGCGCAGGCGCCGGCCATCGGGTCCAGTGGGCCTTCCCACCTGATATTTCCGTTGCTCCTTGGGAGCCTCGACGTTCATCTTTGGCGCAGGTCTGTTGAGCTTTGGCGCATTCTTGGAATTCGCGCGCACACGATCAAAGAAGTCCTTGACGGGATCAGTCATCGCCACTCACTTGGTCATCAACTTTTGAAATTTCAGAAATTCTGCCATCCTCGGTGTCTGTCACCGTGACCTCGTAGCGCACGATGGGTTCCAAGTTGCCCGGCAGATCTTCATCAACGGCAGCGGTAATTAACACTTGCTCGGCCTCTGCAGCAAGATGCACGAGCTTTTCCCTGCGCTTGGCGTCCAGCTCAGCGAAGACATCATCAAGGATGAGAATCGGGTCGGTTCCATCTTGACGCAACAGATTGAACTCGGCCAGGCGCAAAGAAATGGCATATGACCACGTCTCGCCGTGGCTGGCAAAGCCCTTGGCGGGTTGCGTACCAAGGTTCAACACCAGATCATCGCGATGCGGCCCCACCAAGGAAACTCCGCGTTCGATCTCACGCTGCCTCTTAGCAGCAAGTTCTGTCAGCATCACGGCTTCCAGAACTTCCCGATCAGAAACATCGATGGTGGACTTGTACTCGATATGAGCCGGCCGCGACTCCGGCGCCAGACCTGCGTAGGCGGAAGGAATGAGTTCCGACAGGGCGTCGACAAGCGCCAAACGTGCCTCGATGATCTGCGCACCGAGACGTGCCAGCTGCGCATCCCACACGTCCAAGGTGGCTAAGGCCGAGGCACCATCGCTGTCCCCGTACCCACGACGCAAGCTTGACGACGCCGACTTCAGCAGCGCATTGCGCTGCTTCAAGACCTTGTCATAATCGGCCTTTACGCCTGCTAGACGCGGGGTGCGTGACGCAATGACGTTGTCCAAATAGGTGCGGCGCTCAGCGGGCTCGCCGCGCACGAGCACAAGATCCTCCGGGGAGAACAACACGCTCTTAACCACGCCGAGTAACTCACGCGGACTCTTGAGCCGCGTGCGGTTGATCTGCGCTTGGTTGGCTGCATGCGGCTTGATGAGCAGATGGGCAGTCAGCTCTCGGCCCTGGTTTACGGCCGTCGTCGAAATGCGTGCATTTACTGCACTTTGTCGCACCAACGGCGCGTCATGGCTGACGCGGTGCGAGGACAAATGAGCTACGTATCCAATGGCCTCGACGATGTTGGTCTTGCCGTAGCCGTTGCGTCCGACGAACAACGTGATTCCCGGGCCGAGCTCAATGCTGAGCTCAGGCCACGAGCGAAAATCCCGGACGTCGAGTTCGCGGATGAACATTAACCTGGCAAGCGAACCGGCATGAGAAGGTAGGTGAAGTTAGTCTCCGGGGTTGGAAAGACTCCATCTTCATCTGCCAAAGGCATCTCTTCCGGCTCTGGGATCATGATGGCTGGGCGGGAAGGCTCGGTGAATCCGAAGACAACACGGTCGGTATGAACGACGGCCAAGCCGTCCTTCAGGTAACTCGGGTTGAAGGCGATGACGAATTCATCGCGGCCGGTGAAAGCGCATGGCAGGGTCTCATCGGCCTTACCGGAATCTGCACCAGCAGCCAGGGTGACCTGGCCTTCTGAGAACTCCATGCGGATCTGCGCGTTGCGGTCAGTCAGCAGGGACACACGGCGGATGGCTTCCTGCAGCGGCGCAACCTCGATGCTTGCCATAGCGGTGTGCGTCTTTGGCAGCAGCGGGGAGACGTTGGGGAAGTCTGCATCGAGCATGCGAGTGGTGGTTTCACGGTTGTCTGCGTGCAGACCGAACAGGCCTTCAGCGCCGATGTTCTCACCGGTACCCACCGCGATCTCAACCGGGATGTTGAGGTGAGTATCCAGGGAGCGGCCGGTGTCTTGCAAGGTCTTTGCAGGGACCAAGAGCTTGGCCTCGACGTCAGGTGAGGTGGGCTCCCATTCGAAGGTGCGCATGGCCAGGCGGAAACGGTCAGTGGCTGTCATTTCTACGTGAGAGCCGTGGATTTCCATGTGCACACCGGTGAGCATAGGCAGGGTGTCATCCTTGCCTGCTGCAGAGGCAACCTGGCTGATGGCCTCAACGAAGAGCTGTGGGTTCACCGTGCCGGTGACCTCTGGCAAGACTGGCAGCTGCGGGTAATCATCAAGCGGAATGACAGGCAGCTCGAAACGTGAAGAACCACAGGTCAGCAGCACCTTGGAGTCCTGCTGAGTCATCTCCACCTCCTTGTTCGGAAGAGAGGCAACGATGTCCGCGAGGAGTTTTCCTGCAACGGCGATGCGGCCTGGCTCATCGACCATGGCAGCGATGCGGACGCGGGTGGAAACCTCGTAATCAAAGCCCGTGAATTCCAAACCATTGTCATCCGCGGTGATCAGCATTGCGCGAAGCACTGGCTGCGTCACCTTGGAGGGCAGGCTGCGGGCTACCCAAGCAACTGCGTTGGCCAGATCATCCTTGGCAACACGAAATGACACAGATTGGTCCATGGTCTCGACGAGCTCCTTGCTGGGTTGTTGTGGTGAGGCGTTCTAACGCGGTGTTTTTGTAAGTCACAAAAGCTGTTTCCAACTTACCGCATAGCTCCGACACGACAGACTTTTGTAATTCACTCTTTGCGCCGGGCCTTGGGCCCAGCGGAGCGTCGAATTACACACATCCTCTTTTTACTTCATAGATCAGAGAATTTAGTTAGTAGTAGTAATAGCCGTTGTGAGATCTGTGGATAACCCTGTAAATGACAAGCTCTTTGCACTGATCAGCGTTGTGATCTGGGTTGTGGGATCTGTGTGATCAAATGACAAGAATTGTGAGTAACCGGGCGGGTGCCGGTTTTATCCACAACCTATCCCCAGAATTGTGGAATTTGATCACAGCGCTGATCACAGGCTCCTGATCAGCGGGAATGCGCTGTGGAAAAGAAATTTGTGAGCAAGATCTACGAATTACAACAATGAAATTACACAACTGTGAATAACGCTGTGGATAAAAATAACCCGCCACCTAGGCAGGTGGCGGGCGGTTTTAAACAGAAGCTGGCGGTGAATACTCAACACCGAATACAGAACTAAGAGTGGCTGTGATTCTTGATGCGTTGGGTCAGCGCCTGGATCTCGTCATAGGTATTGCGATTTTCTGTCATCTCCTTACGGATCTTGCGGTCCGCATAGATAACAGTGGTGTGGTCCTTGCCTCCGAATTGATCACCGATCTTGGGCAATGACAATTCAGTGAGCTCGCGGCACAGGTACATGGCGAGCTGACGCGCGTGCGCGACGGCGCGCTTCTTTCCAGCACCGCGCAGGGTCTCGACGTCGATATTGAAGTACTCTGCGGTGACCTCCATGATGGCGGTTGCTGTAATTTCGCGACCCGCGGAGTCCGGAGCGAGATCATGCAGAGCAATTTCTGCCATCTCCAAGCTGATCGGCTCGTTGACCAAGGAGGAATAAGCAGAGACGCGAATGAGCGCGCCTTCCAACTCACGAATCGAAGATTCAAAGCGCGAAGCAATCAGTTCGAGCACCGAGCGATCGACTTCCGTGCCATCCGCGGCAGCCTTCTTCATCAAAATCGCAATGCGCGTTTCGAGATCTGGCGGTTGGATGTCCGTGATGAGACCGCCCTCGAAGCGGGTACGCAGGCGATCCTCCAGGGTGGTCAGCTGCTTTGGCGGACGGTCGGAGGACAAGATGATTTGTTTGTTGGCCTGGTGCAACGCATTAAAGGTATGGAAGAACTCCTCTTGCGTGGACTCCTTGCCTTCCAAGAACTGAATGTCATCAACCATCAAGATGTCGAGGTTGCGGTAGCGGCGCTTGAATGACTCTTGGCGGTCATCTCGCAGGGAGTTGATGTAGTCGTTCGTAAATTCCTCGGAGGATACGTACTTCACGCGCAGGCCCGGATGCAGCAGCTGCGCGTAGTTTCCGGCAGCGTGCAAAAGGTGAGTCTTCCCCAGGCCAGAACCGCCCCAAATGAACAACGGGTTATAGGCACGCGCAGGGTTCTCAGCCACGGCCACGGCCGCGCCATTGGCGAAGCGGTTTGAAGAACCAATAACGAAATTCTCGAAAGTGTGCTTCGGGTTCAGCGACTCTTCCCTATTGGGATCATGAGCCGGTGCCTCGCGCGGAATGCGGGCATTGGAGTGTTGTTGCTGGTTGTAGTGATTGGCAAGCTCATCCAAGCTGGCCGGAGCGTGGCTGGTTTGCCAGGCTGGTGGCTGTGTTTGGTTGGCTTCCTGCTGGATGGGACGCTGAACCTGCTGCTGGTTAGGTTGCGGCACAGAGTGCTGTCCATATTGCTGCGTCGAAGCAGATGACTGAAACGGCGCCTGGTTTTGAGGCTGGCTTTGAGTGCTGGCGGTGTCGTTAAGCGCTGCGTCATCCTCCGGGTTCGCCAGAGTTACAGCAAGTGAACATGGGCGACCCAAATGGCGTGCGAGGGCGCGGGAGATGTGTGGACCTAAGTCAGTCTCGATGACGGCTTTGGCCGTTTCGTTGTGTGCTGCCAGCAACGCATAACCATCCATCATCATGATGGGTCGCGCGAGCTGCAGGTACAGCCGCTGCGTGTGGTTAAAGTTCGGTACATCTGAGTTGGGTTTCTCAGATTGAGCGAGCAGGTCTTCGACTACTGCTCGCCAGCTGGCGTTAAGCACCGCTTGTTGATCAGACAAAGCGCCTACCTTGTGTGGCCCCTAGTGTGGGACCCTAGTTTGGACGGAGAAAATAACAGTGAATTTCACGGAAGTATCCACATTGGGATTTGCGGTACGACCTCGATCTCCACAGAGTTATCCACATGTGTGGATGAATTGTTTATCCACAGCCTATCGGATAGCTGTGGATAACTCGCTATAGGGTACTTTAGGGTCTTTAGCTGCTAAAATGCAAAAAGTCTAAAGTACACATTTAGAGTTATTCACAGCCTGTGGGTGGCTGTGAAATTCGATTCTTTAGTTTTACCGCCGAGTTAGCGGGACTGTCTAACGCTTTTCGGCGCTTGCACGGCGTGAACTTAAAATGCAAGCCGCCGTATGTGCTCTGACCCCGCAAAGTAGCCGTTTAGCTGCAGATAAAAACATCTTTGTAATTCTGGGTACACCCGGGTGTCGATTTGTTCAAGGGTGCATTCGTCACGTAATCTGTCATGGTCTATCGCAACAAACCGATGTTGCGCGTGAGGGTGAACCCATCCGAGGGTTACTAACCACTCACACAACCATTCATCAGTGGGGCTCAGGAATTTACTTCCCGGAGCCCTGCGCACAACTTCAAGGAGATAATCGTGGCAAAGGGTAAGCGTACCTTCCAGCCCAACAACCGTCGTCGTGCTCGTAAGCACGGCTTCCGCACCCGCATGAGCACCCGTGCAGGTCGCGCAATCGTCGCAGCTCGTCGTAAGAAGGGCCGCGCAAAGCTGTCGGCATAATCGTGCTTCCAGCCCAGCATAAGCTCACCTCACCCGCGGAATTCCGCAGGACGATTAAGGGCGGGCGCCGGGCGGGTACACGCACTGTTGTTGTGCACTACCGCAACAATAAAAGCCAAGACTTAAGTCACGACATCGCAGCCTCTGGCCCGCGATTCGGACTTGTGGTCTCGAAAGCCGTCGGGAACGCAGTGGTTCGCCACCGCACCTCCCGGCGGCTTCGGCATGTGTGCATGTCGCTTTTCGATGCCCTCCCTCCCACCGCCGACATTGTCATCCGGGCGCTTCCTGCTAGCGCAGAGGCCTCTAGTGAGCAACTCGCAAAAGATATCCGCAAGGCACTGCGCAAATGGGATATCTAAATTCCTCCGGTGAGGAAATACCGCACGCGCATGGGGCGGCAAAACCGATGGTGAAGGCGGTGCGCTTCTACCAAAAGTATCTGTCACCCCTTAAGATGGTTTCCACCTGTCGTTTTGAACCGACATGCAGTGCCTATGCCCTTGAAGCACTCTCCGTTCACGGAGCTTTCAAAGGCACCGGCATGGCCATCGCTAGGGTCTGCAAATGCGGCCCTTGGCATCCGGGAGGATTTGATCCTGTACCCGGCACGAACAACAACTGAGGAAAATCCTTGCTTAATTTCATCTACTGGCCAATCTCGGCCGTCCTCTGGTTCTGGCACTGGCTGTTGAGCTTCGTGATGGATCCCGCCCAGGGCATCACGTGGATTCTCTCCATTGTCTTGCTGACGTGGACACTGAAGGCTGTGATGGTCAAGCCAACCATTACCCAGCTGCGCTCGTCCCGCAAGATGCAGGAAATCCAGCCGCAAATCCAGGAGCTGCGTACCAAGTACGCGAATGACCAGACCAAGGCTGCGCAGGAGATGCAGCGCATCTACAAGGAATCTGGCGTTCGCCCGATGGCAGGCTGCCTACCGGTCTTCGCTCAGATCCCAATGTTCATCGGTCTGTTCCATGTTCTGCGCTCCTTCGACCGCACCATTCAGACTGCGGGTGGCATCGGTCACCCAGCTGGTGAGCCAATGTCGGTGGAGGCTAACGCGAACACTGCGAACTACATCTTCAAGCCGGAATTGGTGCAGCAGTTCCTAGACGCCAAGATCTTTGGTGTTCCGCTGATTACTAACTTGCGCGTGAACTCGCCGATTCTGGATCAGCAGGGCATCACGATGTCGCAGGCAGCGGTCATCATCGTTCCTTTGATTGTCATCATTGCGGTTTTGACCCACTTCAATGCCCGTATGTCGCTCAACCGCCAGGAGGCACGCCGTGCTTCCGGTAAGACTGCCGCCCCGCAGGGTCAGAACGCGGAGATGATGCAGCAGCAGATGGCCATCATGAACAAGATGATGCTTTGGGTCATGCCAGGCATGCTGGTCTTCTCCGGTGCTATTTGGCCTATTGGCTTGCTGTTCTACATGTTGGCCAACACCGTCTGGACCTTCTTCCAGACGCGCATCGTGTACAAGAAGATGGACGAGGAAGAAGAGCGCGAGCTGGCTGCTAAGGCTGAGCTTAAGCGCACCTCTGCTCCTAAGCCGGGCGTTCGCAAGAAGGACAACCGCACCAAGAAGCAGCGCAAGAACAGCAACAACAACTAAACACAACCTCACACAGGAGTTTTAAGTGTCCGAATTGGACCCGTCTGAAGTATTTGGCTCCCGTCTGCACCTCGCGCAGGCTTACCACGATTCACTCGCTACAGACGGGTCCATTCGTGGTTTTATGGGCCCCCGCGAAGTGCCTCGCCTATGGGATCGCCACATCCTGAATTGCGCCGTGATCGGCGAAATGATGCCGGAAGGCGCCCGCGTCATCGACGTCGGAAGTGGCGCAGGCCTGCCTGGCATCCCACTGGCTATCGCCCGCCCAGATCTCGATATCACTTTGATTGAGCCACTCCTCAAGCGTTCTAATTACCTCTTAGAGGTCAAGGAGATGCTCGGGCTCGACAACGTCACCGTTATCCGTGGCCGCGCCGAGGAAGGCCCCGTGAAGAAGGCTGTGAAGGGTGCTGACATCGTTACCTCCCGCGCAGTTGCTCCGCTGGGCAAGCTCGCCAAGTGGTCTCTGCCGTTGGTGAAGATTGGCGGCGAGATGATTGCACTCAAGGGTTCCTCGGTTCATGAGGAGCTGGAGCGTGACGCTGCTGACATCAAACGCGCCGGCGGCGGAAAAGCCGAGGTCACAACCATTAAGGGCACGACTATCATCCGTGTCCCTCGCGTGAACTAGAGTAGACGGCATGACTAATCCACGTCTTATCACCATCGCGAATCAGAAGGGCGGCGTCGGCAAGACCACGTCGGCTGTCAATCTTGCCGCGGCACTTGCTGAAGCCGGCAAGAAAGTGTTGGTGATCGACCTGGACCCGCAGGGCAATGCCTCCACTGCCGTGGGTGCTGCTCATACCTCGGGCACTGACTCTAGCTATGAGGTA
This sequence comes from Corynebacterium sp. LK14, assembly GCF_008042215.1. Classification (NCBI taxonomy): domain Bacteria; kingdom Bacillati; phylum Actinomycetota; class Actinomycetes; order Mycobacteriales; family Corynebacteriaceae; genus Corynebacterium; species Corynebacterium sp. LK14. The sequence goes on from NZ_NOVQ01000002.1 coordinate 51,974, forward strand.
CTTCTCGGGGACCGCACCGCGGAACAGGCTATGCAGCCCTCCCCCGGCAGCCCTAACCTCTTCTGCATCCCAGCCACGATTGACTTGGCGGGTGCTGAGATCGAAATGGTCTCCTTGGTACGTCGTGAGTTCCGTCTTTATGACGCGCTGCACAACGGCTTCCTTGAGGAGCATGGCTTCGAATACGTTTTCATCGATTGCCCGCCTTCCCTCGGCTTGCTCACCATCAACGCAATGACGTGTGCCGAAGAGGTCATCATTCCTATTCAGTGTGAGTACTACGCCTTGGAGGGGGTGGGCCAGCTGTTGGGTAACATCTCCATGATTCGTGAGCACCTCAACGAGGAGCTACACATCTCCGCGGTATTGCTCACCATGTATGACGCTCGCACGAAGTTGGCCGAGCAAGTGGCCAGTGAAGTGCGCGAACAGTTCGGTGCCGTAGTTCTTGGTAATGTAATTCCGCGTTCGGTGCGTGTGTCCGAGGCACCAGGTTATGGCAAGACGGTTATTCAATATGACCCATCTTCCACCGGTGCGCGAGCTTATTCGGCGGCGGCCCGGGAACTGAATTCCCGCGGTGATTATCGCCCACACCCCACCACTGGCGCCATTGGTGTTAGCCCAGAGATTTACGCGGAATTGGAAGGATAATAAAGCATGGCAGAACATAAGCAAGGTGGACTCGGTAAAGGTCTGGCAGCTCTTATTCCTTCCGGCCCTGATGCACCCTCCCGTAAGCCGCGCCTGGGCAACGACGCTGCTGACATCATCCTTGGTGCTGCTACCGGCGGTCCAGCTGGTGATAAGCGCCGCGTGAAGGGTGCTCCGACCATCCAGCAGTCCAACTCCAAAAAGCGTCAGGCCAAGCCTTCCGTCATCGGAGCCACCTACCGTGAGATTGCGGTCGGTGACATCATTCCGAACCCTAAGCAGCCACGTACCGTCTTTGACGAAGAGGGCCTCGCAGAGCTCGTTCACTCCATTAAGGAGTTTGGTCTCCTGCAGCCGGTCGTTGTGCGCCCGGCTGATGAGGGCGGCTTCGAGCTCATCATGGGTGAGCGCCGTTGGCGTGCATCCTCCAAGGCAGGGCTTGCAACCATCCCGGCGATTGTCCGCGACACCAAGGATGACGACCTCCTGCGTGATGCGTTGCTGGAGAACATCCACCGCGTTCAGCTGAACCCGCTGGAAGAGGCGCATGCCTACCAACAGTTGCTGGAAGAGTTCGGTGTCACCCAGAACGAGCTGGCTGATCGCATTGGCCGTTCCCGCCCGCAGGTGACCAACATGATTCGCCTGCTCAAGCTTCCGGTTAACGTCCAAAAGCGCGTTGCGGCCGGCACCTTGTCGGGCGGCCACGCCCGTGCAATTCTTGGTCTTCCGGACACCGAGGCCATGGAGATCGTGGCTAACCGCGTCATCGCAGAGGGCCTCTCCGTGCGCGCTACGGAGGAGGCTGTAACCCTCTACAAGAAGGGCGAGAAGCCACAGCAGGAAAGGAAGCCTGCTGCTGCCCAGCCGCAATACTTCACCGACTCTGCTGAGCGTCTTTCCGATCGCTTTGACACCAAGGTCACCGTGACCATGGGTAAGCGTAAGGGCAAGATGGTCGTGGAGTTCGGAGATCAGGAAGACTTTGAGCGCATCCTCGCGCTCATCGAGGGCAAGTAATGCTGGTCGAGTCCGTCAAGGAAGGGGTGACCATCAACCCCTTGGCGGCTCGCTCTGTTTTCTGGGAGCTCAAAACTGCCGTCGTTGATCCGGCCTTTGAGAAGGAGGCTTGGATCTCGGCGATGCTGCTCAGCCACGGCGACTGTGGACTTACCGTTGGCGATGAAGCCACGGTGTTCTTTTGCCCTTCTGAGTACGCACCAGGTGCCGCGAAACTTCCTTCCTCACCGGTATCTGAGGATGCGGCTATTTTGTCCTCGTTGTTTGTGAAATCGCACCGTGCGGCGCGGGGTTTAGAAGCAGTGCTTCTCGACGCCGCGGTGATGAACCTTACCTCGCGCGATTTCAGCGCTGTCGAGGCTTTTGGCTACCGCGACGCCAAGGAGGCGGAGTTCCTCCTACGCGAAAAACCCGCCTTCATCGGGTTGCTTCCAGTGGAAACACTCGAATCAGCGGGTTTCATGGTGGTGCAAGACCACCCAATTACGCCTCGTCTGCGCCTTGATCTCCCACCAGCATTCGATCTGCTTTCGGATGCGGCAGTGGAAGATATGCTGGCTAGGGCCTTGGCCTAAGCCCTTGGCCCGCGTTGGCCAAAGGAGGCTTAGGCCTTCTCGGCGCGCAGTAGTTCGTCGAACTTGTAGGTGCCTGTTACTGCGGTGTCCTCATCCAACAGGTAGAGACGTTTAACGGAAACAACGATTGCCTCCGCGATGTCATCTCGCATGTGTGGGTTGGTCAAGATAGCCACGTCACCTGGGTTGGTGAGGTAGCCCATGACAACCTGCACAACCGGCATCTGAGTAAGACGCAACAGATCCCATGTGCGACCGTGGTTCCAGCAGTTCTGCAACGGCGTACGTGCGACAATCTCACGCTGGATGAAGCCGGAGAGGGTCTCACCGATCAGTGAGGAGTTGCCCTGCTCTGATCCGAAGTAGAAGGTCGCAACACCGTTAGCTTTGTCATTTTGGTAGCTGTCGCAAGCCAAAGAAATGACAAGATCAGCGCCGAAAGCGTTGGCCAGCTCAGCGCGGTCCTTAGTGGTGGGGTTATCCGTGCGAGGGCGGGAGATGATGGTCTCCATGCCCGCGGCAATCATACGGCCGGCGACGCGCTCGGCAAGATCCCACAAGAGGTCTTCCTCGCTGATTTCACCAAAGCGCCCTTTAACGCGTTGGCCTTTGTCCGCACCGCCGAGCGCAGGATCGATGACCACTCGCTTGCCGGCCAACTTTGGGCCAGCGTTGCGAACTCGCTCGCGCTCCTGAATGTTGTGTGCAGAACCGCCCGTGATGCGGCGCCCCAACAGGCTCAACGCATTGATGGTCGTGGGGCCGCAGACACCATCATTTTGCAGCCCGTAGTTCAATTGGTATTCAGCCAGCGCCGCGTGAGTGTCTGGGCCGAAGTGACCGTCCACACGCTGTTGATAAAAGCCAAGCTCCTGGAGCTGCTGTTGGAGTTGCGCGACATCGTCACCAACCTGAACGTTGCCCGGCTCGTACGCCAGTACGCGTGCACCAAGGGTATAAGACGCTTGGCGCAGCTCACGAAGGGTGAGATCATCAATGACGCCGCTGGGCACTATGCCGCGGGACTGCTGGAAGGCCTTGATGACCTCGGATAGTTCGGCGTCAAAGATTTTGTCTGACTCGGAGTACTTTTGCTGTTTCCAGTCGGACAGAGTTCCCTGGTAATCCTTCATGAGGCCGAGGCGGGCGAGGGTTGCACGTGCCTCAGCGACTCGGACACTTTGGTCGCCAATGTGAAGGACGCGATTCACACCTACCCCTTTCTCGTGTTAATACTGTGCGTCCTGAGACGCATGTGAATAAGGCTACCAGCTAGAGCTGCTTTTGAATCTGCGCCACGATGTCAGACTTCGAACGAAGTCCAACAAATTCGTCGACCTTCTCACCGTTGCGGAAAATCAGCACGGAAGGGATCGACATGATCTGGAACATGGCGCCAAGAGTGCGCTCTTCATCGACGTTGACCTTGACGACCTTGACGTCGTCACCAAGCTCGCCCGCGACATCATCGAGGATTGGGGAAAGCTTCTTGCAAGGGCCACACCATTCAGCCCAGAAGTCAACGACGACAGGCTTGGAGGCGGAGGACTCGATTACGTCGGTACGGAAGGAGTCGGTAGTTACGTTTTTTACGTTGCTCATGAATGTTTAACGGCTTTCTGCGAGGAAATGTTCAGCATCGATGGCTGCGCGGCAGCCGGAGCCTGCTGCGGTAATAGCCTGCTGGTAGTGGTCATCGACCAAGTCGCCGCAGGCAAAGACACCCGGAAGGTTGGTCTTGGTGGAAGGCTGATCAACAACGACGTAGCCGCCTTCGTTGAGCGCGACTTGGCCTTCAAGGAAGGCGGAGCGCGGATCGTGGCCAATGGCAACGAACATTGCGGTTACGTCCAGCGTCGAAACTTCACCCGTGATTGCGTCCTTGATCTCGAGCCCGGCGACCTTGCCTTCGCCCTCGATCACACGCTCCACTGTCTTATTCGTAGCCCACTTGATCTGTGGATTGGCCTTTGCACGCTCCAGCATGATCTTGGAAGCGCGGAAGTTCTCAGAGCGATGGATGATGGTGACGGTCTCAGCGAACTTGGTGAGGAAGGTTGCTTCCTCCATTGCGGAGTCGCCGCCGCCCACAACGGCGATGTTGTGACCCTTGAAGAAGAAGCCGTCGCAGGTAGCGCAGGCGGAAACGCCACGGCCGGAAAGCTCTGCCTCGCCTGGAATGCCCAGGTAGCGTGGAGCGGCGCCGGTGGCGAGGATGACGGCGCGGGCCTCAAAGACCTCGTCGCCTACGTGCAGCTTCTTGATCTCGCCTTCGAGCTCGACCGAGTCAACAACCTCCATGCGCAGGTCAGCGCCGAAGCGGATTGCCTGGGAGCGCATTTCCTCCATGAGCTCTGGGCCCATGATGCCCTTCTGGAAGCCTGGGTAGTTCTCCACCTCGGTGGTGTTCATGAGCTCGCCGCCGTACTCGAAACCCTCGAATACGATCGGCTTGAGCTCAGCGCGCGCGGCATAAAGCGCAGCGGTGTAACCGGCAGGGCCGGAGCCTACGATGGCGACATCGTGGACGGTCATTTAAATAACTCCCTTGCAATGTACTGCTGGATCAACCCCACAGATCCTACCCGCGCTACGTTAAATTCCGGGTATCAGAAACGGGGTTGATGCTTAAACGTGACCTCTCATTCAACGAGAGGTCAGGGAGCGTTATTCCTTTTTAAGTATTTGCTCCCTGCAGCATTGCTTCTCGAAGCGCTCGCCGCGCCCGCGCGCGGCGGGACTTAATGGTGCCGGGAGCGACTCCCTGGAAAGCAGCTACTTCGGCGATGGCGTAGCCCTCGACGTCGGTCCAATACAGGGCCTCGCGGTGGTCTTTGTGGAGAAGCTCCATGGCCTCCCGGACGGCCAGTGTGTCCTCGAGGTTCTCGTTGGGGTTGTGAGCCAAGAGATGATTTCTGTCATCTTCGACAAAGTCCACGTCCAGCGAAGCATTTTCGCGGTTGGCTCGGTGGTTGAGGAAGTCATATCCCGAATTCATCACCAAACGGTGCAGCCATGTAGATAACGCGGATTCCCTGCGGTATTTGTGCAGGTTGCAGCTTGCGCGCAAGAGTGCTTCTTGGAGTACATCCTGCGCATCGGTGTCGTTGTGCGTATAGCGTCGTGCCACCATGGTCAGCCTGGCACGGTGTCTTTCCACGATGAGCGAAAAGGCTTTGTTATCCCCTGCTATGAATGCGTCAACAAGTTCGTGATCACTGCGATCAGCCATGTAGATTCCCCCCGGATCAACAGGTACTTAAACCTGTTTTATCCGAGGGGTTCTACCGGGCGCTAGCGAAGAGTGTCTACTCTATTGACCATTTTTCACGCGCAAGGTGCGGCGCAGGTGATCCTGGCACTCGAGCAGCACGCGGCGCAGCGCACGCGGACGCTCCTCGCGCAGGAATTCGTCGGTGGCGGCATCGGCCATCTCGAGCTCCGGGTAAAGGCCGCGGACCAGGCGATTGGCGATCTCGATCGGATGCTCCTGCCAGATCTTGTCGAGTACCTGGAAGAACTCTTCCGCAAAGGGCTCGGTGAGGTGCTTCGAACGCGGCGCATTGAATGCGGCGAGCAAGGAATCCACCTCTGCGTTGGAGTAGGCGCCCGGCTCGCGGACCATGTCGAAGACCTCGCGCTTGCAGTCCGGGAAGGAGCGGGAAACGCCCAGGTAAGCAGCTGCACCGGTCAAAGTGTTGTCGCGCTCCTTCTCGGCGTCGAGTTCTTCCTGGGAGACCGCTTCGCGTGCCGCGAGCGCACGCAGCACCGCCCAGCGGATGTCGGGATCGGTGGCGTCGTCAAGCACTGCGCGCAAACGGTCGTTGCCCGGCTCCGGGGTACTACCCAGCGCATTGATAGCGGCGCGGGTCAGCAGCAAGTGCGTATCCGTGCCCTTCTCCGCTTGCTGCAGCAGCTCCCAGATCTGGGTGGCATAATCCGGGGACTCCGGAAGGTAGTGGTTGACCGCGAATTGGGCGTTGGCCAAAGCAGTGGTGAGCAGGGAGGGGGCCTCCCCTACGGCGTGCTTAAGCACGGTGTCGACGTAGTTTTGGGCCGGCCACTCGCCATCGCGGGTGAGGTTCCACAGGGAAGTCCAGATGACCGCGCGGGAGAGCTCGTCATCAATATCAGAGAGCTTGTCCTGGATGGTCTGCAAGGAGGTCTCGTCGAAGCGCACCTTGGCGTAGGTGTGGTCGCCGTCGTTAAGCAGCAACAGCGCCGGTGCCTGCAGGCCGGAAGCCTCGTCGACAATCGTGCGCGGGCCAGCGACATCGATGTCGAGGACTGCGTACTTGTGCAGGGAGGCGTCGAAAAGCGCAGCGTTCAAGCGGTGCGGACGCGTGCGGTCTTCTGCCTCGGCGAGGATCGCTAGCTCGGTGATCTTGTCACCCTCAACGTGCAGCTCCGGCGCCAGGGTGTCCGGGCCCCAGGTCTTGAGCCATGCGGTGGACCAGGCATCCAGGTCGCGGTCGGTGTGTTGCTTGAGGGCGCTGAGCAGATCGTCGAAGGTCGCGGCCGCAAAAGCATGGTTACGGAAGTAGTCGCGGGCGCCGGCGTAGAAGTTCTCGCGGCCCACGTAATGCACCAGCTGCTTGAGCACCGAAGCGCCCTTGGCGTAGGTGATGCCGTCGAAGTTCTGGCGGGCGGCGTCAACGTCAGGGATGTCTGCCTTGATGGGGTGCGTGGTGGGCAGCTGATCCTGCAGGTACGCCCAGTTCTTGCGTTGACCTGCGAAGTTGGTCCATGCCTCGGTGTACTCGGTGGCCTCGACGGAAGAATCTGCGCCCATGAACTCGGCGAAGGATTCCTTGAGCCATAGGTCATCCCACCACTGCGGGGTGACGAGATCGCCGAACCACATGTGGGACATCTCGTGAAGGATGGTGTTCGTGCGGCCCGCGCGCTGCGCACGGGTAGCACGGGAGCGGAAAAGATAGCTCTCGGTGAAGGTCACGAGGCCTGGGTTCTCCATGGCGCCGAGGTTGTACTCGGGAACGAAGATGGAGTCATACTTGCCCCACGGGTACGGGAACTTGTAGGCCTCGTCGAAGAAATCCATGCCCTGAGCGGTGATTTCCAGGATCTCGTCATCGAGGTAGCCCTCCATCGAGGCGCGCGCGAAGGCGCGGAGCTCGATGTCGCGCCAGGTGCGCGTCTTCACAATGTAGGGACCGGCGGCAAAGGAGGTTAGGTAGGTGGATAGCAGTGGGGTCTCGTTGAACTCCACGGTTACGGCGTTCGCGGCAGTTGCGTTTTCCGCTGCTTGGCGACGCACCTCCGGCTGATTGGAGAGCACCTGCCAACCCTCTGGCGCGGTGATGGTGGTGTAGAAGACCGCCTTGAGATCCGGCTGGTCAAAGCACGGGAAGATGCGTCGGGCGTCGGATGGCTCCAAGTGGGAGTACAGGTAGGTATTGCCGTCCGCGTTGTCCACCATGCGGTGCATGCCTTGGCCGGTGCGGGAGAACGCAGAGACACCTTGGATCTCCACGGTGATCTCTTCTCCCTCCGGCAGCTCGTGGAGGTATATGCGATTGTCGTGGAAGTCGACCTCTACGTCCTCGCCCTGCACAGCGACCTTCGTAACCTGCTCGCCGAGGTAGTCCACGAAGAGCTCGGGCTCCTGGGTGCTAAAGGTGATTCGGGAGGTTACAGGGAAGGTCAGGTTGTCTTGTGCTCCCGAAACATCGAGGTGGAGATGGTAGGAGCTGAGATCGATCGCCTGGGTGCGGGCGATGGCTTCAGCATGCGTGAGGCTGCCAGCCTGGTGAGAAGAGTTCGAGTTAGACATGACGGTCATTTTAGAACCTGGCTGTGGCAGTGGCTAGCACCTGGCTGCATACGAAAAACGCCCCAGGTTTTCCTGGGGCGTTGCGCGTTAGCAGCAGTGTGCTGTGTGAATTACTGCTTGATTGCAGAGACCTCGAGCTCGATCTTGATCTCCTCGGAGACCAGGACGCCGCCGGTCTTCAGCGGTGCGTTGAAGTCGATGCCGTAATCAAGACGGTTGATCTTGGTGGTTGCCTCGAAGCCGAAGCGGGTGTTGCCGAACGGATCCTCAGCGAGGCCCTCGGTCTCAACGTCCAGGGTGACCGGCTTGGTAACGCCCTTGATGGTGAGGTCGCCGGTAACGGTGCCGTTGCCAGCCTCGTCAACGTTGAAGGAGGTAGCGGTGAAGGTCAGCTCCGGGTACTTCTCTACTGCGAAGAAGTCGTCGCCCTTAACGTGGCCGTCGCGGTCATCGTTGCCGGTGTTGATGGAAGCGGACTTGATGGTGACGTCAGCCTTGGAATCAGCGATGTTCTCTGCAACGGTGATGGTGCCCTCGAAGTCCTCGAACTTGCCGCGGGTCTTGGTAACCATTGCGTGGCGAGCAACGAAGCCGATGGTGGTGTGTGCTGGGTCGAGTACGTAGGTACCTGCAATCATGATGTTCTCCTAAAAAAATTCTGCTTTGTCTGTGACGGCGAGTTCCGGAAACGAGTTCTTGAAACCGCGCGGTCGAAACTGTCGTTTGTTGATGTAACAACATATAGCTTACTCGCGTCACTAAATTAGTCAACGCTTGAAGTAATGTTGCTATTTCCAAAAGGGAACGCCACCATGCCTGAACTGGCATGATGGCGCTATAAGGGGATGAATAAAATTAGGACAAGCCCACGGTTTGTAGTTCGGAGACTGCGACCTTGCCGTCGAACATGATGAGGACTCCGTCGAAGCCCTCCTGCACCTTCTTCAGCTCAATGTCCTGCTTGCTGGCGCTGAGTTTGCCCTTGGCCAGCTCGGTGCCCTCGGGTTCCTCCGGATCAAACTTGTCAGTGTTCACGCCATAGACGGTGAACTTAGTGCCCGTGGAACCGTACTGGCTGACCTGCAGCACATGCAGCTGAGTCGGCTTCTCTAAGGTAACGAGTGCGCCCTCGGCGATGTCCACTCGTGCGGAACCCTTGCCGTCGACGAGTGCCTTCTGTTCCTTGTTATCCGGAACAGTGAACGCTGACTTTTCCTTGAGTAGCACCGGCGGGGTGTTCGGGAAGCTGGTCACGGTCTGCGTTGGCTTGGTTACGGGTGACTCCTCCCCCACCAAAGACATGATCCACGCGGTCAGTGCAGCCATACCCACAACAAAGATGGTGGCAAAGACGCCCAAGATGATCGCGCCCGATCCCGAGTAGCCGCGGCCACCGAAGCCTGGAGTGGCTTCAGGAGTTTCGACCTTTTCTTCGCGCACCTCCAGAGTCTGCTCTGTCTCGTTTGCATATGCATGCAAGACCTTTGCGCGCTCCTCGAGCGACTGCTCAGAATGTGCAACGTCGCGTAGTTCCTGCGGCGTAGATGTCGTGGATTCAGTCAGTAACGTAATGGTGGAGTTGATTCCATCGACGTCCGTTTCCACACTATTGCGCTCGAGTACGGCAGGGAACGCCAGCTTGGCGACGCCGTCCGTAGCGATACGGATGCGGTTGCGGTTATCGATACCCAGTACAAGATCGTGCTCGTGCGCTGTAGTTGCGGCGTCGACCAGCGGAGCGAGCGCACGTGCTACTGCACGCGGATCGAGGTCGCCTTCTTCCGCAACCGTCTTAAGCGGCGTGCCCTCAATCCAGTCGGCCACCACAAGGCAACCCTGGCGGTAGGACAGAATCTGGATGTTGGATGCCACCGCTTCCAATCCAAGCTCGGCGAGTTTGCGGGTGTTGCGAGAAATGTCGGCAGAACGACGTGCTGCCACTGATGGGGTTGCCGGAGCCATCGGAGCCTCGCCCGTTGTGTCTACGAAGGTCAGGGAAACGACGCGGCCGGTGGCTTGTTCGCGGGCCTTCCAGAAGCGAGCGCCGGGGACCGAACCGTAGTCGGCAAGGAGGCGGAAGCGTCCGTCGGATACTGGAGCACCTGGTACCAGGCGCGGGCCGCGGACAATGCCGGCCGACATAGGCGGTGGGACTGGCGAGGAGTTGAACGCATCCTGGTTGAAGATCGGTTGGATTTCCTGGATCTCCGGCTCCTCGACCTCGATGGCTTCGGCGTCGTCGATCTTGATAAGACGGTTCATTCCCGGAATGCGCTGCAGCTGGCGGCCCAGGTTGATAACCTCTGGCAAGCCGGAGCGTGAGAGCACCAGGCCAGTTGCAATAACGAAGGTAAGTCCTACCACCATCAAGCGGATGAGCTCGACGAAAGGCGGTAGGGAGTCCGGTAGAACGAGATTGATGACCATGTTGAGGACAAAGGCCACAACGAGGCCAGCTACGGAAGACAACGTGGCCCACAAGGTGGTGCCTAGGATTTCCTTTCCACCGAGGCTGCCCAGCTTGCGCTTGAGGAGGAAGCCGCCGATGACCGCACCGGCAATGAAACCAAAGCCGTTTGCCGTACCCAGAAGAATAACAACGCGCTCTGGGGAATCCGCCACGTGTGGTGCGAGCATGGATAGAACAACCTTGGTGAAGGTAATTCCGGCAATGATGAAGGTTGGTGTCCAGGCTTCTTCACGGGCATAGAACACGCGTAGGTGCAGCAGCACCAACGCATAAGGAATGAGTGTAAACGCCGAGAAGCTGAGGGTTAGGCCCAGCAGCTCAGCGGCATCTGCGTCAAAGGCACCGTACTGGAAGAGACCTCGGGCAATCGGAATGCCGAATCCGGTCATAAAGATGACGATTGGAATCAGCGCGATGAAGGTCAGCTTGGTGCCTAGGGTGAGATCGCGTACGACTGCCTTGACGTCACCGTCCGCTGCATTGCGGGACAGGCGTGGCATGATTGCGGTGAGCAACGTGACGCCAATAACGCCATATGGAACCTGCAGCAACAGCCATGCCTGCTGGTAAGTAAAGGGAGCACCTTCATCTGCCTGCGATGCAATACGCGAGGTGATGATGTAGCCCAGCTGGGATACGGCAACGTAAGCCACGATCGCCATGGCCATGCCGCCGAACTGCTTGAGGCGATCGTCCAAACCCCACAGCGGTTTGAGGTTAATTCCTGCCTTCTTTAAGTACGGGAACAAGATCAGGCATTGGACAATGACACCTAAAGTGGTACCCAGTGCCAGCAAGAGAACGTGAGGGTCAGAAACCGGAGATGGTGCCTCTGGGTGCAAGGACCCTGGTACCACTTGATATGCCACCAGCACCGCGATGGAGATGATGTTGTTGACCACCGGTGCCCAAGCACCAGGTCCAAAAACATTCTTGGTATTGAGTACCGCTTGGAAAAGCGCAAAGAGGCCGTAGAAGAAGATCTGCGGGAGAAGCAGATATGCGAAGGACGTTGCCTGGGTGGCATTAACCTCGCCGTCATCTGTCAACATAATGGTTGTCAGTTGGGGCGCAAAAATGCATGAGGCTACCGTGACAATACCCAGCAAAGTGAACGCCAAGGTAAAGAGGCGACGTACAAAGTTCTCTCCCCTATCCGCGTCTTCCTTCTCGGCACGCACCAGGACTGGGACGACCAAGGAAGTTAGGACAGCTCCGAGGACAATCTCAGTGATGAGGTTGGGAAGTTGGTTCGCTGTGGTGAACGCGGAAGAAATCGCGGGACCGAGCGACGAACCGATGAGAACGTTGCGCAGGAAGCCTGTGATGCGGGAGATCAGCGTGGCAATCGCCATGGATCCGGTGGCGCGAACAACCGCGCCGTCGGAAGTAGCAGTCTCTACATGTTCGCCTTTCAACGCGGATTTGTCTTCCGCCACTGGCATCGGTGCAACCCTCTTTTCCGGCACAGGTGCCGGCGGCGTGGGCGTCACAATGCGACGACGAGAGCCATTTTCATTAGTCATAAAAGGAACTAACTATCTCTTTAGGAACTTTTCTTTTTTCTCCGCCCCAGCCGGAATAGCAGGGCCAAAATGAGAGTTAGAGCGGCGATGGCGCCGACTCCGTACACGCTTACGATACCGGCACGGGTCTGAACTGCGATATTTACCGGCTCGGAGATGGCCTGTTTGGACGGCGTGGCCAACCACAAGCTGATGTTAGTTCGGTCGACGTTAGGCATGTTTGCGGTCATGGATACCGTAATGGAACCCTTTGCCGGTATGCGCACGCGCGACGGAGTGTTAAGCGTTGCTGTTTCAGATTCGTAGATGAGCGAGGCGTCGACAGGCAGCGGAAGCCCGTTTTCTGCCACGATGAGCAGCGGCGATGACTCCGAGACGCGCGTGTAAACGTTGCCAGGTGGGATCAGCGACACTGAGGAGCGCAACGTGCGCAACACCTCAGATTGCTTGCTCAGGCGGTCGTTGAAGTCACCCGACAGCGCCACAAGGAGGTCGCGGCGTAGTGGGAGCGTGAAGTCGTAGCGCGTCATCGCAATAGCCGGATCGTTGACCATGATGCTGGTCAACTCGTCCGTGTAGCGCGCCTGCTGTTCCACGCGCACGATGTCGGCGTCACTGAAAGCAGACTCGTCCTCATAGGGCGTGCCCAATGGGCGGTCGGTCTCTTCAAGTGGCAGATCCGTCACCGCACGGGGGCGCACCTTTCCGGCGTCCAACAGCTTCGTTGCTGTGTCGAGGACCTGCTCCCCTGTTTCCGGGCTCAGATAGTTCGGCAGCTTTGCCACCACGTCACCCTCGGATGCCGCCACGCTAACCGACGCCGCGCTGGTCAAGGCCTGCGAGGTCGGCGAGTCTTGCGCGAAATCATAGCGCAGGAAGGGGTTCGTGTAAGCTGCGCCGGGGTTTAGCAGGGAGCCAAGAGAGGCGTCGAAAGTGGCGGCCTGACCCACCCAACCGGTGTTATTTGCTACGAGCGCCGGCCGCTCAAATTTGCGGTTTACGTACCCTGAACTGGGAAGCAGCAATGTGGACGTGGGTTTGCCCACGATGTCTTCGTAAGTGCGATTGAGCGCCTCGTAGGTGAGGAAGTCATTATTGACATGAGCTACGGCATTAATGTCCGTGTTTGCCCACGGCAGCGGCATGTGGCACTGCAGGTTTTGAATGCGCTCGATCCAAGCCTTGGCATCGGCTGCTCCAGTACCCGGCTTGCCGCGCTGCGAAGCGTCGTCATTGAACCAGGAGTCACGTAAGCGCTTGGGGCGCTCGGCGATGGAGGGACGCGTGTCATTGACCGTGTAGCCTTCGGCCATGCGGTTTACGGTATCCACTAACGCGGGATCCAGTGCGACGCAGCCTGCGCCTTTGAGATCGTGATCGAGGTAGGAATCCAGCAGCTTATCAAGGCGGCCGCCTTCGCGCAGCTCCTCCGCCAGGTGATCATCGCTCAAGATGAGCGACTCTCCCCCGGTTTCCCCAGGCACGATGTTAATCTCCGAGGTGATCGGGTAAATCACTGTCAGTGCGTTCGGTTCTTCGGGCAGTTCCGCGGCATCCTCTGTTTCAGCGCTTGGTGCTTTCTCGGCGTTGAATTCAAAGATCATCCGCTCGTCGGCGAAGCTGTTGGCTTGGCCCTCCTGCATTCCCGTCAGAGTGAACTGGAGCGGGTAGTTTCCCGGCTCCGTCATGGCCAGCGTGGGTTCCTGCCCCAGCGAGAGCGGGACCTTGAAAGTTACTTCCTTGGTCTCACCAGGATCGATTGAGCCTACGCTTTGCGACGCCCCATAGTACGGGTAGGCGCCCGCCGCCAGCTCTTCCTGAGCCTGCTCGGTGGTTGACACCGCATCGTTGCGGCGGCTGTTGATCTGGAGATCCTCCACTTTGTTCTCGGTGGGATTGTGAATGCGGAAGGTCGCTTCCATGACCCCGTCTTCGGTGGCTTCAGAAAGCAGATCGAAGTCGAGGGTGCCCGGAAGTCTGGTTTGCGCTTGCGCAGGAACCGGGGCTGCTAATAGGCCTGCGAGTATCAGCGCTGAAAGCCGCTTCACCGCGGAGTCGCCTTTCCTGCGGCGGCTTCCTTTCGTGCCAAGTCCGGCAAGAGGTCATGAGCGATGCGCGCCAGCTTGCGTTCGTCGGCGTATGCGAGGTGCTCGATGAGCTCCGAGACAGGAACCCACGAAACCTCGGTGACTTCTGGATCCTCGTCGTTAAGGATGCCGTCGACAAAGCGCAGCAGGTGATGGTGCACCGTCTTGTGGATGCGCACCCCATCAGAGACGAACCAGTAATCGATCATGCCCAGGTCCGCAAAGACCTTGCCGTGAATGCCGGTCTCCTCCCAGACCTCACGCTCGGCGGTGACGTGTTTATCCTCGCCGTTTTCCACGTGGCCTTTGGGCATCGACCACAGCAGGCGGCCGCGCCGGTCGAGGCGGCCGATCAGGGCTACGTAAATGCGCGAAAGATCGACGTTGTCTCCGTCGACTGCCTCAGCGAGCCCAGACACGACAAGTCCACCCGCGGAGGTCTCATCACGCGTTGTCATGCGCGTGATGGAGTTGCGCTGCGGGCGCCTTTCCGGGCGGCGGCCGCGACGCCGCCTGCGGGAGCCTTGTTCGTGGTTAGTCATCCTTGCTAATCGTAGTAGACTAACACCCGTGAATTTTCAGGACACTCAGCTAAACGGCGTTGAAACGACTCTTGCCTCGCTCAGTGGCCTCGCAGAGCAATTACGAGCTCGCGGAAACCGGCTTTACCTCGTCGGCGGTTCCGTGCGTGATGCGTTGTTGTCGCGCTTGGGCCACGATCTAGATTTCACCACCGACGCTCGCCCCGAGGTGGTCCAGGAAATCCTCGATGGATGGGCCGAGACTGTCTGGGACACAGGCATCGACTTCGGTACCGTCTCGGCTGTATATAAGGGACAGCAGATCGAGATCACCACGTTCCGCTCCGACTCCTACGACGGGGATTCCCGCAATCCGGAGGTTGTCTTCGGTGATTCCCTGGAGGGCGACCTCGTGCGTCGTGACTTTAAGGTCAATGCCATGGCCATCGAGCTCAAAGAGGATGGTTACGAATTCCATGACCCCATGGGAGGGTTGACGGATCTCAAGAACAAGATCCTCGATACCCCGGATAAGCCGGAGATCTCCTTCCACGACGATCCGCTACGCATGCTGCGCGCAGCGCGCTTTGCCTCCCAGCTGGAGTTTGACGTGGCCGAGCGCGTCAAGACCGCGATGACTGAAATGGCGGGTGAAATCCGCAGGATCACCGTCGAGCGCGTGCAGGTGGAGCTCGACAAACTCATGTTGGGCAAGAACCCGGAAACCGGCATTGAACTGCTGGTTGATACGGGAATTCTGGATCATATTTTCCCCGAGATTCCTGCCCTGCGCATGGCTCCCGACGAGCACGCGCAGCACAAAGATGTCTACGCGCACTCGCTCACGGTCTTGCGCCAGGCCATCGATCAGGAGGAGGAGCCCGACCTGATCCTGCGCTGGGCGGCGCTGCTTCACGACGTCGGTAAGCCTGACACGCGTGATACCACCGACGGCAAGGTGACCTTCCACCACCACGAAGTCGTTGGTGCGAAGTTGGTGCGCAAGCGCCTGCGGAAGCTGAAGTACCCTAAGGCCACCATCGAGGCCATCGGGCAGCTGGTGTACCTGCATATGCGCTTCCATGGCTTCGGCGAAGGTCAGTGGACCGACTCCGCTGTGCGCCGCTACGTCACCGATGCTGGTGACCTGCTCCCCCGCCTCCACAAGATCGTGCGCGCGGATTGCACCACCCGTAACGCCAAGAAGGCACGGCGCCTGCAGCGCACCTACGACCACCTTGAGGAGCGAATCGCTGAGATCGCCGCCAAGGAGGACCTCGCCCGCGTACGTCCTGACCTCGACGGTAACGAGATCATGGAGATCCTCGGGCTCAACCCGGGGCCCGAGGTGGGTCAAGCGTGGTCCTACCTCAAGGAGCTGCGCTTGGAGGAAGGACCCCTCGAGCGTGACGTTGCTATTGCGAAGCTGCGCGAGTGGTGGGAGTCTAGGTAGAACATGTATGCCGACAGACTTTTCAACGCCCTAGAGCGCAACGAACCAGGACCGGGTCAACTGCTCGTCGCCGCGCCGGGAATGCTCTCCCCTGAGTTTGCTCGCTCCGTCATCCTTGTCATTGAGCACAATGACATGATGACCTTTGGCGTGGACCTGACCAAGCGCTCGGAGGTGGCCGTCTTTAACGTGCTGCCCGAGTGGCTGCCGGTCGTGGCTAAGCCCCAGGCCCTGTACATCGGTGGACCGCTGAATCAGCAGTCCGTTGTGGCCCTCGGAATGGCCAAACAGGGCGTTCGCATCGAGGAGCACCCGCAGCTCAACAAGCTGGCCCCGCGCCTCGTTCATGTCGATTTGCGCTCAGAACCCGAGGACATCGCTGAACTCGTCACCGGCGCGCGGCTTTTCGCCGGCTACGCCGAGTGGGGCCCTGGCCAACTCTCAGAAGAGATTGAGCGGGGCGATTGGTACGTGGCTCCCGCACTTGCTCAAGATGTCCTGACACCTGGCGCGGCGGATCTGTGGGGCGACGTGATGAAGCGCCAGCCGATGCCGCTGCCTTTGTACTCCACTTACCCTGCGAACATCGACGATAACTAGTGTTCTAGTATTTCCTCATGCGCGAGGAGATACTGAAGGGACTGAAAGATACATGGGCGGTGGCCGTGGGTCTTGTCCCACTCGGCCTCGCCTTCGGAATTTTGATTGTCCAAACCGGCTTCGCATGGTGGTGGGCACCCATTTTTCAGTGGTGATTTACGCCGGATCGATGGAGTTTCTCGCAATCAGCATGGTCACTGGTGGAACGAGTGCGATTACCTCGTTGGTCACCGCTTTCATGGTGAACTTCCGCCACATCTTTTATGGCCTCACGTTCCCGCGGGACAATATTAAGAGCTTCTTGGGCCGCGCCTATTCCACGTATGCCCTCACGGACGAGTCTTATGCCATCGTTTCCGCCAAGCCGCGTGACGAGCGATTGTCCGGTGTCCACATTCTCACCATCCAGGTCTTTTGTCAGTTATTGTGGGTGCTCAGCGGCATCGTGGGTGCGCTGGCTGGGCAGATTATCCCGCCAAACGTTAAAGGACTCGAGTTCGCTCTCGTGGCGCTCTTCGTAGTTTTGGCCATGGATTCTTTTCACAACAATAAGGACTACTCGCTGCCTTTGTCTGCTGCAGTCTGCGGCATTCTCGCCACGGTGCTCTTTCCTGGCCAGGTTCTCATGGTGGCGTTGGTGGCTTATTTCTGCTTGCTCCTCCTACGCTTCTTCTCGCCGCGTCTGGATTCTGCGATGGTGCTGCGAAAGGGTGAGCGCTAATGCCAGCCGGTGTAACCCTCTCCATGGTCGCTGCAGTCCTCATCCCGATCTGCATCGTTACCGTGTTGCTTAGGTAGCTTCCCTATTACTTCATCAAGGCGCTCAAGGGCAGTCAGTTTATTGGCCTGCTTGGAATGACGATGCCTGTCGGCGTTATGACAGTGCTCGTGGTCTATACGGTCTTTGGGCAAAAAGAAGCGCCCGGCGGAATCCTCGCCGCTCTGATTGGTGTGGCGATTACTGCCGGGCTGCACTGGTGGAGGAAGGACTCGGCCCTCTCCATCTTTGGCGGCACCGCTGCCTACATGGTGCTGGTTAACTTCGTATTCTAAAGTTCTCCGTAAAGAGCCACTGCTTCGCGCCACAGCGCCGCGAAGTCGTCAGCGGAAATGTGCTCTGCCGTGATGTCGGGGAAGTCGTTGTAGGTGTTGGGATGTGGTACCTGGCGCTGGGGAATGTCTGCGTTTCCCACGGCTTTGGAAGGAGTGGCTGCGCCTGCGACGGCGTCGTTTGGCGCCAGCGCAATCATGCGCAGCATGGTGCAGGTATTAACGTCAACCTCTTCCATCTCCGCGATGTGGATGGCGGAACCTACGCCGGGAACTTCCATGGTGGTGCGGACGTACATCAGAGTGCTCATGACTGCCCAGCATACCGGGCCGCGAGCCAGGAGCAGATCATGAGCTGAACCTGGTGGTAGATCATGAGTGGCAGAATCAGCAGGCCCAGCGAGGTGCTGCCGGAGGCGAAGATGACCGAGGCCATCGGTAGTCCTGTAGCGAGGGACTTCTTAGAACCACAGAATTCGATGGCAATGACGTCTGCGCGGGGGAAGCCAAGCTTGGAGCCCAGGGTCTTGGTGAGCCAGAGCATAAAGGCAACCATCAAGATCGATAGGACGACTAAGAACACAATCTCCCAGATGCTGATTGAGTCCCAGATGCCATCGACTACTCCCTTGGAGAACGCGGCGTAGACCACCATTGTGATGGAGCCGCGGTCGACAATCTTCGTGCCTTTGCTTGCTGCGAAGTCCTTGACCCACTTACGGGTTAGCTGGCCGAGGATGAATGGTGCAAGCAACAGGAGGCTGATTTCGACGAAGACTGAGCTGTCGATAGAGATGCCATTTCCAGCGCCCATCAGAGCCATGACCAACAGCGGCGTCATGATGACGCCCACTAGGTTCGATGCCGACGCTGACACGATTGCGCCGGCGATGTTTCCCTTGGCCACTGACGTAAATGCCACGGAGGACTGGACGGTGGACGGCACCAAGGTGAGGTACAAGATGCCGAGGTACATGTCGTGGGAAATGAACAGAGTTAGCGGGCGCAGAGCCAAGCCGAGGATCGGGTACAGGACGAAGGTAAACGCCAAGATAGTCAGGTGTAGGCGCCAGTTCTTCAGACCGTTGAGGGCTTCTTGTGTGGACAGGCGTGCGCCGTAGAGGTAGAACAGCAACGCGATGACCACGTTGGTCAGCGAGTCAAAGACCTCAGCAAAGTGGCCGCGTGCCGGAAAGATGATCGCCACGACCACTGCGGAAATGATGAGGAGAATAAGCGGATCTATCTTCTTTAGGCGCGAAGTCATCCTCAAAGCATATCGGTAGCATTGGCCCATGACTAAACTATTTTCTCCGATTATCCTGCGTGACTTCGAGTTCCCCAACCGTGCGTGGCTACCGCCGATTTGTCAGTACCAGGCGGTAGAGGGTCTTCCGCAGGATTGGCATTTAGTTCATTACGGCTCCCGTGCGGCCGGCGGTTTTGGCCTCATCATTGTCGAAGCTACCGCTGTATCCCCCGAAGGCAGGATCTCCCCTAATTGCGCCGGAATCTGGAATGATGAACAGCGCGACAAGTGGAAAGAGATTGTCGAGTTTTCCCACAGCCTTAACGCGCCGATCGGCATCCAGCTTGGCCACGCCGGCCGCAAGGCATCGACTCATCCGATGCTGCCTGGCTATGCCCGCGGCTCGGTCCCGCTAGAGGAGGGCGGCTGGGAAACGATAGGCCCTTCCGCGATTAGCTACCCGGGTTACACTGCCCCGCGCGAGATGAGCGCGCAGGAAATCGCTGCAACCGTCGAGCATTTTGCCGCTGCGGCGAAGCGTGCCGTTGAGGCCGGTTTCGACACCATTGAACTGCACGGTGCCCATGGCTACCTGCTACACAACTTCTTGAGTCCGTTGAGCAATCAGCGTATCGACTCCTACGGTGGCAGCTTTGAAAACCGCGTCCGCTTCCCTCTTGAGGTGGTTGATGCGGTTCGTGCTGTTATCCCTCAGGGGATGCCGTTGATCATGCGCGTTTCGGCAACTGATTGGGTTACTGGCCGTCTTGCCTGGGACGTGGAGCAAACCATCGAATTTGCCAGGCTCTTGCGGGAACATGACGTTGACTTCGTCGATGTTTCTACTGGCGGCAACGAGCACGCCGAGATCCCCGTGGGTCACGAGTATCAGGTGGAGTACGCCACGCGCGTTCGAGAGTCGGGGCTTCCAGTATCAACGGTGGGTCTCATTACCGAGGCGCAGCACGCGGAGCAGATTCTTTCAGATGATCGTGCTGATGTCATCGAGATTGGGCGTGCCGCATTGAAGGACGCCTACTGGGCACGCCACGCGGCTGAGGAACTGGGTGAGCCATTGGAGCCCCTCCCCTCCTATAGCCGTGCAAAGTAATTATGATGTTTCACGTGAAACAATGGATTCACGTGAAACACTCTCATGCTTCCGGGGCCAAAAGCTCTAGATGGTCAGCGCCGTAATTCAATAGTGTTAATTTAAAGCGCTGTTGTGGCTTAAGCAGAGACGTTCTTGACGGTGGTGCCGTCCGACTCGACGCCGTACTCGGTCAGTGGCTTGGTGCCCGGGCCGTCGATGACCGAACCGTCAGCAAGGTCATAAGACGTGAAGTGGGAAGTGCAGGTGGCGGTCATGCCATCAATCTTGGTAATCAAGCTTCCCTGGTGAGGGCAGGTTTGGGAGTATGCCTTAAACTCCCCTTCTGTTGGCTGGACAAAGATCACTTTGTCCACCATGACCGCCGAGCCCACTGGGATCTCAGTGGCGGCGATCTCTGCGCTTGGCTCCTTGCCGCACGCAGCAAGGTAGGCGCCGGCGAATGTTGTTGCGGTGCCGAGGAGGAACATACGACGAGAGCACGTATTCATGTTTCTAGACTATCTCACTCTCTAAGCTATCTCACTCTTTAGACTTCTAGGTCCCAAGTGGGAACAGAGTCTGCGTTTGCTCCCCCGAGATCGTAAGACCCAACCTCGTTTCCGAGATCGTCGTAAATGGCTAATGCAGAATCTTGTTTGTCGGCGCCGCTGGTGCCTACGTTGTTGATGATGGCGCCTATGGCGATCGCGGAAACCGCTACTGCCGCGACGGCGAGGCTTTTGGTATTCATTTCTTTCATGTCATCCATTGTGCGCGCGAGTTCTGCGTGCGGCACGCTTCCGCGCCGTTTCCAAGCGGCTTGGTGCAATCTTCCCAGACTTTACCCAGCTTCAGATTTTCAGAATCTGATTAACGGAACTACTAGTTAGATACGCAAGCAGTAGTGAGCCACCAATACTGTAATCTCCTGGCAAAACGGCTGAATATCGTCACCCTTGACGTAGTTTTTAACCTGTAGCGCGGGCCCTGTCGTTTTAGTCACTGTGTCTTTAAAATTGGGTATAAAGATAGCCCCGAAATCGAGGGCTGAAACTGTTTTTAGGCGTGGTCTGACTTTTCAGCGGCCTTGCGGAGTGCGCCGAGATCAACCTCGGGTGCCTCCGAACCACAACCACCGTCGCCGCAATTACAGCTATCGCCGCAACCCTCTTCTTCCTTGTGGGCCTCGTCCCACAGGAATGCCGCGCGGGAGCCCATGTTGGAACCGATGGAAAGGGCAAGCACCGCGATGACGAAAGTCAACGCCGGGATCGTCCACATCCAACCAGAGGCGGAGATTGCTACGATTCCACCGAAAACAAGGGAGACTCCTGCGAGTGCCCAGAACGGGCCGGCGATCGCGTGTGCATTATCCCAAGCCTCCTTGGATTTGCGAATCTCCACGAGGCGAAGTCCTACAACGCTATTGCCCGGAAGTTTTCGTGCGGTGGCCAGCCCACCGACAACGAGGAGGATAGCGGCAAGGATAAAGAAGATGATTGCGATCGCGAGCATGCCCCTTAGTTTAACCCTGAATTAGTCAGAAGAAAATCGAGGGTAGCCTGCCAAAATAATCCATCAGTTATATGTAATTTATTCACGGACTTTGGTAATATTCTGAGCGTGTCGACCAATAGAAATTTGTGGTCACACTCAGCGCACGACAATGAAAAGAAAACGATATGAACCTCAAGAGTATTACTAACTCTTTGCTCTTCAAGATCATCGTTGCGATCATCCTAGGTATCATTGCCAGCTCTTTCTTCCCGGAGTGGGCCGGCCGTCTTTTTGCCACCTTTAACGGATTGTTCAGTAACTTCCTGGGTTTCTTCATCCCAGTTTTGATCTTCGCTCTCGTCGCTCCTGCTATCGCTGGCCTTGGCCGCGGTGCCGGTAAGTGGCTTGGCATCACAGCCGGAATTGCCTATGGCTCTACTATCATTTCCGGTCTGATTGCATACGGTCTCTCGATTGCCCTCTACCCCACCCTTTTGGCGGGTCAGTCCATCAACACTAATGTCTCCGATATTGAGGAAGGCGCACTCGCTCCCTACTTCACCGTCGAGATGCCGGCGCCATTTGAGGTCATGTCGGCGTTGTTGCTTTCCTTCTGCGTTGGCGTAGCCATGACTTCGGTAAAGTCTGACAATCTCTACGCAATAACTAAGGAATTTGAGAACGTTGTAGTCAAGGTGATTTGGGGCTTCGTCATTCCGTTGTTGCCTATCTACATCTTCGGTATGTTCCTGTCGCTGGGTATGAATGGAAACCTGGGCGACGTCTTGGTTGCATTTGCAAAGGTGCTGATCCTTGCCGTCGTTATGACCATCGTTTACCTAGTCTTCCAGTACATCCTTGCTGGCATCATCTCAGGCAAGAATCCGTTTACCGCTTTGAAGAATATGGCTCCTGCGTACTTCACTGCACTGGGTACGTCATCCTCCGCGGCAACCATTCCGGTGACACTTGAGTCCTCATTAAAGAATGGTATTTCTAAGCCAGTTGCGGGCTTTGTCATCCCTCTGTGTGCCACCATCCACCTATCGGGATCGATGATGAAGCTGACGCTTTATGCCTTCGCCATCGTCACGATGACCGATATGGATGTTTCTTTCGGCAAGGCGATGAGCTTCATTTTCTTGCTGGGCATCATGATGATTGCTGCACCGGGTGTTCCAGGTGGTGCTGTAATGGTGGCAGTTGGCCTACTGCAGGCGAACATGGGCTTCGATGAATCTCTCGTTGCTCTCATGATCGCCGCCTACATTGCAATCGACTCTGTGGGAACCGCTGCTAATGTCACCGGTGATGGCGCTATCGCCATGATTGTGGACCGCTTTGCTCGCGAGAAGATTGACGGGCTTGAGGCTGAGGCTGATGCTGAACCTGCTCGCCAAGAACTGAGCTAGACTCTTTGCTCCTGATGACCCGGTTTTACCGGGTCATTTTTTATGCCCTTTTGCGGTAGTAGAAGAACGATGAAAAAGTGGTCATGCCCCAAGCATGCCGCTGGGATATGACCACTTCTTCCTACCTGGGGAGGATTTTCTACTTCTTGGTAGCCGCCTTCATTGATGCAACGAAGTCGGTGATTTCCTTCTTCAGTGCTTCGACATTGATGTCGGTGCCGGTTTCACGTGAAACATGCTTCTCGATGATCTTCGTAATTGCGGAGCCAGTGATGGCGCCGGAAGCGCCAGCGGCGATTGCGTCAGCGACGTGCTGCGGCGTGGAGATGCCGAATCCCAGAAGGATTGGCGCGCCGCCGAAGCGCTTCACGTTAGCCACAACCTCGTCGAGGCCGCGGGTTTCGGAGGCCTTTTCGGTACCGGTGACGCCGTCACGGGAGATGGCGTAAATGTAGCCCTTGGAATTCTTGGCAACGCCCGCGAGGGTCTTCTCGCTTGCCTGTGCCGGGGCGATGAAGATTGGGTCGATGTTGGCCTTGACTGCAGCGGCGATGAATGGGGCGCCCTCACGCACGGGAACGTCGGGAAGCAAAATGCTGTCCGCGCCCGCATCGTGGAACTCCTGGTAGAAGTTCTCGATGCCGCGGGTGAAAGGAACGTTGCCGTAGATGAGCATGCCGATGGGCAGATCAGGGAACTCGGCGCGGATCGTCTTGATCTGTTCAATCGCGGCGTCGACAGTAGCGCCGTTCTCCAGAGCGCGGATGTGGGAGGCCTGGATCGTGGGGCCGTCAGCTACCGGATCGGAGAAGGGAACGCCCAACTCGAGGGCGTCGGCGCCGCCGGCCACAGCCGCGCGGACGATCTCCAGGGCAACCTCCGGGAAGGGATCTCCGAGCATGATGAAGGGAACGAATGCGCCCTCGCCGGACAGGGATTCAAAAAGGTTGTCGTAGCGGCTCATTAGTTCTCCTCCTGGAGGCGTAGTTCAGGGTGTTCTTCGAGAGTGTGGCGGACGTGGTCGATGTCCTTGTCACCGCGGCCGGAAAGGGAGACGAGGATGGTGATGTCCTCGTCCTTGCGCTTGAGCGCATAGGCCAGGGCGTGAGAAGACTCGAGGGCGGGGATGATACCCTCCTTCTTGCTCAGCAGCTGGAAGGCCTCGAGAGCCTCGGCGTCGGTGATGCCGACGTACTTGGCACGGCCGGTCTTCGACAGGTGGGCGTGCTGCGGGCCGACGCCCGGGTAATCCAGGCCTGCGGAGATGGAGTAGGACTCCTCGATTTGGCCATCAGAATTGCGCATGAGGTAGGAACGCGCGCCGTGGAGAATGCCGACGGTGCCGTTGTTGATGGTGGCGCCGTGCTTACCGGAATCGAGGCCTTCGCCACCGGGCTCCGCGCCGACAAGCTCGACGCCCTGGTCTTCAATGAAATCAGCGAACATGCCGATGGCGTTAGAGCCGCCGCCCACGCAGGCGACGACGAGGTCCGGCAGCTTGCCAGTCCGCTCGATCATCTGCGCCTTGGCCTCTTCGGAGATGACCTTGTGGAACTCGCGCACGATGGTCGGGAACGGGTGTGGGCCCGCTGCGGTACCGAGGAGGTAGTGAGACTCATGGAAAGTAGCGGTCCAGTCACGCAGTGCTTCGTTCACAGCGTCCTTGAGGGTGCCGGAGCCGGAGTCAACGGGTACTACCTTGGCGCCCATCAGCTCCATTCGATAAACATTGGGCTGCTGGCGCTCTACGTCCTTCGTGCCCATGTAAATGACACAATCAAGGTCAAGTAGCGCACACGCGAGGGCGGTGGCGGTGCCGTGCTGGCCCGCGCCGGTTTCCGCAATAATGCGGGTCTTGCCCATGCGCTTGGCCAGCAGAGCCTGACCGATAACCTGGTTGGTCTTGTGTGCGCCGCCGTGGACGAGGTCTTCGCGCTTGAGGAAGATGCGTGCCCTACCTCCCAGCTTGGTTGCCTCGGTCAGTGGGGTGGGGCGTCCGAGGTAATCCTTCAGGTAGCCCGCGAGCTCCTTGCGGAATTCAGGATCGTTTTGTGCGTCCACGAATGCCTTTTCGAGCTGATCAAGCGCTGGAATCAGGGATTCCGGAACGAACTGTCCGCCGAATTCACCGAAGTAGGCCGGGAGCAGGGTTTCCCTGGTTTCTTGTGTATCAGTCATGGTGTTTCCTCTTAGGTTGGGAGGTGGATATTAGTTCTGCTTGGTGTAGGTACGAATGGTGCTGAACGCCCTGGCGATGAGGCCAGAATCCTTACCGCGTGGTGTCTCGAGGCCAGAATCCTTACCGCGTGGTGTCTCGAGGCCAGAATTCAGATCTAATCCGATCGTACCTACGGCGAGGGCCTGCTCGAGGTTGGCGAGATTCAAACCGCCCGCCAGCAGGGCGGGAATCCCAGCGGGGACTGTTGACCAGTCGAAGGTCTCCCCCGTGCCGCCGGAACCGGTGTCGAGGACCAAGAGATTCGCGACGTCGGCAAGCGCTGCAACCAACTCTGGGGCGTGAGGTGCCGTCATATCGATGGCACGCCAGACGTGGTTGGAATGCTTGCTGGCCTCTTTGATGAGAGCACGCTCGCCCTCAACGCTCCCCTGGTATGGCGCGTGGAGCTGGATGGCGTGGATGCCGTCGAGGGCGAGTTCTTCAAAGTTGGAGATGCGGCGGGAGACGGCAACGTAGAGCAGGTCCGGCTCATGGGCTATGATGTCTTGCGCAGTTTCACGTGAAACATTACGCGGAGAGGCTTCCTCGAAAATGAGCCCGCCGTACACAGCGCCGGCGGCACGTGCTGCTTGAGCAGCGGTCCACGACGTTAGTCCGCAGACCTTATTGTCGCCGTAGACCAGGCGGCGGGCGGCGAGATCGATGTCGGGCTGACTCGTTAGTTGGGAACCCACAAGGAAGGCGTTGGCGTGGCCGCCGATGCGGCGCACCGTCTGGTTGTCGCGGATTCCAGATTCGGAGACCACGATCTTGCCCTCCGGAATGTACTCGGCGAGCTGCTCTGAGCGCGTCAGGTCGATGCTGAGATCGTGCAGATTGCGGTTGTTAATACCGATGATATCTACGCCAAAGGCAACCGCGCGGTCGACCTCTTCCTTGGTGATCGCCTCGGTGAGGACATCCATGCCAAGCGAATCGGCCAGGGCCTTGAGTTCGGCGTAGGTCTCATCATCGACGATCGACATCATCAACAGGATGGCATCGGCACCGTAGTAGCGCGCCGCATAGACCTGAATCGGATCGATGATGAAGTCCTTGCACAGAACCGGCAGGTGCGTCGACATTGCGACGGTCTGCAATTGGTCATAGTCGCCGCCGAACCTGTCCGGCTCGCAGAGCACCGAGATGGCAGAGGCATAACGCGAATAGATGCGCGCAATGTTGCCCGGCTCGTAGTGCTCGCGGATAAGACCGAGCGAAGGCGAGGAGGACTTACACTCCATGATGAAGCGGTTGGTGCCCTTGAGGGCGTCGTAAAGCGAACGCTCCGATTTGGGCAGCGCCTGAAGGTCGACGTGTGCGATGCGCTCACGAATGTCAGGGAGGTGCGTGCGGCGCTTGGCGACGATCCCTTCCAGCACCGTTGGCAGACTAGCCATAGTAGGCCTCCTCGTGGGTACGCAGCCATTGCGCCATCTGGCCGGAGTCGATGACTTCCTTGGCGTGCGCCACGCCTGCGGCGATGGACTCGGCCTTGCCGCAGAGGTAGAACATGGCGCCCGCGGTGGCCACGATGGCGTCGTAATGCGCAGGCTTGCCCTCCCCTGCGAAGACCTTGCGGATGAGCGCGGCGTTCTCGGCGCCATCGCCGCCCTCGAGCTCCGCGAGCTCGTGACGCGCGATACCGAGCTCCTCCGGGGTGATGTCATATTCCTTAATCTCGCCGTCGTTGAGTTCCCACACGTGAGTGGTTCCGTGGATAGCAATCTCGTCGGTGCCCGCGCCATGGACCACGAGCGCGCGGGTGCGGCCGAGCTCCTTGAATACCTCAGCGATGAGTTGGCCCTGCGTCGGATTCGCGATGCCCATGATCTGGAATTCCGGGCGGCCCGGAGAAAGCAGTGGGCCGAGGGTGTTAAAGATGGTGGGGATGCCTAGCGCCTTGCGCACTGGTTGCACGTGGGCCACCGCAGGGTTGTAGGCGGGTGCGAATAAGAAGGTGAAGTTCGAGGCCTCGAATTGCTTCACGGCGCGCTGTGGATTGAGGTCGAGCGGAATGTTCATGGCTTCGAGTACGTCCGCGGAACCCGATTTGGAGGAGACTGAACGGTTGCCGTGCTTGATCATCTTCACGCCGTCGGACGCAGCGACTAGCGACGCCGCCGTGGTGATGTTGATGGTATTCGCGCCGTCGCCGCCCGTTCCGGCGGTGTCCATGAGGCCCTCCCCCGTCACCGGGAAGGGGCGGCCAGCGGTGAGAAAGGCATGGGCTGCGCCGGCGACGTCGGCGAAGGTCTCGCCACGGGTGCGGATATGGGTGAGAAGCGCTGCGACGTGGATGTCGTCATATTCGCCGATGGTTAACGGGGTGAAGACCTCGATGGCCTGCTCCACCGTGGGTTCGGTGATATCCAGGTAACCCTGGAGGGCCTTGAGTGCATTCTTATTTTCCATTTACTTGGTCTCTCCCTTAATTGATTTCAGCGATAAATTCTCGATGCAACGTTCCAACATGATTGGACCCTTCGGGCTCAACACGGACTCCGGGTGGAACTGCACGCCGAATGCCATTCCATCGTCAGTCTCGGCCGCCATCACTACGTCACCGATCTGTGTCTCCGTGGTCGCCAAGGCCCGCATTCCGGCGGGAATCTGCGTGCAACCCAAGGAGTGGTAGCGGGCCACTGGAACCTGCGTGCCCACATAGTTCGGGTTGTCCGGCTCGGAGTCCACGTTAAGGCCGGTGAAGATCGGGTGCTGGGCTCCTTCTTTGGTCAGCGTCATCGGCACCGACTTGCCGTGTACCGGGCCGCAAGGCTCGACGGTTCCGCCGTGGTGATCCAGCAGCGCCTGGAAGCCGAGGCAGATGCCGAAAAGCGGGATCTCGCCGAGCACGTGATCGATGAGCTCCATCATGCAGCCGGCATCGCGCGGGTGGCCGGGGCCTGGGGACAGGCAGATGATGTCCGGCTGTGCGGCCAGAATCTCCTCGACGGAGACGGTGTTGCGGAAGATGGTGGTCTTGTAGCCAGCGAGTGCGTCCACGAGGTTGTAGACAAAGGAGTCGTGGTTATCAATGAGCACCACGTGCGGGGAATGGGTCATCGGACAACCTCCAATTGGGCGTTGTGCGCCAGAGCGATGGCGTGCAGGACTGCGTAGGCCTTGTGCAGGGTTTCATCTGCTTCAGCTTGGGGGACGGAATCACGGACTACGCCGGCACCTGCCTGGACCACGGCTTGGCCGTTCTTGACGTAGGCGGAGCGGATGACGATGCAGTTATCCATAGAACCGTCGCCCTTGAGGTAACCCACTGCCCCGCCGTAGGAGCCGCGCCGGGTTCCCTCGGTTACGCGTATGAGTTCCATCGCGCGTAGCTTCGGTGCGCCGGTGAGTGTTCCCATGTTCATGCAGGCGCGGTATGCGTCGAGGGCATCGTAGTCTTCGTGAAGAGTGGCGGTTACACGTGAAACCAAGTGCATGACGCGCGAATAACGGTCCACCTGGAGTAGCTCCGCGACCTTGCGGGTCTGCGGTACGGCCACGCGGGCAAGGTCGTTGCGGGCGAGGTCCACAAGCATGGTGTGCTCGGCGACTTCCTTGTTGTTGGTACGCATCTCGAGTTCGTTGCGGATGTCGAGCTCATGGTTGATGCTGCCGTCTGGGTTGAGCCCACGCGGGCGCGTACCGGCGATGGGATAAAGCTGTACCTCGCGGGTGGAGGCATTAAACTTCAGGTTCGACTCCGGGGAGGCACCGAAGAGTTCGTAGTCCGCGCCGCGCACGTAGAACATGTACGGCGAGGGGTTGGTCTCGCGGAGCTGACGGTAGGCGGCGAATGCATCGGGGCAATCGAGCGAAAATGCGCGCGCGGGCACCACCTGGTAGATGTCCCCCGCAGTCACGTTATTTTGTAACTGTGACACAATGGCGCGGAACTCGGAGTCGGGCATCGAAGCTTTCGCGATGAGTCGATAGCGGCTTGGAGTGGGCTCCAGTTCTTGTGCCTCGATGGATGCGAGCTCTGCCAAGCTTGACGACGCCGCTTCCTCGCTCAGATCGACCGCATGCAACGCGGCGGTCTCCGTGGCGTGGTCGATGGTCAGTAGCGTCTGCGCGACGACGAACTCATAATCCGGATAATCGTTCGGCCCCTCCCCTACGGCGGGCAGTTTCTCGAAGCTCTCGAGATAGTCATAAGCAAAGCCGCCGCCGACGAATGGAAGTGCTCCATCCGGAGTGGAGTAACCAGCGTCTAATTGAAGGGCTCGGAGAACAGCGGCCGTCGATACATCGCGGAGGCGCTCGCGCTCGTCGCTCTTGGAGGAAAGACTAAATACAAAATCTTCGCCATCAAAGTGCTCGCCGAGCTGATCCTTGAGTCGCGCCATCATTGTCTCGCCGACTTCAGTTAGTGGCGTGGCTGTGACGCGCTGGCCCCGGCAGGTGACTTTCAGCGCGGCCTGGAGAACGGCGATGCAGTTGAGGTTCTTCTTGGACTCGATGTCGGCGGCCTCAAGGAGGAGGCTATCCTTCGACTGCGCGAGCCGGTGGAAAAGCAGCGACGCATCCTGCTCATAAGGTATCGCTTGGGAGGCGGTGTGGAAGACCGTTCCGGCGGTAGGGGTTGGTGGCATTAGTGGTGCCCTTTCGCGGCTAAATGTTGTCTATGGCTTCTTGAGTTTTGAAGCTTTAGATTCGCGCCGCGTGCGCCGTGGTGGCTATAAAACCACGAAAGGCCCGCATAGCGCGAGCCTAAATCTTCTGGTTTCGAGTGAACTGGCCCGCAGTTACGCGCGCCACCACCAGTTCTGGGATGTGTTGGTCAGAAGTTGCATGAAACACACCATAGCATGAGTGTGTGCTATGTGTGTGGTTTCGCGCACATTTTATACACAGGCAAAATGAGTGCTCCTATGTATGATTGTGACCATGGACACGCTTGAAGCCAAACTCGCACCACTTCAGGAACAGTACTCGGAACAACTAACCAAGCGCCGTGAGGAAGCGGCGGAGACCTTCAGGCGTTTCATGGAAGTTCACGGCGACGATGAGAAGCTGAAGCAGCACAAGACATGGCAAGCGCCATATGTCGACGCTTTCGCCCGTGAGGTCGCTCCGAAGCTCAGCGTCGATGAGGTTGAACTCGTGCTCGGCCAATCGCTGGTGGAATACCACGGCAGCGATTGGCTCGTGGTTGGCGAGAACGATGGCGAGCCAGTCTTCGGCATCTTCGATCCGGCCCGCCGTAGCGCTGCCCTTCCCCGCACCTACGCCCGCGAAGTCGTGGAAGGTAATTCTCTCAAGTTCTTCGGCCTCCACTGGGTCCAGGTCTGGGACTTTGAGCCGGATGCTCCGGAATATTCTCCGGGCAAGTCCATAGCGGTGATGGAACAAATCATATTGAGTGCCGCTTTCTATCGCGCGCTGGAGCATCAAGAAGAATCTTCCCAAGAGGTTCTAACTCACGTTCTTGAGGAACTCGATGCTTCCGATCTTCGCGATAGGGTTGCGGAGCTAAACCGCCAGCCGCTCGAGGAACGCTTGGAAGAGCTCTTGGCTACGCACTCATATTGTCTTCAAACTTAAGCCCCGCGCTGTGTTTCACGTGAAACACTACGCGGGGCCTTGTTTGTGGCTGTTATTTAGAGCCGTTGCTTACTTGGTTGGCAACAGTGCCTTGTCGAAGTACGCCTCGACAGCCGCGGCGTCGTCAAGCGGCAGAACTGCGCCCACGTACTGGTCCGGGCGGACGATAACGACCGCACCCTCGCGGGAGACACCGCGGGCCTCGAAGATGTCCTCCTCTGGGGAAAGCGCGTTGAAGACGTTCTCCCAGTTTGGGATGTTGAATTTGCCGTTCAAGGGGCGGAACAGACGCGGAGCGTCGAGAATCTCGTAGTCGTGGTGGTTGGTCTGCTGGTAGATGGCCTTGATATCAAAGTAGGTGTTCTCATCGGCGCCTTCCGGGTTGAACTTAGCGATAATCTCTTGCATCTGCTCAGCCCAGGCGGTGAGCTTGGATTCCTCGCCAGCCTTCGGGGCGTCGGCAAAAGCGTAGATGCGGTAGCGTCCGTCGGCGAAGTGCTGGTGGCCGAGGTGAAGCTTGAAGGCATCGCAGCGGCGGAGCACCTCGAAGGACTTGAAACGCTTGCCCACGGGGAAGCCAGTAGCCAGATCCTGGTGCTGGGTGTCACCGACGATGATGTTCTCTTCGTACTGCGTCATCATGCCGGCAGCGAACTCTTCGGCAGCAACGTAGTACTTCTCTACTGCCTCCGGATCATCGAGCTCCTCGGGAGGGGTGGCCATAAGGGTGGACCACTCGCGGTCGAAGTTGATGAGGTTCTGGGCGGCCGGCTGGCGCTCACCGTGGTAGGTGCACAGCAGCTCCTCTGGCGCGCGGCCGTCGAGGACGTGGCCGAGCTTCCAGCCAATGTTGAAGCCGTCCTGCATGGAGACGTTCATGCCCTGGCCAGCCTTGGCGGAGTGGGTGTGGCAAGCGTCGCCGGTGAGGAAGACGCGTGGGGTGTCGTTGTTGTCGTCGAAAGCGTCGACCAAGCGGTGTCCCACCTCGTAAACGGAGTGCCACGCCACCATCTTCACGTCGATGAAGTACGGCGAGTAGATTTCGTTGGCCTTCTCAATGATCTTCTCGATTGGGGTCTCGCGAACCTTGCCGTTGTCGCCCTCTGGAACAACGCCGAGGTCGACGTAGACGCGGCAGAGGTAGCCGCCCTCACGCGGGATGTGAAGAATGGAGCCAGCCTTGGAGTGGATTGCACACTTGGTGCGCCAGTCAGGGAAGTCGGTGTCGACGACCACGTCCATAACGCCCCATGCGTGATTGGCCTGGTCACCCTTCAGGGAGCGGCTGATGGACTTGCGGACGCGGGACTTTGCGCCGTCACAGCCGATGACGTATTTGGCGTGGACAGTACGTGGGTTGCCGTTCTCATCCTCCAAGTGGGCGGCGACGGGGTACTCCCCCTCCCCGACCTCAAGCTCGATGAACTTCCAGCCGTAGTCCGGCTTGATGCGCGCCGGGGCACGGTGTGCGAAGCGGGCGAAGTAGTCGAGGACGCGTGCCTGGTTCACGATGAGGTGCGGAAACTCGGAGATGCCAAACTCATCATCGATTGGGCGTGCACCGCGCTTGATGTGCTCGTGGTTTTCGGGATCCGGATTCCAGAAGGACATCTCGGTGATTTCATAAGCCTCTTCGGTGATTTCCTTAGCAAAGCCGAATGCCTGGAAGGTCTCCACGGAGCGGGACTGGATGCCGTCTGCCTGGCCCAAGATGAGGCGGTGTGGACGACGTTCGATAATGCGGGTGTTGACGTTGGGGAACATCGCCAACTGTGCAGCTGCGATCATGCCTGCCGGGCCGGAGCCGGCGATGAGGACGTCCATGGTGTCTGGGAGCTCAGATGGGCGATCTACGCCGTATCCTGCTGGCTCAAGGACGCGTGGGTCTTGGGAAACATAACCGTTGTGGTGGAACTGCACTGTGGTCTCCTTACTAACCGAGATGAGGAGGGGGTGGGAGGAACCCCCGCGGTGTGTGAGGTTCTCGTGGGACTGATGGTGACCCACTTCAATGAGTCATATATCTGTGATCCAAGTCCTATGTGCCGAATCATATATGATGGCGCGATATTGCACAATCACTTTTAAGAGTTTTCTGGGTTTGTGCTCGTGCGCTTTGAGAGGTGCAAAAATGCCGCCAGTTTCTCCC
The DNA here is from genome assembly GCF_008042215.1 of Corynebacterium sp. LK14. Taxonomy (NCBI): domain Bacteria; kingdom Bacillati; phylum Actinomycetota; class Actinomycetes; order Mycobacteriales; family Corynebacteriaceae; genus Corynebacterium; species Corynebacterium sp. LK14. The sequence continues at coordinate 84,892 of NZ_NOVQ01000002.1, forward strand.
ACCTTGCCGGGTAGGAGAAACTGGCGGCTAAGTCTGTGAGCGGCTGCTAGGTGGCTACCGGTTGCGGCTACTTGTTGAAGATGAAGTGGCCACGGGCTTGCTCTGTCTCGTGCTCTGGGCCGAGTGGAATACCCTTGCGTTCACGCAGGATAAACGTGCATACCAGACCAACGATGGAGGCGGTGACGAGGTATCCGGACACGGCGAAGGTCGTGCCGGTGGCTTCCACCAGGGAGGCGGCAATCATCGGGGCGAAGGCGCCACCCAGAACCGAGCCGATAGCGTAGGTGATGGAAACTCCGGTTGCGCGGATGGAAGCTGGGAAGAGTTCGGCGTACATAGCGGACTGTGCACCGTAGGTAAGGCCAAGGCCCAAGGATAGGGAAATGAGGGCGACGTACAGCATCTTCAGATCGCCGGTGTTGACCAGCGGGAAGAGGGCGGCGGCACCAATGGCCTGCAGGACGAAGCCGATGAGGTAGGTGTTGCGCCGGCCAATCAAGTCGGAGATATAGCCGGCAAACAGGGTGAAGATTGCCCAAGTGAATGCGGAAAGTGTAACGGCGTTGAGGACGTCACCGCGTGCCAGTGCCACTGGGCCTTCAGGGTCAGAGGCGTACTTCTGGATGTAGCCACCGGTGGTCATGTAACCCACGGTTCCGTTGCCAGCGAAGATAAGCGCTGCGGTAAGAACCAGCGGGAAGAATTTCTTGAACAGCACTGTGAATGGGTGTGCAGACTCTTCTTCCTGGCGCTCCGCGATCTCCTCGAAGACTGGGGACTCCTCGACGCCCATGCGAATGAGGTAGCCAACGATGACCAGAACGAAGGAGAGCAGGAACGGTACGCGCCAACCCCACTGCATGAAGGCGTCGCCAGGCGCAATGCTATTCATGATGGACAGCACGCCGGAGGAAAGCAGCAGACCTGCGGGGACGCCGACCTGTGGGCCGGCGCCGTAGAGGCCGCGCTTGTTAACTGGGGCGTGCTCTACAGCCATCAGCACGGCGGAACCCCACTCGCCACCAGCGGAAATACCCTGGATGATGCGCAGGAAGATAAGCAGGATTGGGGCCCAAACACCCGCTGAGTCGTAGGTGGGCAGCACGCCGATGAGTGTGGTGGCGCCACCCATTGCAAAGAGGGTAGCCATGAGGACAACGCGGCGGCCGAGGCGGTCAGCGAAGTGTCCAGCCAGAAATGCGCCGACCGGGCGGAACAGGAATGACAAGCCAACGGTCAGGAAGGAGATGATGGTGGCGAGACCACCCTCCAGCGGGCCGAACATGAGCTTGTTAAATACGAGGCCGGCAACTGCGGCGTAGAGGAAGTAGTCGTACCACTCGATGGCGGTACCGATGGTGGTCGCAGCGACAACACGGCGACGTTCGCTCGTCGTGATTGTCGGGGTGGCGGTTGCGTGCGACATGTTTTTCCTTTCAATATGTGGCTTGCCATATACGTTCCAAGCTTTGTGAATTAAACCACTTGCGGTGATTGTAGGGATAATATACGATTTGGGCAAGCATTTGAGAGAAAAGAAGGATTTTTCATGGCTGTACCTCAATTTCTTCCTGAGAAACCGGGCAAGATGATTGCTGTGCATGTGGCTTTTGAGTCTCGTGCCGCACAACGAGGCCGCTGGCCCAAGACCCCGAGCTACTTTCTCAAGGCGACGAGCACGCTTGCCGAGTCCGGCGGCGTCGTCGAGCGCCCCGCGGGCACTGAGCTGCTTGCTTTCGAGGGCGAGATTGCGCTCATCATCGGAAAGGCGGCCCGCAACGTCTCCCTCGCGGAGGCTTGGGATTACGTTGCATATGTGACTGCCTCCAATGACCTGGGCATCTACGACTACCGCGCGCAGGACAAGGGCTCCAACACTCGCTCCAAGTCCCGCGATGGTTACACCCCGATTGGGCCGAAGCTTATCGACGCCCAGACGATCGACCCCAAGGGCCTGCGTCTGCGCACTTGGGTCAATGGCGAAGTCGTGCAGGAGGGCACCTCCTCTGATGAGGACCTCATCTTCCCACTCGCCCAGTTTGTGGCAGATCTTTCTCAGCACATGACTCTGGAGCCTGGAGATATCATTTTGACTGGTACGCCGGCCGGCTCCACCGTCATCGAGCCAGGCGACGTCGTCGAGGTCGAGGTTGACGTGCCGGGCGGTGTCACCTCTGGACGTTTGAAGAGCACCGTCGTGGAAATCCCGGCTAACTTCGACCCAGCCCTGGGCAACCTGCCGAAAGTCGATGACAAGCAGCGCGAGGACGCATACGGTGACCGCGAGTCTGCAGGCCTGCCACCACTTCCCTCCTCTGAGCTCTCCGCAGAGCTGAAGAAGAAACTGGAGGAAGCGCCGACCGCCGGTCTTTCCGCACAGCTGCGAGGCCGTGGCATCAATCAGTGCGTCATCGAAGGCGTTTACCCACAGACCAAGGGAACCAAGATGGTTGGCGTGGCTCGCACCCTGCGCTTCGTAGCTGGACGCGAGGACCTCTTTAAGTCCCACGGCGGTGGCCTAAACGAGCAGAAGAAGGTCTTCGACACCGTCAAGGAAGGCGAAGTCATCGTCATCGAAGCTCGCCAGGAGCCGGGTTCCGGCACCTTGGGGGACATCCTCGCGCTTCGTGCTAAGACCCGCGGCGCAGCCGGTGTGGTGACCGACGGCGGCGTTCGAGACTATGAAGCGGTTCGCGAAATCGGGCTCCCTGTCTTCACTCAGGGTGCGCATCCTTGCGTACTCGGCCGTAAGCACGTTCCGTGGGATAGCGACATCGCTGTCTCTTGCGGAAACGCCACCGTGGTTCCGGGCGACATCATCGTTGGTGATGACGACGGTGTCATCGTCATTCCGCGTGACCTAGCCGAAGAGGTAGCAGACGCTGCTTTGGCCAAGGAGCATGAGGACGAGTGGGTTGCTGAGCAAGTAAAGGCAGGCGCCAGCCTCGACGGAATGTTCCCGCCAACGGGGGCCAATAAAGAGGCTTACCTTGAGTTCAAGAATGGTGGTGGTCAGTGACTTCAGCAAAGGATCAGACCCAGAAATCTGAACAATCCGCGTCTGAGAGTAAGTCTCAGCAAGCCTATAACTGGATAAGCCGCCAGATTCGCACTCGTGAGTATGAGCCAGGGCATCGGTTGGTGCTCTCAACAATTGCAGAAGAACTCAACGTCAGCGTCGTTCCAGTGCGCGAAGCCATCCGGCAACTCGAAGCCGAGGGCCTAGTCACCTACGAACGCAATGTTGGTGCCAGGGTAACCACGCACAATCGCGAGGCCTACTACGAGTCGATGGATATCGTGGCCACTCTGGAGGCACGGGCCACCGCCCAATCGGCAGCGTTTCTCACCGCTGAGGATTTTGCTAAGGCGCGAGCAATCAATCAGAAGATGCGTGAACTCGATGTGCATCACGACCCAGACGAGTTCACGAAGCTCAACAAAGAATTTCATAGTGTGCTTTTCGCCAAGTGCCCCAACGAAAGGCTCGTGAACTTGGTTTATGAGCAATGGGACCAACTTGAATACCACCGAGTCTCCACCTTCCGCTACGTACCGGAGCGGGCCCTGGAATCGGTGGCAGAACACGAAAAGCTGCTCGCTCTCATCGAGATCGGCGCGGAAGAAGCTTATGTGGAAAAGGTTGCGCGCGAACATCGCTTGCAGACTTCCCGCCGATACCGCGAGAAAAATAGCCAGGCAGAAAGCCCGGCAGACAGCAATGCAAAAGCAGAAATTACAGACACCGCAGTTTAAGGAGAATGCCGCAATGAGCATCAATAATGACGCCGCCAAGCCAGCCGACCTTCCAGAGAAGATCCTCCACTACATCGATGGTGAGTTCGTTGCCTCTATTGATGGCGACGAATTCGACGTACTCGATCCGGTAACCAACCAGAACTACATTAAGGCTGCTTCCGGTAAGCCAGCTGACATCGACAAAGCGGTTGCTGCCGCCAAGGCTGCCTTTGAGCGCGGCGAGTGGTCCAAGGCCCTGCCACGTGAGCGCGCACGCGTGCTCAACAAGATTGCTGACATTGTTGAGACCCGCGCTGACAAGCTCGCTGCATGGGAGTCCTTCGACTCCGGTCTGCCGATTACCCAGGCTAACGGCCAGGCAAAGCGCGCGGCGGAGAACTTCCGCTTCTTCGCTGACCTCATCGTTGCGCAGGCTGACGACGCCTACAAGGTTCCAGGCCGCCAGATCAACTACGTCAACCGCAAGCCAATCGGCGTCGCAGGTCTTATCACCCCGTGGAACACTCCGTTCATGCTCGAGTCTTGGAAGCTCGCTCCGGCAATTGCAACTGGCAACTCCGTTGTTCTGAAGCCGGCTGAGTTCACCCCGCTGTCTGCGCAGCTGTGGGCTGGAATCTTCGAGGAAGCTGGCCTGCCGAAGGGCGTATTCAACCTAGTCAACGGCTTCGGTGAAGAGGGCTACGCGGGCGACCCACTGGTCAAGCACCCAGACGTCCCGCTCATCTCCTTTACCGGTGAGTCCCGTACCGGCCAGATCATCTTCGGCAACGCTGCACCGCACCTGAAGGGGCTGTCGATGGAGCTCGGCGGCAAGTCCCCAGCCATCGTCTTCTCCGACGCTGACCTGGACACCGCTATCGACGCCTGCATCTTCGGCGTCTTCTCCCTGAACGGCGAGCGTTGCACCGCCGGCTCCCGCATCCTGGTTCAGCGCGACATTTACGATGAGTTCGTTGAGCGCTACACCGCCGTCGCCAAGCGTGTGAAGGTGGGCCTGCCTTCTGACCCGAAGACCGAGGTTGGCGCCCTGGTTCACCCAGAGCACTACGAGAAGGTCACCTCCTACATCGAGATCGGCAAGCAGGAAGCAAAGCTGGCAGCCGGCGGCGAGCGCCCAGAGGGCTTCGAAGAGGGCAACTTTGTGCAGCCAACCGTCTTCGTGGACGTCGATCCTTCCGCCCGCATCTTCCAGGAAGAGATCTTCGGCCCGGTCGTTGCCATCACCCCGTTCGACACCGACGAGGAAGCGCTCGAGCTGGCCAACAACACCAAGTACGGCCTGGCTGCTTACGTGTGGACCTCCGACCTTAAGCGTGCGCACAACTTCGCACAGAACGTCGAGGCTGGCATGGTTTGGCTCAACTCGAATAACGTCCGCGACCTGCGTACCCCATTCGGCGGCGTGAAGGCTTCCGGCCTGGGCCATGAGGGTGGCTACCGTTCCATCGACTTCTACACCGACCAGCAGGCCGTCCACATCAACCTCGACAAGGTTCACAACCCGGTCTTCGGCAAGCAGGACTAATCCATCTCTCTCATTTCTTAAAAGGAGCACATCATGACCAACGTTCAGGCACCAGACATTCTGCGCTGCGCCTACATGGAGATCGTCGTCACCGACCTCGAGGCCTCCCGCAAGTTCTACGTGGATACCTTAGGCCTCGTCGTGACCGAGGAAGATGACAACGCAATCTACCTGCGCACCTACGAGGAGTTCATCCACCACAACCTGGTGCTGCGCAAGGGCCCTGTTCCGGCAGTGGCGGCCTTCTCCTACCGCGTGCGTAGCCCAGAAGATCTGGACCGTGCTGAGGAGTTTTACAAGGCCCGCGGCTGCGAAGTTCGCCGCAACAAAGACGGCTTTGTCAAGGGCATCGGCGACTCTGTGCGTGTGCAGGATCCGCTGGGCTTCCCATACGAGTTCTTCTACGAGGTAGAGCACCGCGAGCGTCTGGCGTGGAGCTATGACGCCCATATCCCGGGCGCGTTGGTTCGCTTGGATCACTTCAATCAGATCACCCCGGATGTCCCGAAGGCCGTGGAATACATGGAGGATCTTGGCTTCCGCATCACTGAGGATATTCGCGATGAGCAGGGCACCGTCTATGCCGCATGGATGCGCCGTAAGCCGACCGTTCACGATACTGCAATGACTGGTGGTGACGGCCCGCGCATGCACCACATCGCGTTCGCTACCCACGAGAAGCACAACATCATCGCCATCTGTGACAAGCTTGGCGCTCTCCGCGAGTCTGACGCTATCGAGCGCGGCCCAGGCCGTCACGGTGTTTCCAATGCCTACTACCTCTACTTGCGCGACCCGGATGGTCACCGCGTGGAGATCTACACCCAGGATTACTACACCGGCGACCCAGACAACCCGGTTGTCACCTGGGACGTCCACGACAATCAGCGTCGCGACTGGTGGGGTACCCCGGTTGTTCCTTCTTGGTACCGCGACGGCTCCACCGTCCTCGATCTCGATGGCAATCCGGTTCCGCTGGTCGAGCGCACCGATGAGTCCGAGCTGGAGCAGACCATCGGCGCGGATGGCTTCTCCTACACCCGCAAGGAAGATTCCGAGGATATGCCGGAGTGGAAGCAGGGCGAGTTCAAGCTCGGCAACCAGCTCTAAAGCTCTCATGGATGCTGGACTGTGATTTCAAGGTTGATCAAAACCCAGAAATGCGGTCCAGCTTTTCTGCATGTTTCACGTGAAACAACGAACTAAGGAATTCGACAATGTTAGATAGCAAGCAACATATAGCCATCGCGGATGAGCTGGCGCAGGCCGAGCGCGACCGCACGATGATTCCTCTGCTGAGCACTCGTTTCCCGGACATGGGCGTGGAGGATTCTTATGCCATCCAGGGTGAATGGGTAAAGCGCGGCATCGCCGGTGGGCGGCGCCTCGTTGGCCGCAAGATTGGCCTGACTTCCAAGGTAATGCAGGAGGCGACCGGCATTACTGAACCGGACTACGGGGCAATTTTCGCGGATCAGGTTTATGAGAACGGTTCCGTTATCGAGCATGCGCAGTTCTCGAACGTGCGCATCGAGGTGGAGCTCGCCTTCGTTCTCAAGGAGGACCTGGCGGGGCCTAACTGCAGCATCTTTGACGTGCTCCGCGCGACCGATTACGTGGTGCCAGCCTTGGAGATCCTCTCCTCCCGCATTGAGATGAAGGGCCGCACCATCGTGGACACCATCTCCGACAACGCGGCGCTCGGTGCGATGGTTTATGGCGGCAACCCAGTCCGTCCCGAAGACGTTGACCTCCGTTGGGTCTCCGCCCTCCTCTATCGCAATGAATCCATCGAAGACACCGGCGTCGCCGCGGCGGTGCTCAACCATCCGGCAATGGGCGTCGCCTGGCTGGCGAACAGGCTGCATGCCCACGGCGACACTTTAAAGAAGGGCGACATCATCCTCGCCGGCTCCTTCACCAAGCCGATGTGGGTGGAGCCGGGCGATACCGTCCACGCCGATTATGGAAAGTTGGGAGCAATCACATGCCGATTCCAGTAGAACTTCCGCCAACCTTCACGCGCGCGCTTGACGACGCCCCCTTGATCGGCGCTTGGATTTGCTCCGGCTCCCAGGTGGCGGCGGAAATTGTTGCTTCCGCCGGTTTCGATTGGCTGCTCATTGATGGCGAGCACTCCCCTTATAGCTTGGAGACCATCGCAGAATTGCTTCGGGCCACGGATGCGTATGGGCCAACCCGCATGGTGCGTGTTCCGGTTAATGACACCGCACTTATCAAGCAATACCTAGATGTTGGTGCCCAGAATCTGATGGTGCCGATGGTCGATACTGTCGCCGAGGCCGAGAAGGCTGTAGCGGCAATGTATTACCCACCGCGCGGTGTGCGCGGCGTCGGCAGTGCGTTGGCTCGTTCTTCCCGCTGGAATGGTGTGGAGGGGTATTTGCAGAAGGCGGCTGAGACCGTCAGCCTGACCGTGCAGATTGAGTCCTTCACCGCTGTGGAGAACGCGGCGGAGATCGCGGCCGTCGATGGTGTTGACCAAGTATTTGTCGGTCCATCGGATCTGGCGGCCTCAATGGGGCTGCTGGGCCAGCAGACCCACCCAGACGTGCTGGACGCAGTGCAGCGTACTTTCGATGCGGTCCGTGCCGCGGGCAAGCCGGTGGGCGTCAACGCTTTCAATCTGGAGCAGGCGCAGCGTTATCTCGACGCAGGTGCGTCGTTTGCGCTGGTAGGAGCTGATGTCCAGCTGCTGTCCGGTGCGGCGCGTACGCTGGCGGATAAATTCTCGAAGAAAGGTTAGCAACTTTTATGACTATCAATGTTGAGCAACTGTTGGCCAAGGTTCCGACCGGCCTGCTGATTAACGGACAGTGGCGCGATGCTGAGTCAGGCGAGACCTTCGACGTGGAGAATCCCGCCACGGGTGAGGTACTAGCCACATTGGCTTCGGCTAACTCGGAGGATGCCGTGGCCGCGCTGGATGCCGCCTGTGCCGTCCAGGACGAGTGGGCGCGCACAACCCCGCGCGAGCGTTCTAACATTCTGCGTCGTGCCTTCGAGCTTGTTACCGAGCGCAAAGATGAATTCGCTGCGTTGATGACCTTGGAAATGGGCAAGCCTCTGGCTGAGGCCTACGGTGAGGTCACTTACGGTGCGGAGTATCTGCGCTGGTTCTCTGAGGAAGCCGTGCGTGACTATGGCCGCAGCTTGCCCGCACCGGAGGGCACCCTTCAGATGGTGACCCGCCGTAAGCCGGTGGGCCCGTGCCTGCTTATCACCCCGTGGAACTTCCCACTCGCCATGGCTACCCGCAAGGTTGCGCCGGCGGTTGCTGCGGGCTGCACCATGGTGCTCAAGCCAGCGAAGCTGACTCCACTGACCGCTCAGTACTTCGCGCAGACCATGATTGACGCGGGTCTTCCGGAGGGCGTTCTGAACGTCGTGGCGGGCAAGTCCGCTTCCGCCATTTCTGAGCCGGTCATGGCTGACTCGCGCCTCCGCAAGGTGTCTTTCACTGGCTCTACTCCGGTGGGTAAGACTTTGTTGAAGGCTGCTGCGGACAACGTTCTGCGCACCTCCATGGAGCTCGGCGGCAACGCGCCGTTCATCGTCTTCAAGGACGCAGACCTGGATCAAGCTGTAGCGGGTGCGATGGGCGCGAAGATGCGCAACATTGGTGAGGCCTGCACCGCAGCTAATCGCTTTATCGTGCACGAGTCCGTGGCCGAAGAGTTCGCACAGAAGTTTGCCGCCAAGATCTCTGAGCTCAAGGTGGGCAACGGTATGGATGAGGGCGTTACCTGTGGGCCGCTCATTGAGAAGAAAGCTCAGGACAACGTCGCCGCGCTCGTCGAAGACGCCGTTGCCAAGGGTGCCAAAGTCCTCGTCGGCGGAAGCCGTGGTGAGGGTGCTGGCTACTTCTACGAGCCGACCGTCCTGACCAATGTTTCACGTGAATCACGCGTGGCGCAGGAGGAGATCTTCGGACCGGTTGCGCCGATCCTTACCTTCAGCGATGAAGCCGAGGCCATCGAGCTGGCCAACGACACCGAGTATGGCCTGGCCTCCTATGTGTTCACGGAAGACTCCGACCGTATGTGGCGTGTGGGCGATGGCCTAGAGTTTGGTCTCATGGGCTTTAATGCCGGTGTCATCTCTAACGCCGCTGCCCCATTCGGTGGCGTCAAGCAGTCCGGCATGGGCCGGGAGGGCGGCGCCGAGGGCATCGAGGAGTACACCTCGCTGCAGTACATCGGTGTGCGCAATCCCTACGCCAACGCCTAAGCCAAGAGAATAAAAGTAACGCTGAAAGCAGTCGCCTCATAGAGGGGCGGCTGCTTTTGTGTGCTAAGGCTACCCCCGGCTGTTCTTCCGGCCGAAGTGCATGTCTCTTCCAAGTCACGTCCGGAATTGGTGGTGCCGGACACCCAGCCTCTGTATTTTTCGGTTCCGATGTACAACGAGGATATGGAGGGGCCAGAAATGGGCTTCTCACTCATGGCTGGCATTGTGCGTCCAGCTTCGCGCGGGGAGTTGAAGCTCACGGGGCCGAACTATGCGGATCCGATCTCTATTGACCTGGGCGCTCTAAGCGTGCAGGCGGATGTCGATGCGCTGGTGGCATCGGTCAAGGAATGTCGCGAGGTGGGTCGACAGCAGGCGCTTGAAGAGTGGGGTCCTGAGGAGCTGTATCCGGGCTCTGAGGTTGGCGACGACGAGCTTGAGCAGTACGTCCGTGATACCGCAATCACCTATCACCACCAGGTCGGAACCTGCAAAATGGGCGTCGACGCCATGGCGGTGGTTGATCCGCATGAACTGCGGGTATATGGACTCGCGGGTCTCCGTGTGGCCGATGCGTCCATTATGCCGATGGTTCCTACCGGAAACACCAATGCGCCGTCGATCATGATCGGAGAAAAAGCTGCGGAGGCTATTCTCGCGCGCTGAGAACATCGCATACGCGCCACTCGCTCTGCTTTTGCGCAGTTTGAGTGGCGCTTTCTTTGTGTATGTGTGTTTCGCAGCCTTTGCCATGTGACCGCACTCATGGTCAAAACGTGAGCGCGCACGGTCAATGATTCTTATGTGTCTTGAGACACAATAGCTATCCAAACACCGTTGAGATCTCTTCGATTGCGGAGGATCTGGCGGGTCGACATAGCCCTTACAGAAGGAGAGACCGTCATGGTTGCGCAACTTCAACCAAGCACACAGCCTGGGCACCAGGCTTCCTCGACCCAACAAGACGGCCTGGGCGCCGGGCGTCTTGGCACCACCTCACTCGTATTCATGATCATCGCCGCATCCGCCCCGCTTACGGTGCTGGCAGGTGGTGTGCCGACCAACTTTGCAGTCTCCGGACTACTCGGAGTGCCATGGAGCTACCTCGTGCTCGGATTGATTCTGGTCTTCTTTGCTGTGGGGTATGGAGTGATGAGCTCGAAGATCCAGAACTCCGGGGCGTTTTACGCGTACGTCTCCGAGGGATTGGGTAATCGCCAGGGCATCGCGGCAGCCATCCTAGCGCTGGTCTCCTACAACATGATGCAGGTCGGCCTCTATGGCATCTTTGGGTTCTCGCTGGCCAATCTAATTAACGGCTGGTTCGGAACGAATATCTCCTGGTGGGTTGCGGCTGCAGCGGGTTGGCTGCTCGTCGCCGCCATGGGTGTCAACAACGTGGACTTCTCAGCGAAGGTGCTCGGTGTCCTCGTAGCGCTGGAGTTCGTCGTTGTCGGAGGAGTTTCTATCCTCTCACTCAACGTCGCGCCGGAGGGCGTGACAACGCAAACCGTACAGCCCGAGCAGTTCTTCACCAACGGTATCGGCGTCCTCTTGGCATTCGGCATCGCGGCCTTCATGGGCTTCGAGTCAGGCGCCATCTACTCCGAGGAAGCACGCGACCCGGAGCGCACCGTTCCGAAGGCGACGTACATCGCGGTCGGCATCATCGCGCTCTTTTACGCCACGTCAGCGTGGGCATTTGCGCAGGGAGTTGGCCCTTCGAAGATCATCGATCAGTCCACCGAGCTGGGCCCGGACCTGGTGTTCGTGTGGTTGGGCGAATACTCCTCCGTCGCCGCCAACATCGCCAACGTCCTCTTCGTGACCTCACTCATCGCGGCACTGCTCGCCTTCCATAATGCCGCCGCGCGCTACTTCTTCTCCCTGGGACGCAGCCGGGTACTGCCGGCGCTGTTCGCCAAGGCGTCGCCAAGCGGCGCCCCTGTGGCGGGCTCCATTGCACAGACTGCGATCGCTGCAGTCGTCGTCATCGGCTTTGCCATTGTCGGCGCGGGTAGCGAGCTCGGCGAGATGTTCCCGATTCTCACCTTGTTCACGTGGCTTACCAACGCCGCCGCCTTTGGACTGGTGTTCCTACTAGGTGTCGCCAGCTTGTCCATCATGGTCTGGCTGAACAAGGGCCGGGAGAACTACGGCATCTTCACCCGCATTGTTTCCCCGGTCATCGCGACCATCGGCCTGACCGCGGTCTTCATCCTCGTGATGGTGAACTTCCCGCTCATGATCGGCGATACAGGCTCCGCCGCACTGGTGTGGGTGATGCCAGGAATAATCCTCGGCTCCGGCGTATTGGGCCTTATCTGGGGTGAATTCCTCAAGCGCAAGAAACCGCAGGTCTACGCCAGCCTCCATGACAACCTCGACCAACATTAAAAGCAAAGGAAACTTCATGTCTAACAAGCACGTCATTATCGTCGGGGCCGGGTTCGCCGGCCTCACTGCGGCACGCGAGCTGCAGGTTGCCGGAATCGACTACCGCATCGTAGAGGCCCGCGACCGCATCGGCGGCCGCGCGTGGACCGATGATCGCCTCGGCCGTCCGCTCGAGTTGGGGGCCACATGGGTCCACTGGCACCAGCCACATATCTGGTCGGAGATCACACGCTACAAGCAAGACGTCGTGGCCTCTCCGATCGTAGATACGGCCTACTGGATTGCCGATGGCGAGTTGAAGTCCGGCACTGAAGCCGAGATGGATGCGAAACTTGCGCGACCCATGGAGAAGATCTTCGAAGGCTCCCGTGAATTCTTCCCGGAGCCGCACAAGCCGCTCCTCGTCCTCGACGAGGACTATGGCGCCTCCGATGAACTCAAAGACGCCTTCTATGCGGCTGATGCCGCCAGCGTCATGGATCCGCTCGAGGACGGCGACTTCACCCAAGAAGAAAAGGACCTGTGCAACGCGTACTGGTCCGCGGGCTATATCGGCTACCCGGAAACCGGCTCCTCGCTCATGGCCAAGCAGTGGGCAGCGTTGTGCGATCATCGCTTGTCGCTAGTCGATGAGCAGACCCTGCGCTACAAGTTGGTCAACGGCATGCGCGGAATCTACAACAACATCGCCAAGGACCTTTCCGGGGAGATCCGCCTGAATACTCAGGTCACCAAGATCGAGCACCATGCGGATTCCGTCACCGTCACCTATGCGGATGGCACCACCGAGACTGCCGACGCCGCCATCGTCACCGTCCCCGTCGGAGCGCTGTGCCACATCGACTTCTCCCCTGCTTTGCCCGCGGGCTCGCAGGAAGTCATTGAGAAGAAGTGGAACTCCACCGGATTCAAGGCGTGGATCAAGATCAAGGGGCACCACAATATCTTCGGCTACGCTCCGCAGCCGAACGTGGTGTCTGTCCTGCGCTCCGAGTACTTCGAGGATGACGATACGACCATCTGTGTGGCTTTCGGCGCCGATCACAACAAGATCGACCTCAACAGCGTTGAGGATGCGCAGAAGGCGATCGATCAGTGGCGTCCCGACCTCGAAGTTGTCGGGGTGACAGGCCACGACTGGGTGGCGGATGACTACTCGGGCCAGGCCTGGGCAACTCTGCGCCAGGGTCAGTTCACCAACGGTTGGCACCACTTCCGCGAGCCGAGCTCGGCACTGCATTTTGCAGGCGCGGATTGGGCCTCCGGCTGGCGCGGTGTCGTTGTCGATGGTGCCATCGAGACAGGCATCTCTACTGCGCGAGAGGTCATCGAGAAGCTGCGCGGTTAACGCCTGCTTCTAGGCAGTACTGAGGGTCCTCGAGCGGTATGCGCTCGGGGATTCTTTGTATTCGGCCTTAAAGATCCGCGAAAAATGCGAAGGATCGTGCAGGCCATAGCGCGCGCTGATGGTGCCGATGGAATCCTTGGAGTGGAGGGGATCGCCCAGCTCGCCGCGGATCCGGTCGAGGCGTCGAGTTCGAATATAAGTACCCACGGAAAGATCGTGCGCTGCGAAATGCGAGTGCAGATGACGCACCGAGACGAAAAGTGCCTGTGCGATGGTGCTCGGCGAAAGATCGGGATCAGCCAGGTGCTTGTCGATGTAGGCGGTGGCCTGGTTGAAAAGAAGGTTCGCCGGTGAAGAATCTTGTGCCGCTAGTTCCGAGGAGAGCACGGCCACAAGCAGATTGAGCGCGGAATGAACGAGCGCCGAAGCGTGCGGTCCCTCAAGGACATCGAGGTTGTAGGCCAGCTGTTCAAACAGTGGGACCGCTACCTTTCCGAGACCATGTTCACGGGAGATAGGGCTGGCGGTGATCTGCCGGATCTGTGCGGGTGAAAGATGCAGGAAACTTTCCGGGAAGTGCACGACGAGCGTGTGCTGCTCGACTGGGTAGTCCAGCGTGTATGGTCGGTCGGTGACATAGAGTGCTAGGTCACCTGCGTGCAATTCACAGGTGCGGCCGTCTTGCGTCATGGTTGAGGTGCCCGAAAGCTGCAGGCTGAGCTTGCAAAATGGGGCGTCGTCACGCGCAATGAGCTCTCCTGGGCGGGTGACAGTATGTGCTGAGGTATGCATGTCGAACAGGGAGACCTCGCTCACCGCAGCGCTCGCGAGGGTTGCCCAAAACTGCCCTGGGTTCGGCGCGGACACATTGAGCTGGCCGAAGGATTCGGACGCGGCGGTGCGCCACGCTGCGATATCGAAATTCTGCGGGGACGTGTTGGACATGAATGCACTATACCGTGATTGCAAGCACATTTTTAGACAAATTGTGTGCGCTCTAAGTCAACCCCATGCGTGTGGCATGGGTAACAATACGTGGAAATGTATCGGATTACCCTACAAGGAGAAGCCATGTCTCAGTACACCACTTACGATGATCTGCTGGCAGCCATCACCGTTGATGAGGGCCGCGAAATCATCAACCCGGCCACCGAAGAGGTTGTGGGTGTCGCGCCTGAAGGCAACGTTGAGGAGCTCAATGCGGCGGTCGAACGCGCGGTTCAGGCGCAGAAGTCCTTTGCAAAGCTCAGCGACTCTGAGCGCTGTGACCTCTTGCTCAAGGCTGCGGACGCCATTGAGGCTGCCGCGGAGCCGCTGGTGGAGCTGCTCTCCCGCGAGCAGGGCAAGCCGCTGAACGGCCCGAATGCTCGCTTCGAGGTTGGTGCGTGCTCCGCGTGGCTGCGCGCGACGGCGTCCTTCGAGTCCCCTGATTACACCGCTGTCGATGATGACATCACCGCGACCGTGCACTACCGTCCGCTCGGCGTCGTCGGTGCGATTGGCCCGTGGAACTGGCCGATGATGATCACCATTTGGCAGATTGCCCCGGCCCTACGCATGGGTAATGCCGTGGTGGTTAAGCCTTCCGAGTACACCCCGCTGTCCGTCCTGGCGCTCATCAAGGTCTTTAATTCCGTGCTTCCGGAAGGCGTCCTGCAGGTTGTCACCGGCGACGGCGCGGTAGGCGCAGCGCTGACCACTCACGCCGACATCGACAAGATCATGTTCACCGGTTCCACTGCGACCGGCAAGAAGATCGTCGAGTCCTCTGCGGCGAACCTGCAGCGCCTCACCCTCGAGCTCGGCGGTAACGATGCGGGCATCGTGCTTGACGACGCCGACCCAGCCGCCATCGCCGGCGACCTTTTCTGGGGCGCGTTCATCAACACTGGACAGACCTGCGCGGCAATGAAGCGCCTGTACGTGCCGGAATCGCTTTACGACGCCGTCTGCGAAGCCCTCGTCGAGGTAGCCAAAGCCTCGCCGATGGGTGTGGGCTTGGAAGAAGAAAACGTGCTCGGCCCGCTGCAGAACAAGCAGCAGTTCGACATCGTGGACAAGCTCGTCAACGCCGCCAAGGACTCCGGCGCCCGCGTGCTGCTGGGCGGTGACCCGGACTATGACGCGCCGGGCTACTTCTACCCCACCACCCTGGTGGCGGACATCGACCCGGATAACGCGCTGGTCGTCGAGGAGCAGTTCGGCCCGGCACTGCCGATTGTGAAGTACACAGACCTGGATTGGGCCATCGAGCAGGCCAACAAGCTTGACGTGGGCTTGGGCTCTTCCGTGTGGTCCTCCAACCGTGAGCGCGCTCTGGAAGTTGCCGCGCAGCTGGAGGCTGGCACCACGTGGATCAACAGCCACGGTGCCGTAGATCCGCGCGTGCCGTTCGGCGGCATCAAGTCCTCCGGCTACGGCGTGGAGTTTGGCACCGAGGGCCTCAAGGGCCTGGCCTACCCGCAGATTATCAACGGCTAAAACCGCCGTGGCGCTGCTATTCTAAGCGCCATGAGCACCGCCAACGTCCCGGAGATCGAGTACGCAGCCTTCGACGCAATGAAGGAGGTTGCGTCCTCGCTGAAAGCTGCCTATTTCCACCAGCAGCTTGCGACCGACAGTGAGCTAGAAATTAAGTATTGGACTGCACAAGAGGATTTTGTCCAGCGCATTGTGAGTGGTGTTGATAACACCGACCTTGAGGAAATCCGTGCCGCAGCGGAATTCTTTGCTCGCTTGCTCGATGAGCTTGAAACCCGCGCAAAGGTGGCGTGACAGTGCTGAAGGCTGCGGATTTTCCGGTCGATGATGCTTTTAAACGCCGCGTCCTTGAGCGGCGTATCGCGTATCTCTTTCGCCAGCCATCCGCGGAACCTGAGGTCATCTACCTAGCAGGACAACCAGCATCGGGAAAGTCTTCGGTGATTGAGACGCTTACGCACGACCATGTTGTCCTAGCTTCGGATGAATTGCGTAAGTATCACCCCGCCCTCGACGAAATCATGGAGCGCGACCCCCTGCGCATGGATGTGCTCACCAACGGTCCGGTCCCCTATTGGATGTCCTCGCTGATCGAGGATGGCCGGCAGCACGGCCACTCCCTCATCATTGAGAACACGCTGTCCAACCCGGAATTCATCGCGGGTGAGATAGCCAAGTTTCGCTCCGCGGGTTTCCGCGTGAGGGTCGTGGGCTTGGCGGTGGCGCAGGAGGTCTCCAGGCTCGGTGTCGTCCAGCGCTACCTGGAGGCGCAGCGCGTGAGCCGCTACCCGCGCTGGACCAATGAGGTTTCCCATACGTCGGGCTTTAAGGCCATCGTCCCAGGGCTTCAAGCGATTGCCCCGCTTGTCGACGACCTCGAGATCCGCACCCGCGACGGCCGCACCTTGAGCGGTATCGAGGATATTGAAGCCGAGCGCGCAACCTGGTTCGACTCCCCCGCCATTCGTGCTGATTGGCTGGCCCGCTTCGACAGCTGCGACTTGAGTGGCCTTGAAGCGGAGAAGCTCACGCAAAACCTCGTGGCTGATGCAGAGCGTATCCGCAAACTTTAAGGCTGTGCCCGTGGAACTGCGCGCCCGGTAGGCGGTGGGAGCTTCGTGTCAAAGCGGCTGCTGGCGAGCTAGCGGTCTGCGAGGTCGAGCAGGCTGAGGATGTCGTCTGCGTCGAGTTCAAGTTCAACGTGTAACGCGAGGCGTTAATGACGTTTCGCGTTATTGGGGGTAGGTTGAAGAGCGCTGTCTCTAACTCCGGTTTTCGTTCGGCCTCGGTCCATTCCGCTACCTCGTGTGAAGAATCTGCAAGCGGTATCAGGCCGTTGAACTATTAGGTTCACCCACAGTTCCCGTGCCTGCACGCATCGAGAAGGACCAGGCGGTGAACTCTAATGACTCGCCTGGTCCAACGTGTGTGTGCGCTCGGCGCGTGGTTTAACCCTTATAAGACTTGCCGGTCACAGCCTCAGCGTTTCGCTCGTGCAGCCCGCAGGCCGTTCAAGATCACGATGACTTCGGCGACTTCGTGTACTAACACGACGGCGGCCAGGCCCAGTACACCGCTGATCGCCAGTGGCATCAACACGATGATGATGGCCAGAGACAGCACGATGTTTTGGTTGATGATCCTGCTGCCTCGGCGGGCGTGCTGCAGCGCCTGCGGGATCAGCCGGAGGTCGTGGCCGGTGAAGGCGACGTCAGCGGACTCGATCGCGGCGTCAGAGCCGGTTGCTCCCATCGCAATGCCCACCGTTGCGCCCGCCAGTGCCGGCGCGTCGTTGATGCCGTCGCCGATCATCGCCGTCGGCGTCTTGGAGGAGAGTTCGGCGACGATGCTTGCCTTGTCCTCCGGTCGCAGCTCGGCGCGCACGTCGTCGATTCCAGCGATTTCAGCCAGCGCCCGGGCGGTGCGAGTGTTATCGCCGGTGAGCATGCTCACTTCCACGTCGTTGTCGTGCAGGGATTGCACGGCATCGGGCACCTCGGGCCGCAACTCGTCGCGCACCCCGATCGCCCCGGCGAGAGCGTCATCGACGGTGACTAGGACGCAGGTCTGGCCTTCGGACTCCATACGCTCAACGTCCGCCTTCAGTGGCCCGGCGTCGATCCATCGGGGGCTGCCGACCAGCACCCGTCGGCCTTCGACGGTGCCGCCGATGCCATGACCGGCTTCCTCGCTGATATCCAAGGCGGTGGGCGCTTCGGGCTCCGCTGCCACGATCGCCGCGGCGAGGGGGTGCGTCGATTGCTGCTCAACCGCCGCCGCGAAGGAAAGCACCTGCGCCCGATCGAATCCGTCTGCCGGGACCACTCCGGTAACCTCGGGCTGGTTGCGAGTAAGGGTTCCGGTCTTGTCCACCGCCAGGTGACGGATGCCGCCGAGTCGCTCGAACGCCGCGCCGGACTTGATGACTACTCCGAACTGGCTGGCCGCGCCGATCGCGGCCACGACCGTCAGCGGCACGGAGATTGCCAGCGCGCACGGCGACGCTGCGACCAGGACCACCAGCGCACGGGTGATCCACGTCTCGGGGTCGCCCAGCAGCGAGCCAATCACACCGACCAGCACCGCAAGGATCATCACCCCGGGCACTAGGGGTCGGGCAATCCGGTCGGCGATCCGGGCGCGGTCGCCCTTTTCCGCCTGCGCCTGCTCGACCAGGTCGACGAGGGTGGTCAGCGAGTTGTCCGTTCCAGCTGCGGTCGTCTCGACCTCCAGCACACCGGCGGAGTTGATCGCTCCCGCGGGTACCTCGTCGCCGGGCGCAACCTCCTCCGGAATGGATTCTCCGGTGATCGCTGAGGTGTCAAGGCTGGAGCGTCCGGACCGAATGATGCCGTCCGTGGCGATCCGCTCCCCGGGGCGCACGAGCATCAGCTCGCCAACCTCAAGGTCCTTCGCAGTGACCTCGGCCGTCGTACCGTCGCGCAGCACGGTCGCGGTTTGCGGTACCAGCTTCAACAGTGCCCGCAGTCCGCCTTGGGCCCGGTCCATCGCCTTGTCTTCAAGCGCCTCGGCGATCGAGTACAGGAACGCCAGCGCCGCGGCCTCTCCGACGTAACCGAGGATTACCGCGCCGACCGCGCTGATCGTCATCAGCAAGCCAATGCCGAGCTTGCGCTTCGTGACAAGGTTCCGGATCGCGCCGGGCGCGAACGTATACGCCCCTAGCAGCAGGCCGACCCAGAACAGTACCGTTGCGGGCGTCTCCAAGTCGGACCAGTCCAGCGCCAGTCCTGTAATGAGGGCTACGCCGGAGAAGATCGGTAGCAGTAGCTCGGGGTCCTTCCACCATGGCCGATCGAGCTCTTCGATCTCCGTGGCGGGTTCGTGTTCGCATCCACATGCTGAACTCATGCGTCCGTTCCTTTCTCGCCGCAGCCGGGCACCGAGCACTCAGTGTCGATGCAGGGGGCATTCTCGTCGACGGCCAGCGTAGCGTTGACCAGCGCTTCGAGCGCCGCCGCGAGGTGCGGATCGGCAATTTCGTAGCGGGTCTTACGGCCCTCCGGCTCAGCGACGACGATGCCGCAATCGCGTAGGCAGGACAGGTGGTTCGAGACGTTCGAGCGGGTCAGATCCAAGCTTTGCGAAATCTCGGCCGGGTAGCCCGGACCGTCGAGTAGGGTCATCAGGATTCGGGAACGCGTCGGATCAGCCATGGCCCGGCCGAGCCGGTTCATGACGTCGAGGCGCGAAGCAATAGTCAGCATGTGCTGAATAATACAACGTGTGCTGAACTATTCAAAATGCACTGGACTGACGGTTACGCGAAGGTCCTGCGACCTGCAGGAATTAGTCGATGGGATAGCAGATGACTGATCCTTTGTGGTTTGGCTGCCACCCAACGCGGGAGCGACGTGATCGGCGGGGTCAGTTCAGCATTTGAATCAACGACCAGTGGCGGATCTGTTTTCGGTGGTCCGCCGCGGGGCCAGAGGAGGTTGAGATCGTTGACTACCACTGACAAGCTCCCTCCGGTTCACCCCGGTGAGATCCTCATGGAGGACTTTCTCAAAGAAATGGGGATCACCCAGCACAAGCTCGCCGTCTCCATTGGCGTTCCGCCCCGCCGGATCAACGAGATTGTCCACGGAAAGCGGGCTGTAACCGCGGACACTGCTCTTCGCTTGGCTAAGTTCTTCGGAATGAGCCCCCAGTTCTGGCTCGGGTTACAGGCTCAATATGACTTGGACGTGGCGGAAGACAAGATCCTCTCGGAAATCGAGCGGATTCAACCGGTCCAAGCTGTCTCAGCGTAGCGGTTACCCGAACCAGGTCCGTCAGCGTGAGGATATGCACGCGGATGGTTCGAACTAGGGAATTTGGGGCCGCCGTCGCGTGGACTTGAGTTCCGAGCGCCGCTTTTTCGCTTCGAGACGGCGTCGCACCGAGCTCTGCGTCGGGGATCCAGTTCTCGGTAATGTAGTGAGGCATGTAGAGGCTATCCAGTCGTCAAACAGCAAATGAGTGGTTGGATAACTCTTAAACATGCGGGCTTTAAGGCTGAAATGTAGCCTCAATGAGAATGCCAATGACAATCCCATCTGACCGGCCGCGCTGACCTCGGCCAAATCCCCAGACCTCGATCCCGAAACTTCCTGCGTGGGTGGTGGGGCGTCGGCAAGCGCTTGGCGACGCCGACCTGTAGGTTTCGGGTTTCAGGTCTGGGGAAATGCAGTGGAGGCTGGAAACGCCGAAGCCCGTCGCCCAAGTCAACTGCGCAATGAGTACATCAATGACAACCTCAATGAGAATTTTGTCATTGAAGCGCTCAATGTTAGCTATGGCGGCTATAGCTGCATCGCGCAGTGTTGGAGGTGGAGGAGAAGGAATGCAGTTAGTCGCGGGGCTGCAGGCGCTTAACCAGCTGGTCGTGGTGGACTGGGGCAAGGCAGCCGGCGTCCACGACGCGCCGGGCTAGCTCCTTGTCCCCCATCTTGGCCGCGAAGGCCATGCCCATGGTGATGTCATGGTCGGGGCGGCCGATGAGCGTAATCTCATCGCCAGAAGTGATGCGGCCAGGCTCGATGATGCGCAGGTAGGAACCGCAATCGCCACGCTCAGTGAAGGACTTGAGCCAACCGGACTCGTCCATCCAACCGGAGAAGGTGGCGCAGGGTGTGCGCGGGATAGACACTTCGAGCACGCACTCCCCCACCTGAATCTGCTGGTTGATCAGCATATTCGGCCAGGAGATCCCCTCGGTGGTGAGGTTCTCCCCGAAGTAGCCGTCACGCAGCACGCGGTTGAGCGTGCCCTCCCAGTAGTCGAGCTCCTCGCGGGCATAAGCGTAGACGGCCTTCTCGGCACCGCCGTGGTGGGCGTGGTCACCGATGGAATCCCCCACCACGCCAGAGCCGTCACCGTAGTTGGGCCCGGGTATTTCCAGATCCAGGAGGGGGCGTGGCTGCTTATCGATGCCCGTGTACTCGTGCCGCCCGTGCGGCTCGGGGCGGCGGACAGCGACGTTCGTGGAGATAACCTTCATGCTCACCTATTGTGGCACACCTCACGGGCTTACAGGTCGCGATCGCGGAAGAGCGCTTCGGCGGTCACGAGGTCGTAGAAGAAGAGTCGGGGGGCGAGCGGGAGGACGTCGGCAAGCATGGGCATGTCCTCCTTGAGTAGGGGGCTTTCCATGATGATGTCATTCGCCGCAGCGCGGGATGCCAGGGCGAAGGCATAGGAGATATAAGGCATCCAGGCAGCGGCGTTGAGCTCGTCGGCGGTGTTTCCGCTGGCAAAGGCGCCCAACGCGATGAGGGTGTGGCTAACGGACATGTCAACGCCCGCGTTTTGCACCAGCGAGGCCAGTGCCGTGGCGTCCT
This sequence comes from Corynebacterium sp. LK14, assembly GCF_008042215.1. Lineage (NCBI taxonomy): Bacteria > Bacillati > Actinomycetota > Actinomycetes > Mycobacteriales > Corynebacteriaceae > Corynebacterium > Corynebacterium sp. LK14. The sequence goes on from NZ_NOVQ01000002.1 coordinate 106,502, forward strand.
TGCGCAGGTGCTCGATGGTGCCCAGCGCATCGAGGGCGCCGTTGTTGGCAAAGCACTCACGCAGCGCGGCGACGCGGCCGGCCTCCCCCATCAGATCGTCGACGGGCGGTGTGGGGCTGTGAATGGTCGCAGCGTTGAGCAGCATCGGTCGGGTCAGGCCATCGGCACCGGACTCACGCACGGCGGTGAGCTCGGGGTTTTCGCTGGCGGAAGGCTCGAGGAGAAGATCCAGGTAGCTATCGACGCCGGATTCGGCGGCGGCCTCCAGCGGCGAGTGGAACAAGCGCGTGCGCGCAAGCGAGCGGGCCTGCTGGTTGACGCTGACGCCGGTGCGCGCCAGGGCGTGGACCGCGGCCTCCGGCTGGGCGCGCAGGCGATCGATGGTGCTGTCGAACATTGCCTGCAGTTTGGGGTTGGGGCTGCGCTGGGAGAGCACGTGGAGCGCGCGGAAGGTGTCCCAGAGCTGCTCCGGGGTCCAGTCCTTTGAGGCGAGCGCCGCCGGTGAGCCTTCCGGCGTGATCACAATGGAGGCGCTGGAGGGGCGTGCAGGGGCGGCGAGGTTGGAGGAGGCGCGGAGCTCGCGGACATCGACAAGCAGCGAGCCCTGCTCAGCAAGCTCGGCGGGCAGCTCAAACCCCTCTTCGGTGGGCGTCAATTGGGTAGGCGCCACCGTGGGCTCGGCCAATGGCCAGGCCCAGCCCACTAAATCTGCCTGCGGTTCTGCGTTCTGTTCGATGATGATTTCATCGCCATTGAGCAGACCACGGCTGACGAAGGGGGACTTACGGACGGTGGCCAGCGCCGCATAGATGAGGCTGGTGGATGCGGATGCTTCGTACTCGACGATGCGCCGCTCCAAGCTGCGGGCCTGGTGAGCCTCGCGCTCCCCCGCCGGGAGGGAGTCCAGGTAGTCCTCGTAGGACAGTGTGGACCACATGAGGAAGAGCTCAGCGGAAGGCTGCTTGCGCACAGCATTGGCCAGCGCGGCATTCGGCACGGCCAGGCTGGTCACCGACTGCGTTGTCCTCGAGGTGCGCGCCAGCTCCTTGATCTTCTGGCGGCCGTCGATGGTAACGAACTTCGCCAGCGGCAGCGGGCGTGGCGAGTGCACGGTGAACATGTCGTCCTGATCGAGCTGCCCGGCGAAAATGACTGGCTTGTCTGAATGCTCGGTGGGCTCCAACCCGATGCGCTTGACGCGGCTAAAGAGGGCTTCGGGCCAGACATCGAATTCCAGCTCATAGCCGGCCTCACTGGCTACGACCTCGCGGCGCGAGACCTCGGTGTCCTCGAAGGTGCGTAGGCCCTTTTCGAGTGCGATGGGCTTCTTAGGCGGCGAGGCCAGCGTGTAGCTGAAGGCCGAATGCGCGCCCAGGGCATCAATGATGCGGAAGTCCATGCCGCGCGGACCATCGTTGGCAGCGCGCATGTGTAGGCCTTCGGCGAGGGAGATGAAGCGGACGTCGACAAGCTCCTCATCGCGCCACAGCGACACCTTGTACCGGCCCACCCACGGGTCTTCATAGAGATCGCTGGGGAAAGGTTCGGCGATGCCAGCGTCGAAAGTCTGCTCCGAAATCTCTTCCTGCTCGCCGCCAAGGGGCGCATAAGTCAGATCGATGCGCCACTCCCCTTCCGCAATGAGGTGCACGCGCGGAGATTGGGTAAACACTGGTTCGTCGTCGAGGCCCCGGGCGTGGGGCAGGATGTGGACGTCAAAGTCCCACTCAAAATCGCCGTGCTTGGCGACGTCCACCGGCTCCCTCTGCGGCACCTTCACCTGCTCTGGAAGCGGGCCCACTTCCCAGCCGGCCCAGATGCCCAGCGGCTCGGCATCCTCGAGCGTGCCCTGCGGCGCGATGAGGGTGGTGCGGTCATAGACGATGAACGGCGCCTCATCGGTGATGCCGGTGAAGGTGACGGTCTCGATGAGGTCCTCATCGCCATCGCGCAGGGTTACCTCGATGCGGGTAAAAGGCCCGGGGATGCCGACTTCCAGCGGCTTTTCGGTGGCGAATTCACGCACCGAGTGGGGGCGATCGATGAAATGGGACTTGACTACCCATCGTGGGTCCGTCAGGTCCGCTTCAGGGTAGGTAGCCGGCAGCTCCAGCATGAGGATGTTGCTCCCCCGGCGCAGTGAAATCCGGGGACCCTGCTCGGCGATGCCGGTAGTGACCAACGGCGTTGTGGGAAGTGAATAAATCTCCGCGCTCATTTGCTTCATCATAGGACACCGTGGGGTGCTGTTGCCATGTCGCTGGTAGAGGGCTTGACTGTCCTATGCGCAGGACAGGTGTCCTATCGATAGGACACCTCACAATAGTCGACAGAAGACAAGGCCCACCGGCGTTGAGAAAGTTCAACGAACCGGGGGCCTTGTCGAAAAGTGAATGCTGTGCGCAACTTAGGGAAGCAGACGCTGCAGGGCAGCGAAGTCAACCTTCACGATGCCCATGGACTGCAGGTATGCGGCAATAGCGCCGAGGATAGCTGCGGCAACACCAGCGCCGAGGAAGCCAGCGCCGACGGAGGAACCGACCTGGCTGCTGGTGTCGTCGCCCTTGTTGTCCTGGTCATTATCGCCCTGGTCCGGGTTTCCGCCGTCATTGGCGAACCACCAGTCCTGGATGATCAGGTTGGCAACGTCGGTGTTGTCGATGTACTTGCCGCGGACCGGATCCTCACCAGTGGCCTTGGCCATGATGTCCTCGGAACCGGCGCCCTTGAAGAAGAACGGAACAACCTGGTTGGTGTGCTCACCGGAGTACCACTGGTGCTGCGGAGCCTTGCCCTTCTCACCGGTCTGCGGATTCCAGGACTGGGTCTCGTCCTTGCCGGACAGGTAGCCGGTCTCGTGGTCAGCGGTAACGATGAGCAGGGTCTCATCCCAGCTGGAGTTCTCCTCAACCCAAGCGATGGCGGCGTCAACAGCCTTGTTGAAGTCCTGGGTTTCCTCGATATCGCGGCCGGTCTGATTGGCGTGGCCGGACCAGTCGATGGCGCCGCCCTCAATCATGACGGAGAAGCCCTTGTCGTTCTGGCCCAGAACGTTGAGGGCGCCCGTGGTCATGGTCGGCAGGTCAACAACGTCATTCTTCGGATCGGTGCCCGGCTCAGCGGCATCGGGGTTGCCGTCGCGGCCCTGCTGTAGAGTGGAGGCAACCGGTGCCAGGCCAAAGTACTTCTTGTCTGCCTCAACGTTGCCCTCGGCCCACTTCTCAAAGTCAGCGGTGTTCTCGGCGAACTCCCAGCCAGCGGAACCATCGCGCAGGGAGTTGAAGGACTCCTCGGAAATGTACTTGTAGTTCGAGGCATCGACCTTCTGGGCGTTGTCATCGAACTCCGGGTGGCCAGCACCCATGATGACGGAGAGATCGGAACCGACCATCTCAGCGGCGATCTCGGTGTAGTTGTTGCGGTTCTTGTTGTGCGCCGCGAACGCAGCCGGGGTGGCGTGGCTGAACGGGACGGAGCTGACGACGCCGGCGGACTTGCCGTGAGAGATAGCCTGCTCGGAGATGTTCTTCAGGGAGTGGCCGTACGGGGACTTACCCAGCACACCGTTGTCCACCTTCTGGCCGGTGGCCATGGCGGTGCCGGCAGCGGCGGAATCGGTGACCTTGTTCTTCTTGACGTAGTCGTGGTCGGTCCAGGCCTTTGCCGGGTCGTAAGAACCGCCCTCCGGGAAGGTGGTCATGGAGAGGCGCTCGAAGTCCTCGAAGGCCTGAACGGACTCACCGTCGAGCTCCTTGGCCTCGCCGTCGAAAGCGCCCTCAACCAGGTACTTGGACTGGCCGGACTCGTAGAGGTTGGTGGAGGCGATGTGGTTGTAGCCCATGCCATCACCAATCATGTAGATGACATTCTTCGGGCCAGAGGTTGCGGCCTGCGCGGGAGCGACGACACCAGCGGTGGCAAGGGAAGCGACGGTCACAGCCGCGCAGGTGCGCAGCGCACGAGAAGAAATACGCATTAGTGAGCTTTCTAAAGTGAAAAGAGCGTGCAAGAAAAGAGACGGACCGGGGCCTTTGTTCGCATGGCCGGAATCCACTGTGGAACCGTAGTCAGTGTGGATGCCGGGAAGGCTACGGACAGGTAAACGTCAGGGGAACTTAAGCGTGGGTGTGAAAGCGCTATTTCCGGGACGTCAGCAAGCACTGCGTGGACACCATAAAACGACAAACGGTGAACCCCAGGACGTGGGATTCACCGTAGTGAATGAATGAGCGGATTAGGTCATCTGCAGGGTGGTGATGCAGGTTGCGCCCTCCTCGGTGGTGTCCAGAGGGACCTTACCGGTCTTGCCGTCCTGCTTGATGGTGATGGTGCCGTGTTTATTGGCGGGCAGCCAGTAGCCAATGAAGCCGTTGTCAAAGGTCGTCGTGTCTTCGTTGACCAGCTCGTTTCCTTCGTCATCCGTGATGGTGACGTGGATGTCTTCCTTGCTGAGCTCACCAGTGCAGGTGGTCAGGGAGTGGTTGAAGCAGTCATGGGTCTGGGTCATGTACGGCGCGATGGAGACGTAGAACTTGTCCTCTGGCAAGGGCAGGGATGCTTGGCCCTGCTCGGCGGTGAGGACTAGCTCGTTCGGCAGCACGGAGGCGTGCAGATCACTAGGGCGCTCCTCCTTGGGCATGCGGTCCAGGTTGTCGATGATCTCCGGGCCATCCAACCCTTCGAGATCGAACTCGGCGAGGATCTCCTCGGCAGGCACCTGTTGGATGTCGGTGCTGGAAGCGGCGCTCTTCGAAGCTTCGCTCGGTACGGGGCTGTCAGTAGAGCAGGCGGACAAGGTGATGGCTGCGGCGCACACAGCTGCAAGAGAAATGAGGCGTTTCATAAGTCTTCCGAATAGTTCCGAATACGTTGACTCAAGCCTATACCCCACCGGGGTATCCATCAATGGAATGAGAGAAGGATCATCTTTTCGCGCTACGCGGGCTGAGCCTTCCCGTATAGCTGTCTCAATGGCTGCAACAGCTACCCTGAAGTACATGATTACCGGCGCCCTCAAAAACAACGTCGACCGCATTTGGGACACCTTCTGGTCCGGCGGCATTTCCAACCCTGTTTCCGTCATTGAGCAGTTCACCTACCTGCTCTTTATCAAGGACCTCGACGAGCGCCAGGTCCAGATTGATAAGCGTCGAGCGCTAGGAGATCCCACCGCGACGGAAGACATCTTTGACGCCAGCCAGCAGGACTTGCGGTGGCGCAACCTCATTGAGGACCGCGATATTGCCCGACGCAAGGCCACCATCATCAACAAGGTCTTCCCTTTTATCAAAGCGATGGGCGGCAAGGGTTTCCAGGAACACATGGCCAACGCCTCCTTCGATATCGAATCTGAAGCCACGCTCTCACGCGTCATGGAGCTCATTGACCAGCTGCACTTCTCCAACAAGGATATGAAGGGCGACTTGTACGAGTACATGCTGGACAAGCTGTCCACCTCCGGCACGAACGGCCAGTTCCGCACGCCCAGCCACATCATCGAGCTCATCGTCGCTCTCATGGAGCCCACGCCAAAGCAGCGGATTATCGAAACTTTCATGCCACAACGGATACAAACGCGCGCCAACTACGATTTAGCCGCTTGACTGGTTCACTTCCAGCGAGCGAGGGTCATGGGCCGATCTTCCGGGAAACGAAGAGCTTGCGGTAATGGGGATCCCCGTCTTTACGCGGGTAATAGTGCCAGCCAATTCCTGCCCAAAACTCGTCAGCGCCTTCGGAGAAAGCGATCAAGGGGTAACCTGCGTAGTGGCTGATCAGATGCCTTGCAAACTCAGCCCCATAGTGCTGTCGGCGAAGGTCATGGCGGATTTCAAAGAACCAGATCTCTTTGGTTGGCACCGTCGAGTCAACTCCGATATAGCTATCGGAGAGCGGCCAATCTGTCACCTCAGCGCGCCCGACTTCCACACTATCGGCAAGAAACTGGATGTACTCTTTGCCACCCAGGGTGTCGTCGCCGACTCGTCCAGCCCTGTCGTGCCACCAGCGGTCATCGAATCCCTCGACCACCTGGAACGGCGTCACGTAGTCCTCAACTTGCTGAAGAACTTTCAATTGTAAGCAATCCACCACTCCAAGACTACGCGAGCGCCCACAAGGTTCTGGCAGGCGCTTGGATGTAGATACTGGGTTACTGCTTGATGGCGACTACTTGGATGCTGCGGTCGCGGAAGTGGAAAGTCACCGTACCGTCGATGTTAACGGTGCCTTTGTCGACCAAAGCTACGCAGAGGTATGGACTGAAGACTAACTGTTCAATATCGAGGTTCGCAGTCTCCTTTTTGTAATAATGGTAGGCGGCCAGTCGGTTGTTTTTGTTCTGGATCTCGGCGAGCACGGCAGCGTGTTCAGCTAACAGCGCCTGGTGCTGTTCGTGGCTTGCGTTGAACGCCTTCTCGTAGTCTTGCTGGTCTTGGGCGACTCGTGCATTGTGGGCGATCATCGATTGGAGCTTTTTGGCCACCTCATTGATCTGTGCGAGAAGCCCGGCGGCCTCAACCTCCAGGTCACTCGTGTCGAGGGTGTCGAGAACGGCTTGGTTGACACCTGTGTCGGTCGGTGAGCCGAATCGAAGGCGAATGGCCTTAAGGAACATGTCCTTGAGTCGTTGATTGCTGATGTGCCCGGTGGAGCATCTTTCCTGGCCTGCGTATTTGTGGCCGCACCGCCAGATGACCTTTTCGTACTTACTGCCCGCGTGCCAGGTTTTCGAGCCGAAGAAGTGCCCGCACTGGCCGCACTCGAAGGTCGATGAGAAGGGCCGGGTGCGATGCTGGGTTCGCTGATCTCTAGCCCCTTTAGCTATTTCGGCTTGGACGAAGTCCCACACTGCCGGGCTGATGATCGCCTCATGGCTGGCGGTGACGTAGTACTGGGGTACTTCGCCTTGGTTGATGACTTGACGTTTCGTCAGGTAGTCAGCGATGTACGACTTCTGCAGGAGGGCGTCACCCTTGTACTTCTCGTTAGTGAGAATTGCTCGTATGGAT
>NZ_NOVQ01000007.1:0-85945 GCF_008042215.1 Corynebacterium sp. LK14
CAAGGAGCACAACCCACCAAGGGACGTGCTCCTTGTTCTTTTAGAGGGCCAGCCCCTGACAACAAAGTCAGGGACCAGCCCTCTCTTGATCGTTTTGGGGGTTTCTGCATGGAGATTTGTTCCAATCGGGCCATCCAACCTTAAAGGTTGTTCGGAAAGTGACCCGCAGGTGCGCGGTGTTAGCTATGGGGCGCTAGTGTAGGGGAGATAGTTTTGTTTCATTTCATCCCTCACCGTTAGGAGACCCCTTTATGAGTCCAACAAGCAGCGCAGCGGCCCGCGCCGTCGAGCTATTCAAGCAATACGGTCAAGGCGATACCGCAGTTACTGCACTGGACCATGTCAACGTGGAATTCGAGCGCAACAAGTTCACCGCAATCATGGGCCCGTCTGGCTCCGGCAAGTCGACGCTGATGCACACAATGGCGGGCTTGGACTCCGCAACGAGCGGCTCGGCTTTCATCGGCGATACGGACATGTCGCAGCTCAAGGATAAAGAGATCACCGCGCTGCGCCGAGACCGTCTAGGCTTTATCTTCCAGTCCTTCAATCTGGTGCCTACCCTCACCGCTGCAGAAAACATCACTCTGCCGATGAACATTGCGGGCAAGGACGTCGACCAGGCGTGGTTTGAAGAAGTGACCACGCGTCTAGGGCTTGCGCAACGCCTTACCCACAGGCCGGCTGAACTCTCCGGCGGTCAGCAGCAGCGCGTCGCCTGTGCGCGTGCGCTCGTGGCACGTCCAGAGATCATCTTTGGTGACGAACCCACCGGTAACCTAGACTCCAATTCCTCGGCGGAAGTGCTCGATATTCTTCGTACCGCCGTTGACCAGGATGATCAGACTGTGGTCATCGTGACTCATGACGCTAAGGCGGCGTCATACGCAGATCGCGTAATTTTCCTCGCCGACGGCAAGCTCGTTAATGAGCTGGAGAACCCAACCATGGAATCCATCCACAAGGTCATGGCGGAGATTGAGATCTAATGGCAACAAACAACACTATGCGCAAGGTCTCCTTGCGCAATATCATCGCGCATAAGCTGCGACTTGCGCTGACGCTCCTTGCGGTGGTGCTGGGCACCGCGTTCATCGCTGGTTCCTTCATGTTCACCAACTCGCTTTCGAACACGTTTGATGCCGCGGTCTCCAACAGCTTCACCGGCGTTGACGCTGCGGTGAGCAAGAAGGACTCGGGCCCAGAACTCGACGAGAAGCTGCGAAGTGAGCTCGCCAAGGACGCCAAGGTGGGCAACGTTAACATCGAAGGCGCCCAGACGGTCGTTGTGGCGAACGATAAAGCAGAAGCCTTCCAGACCGCCGGGGGCACTGCCCACGTGCGCCCCTATTACCCGGCCGACCAGACCGTGGGCGAGCCCGGCGAGATCGTCGAGGGCGAGGCTCCACAGGGTCCCGGCGAGGTTCTCATCAATGACTCCGCAGCAGAAAAGTTTGGCGTCACGGTGGGGCAGCAGCTCATAGCGGTCCATCCGGACAAGCGTGACGAGGTGAAGGTGGTTGGCATCGAGAAGCCAGCTGTCGACGCAGGTCAGGCGCTGACACTGCAGATGGACAACAAGGCCTTCACAGAGCGCTATGGAAATTCCCAGCAGCTAAAGGTCTCTGCGGCGGAAGGTGAAACCCCCGAGCAGCTCGTGAACCACCTGAACAAGACATACGACGTCGAGGCAGAGTCCGGCGAGAAGCTAGCTGAGGAGATGTCAGAGATGATCTCCTCCGCGCTGAAGTTCGTGAACTATTTCCTTATCGCCTTCGGCCTCATCGCTTTGCTGGTGGGTACGTTCATCATCGCTAATACCTTCTCTATGATCGTCGCGCAGCGCACCAAGGAGTTCGCTCTCTTGCGCGCACTTGGCGCCTCCCGCCGCCAGATCACCCGCTCCGTGGTGGTCGAGTCCTTTATCGTGGGCCTCATCGGTTCCGCGGTAGGCGTCGTCGCAGGCATGGGCTTGGTGGCCATCATCAAGGCAGTGCTGAAGTCCCAGGGCATGCCGATGGACGGCAACCTTGGCTTGAGCCTGAGCGCCATTATCGTCCCCATTTTGTTGGGCGCCGCGGTCACGGTGGTATCGGCGTGGGCGCCGGCTCGCCGCGCCGGTACGGTGGAACCCGTCGAGGCAATGCGCACCACCGAATCGGCCGCTGGTTCCTCGCTGAAGGTCCGCACCATCATCGGCGGTTTGCTCATGGTGCTGGGCGTCATTTTCGTTGTGGTGGGTGTGCTTATCGACGCCGGTACCGGCATCCGCGCCAGCCTCGTCGGCCTCGGAGCCCTCAACTTGATTCTGGGATTTGCCCTCGCAGGCCCGGCGTTGTCGCTGCCCATCGTTCCTACTTTGGGAAGAGTCATCGGTGCACCTTTCGGGGCCGTCGGCAAGCTTGCGTCTACTAACTCCAAGCGCAACCCACGCCGTACCGCTGCTACCGCCTTTGCTTTGACCTTGGGCGTGGCACTGGTGACGGCGATCGGCATGCTTGGCGCCACGATGAAGTCTTCCGTTGCAGATACTCTGGAAAAGGACCTCAGTGCCGATTACCTGCTCTCCGGCCCATCCCAGGGCAATTTCCCGACTCCGGCCGAGACTAGCGAGCGCGCTGCAGAAGCCGAGGGCGTGGGTCAGGTGGTTACGGTGGGTACCGCTCCGGTAGAGATCGATGGCCAGGCCTCGATGCAATATGGCCCGCAATATTCCATGACTGAGACGGTCAGCGGCAATCCGAGCGATGTCTTCAAACTCACGATGACGCAGGGCGATACGGACATCGCCGATGGCGGATTCGTGGCTGATAAGACCACTGCGGAGAAGCAGGGCTGGAAAGTCGGTGAGTCCTATAAATTGACTGGCCCGATTCCTGGCAAGTCCGCCAAGGTGGAGCTCAAGGGCATCTACGAGGACTTCCAGATGCTGCCCAAACTTGCGGTATCCCAGAAGAGCGCCGAGGAGCTCGTGCCTGCCGACGCCATCACGGTCGCCATGGTGGGTGTCAACGGCGAGGAAGGCGTGGATCTCGAGCAGCTGCGCGGCAACCTCGAGGAAGCAGTTAAGGGCCTAGTCGTGGTCCAGGTTGCATCTGGTGAAGAATACGCCGGCGAAGCTGCTGGCATGATCAACCAGATGCTGTCGATCCTTTACGCGTTGCTTGCCCTCGCGGTGATCATCGCGGTGCTGGGCATCGTCAACACGCTTACGCTGGGCGTTATCGAGCGCCGCCAGGAGATTGGCATGCTGCGTGCGGTGGGCACCCAGCGTCGCCAGATCCGCACCATGATCACGCTTGAGTCTGTGCAGATCGCCGTCTTCGGTGCGGTCATGGGCATGTTGATGGGCCTCGGACTTGGTTGGTCCTTCATCAAGGTCTTGGCAGATGAAGGCCTTAATAACGCCGTTGTACCGTGGGGCATGCTGGCAATTCTGCTCGTGGGTTCCGCGGTGGTTGGTGTGCTCGCCGCACTGTGGCCAGCGCAGGGCGCATCGAAGACGCCGCCACTCGATGCCATTGCGGACTAGAAGTTGTTGTAGATAAGCGGGGCCCACATGGCCCCGCGCCAAGCCAGGACCACGCCGAGGGCGAGGGTCCAGAAGAGGTACTGGGTGAATTTCCAGTACCTCTTCTTTTTGATCATTTCGCCTAGCTCCTTGGCCAAGGTCGACCAGGTGGAAAGGCCACCTGCGAAACCTACGATGGCGAGGGGATAGATGGTGTTGGCTAAGGGGGCGTCGACAAGCATGGCGAAGCCATAAGCCAAGCCGATTGCCAGCGCTCCGCACATGTTGGAAGCGAAGGTACAGACCGGCGCGGGGAGCACCTTGGTGAAGCCGTAGCGCCCCATGCCGCCTAAGAAAGCGCCAAACAGGATATAGAAAAGTGTCATCGTGGGGCCACCTTGTCACCGATGAGGTAAGCGCCCACGCATCCAAGCACCGTGGCCACCACGTAGCCCGCAGCGATGGCGGGGGAGGCGCCCGAGGTGAGGTAGGCGAACGTGGCGAAGCTGGTAAAACCTCCCAGCACACCCGTGCCCCAGAAAGGCTTGGGCTTGAAATAGCCCATTAGTGCGCTGCCGAAGATGTTAATAATAAGCAGCGGCAACATCCCGCCGCCTAAGAGTGCGGACAAAAAATAGCGGGCCACGGCGCCAAGTGCGGCGCCGGACCCGACTACTAGTGCTTGAGGCATGCCCTACATGTTACTTCCAGTCCATCTGCTGGGAGCGCACGAACTCCTCAACGTCCTCGATTGGCTTGTTGAGCTTGGGATCGAACTCCAGGTAGGCCTTGGTCTCGCGGGCGATGAGACCGGAGAGGATAAGCAGGCCGATGAGGTTCGGGATGGCCATGAGGCCGTTGGCCAGGTCGGAGAAGGACCATACGACGTCAAGCTCGGTCACCGCGCCGATGAAGACGACGACGGTGAAGAACATGCGGTATGGGATGGTGGCCACGCGGCCGAAGAGGGAGGACAGTGCGCGCTCACCGTAGTAAGACCAGCCGACGATGGTGGAGAAGGCGAAGAAGATGATGGACAGGGAGACAATAGTGCCGCCCCAATGGCCGGGCAGGCCGGCCTCGAAAGCCTTGGCGGTCATGATGCCGGCTTCGTCGCGTCCCATGTCCCACACGCCGGTCACCACGATGACAAGGCCGGTGATGGTCACGACGATGAGCGTATCGATGAATGTCTGAGTCATGGAGACAAGCGCCTGACGGGCTGGGTGCGGGGTCTTGGCGGCAGCTGCTGCGATTGCGGCGGAACCCATACCAGACTCGTTGGAGAAGATACCGCGGGCGACACCGTATTGGATGACCATGATGATGGAGGAACCGATGAAGCCGCCCGCCGCGGAGGTGCCGGTGAAGGCATCAGTGAAGATGAGGCCCAGTGCTTCTGGAATCTGGCTGGCGTTGCCGATAAGGACTACGAGGCCGCCGACCACGTAGATGATGATCATCAGCGGCACGAAGGCGGAGGTGATGCGGCCAATGGCCTGGATGCCGCCCAGAAGAACTGCACCGACGAGTACGAACATGAGCGCGCCGGAGGCTACGGGGGTGACTCCGAAGGTGGATTCCATGTTGGTGGCCACGGAGTTGGCCTGCGTCAGGTTGCCGATACCGAAGGATGCAAATACTGCGAAGATGGCGAAGGCGGTAGCGAGAGTTGTGCCGAGTGGGCCTTTGATGCCGTGTTTGAGGTAGTACTGCGGTCCGCCGGCCTGCTCACCTTTGGAGTCGGTGGTGCGGAAGCGGACACCGAGGTAAGCCTCGGCGTACTTGGAGGCCATGCCCATAAGGCCCGTGAACCAGATCCAGACGAGGGCACCTGGGCCGCCGATGGACAGCGCGGTGGCGACGCCGACGATGTTGCCCACACCGACGGTGGCGGCGAGTGCAGTGGTAAGTGCCTGGTAGTTGGAGATATCGCCTTCTGTGGACTTGTCGTCGGGGTGGTCGACGAAGGCGTGGCGCAGGGCGCGACCGAGCGTGCGGAACTGAATGCCGCCGAGGCGGATGGTCAGCCATAGTCCAGTACCGAGCAGGAGCGGAATAAGGACGAAGGGTCCCCAGACCACACCGCCCACCGTATCGAGAGTATTTTGCACTGAATCCATGCTGAGAAACTACTACATAATAGAAATTCAGTTAAGTGAGTTAGTAATTTGAGTTCGCATTTTCCCCCTTGTGGGGGTTGAAAGTGCTGCGAAATCATGTGGGAAAGGGCAAGCTTGGCAGGAGAATCAATCGCAGACGTCTAAGGAGACTCCCCCCCATGGCCCACGAGCGCGCCGGTCAGTTGGCTCAGCCGAGTGACCTCATTGATATTGCTGAGCTGGTCACCGCGTACTACACCCGTACTCCGGATGTGGAGAATCCGGATCAGCAGGTAGCTTTCGGCACCTCGGGCCACCGCGGTTCCGCCTTGGATACGGCCTTCAATGAGAACCACATTCTGGCGATTACCCAGGCGATCGTGGACTACCGCGCGGAGCAGGGGACTACCGGTGCTATCTTTATCGGTCGCGATACCCACGCGCTTTCGGAGCCAGCAATGGTCTCGGCCTTGGAGGTTCTCTTGGCTAATGGCCTCGAGGTCCGCGTCGATGACCGCGGCCGCTACACCCCGACCCCGGCTGTCTCCCACGCGATTCTCACCAACCTGGGTACCGACGGCATCGTGATTACGCCGTCCCACAACCCACCGCGCGATGGTGGCTTCAAGTACAACCCGCCAACTGGTGGACCGGCCGATACCTCTGCCACGGACTGGATTGCGGAGCGCGCCAACAACTACCTGCGTGCTGACCTTGAGGGCGTCAAGCGCGTGCCTGTCGACGGCGTGCTCGACGAGCGCTGCGTCAAGCACAACTACGTGGATAACTACGTGGCTGATCTGCGCAACGTGGTGGACATGGATGCCATCAAGAAGTCTGGCCTGCGCATCGGCGCGGACCCGATGGGCGGCGCTTCTGTCGATTATTGGGCAGCAATCGCCGCGCACTACGAACTCAACATGACCGTGGTTAATCCGGAGGTAGACGGAACTTTCCGCTTCATGACCCTGGATACAGACGGCAAGATTCGCATGGACTGCTCTTCGCCGAACGCCATGGCTTCTCTCATCGGCAACCGTGACAAGTACGATCTCGCCACCGGCAACGATGCCGACGCTGACCGCCACGGCATCGTCACCCCGGATGCTGGTCTCATGAACCCGAATCACTACCTCGCTGTGGCTATCGAGTACCTGTTTAGCCACCGCCCCAACTGGGGCAATGCCGGCGTGGGTAAGACCTTGGTTTCCTCTTCCATGATCGATCGCGTGGTGGCCAAGCTGGGCCGCGAGCTCGTCGAGGTGCCGGTAGGTTTCAAGTGGTTTGTGCCGGGTCTCGTGGAGGGAACCATCGGCTTCGGTGGCGAGGAATCTGCGGGTGCTTCCTTCCTGCGCTTTGACGGAACCGTGTGGTCGACTGACAAGGATGGCATCATCTTGGACCTGCTTGCGGCCGAAATCACAGCGGTGACTGGAAAGACCCCTTCGCAACGCTACGCGGAGCTGGCCGAAGAGTTTGGTGCGCCTGCCTATGCGCGTACCGACGCCCCCGCCAACCGTGAGCAGAAGGCGGTTCTGAAGAAGCTGTCGCCGGAGCAGGTTACCGCCACTGAGCTGGCCGGAGAGGAAATCACTGCCAAGCTGACGGAGGCGCCAGGCAACGGTGCGGCCATCGGTGGTCTCAAGGTGACAACGCAAAATGCATGGTTTGCCGCGCGCCCATCTGGTACGGAAGACAAGTACAAGATCTATGCCGAATCCTTCCTCGGTGAGGAACATCTCAGGAAAGTCCAAGAGGAAGCACAGGCTCTCGTTTCCCAAGTCCTAGAAGTTTAGGGTTAAACTAAATCGCGTGACCAAGAAAATTGACAAGAAGCTGATTCTGGACGTCGTCAGTGCGTTTGCTCGCTTCTATATGGCTTATATCTGGATTAAGGCCGGCGTGGCCAAGCTTGGCGAACCGCTGTCCGTAATGCAATCCATCAAGGCCTATGAAATCTTTACCCTGGAATGGTCGGGGTACCTGGCCAACATCATCGGACCGCTTGAGATTATCGGCGGAGTGCTTTTGCTCCTCGGCTTGTTCCTGAAGACTTCCGCCAAGGTGGGGACCATCGTTTTGGCGCTGTTCATGATTGGAATTGGTCAGGCTTGGTTGCGTGGTCTTGGGATTGACTGCGGCTGCTTTGAAGCAAACCCGGAGCAGGATGCGCAGGTTATGAACTATATGATGACCTTGTTGCGCGATACCTTCTACATCTTCCTCATGGTGTGGACGATGGTGCGTCCGTTCAAGAAGTTTGCACTCCACCCATAGTCCCACTGATTTCCAAGACAATTCATTGCCAATGTCACGTTTTTTCTGATGGAAATGCCCAGTGTATTGGGTATATTCTCTGTTGAGATCGTGAAACAAAACCCGCGCGAGCGGGCAACCCATAAAGGCTAGGTTTATTCACTATGGCTTCTAAAGCTACAAAAGTTTCGGACCCTAACGCGAAGGGAAGCAGTGGCTTCCTCTGGGCAGTTGGTGTCCTCCTCGTCATCGTCGCCGTGGTCATAGGCTTCATTGTGTGGAAGGGCCAGGGTGCAAAGACCGAGGCTCTCGGCGATATGCCGACTGAAGAAACTTCCATGAGCATGGAGTACGCCGACAACGCGGTTGTCCTCAAGGCTGCTGACGCTAAGAAGGACGCCACTGAGGTTGAGCTCTACGAGGACTACTCGTGCCCTCACTGCGGTGAGCTTGCTATTGCGAGCGACGGCGACATGAAGACTGCCATCGAAGAGGGCAAGCTCATTGTGCATGTCCGTACCCTGAACTTCCTCGACGGTAGGGATATCGAAGGTAACACCGGTCACTCCACTAAGGCTGCCGCCGCGATGGAGCAGATTGCCAAGGCCGGTGACGTTAAGACCTACTGGAACCTCCGCAAGTACCTGATGGAAAACCAGCAGGAAGTTGCTAACCAGTGGTCCTTTGAAGACTTTGCTGATGCTGCTAAGCAGCTCGGTGCTGATGACTCCTTGGTTGACTCCATCAAGAACGTTGACATCAAGAATGGCAACAAGCTGGCCAAGTTCAACTACGACAAGCTGGAGAAGGACACCGGCTCGGTTTCCTCCCCGCGCATCATCAAGGATGGCAAGGACTTCCCGGAAGAAGGCTCCGGCAAGTCAATTATGGAGTGGGTCTCCCTGATCACTGCCTAATGTGCAGGACAATCGGCATCTAACTGGATGCTGTTCTGCTTTTCAAATTTGCGCGCTTGAACACCAGAAATGTTGTTCAAGCGCGCGATTTGGTTGGGTGAAACATTAAACGATATATTTAAACGAGTTGCAACCGTCACGGTTGTATCTCGTAAGAGGGGCTATGGCGCAGTTGGTAGCGCACCACACTGGCAGTGTGGGGGTCACGGGTTCGAATCCCGTTAGCTCCACCGCATCGCAACTACGCGAAGCAACCACAATTTAAATACCTACTCTGGGGCTATGGCGCAGCTGGTAGCGCACCACACTGGCAGTGTGGGGGTCACGGGTTCGAATCCCGTTAGCTCCACCACCTAGAGGGCAGACCGTGATGTCTGCCCTCTCTTTTTGTTTTCCCATGGCCGAGGCGCTGCTTTGGCATTGGATCTGCGTATCTGCCAACGAAGGTGTCAGTTTCTCGTTGGTGGGGCGCTTCGTTGTCAGTTATGCAGGTTTTGGGCCTAGGTAGTCTGGGCGCCATGGATGTTTACACCAAGAAAGTGCGCACCGCCGACCAAGCTGGCGCCGAGGCCGCTGGTCTGCGGTGGCTGGCCGAAGCCCGCCCCGACGTGGTGGTAGAGGTGACGGGGGTTAGTGCGACGTCGATAAGCACGCGGCGTGTTGTGCAAGCGACGCCAACCGCGGAAGCTGCCCGTGCGTTCGGCAGGGCGCTGCGCGAGGTCCATGAAGCAGGCGCCCCGGCATTTGGTGCGCCGCCAGCGGGATGGGAAGGCAAGAACTACATCGGACGAATCGAGCAGGACTGCACGCCCACCAGCAAGTGGGGTGAGTTCTACGTGGAGCAGCGCGTTTTACCCTTTGTGGAAGGCACGGATCTGCCAGGCGACGTCGCAGACGTAGTGCGCCGGGCTGCCGACGCCGTCCGTCGCACGCAGTGGGACGTGTCCCCAGCCCGCATCCATGGCGACTTGTGGGCGGGCAACGTGCTGTTCACGGCAGATAGTGCAGTGATGATCGATCCGGCAGCGCACGGCGGTCACCCGTATACCGACCTAGCCATGCTGGAGCTTTTTGGAACGCCCTTCTACGACGACATCCTCCGCGGCTACGGTGCCGGGGACGATGTGGCGACGTGGATTCCGACGCATCAGCTGCATCCGCTGGCGGTGCACGCGCTTACCCACGGACCGGTGTATTACCGGCCATTGGGTGCGGCAGCGCAGGCTACGTTGGAAGCGCTGGGGGAGAGCTAGCGCGCCAGCGTGTGCGGGCCCGGCGGCATGATGCGCTTGTGCGCGCCGCGGTACCAGAGTTCCTCGATGCGCTGGCGTGCGGCCGCGGGAACATCTTTGCCCTCGAGGTAGTCGTCGATGTGGGTGTAGGAGACGCCGAGTGCTTCTTCGTCGGCTAACTGTGGGCGGTCTTCTTCGAGGTCAGCCGTGGGGATCTTTTTCCAGGTGGACTCAGGAGCGCCCAAGTGCTGGAGCAGCAGTGCGCCCTGGCGTTTGTTGAGGCCCTCGAGTGGGAGCAGGTCGGCGGCACCGTCGCCCCACTTGGTGAAGAACGCCGTGATGTTTTCTGCAGCATGGTCGCTGCCGATAACGAGTGCGCCGACCTCGCCGGCGATGGCGTACTGCGCGGTCATACGCACGCGAGCCTTGACGTTGCCGCGGTTAAAGTCGCCGAGGTTGAACTCGCCGTTGTCAGAGTTGCCGAGTGCAGTGGCGACGGCGTCGTCAAGCTCCTTGGTCGCAGGGGCAATGTTGACCGTAAGGCGGTGATCCGGCTGGATGAAGTCCAACGCAATTTGAGCGTCGTCCTCGTCGGCCTGCACACCGTGCGGCAGGCGCACAGCCCAGAACTGGGTTCCCTCCACGCGCGCCACAGCAAGCTGTGCCAAGCGGCCGGCCAAAGTGGAGTCTTGGCCGCCAGAAATCCCCAGCACGAAGCCCTTCGCGCCAGTCTTGCGAAGGTAGTCTGCAAGAAATTCGACGCGCGACTCCACCTCTTGTTCTGGATCGATCAAGGGCTTTGTACCCAGGTGTTTTATGATGCTGTGCTGCAGTTGCGCTCCGGTCTGTGACATGACGCCCATGGTAGCTGCCTGTAAGGATAAACGAGTGAAAAATCATTCTTTCGTCAAAGCCGTTGCCATCGTTGCCGCGCTCGGTGGGCTGCTCTTTGGCTACGACACCGGCGTCATGTCCGGTGCCCTTTTGTTTATTGGCCCCGAGTTCGACATGAATTCCCACGAAGAAGGCTGGGTCACCTCCATGCTGCTCGTGGGCGCGGCTTTCGGTGCGCTCGTTGCCGGCCGCGTGGCAGATGCGTTGGGCCGCCGCAAGACGCTGATTCTCGGCGGCTGCGTCTTTGTCCTTGGCTCCATCTGGTGTGCCGTGGCCGACTCCGTATTTATGCTGGCCCTGGCGCGCGCGTTTCTCGGCGTGGCGGTCGGTGCGGTATCTATTGTCTCGCCGATGTACATTTCGGAAATCTCACCGGCGCGTGTGCGTGGGCGTTTGGTCTCGCTTAATACCTTGATGATCGTGGTGGGCCAGCTGCTGGCCTATCTGGTCAATTCCGCACTGGCTGGAACCGGCTCCTGGCGCTGGATGCTAGGTCTTGCCGCAGTCCCTGGTCTGCTGCTGGTGGTGGGCATGTTCTTCCTGCCCGATACGCCGGTGTGGCTGCTTAAGAAACGCAGAGTCGATGAAGCCTGGAAGCTGGCTGCGCGCGTGGGCATCCGCGGCACGGAACTCGGCACGGGTGGGGTCCGCGGATAGCGGAGCCGCTGGGGGAGCGGTTAAGCGTAGCGAGTGGCAGCGCCTGAAAGGGGAGCGTTGGCTCCAGGTCACCGTCCTGCTCGCAATGCTCATGGGGCTCACGCAGCAAATCACGGGTGTAAACGCGATTGTCTACTTTGCCCCGACCATGATGAATCAGGTGGGTATTTCCACCTCGAACGCGGTCTACACCTCGATCCTCATCGGCACCGTGTCCGTCATTGCCTGCTGGTTCGGGCTCAAGGCTGTGGACCGCATCGGGCGCAAGCGGCTGCTCATGATCGGCCTCATCGGCAATGTGGTTTCCTTGTTGGTGCTCTCTATCGCCTATCGCTTCGCCGAAGGCTCTACCACGATGGCTTTGGTTTCGCTGGCGTTCATGGCGCTATTCATTGCTTTCCAACAAGCTGCGGTCTCGCCAACGACCTGGCTGCTCATCTCGGAACTCGTACCCGTTGAGGTGCGCGGCATTGGCATGGGCATCGCGGGCCTGTCCCTGTGGGTGACTAACTGGGCGGTGGCGCAGTTCTTCCTGCCAATGGTGGACTGGTTGACTGGCCCGGTTGCTTTCATGGTCTTCGGTTTTCTTGGCATCTTGGCGATTGCCTACACCAAGCTGCTCATCCCGGAAACGATGGGGCGCAGCCTCGAGGATGTGGGCGATGAGATGCAAGCGCGATACGCTAATTAATCAGTGTTTTGGTTATGACGCGCGCGTGGGGTAATATTTTCCCTCGTGTCATGGCCGAGCATCATCTCGGTCACGCTTTAACTATTCAACCGCATGATGTTTGCGCATAACGAAAGGAGCGCCCGATGAAGGTTCGCAAGTCGCTTCGGTCGCTGAAGAAGAAGCCGGGCGCCCAGGTTATTCGCCGCCACGGTAAGGTCTTCGTGATCAACAAGAAGGATCCGCGCTTCAAGGCTCGCCAGGGCTAAGAGTAAAAGGATTTACCTTCCAGACGCCTCCCCGGGACTTCGGTCTCGATGGGAGGCGTCTTTTTGCTTTGGGCTACGTTTGGGCGGCGTTTGGGCGGCTTCTGGGTGGCGTTTGAGCACTGTGCTTGGCGACGTCTTCCTGGGGCACCGGCGGCAAGCGGTACAGGTGGTACGTGAGTGGCTGGAGTGAATGATGGGTTAAAATCCAGGGGCTAAATGTGTTCTTTGTCATAGTTTTAGGTTACGGCCAGGTAAACCTGCAGGAATCTCATCGGTGTAGTTACAGGGCTGATCGACCCTCGGGTCAACATGTGGGGTGTGGCCGGGTTGTATCCTGGGAATATCAGGCATGTAACTACTACATGTAGTGCCGGTTGCGGCTTTTGGGCACAAAGTATAGTGTCATTGATGTTGCTCCGGAGGGCTTAGGGGAGCGCGATAAGCGCACCTGCTCGGCCGGAATCCCAGCACACTGCATACTTGAAAAACGCGTCAAAGGACTTCCCAAAATGAGCATCACCCTCTACACCAAGCCAGCCTGCGTCCAGTGCAACGCAACCAAGAAGGCTCTCGACCGTGCGGGTCTCGAGTACACCTCCGTGGACGTTACCCTCGACGAGGAGGCTCGTGACTACGTGATGGCTCTCGGATACGTCCAGGCTCCAGTGGTTGAGGCTAACGGTGAGCACTGGTCCGGTTTCCGTCCAGAGCGCATCAAGGCCCTGGCTACCGTCGCTGCTTCTGCCTAAGCACCAGCTGCGCTAGGAGTTAAGCAATGCTGGTCGTGTATTTTTCCTCAGCGACGGAAAATACCCGCCGCTTTGTAGACAAACTGGGTCTGCCAAGCGCTCGCATTCCTTTGTATAAGAATGACGAGCCGCTTATCGTGAACGAGCCCTACGTCCTCGTTTGCCCCACGTACGGTGGAGGCGCTTCCATTAGCCACGAGAATTCGCGCCCGGTACCTAAGCAAGTAATTCGATTCCTAAATAATGAGCACAACCGCGGTTTGATTCGAGCCGTCATTTCTGGCGGCAACAGTAACTTTGGCGCAGACTTCGGTAAGGCGGGGGATGTCATCTCCGCAAAGTGCAAGGTCCCTTACGTCTATCGCTTCGAGCTGATGGGCTCAGATGAAGACGTAAAGATCTGCAGGGAAGGCCTCATTTCCCAGGCGGCAGCCCTCGGGCTGGACGCCGCGGCCTAAACCTTGAACAATAGGTAACTGTGAATCGAGCCAAGATGGCTTGGGCCAGTTACCTTACATATTCTCTCCACTATTTTCTCCAGCAGCGCTGCGGCGCTGTTTCACACCTCAAGAGAAAGGCTCCATCAGCCGTGACCACGCAATTGGGCAAGACCGTAGCCGAACCAGTAAAGCCAGAAGAACAGCTGGATTACCACGCGCTGAATGCATTGCTCAATCTCTATGACGAGAATGGAAAGATTCAGTTCGATAAGGATCGCGAGGCTGCGAACCAGTTCTTCCTGCAACACGTCAACCAGAACACGGTCTACTTCCATGACTTGGAAGAGAAGATGCGTTACCTGGTGGAAAACAAGTACTACGAGCCGGAGCTGCTCGAGCAGTATGACTTTGACTTCATCAAGTCCCTGTTTAAGCGCGCCTACTCCTACAAGTTCCGTTTCAAGTCCTTCCTTGGCGCGTACAAGTACTACACCTCCTACACTCTGAAGACCTTCGACGGCCGCCGTTACCTGGAGCGCTTCGAGGATCGTGTCTCCATGACTGCTTTGTTCTTGGCAGACGGTGACACCACCGTGGCTGAGCACTTGGTTGATGAAATCATGACTGGCCGCTTCCAGCCGGCCACCCCAACCTTCCTCAACGCCGGCAAGGCACAGCGCGGCGAGCTGGTTTCCTGCTTCCTGCTGCGCATCGAGGACAACATGGAGTCCATCGGCCGTTCCATCAACTCCGCTCTGCAGCTGTCCAAGCGCGGTGGCGGCGTCGCCCTGCTGCTGTCGAATATCCGCGAGTCCGGTGCGCCGATTAAGCACATTGAGAACCAGTCCTCTGGCGTCATCCCGGTCATGAAACTTCTGGAGGATTCCTTCTCCTACGCTAACCAGCTGGGTGCTCGCCAGGGTGCAGGTGCGGTCTACTTGAACGCACACCACCCAGACATCATGAACTTCCTTGATACCAAGCGCGAGAACGCTGACGAGAAGATTCGCATCAAGACTTTGTCTCTCGGCGTCGTTATCCCAGATATCACCTTCGAGCTGGCCAAGAAGAACGACGATATGTACCTGTTCTCGCCATACGACGTCGAGCGCGTTTACGGCAAGGCCTTCGCTGACATCTCCATCACGGAGCACTACGAAGAGATGGTCGAGGATCCGCGCATCCGCAAGAAGAAGATCAACGCCCGTCACTTCTTCCAGACCGTTGCTGAGCTGCAGTTCGAGTCCGGCTACCCGTACATCATGTTCGAGGACACCGTGAACAAGGCCAACCCGGTCAAGACCGGCTGGATCAATATGTCCAACCTGTGCTCGGAGATCCTCCAGGTTAACTCTCCGTCCGTGTTCGCCGATGACCTGAGCTACGAAACCATGGGTTCCGATATCTCCTGCAACCTAGGCTCGCTCAACATCGCGATGACCATGGACTCGCCGGACTTTGGCTTGACCGTTGAGACTGCTATCCGTGGCTTGACCGCCGTGGCAGACAAGACCGCCATCAACTCCGTGCCTTCCGTGCGCAAGGGCAACGACGACTCCCATGCCATCGGCCTTGGCCAGATGAATCTGCATGGATACTTGGGCCGCGAGCACATCGAGTACGGCTCTGAGGAAGGCTTGGACTTCACCAACGCCTACTTCGCGGCAATCATGTATGCAGCGCTGCGGGCTTCCAACAAGATCGCTCGCGAACGCGGGGAATACTTCTCCGAGTTCCCACAGTCTGAGTACGCATCTGGCGAGTTCTTCGACCGCTACGATCCAGAAGAGTTCAAGCCACGTACCGCACGTGTGCAGGAGCTTTTCGACGCCTCCTCCATCCACACCCCAACCGCTGAGGACTGGGCGGCGCTGAAGGCGGACGTCGCCAAGCATGGCCTCTACAACCGTAACCTGCAGGCAGTGCCGCCAACGGGCTCGATTTCCTACATCAACAACTCGACCTCCTCGATCCACCCGATCGCATCGAAGATTGAGATTCGTAAGGAAGGCAAGATCGGCCGCGTCTACTACCCGGCGCCGCACATGGATAACGACAATCTCGAATACTTCAAGGACTCCTACGAGATTGGCTACGAGAAGATCATCGACACCTACGCTGAGGCCACCAAGTACGTGGACCAAGGCCTGTCCCTGACCTTGTTCTTCAAGGACACCGCCACCACGCGTGACATCAACAAGGCGCAGATCTACGCATGGCGAAAGGGCATTAAGACCCTGTATTACATCCGCCTGCGCCAGATGGCACTGGAAGGTACCGAGATCGAGGGCTGTGTCTCCTGCATGCTCTAGAAATCGGCAGCGTCTAATCAGCAAACGAATCACGCCCCCAGCCACTCACGGTGGTTGGGGGCGTGATTCGGTCTTGTTAAGACTTTTACGGGGGAACTATGGACTTTACGCGTTCTCGTCGACGCTAGCGCGTGCTTCGTCAAGGATGGAACGAGCAATTCGCTCGGCATCGTCAGGGCGGGAATTCTGGATCGCGTGCGCCAAGTCCTGGTGCAGATCGGAAGTGCCGGCGATTGGGTTTCGCTTTTCAGAGCCGAAGACGGACTTGCCCTTGAGCATCGAAAGAAGGGAAGGCGTCAAGGCGGCGAACATCTCGTTTCCTGAAGCATGCAGAACCATGCTGTGGAAACGCAGGTCCGTCGCAAGCTCTTCGCCAACTCGGCGGGAAGGGTTGATCTCAAGTTCGTGGAGGCGATCTGCCAGTTCCACGATCTCTTGCTTCTCGGCCTCTGAGGCGCGGGTAGCTGCCATACGGGCGGCGATAGGCTCGATGGCAAGGCGCAGTTGATTGAGTGAATCTAGCTGTTTTTGGCGGCCTTTTTCGCAGGCTAGACGCCAATTAATGATGGATTGATCGAAGACGGCCCATTCACTTAATGGCAACACAGTGATTCCAACTCGGCGAGATGAAGATACCATGCGCAGTTGCTCGAGTGCACGCATCGCCTCTCGGGCGACTGTACGGGAAATGTCGAAACGTGCACAGATATCTTGCAGGGTAAACCGTTGTCCGGTTTCGATAGTTCCGCTAACAATTTCGGCCCCTATTTGATCGAGCACGGTGGTGAGCAGAGGAACTGGAGACTCGCTGGAATTAGCCACGGTAGGGGGCCTCCTTGTGCAGAATTTGAAAATTAAAAGCGCTTACCGGCAATTGAATGCGAAATCCATATCAAGAAAAGAATGGCCTTGAATTGGCACCCCTTCCATGAAACGTAAATACATCCTAAGGGATGCCAATGTTAACTACCCGTAAGAGCTGTAAAACTATTGAATTGCGTTCAATTTACCGTTTATTCTGGGGTTGAGGAAGTTTTCTTCTGTGGAATGGGCCGAAGTGTCTGTCGAGGCGCGGCGCAGATCTGCCCAATTGCTGCTTTATGGAGCGTTGATACGGCTACCAGTGGCAATGCGTTTAGACAGTCGATTGAGTATGATTGAGCAAGTTAGAGTCCATTTAAATAAAGAGGTGCAAGCCCTTTGTCTCACGAGTATGATGAGTACATCGCAAGCCATGCGGAGCCAGTGAAAGCCATCAACTGGAACACTGTTCCGGATGACAAAGATTCTGAGGTGTGGGACCGTCTCACCGGTAATTTCTGGTTGCCTGAAAAAGTGCCAGTGTCCAATGATCTGCAGAGCTGGAAGACGCTTACCGAGCATGAGCAGCAGACCACCATGCGCGTTTTTGCTGGGCTGACCCTCCTGGACACTATCCAGGGAACCGTCGGTGCGGTTTCCTTGCTGCCTGACGCCAAGACCCCGCATGAAGAGGCGGTCTATACAAACATCGCCTTCATGGAGTCTGTGCACGCGAAGTCTTACTCCAACATCTTCATGACACTGGCCTCCACGCCAATGATCAATGATGCTTTCCGTTGGTCTGAAGAGAATGAGAATCTTCAGCGCAAGGCAAAGATCGTAATGTCTTACTACAAGGGGGCAGATCCGCTGAAGAAGAAGGTGGCCTCCACGCTGTTAGAGTCCTTCCTTTTCTACTCCGGGTTCTACCTACCGATGTATTTCTCTTCCCGTGCGAAGCTGACCAACACCGCTGACATCATCCGCCTTATCATCCGTGACGAGGCAGTGCACGGTTACTACATTGGCTACAAGTTCCAGAATGGCTACAACGAGCTGCCGGCTGAGAAGCAGGAAGAAATTAAGGAATACACCTTCGATCTTCTCTACGAGCTCTACGACAACGAGATTGATTACACCGAGGATCTCTACGACGAGCTCGGCTGGACCGAGGATGTAAAGCGTTTCCTGCGATACAACGCCAATAAGGCGCTGAACAACCTCGGCTTTGAGGGGCTGTTCCCGGCTGACGAGACCCGCGTTTCCCCGGCCATCCTGTCTTCCCTCTCGCCGAATGCGGATGAGAACCACGACTTCTTCTCTGGCTCCGGTTCCTCCTATGTCATTGGCAAGGCTGAGGACACTACTGACGATGACTGGGACTTCTAAGAACTAGAAACCTCAAGGGGGAGTGGACGGCTTTATGGGCCGTCCACTTCTTTGGTTTTCGGGTAAATTAAATGCTGAATAAAAGGTGGAATAGTTCACTGCAGTATTCTCTTTTATGCGGAAATCCCATTGGGTGCACCTGTAACAGGTGAATTGGGGGAGCGGGAGGGACTCGCTGCGCCGCCCGCGAATCAATCTTAAGGATGATTACCTTAGGGGGTGTGTTTTTCCCTTCTGGCTCAAAGGTCCGAATAAAACTTGTGGCGAGGATCACGTGCTTTGAGGTGAGTTTTTGAGCTTATTGCAGAAACGCAGCCCGCGTGCTGGGGGTTCTTTAGTTGGGGTGCCTAAAAACGGGGCTAACTAGCTTTGATGGGCATTGGGGAAAGCTGGAAAATTCACAAGTGAGTCCCCTAATATAAGTCGAGTAAACCTAGGTGTTGTGTCGACAGGTCCATTTACCAGGAGCTGGCGTGCATAACACTTGTTCTTCAGGAGGAATTAAATGACCGCTGTGGCGCCAAGGCTCGACGATTACGTCGCGCCAACTCGTCCAGAGCCGACTGGCAATGCCAAGACCGGCTCTAAGGCTTGGGTAATGCTCACCACCACCGACCACAAGCAGCTGGGCATCATGTACTTGATCATGTCCTTCAGCTTCTTCTTCCTCGGTGGCTTCATGGCCCTGCTGATTCGTGCTGAGCTCTTCAGCCCGGGCCTGCAGTTCCTGTCCAACGAGCAGTTCAACCAGCTGTTTACCATGCACGGCACCGTGATGCTGCTGCTGTTCGCTACCCCGGTTGTCTGGGGCTTCGGTAACTACATCCTGCCGCTCCAGATTGGTGCACCTGACGTGGCCTTCCCGCGTTTGAACGCATTCGGCTTCTGGATCACCCTGACCGGCGGTATCGTCATGCTGCTCGGTTTCGCCACCCCAGGTGGTGCTGCTGACTTCGGTTGGACCATGTACGTCCCGCTGGCTGACTCTGTCCACACCCCGGGTATCGGTGCTGACATGTGGATCGTCGGCGTCGGTGCAACCGGTGTCGGTACCATTGCTTCCGCAGTCAACATGATCACCACCATCCTCACTCTGCGTGCGCCAGGTATGACCATGTTCCGTCTGCCGGTATTCACCTGGTGTATCTTCACCGCTTCCGTCATCGTTCTGATGATCTTCCCGCTGCTGACCGCAGGTGCACTCGGTGTGCTCTACGACCGTAAGCTTGGCGGCCACATTTACGACTCCGCTAACGGCGGCGCGATCCTGTGGCAGCACCTCTTCTGGTTCTTCGGCCACCCTGAGGTTTACGTCCTGGCACTGCCATTCTTCGGCGTTATCTCCGAGGTCATTCCGGTCTTCTCCCGTAAGCCAGTCTTTGGCTACATCGGTTTGGTCTTCGCGGTTCTGGCTATCGGCTCCCTGTCCATGGCCGTGTGGGCGCACCACATGTTCGTGACCGGCGCCATCCTGCTTCCGTTCTTCTCCTTCATGACCTTCCTCATTGCCGTTCCTACCGGCGTTAAGTTCTTCAACTGGGTTGGCACCATGTGGAAGGGCCACATCACCTGGGATACCCCGATGATTTGGGCAATGGGCTTCCTGTCCACCTTCCTCTTCGGCGGCATGACCGGCGTTATGCTCGCTTCCCCAGCACTTGACTTCCACTTGGCAGAGTCCTACTTCCTGATTGCTCACTTCCACTACACCCTGTTCGGTACGGTTGTGTTCTCCGCTTTCGCAGGCCTCTACTTCTGGTTCCCGAAGATGACCGGCCGTATGCTCGACGAGCGTCTTGGCAAGATTCACTTCTGGTTGACCTTCATCGGCTTCCACGGCACCTTCTTGGTCCAGCACTGGGTGGGCAACATGGGTATGCCACGTCGTTACGCTGATTACCTTGAGTCCGACGGCTTCACCGTTTACAACCAGATCTCCACGATCTTCTCCTTCGTTCTCGGCGCTTCCGTTATCCCGTTGGTTTGGAACGTCTTCAAGTCCTGGCGCTACGGCGAGATCGTCACCGTCGACGACCCATGGGGCTACGGCAACTCCCTCGAGTGGGCTACCTCCTGCCCGCCGCCACGCCACAACTTCGTTTCCCTGCCGCGCATCCGTTCCGAGCGCCCAGCGTTCGAACTGCACTACCCACACATGGTTAAGCGCATGCGCGAGGAAGCACACGTCGGCCACACTCCAAAGGATTCCGGTGCTCACTAAAGCTATAGGCTAAGACACCTAACTCCTGGCAAACCGCCTCCCCAACAGCACCACGCGGTGCACTGGGGAGGCGGTTTTGTGATCTCTCCCGAACAAGTGGGCTTAGTTGAGTAACAGAACAGGCCGAATAGCCCCAATTCTTTCCAAAAATATGTCTTGACGTGCGATACTGTGCACGTGGAAAACCAAACTGAAAACAATGTCACGCACGCACAGGCTCCTGAACCGGCCACCAACCTGGATACCTTTGCCGTCATTACGACCTCGGGGCCAGATAAGCCGGGCGTGTCTGCGGCATTCTTTCGAGTGCTGTCGTCGCACAACATCGAACTGGTCGACGTCGAACAAGCCATCTTCTCTGGCCGCATTTCGCTCGCAGCTTACGTGCGCCTCGATAGCGCGCGTCTAGAGCAACTAGAGCAGGGACTGCGCAATACCCTGAGCATCTACAACCAAGTCATCAGTCTCGATATCAAAGCGGATGAAACGACTTCCCGCGCGCGTTCGACCCACTCGGTTGTCATCCTGGGGGAAAGCGTCACAGCGCGCACGATGTCGGCAGTCGCACAGGAGCTAGCAAACTTCGACGCCAACATTGATCGCATCCGCGGCTTGTCTACCTATCCGCTGATGGGCTTCGAGCTCTTTATTAGTCTGCAGGGCTCTGGGGACCCCGTGCGTTCCGCGCTGGCGCAGCTATCGAAGGAACTCAGCGTCGACATCGCAATTGAGCGTGCCGGCCTTCAGCGCCGCGCTAAGCGTCTCGTTTGCTTTGACTGCGACTCCACCCTTATCACCGGCGAGGTCATCGAGATGCTTGCCGCACACGCGGGTAAGGAAGCAGAGGTCGCTGCCGTAACCGAGCGTGCCATGCGCGGCGAGCTCGACTTTGAAGAATCTCTTCGTGAACGTGTTGCCACTTTGGCTGGGTTGGACGCTAGCGTCATCGACGAGGTGGCCGCGCAAATTCAGCTTACGCCGGGTGCTCGCACCACAGTGCGCACTCTCAACCGCATGGGATACCGCACAGCGGTCGTCTCTGGCGGCTTCATCCAAGTGCTTGAAGACTTGGCAGCGGACCTGCAGTTGGATTACGTCCGTGCCAACACGCTCGAGATCGTCGACGGCAAGCTCACCGGCCGCGTCATAGGCAAGGTCGTTGACCGCAAGGCCAAAGAGGAGTTCTTGCGCGAGTTCGCTGCAGACTCAGGTTTGCGCATGAGTCAGACCGTTGCGGTGGGCGATGGCGCTAACGATATCGACATGATTAGTGCCGCTGGCTTGGGAATTGCCTTCAACGCAAAGCCAGCGCTGCGCGAGGTCGCGGATGCGTCAGTCAGCCATCCATACATGGATGAAATCCTGCAGATTCTCGGAATCCCAGCTGAGGAGGTCGTCAGTGAGTGACCCCGAGTCACTGCGGGTAGCCCACGAGCGGCTGGTGCGAGCTTGCGATGATCGGAGCTGGCGAGAAGACCCTGAGGATCCCGATCGCCCTGAGACCATCCAGGCCATGCAGCTGGCGCTGAACCTGCCGAAGGAGGATACGCCTGCACGCTCGGTGGTCCTAGAGTCCGCCGCTCGTGCCGTCGTGGCGCTGTGCTTAGACGACCGCGCCGGCCAGGACTCAGCCTTTGCTGCGGCCCTGGGCCAGTGGTACGGCCATCGTATCCGCAAGGTAGCGCGTCGCGCGCGTAACAAGGCATGGACGGACGTTCAAACGGTCCCCGGTGTCACCGTAGATAATATCGCCCGCGCCTTCGTACCATCGGCGGTCTCCGAGGTAGATCCGCTCGTGCGCAAGCTCCAGATCGGGCACACCGATCTGGAAAAGGATGAGCCAGGAGCCCCGCTTGGCGACGCTCCGGTAATCTACGTCGATTCGAGCCTTGAGATGAGCGCAGGAAAAGCCGCGGCCCAGGTGGGCCACGGCTCCATGTTGTTGGCTGCGAAGATGAGCTTCGAGGAAGTTAAGCGATGGGCAGCACGCGACTTCGTGCTGTCTGTGCGCGAGATCGACTCTGAGGGCTTCCTCCGTGCGTGCGCAGCGCCTGGGGCAGTCGTGGTGCGTGACGCCGGATTCACCGAAGTTGCGCCCGACTCAGCTACGGTCTGCGCGTTGCGCGCGCCGCTGAGCTAGCGGTCCGTAACGAGGCGCTGCAATGCCCCCTGGACCACCGTGGAGTCGGTGGTCTGCCAGAACTGCGGCATCGATGCCTTGAGGAACCCACCGTAGCGTTTGGTTTCGAGGCGGTTATCGAGGACTGCGACGACGCCACGATCAGTAACTGAACGCAGCAATCGCCCAGCCCCCTGTGCCATGAGGAGTGCCGCATGGGTTGCGGAGACCTCCATGAAGCCGTTGCGTCCAGCGGCCTGGGCGGCTTCGGTGCGCGCCTGCATGAGGGGATTGTCCGGGCGGGGGAACGGGATTCGGTCGATGAGGACCAAAGAGCAGGCGGGGCCGGGCACGTCGACGCCCTGCCACAAGGTGAGGGTGCCAAAGAGGCAAGAATTCTCGTTCTTAGAGAAGCGCTCCACCAGCGCGCCGATTGAGTCCTCGCCTTGGACGAAGACGTCGAAAGGCAGCTTTGGTTTGAGCTCTTGCGCAGCCTGCTCGGCAGCACGACGCGAGGAGAACAACCCTAGCGTGCGCCCGCCGGCGGCCGTGATGAGCTCGCGCATCTCCTCGATGGTCTCCGGTGCAAGGCCATCGCGGCCGGGCTGTGGCAGATGCTTGGCTACGTAGAGAATGCCCTTCTTAGCAGGATCGAAAGGATAGCCCACGTCGAGTGAGTCCCAGGTTCCCTTCGGCATGCCCCACTGCGCGGCCATAGCATCGAAGCGCCCGCCGAGCGCCAAGGTCGCGGAGGTAAGCACCACGGTCTGTTCGCCGAAGAGCTTCTCGTGCAACATGCCGGCGATGGAAAGCGGTGCCACGGCAAGGGTGTCGGTGAAGCTGCGTTCGTCGCGCTCGAGCCAAACCACGTCTTCGTGGGCCGAGGGGTCCCCGGTGGCAAAGACGTCAAGGATGCGAGCTACGGCCTCGGCCATGGTGGCGAGGTGGTTGGCCAAGTTCTGGCGCTCAGCAAACTTCTCCGGATCATTGGCCTGCTCGCCTTCGGGAGTCCGGGCAATTGCCTCGCGGCATTCGCGCAGGGTGTCGCCTAAGGCAGTGAGCTGAGACTTGGCGTTGTCCGGCATGTCTGTCCAGCGGCCAGGCCCGAATTCGCTGAGGAGGATGGTGAATTCATCGGCGAGTTCCGCCAAGCGCTGGTCTTTGCCGTTCGCGCCCAGGCTCTTGGCACGGTTGGCAGCCATCTTGATGGCGCGGGAGGTGATCTCTGCGGTGGACACCGAGGTGATTCGGCCATCGAGCTCGTGGGCCTCGTCCACGATGACTACCTCGTGCTCGGGTAGCACGTTGACATCAGAGACGGCGTCGATTGCCAGAAGCGCGTGGTTGGTCACCACGACGTTGACGTCCGCGGCCTTGCGGCGAGCCAGTTCGGCGAAGCACTCCTCTCCGTGAGGGCAACGCGTGGCACCGAGACACTCCGCGGAAGTTACCGATACCTGGCGCCACGCTAAGTCCGGAACACCTTGGTCCAGATCGTCGCGGTCGCCAGTCTCGGTCTCATCAGCCCAGTCGTAGAGCCGCTTGATGTGGCGGCCTAGCCGTGAGACTTCGTGCTCTTCGAGCAGTTCGCCTTGTTCCTCAGCGAGCTCGTCGGCGCGTGCTACTTTGTTGAGGCACAGGTAGTTGGAGCGTCCCTTCATGATTGCGAAGGTGGGCTTGGACTCCATGACGGGCTCGAGAGCGTCGACAAGCCGCGGCAAATCGCGCTCGACCAGCTGACGCTGCAGTGCCAGGGTCGCGGTCGAGACGATGACGGTGTGCCCGGTGTTTTGGGCGTGACGAATAGCGGGCACCAAGTAAGCAAGGGACTTACCAGTACCGGTGCCGGCCTGGACGGCTAAGTGACGCTCGGATTCCAGGGCCTTGGTGACGGCGTTAGCCATTTTCAGCTGCCCCTCGCGGCGCGCGCCGCCGAGGGATTCAACGGCGGCGTCGAGAAGCGTCTCAGTGCTTTGGTTTAAAGGCTCGTCACTCACTCGGTCGAGTTTAGCGCAGCCGCAGAATCTTTCAGGAAGCCCGCAAGCCCCAGGCTCTTCCAGGTAACCTTCGTGACCAACTAACGCGAGGTGGGCTTAAAACCCACCATGCGGGTTGGCACTGCAGGCTCGTCGCGGGTCAGCGCGAGGCCTTCCCACGGCAAGGTGGTGATTGCCTTGGCCCGGTACTCGCGGGATTCCTGCAGGGTGGGCAGGTCCTTGACGATCTCGCCGTCGCGCATCAGCGGAACGGTGATCTCGCGCGCGCTAAGAGTGCCCGTCTCTGGGTCTGGGGCGCCGAATGGAAGCACGAGCTCCTCTACGGCAACACCCGTGGAGCGGTAGGTACGGATTGCGCGCTTGGCACCGCCCTGGGACTTCTTGGAGGAGGAACGCTTCGCCACCGGGTGGCCCTCAACCTCAACGACCTTGTAGACCATGCCCGCGGTAGGGGCACCGGAGCCGGTGACCACGGAGGTGCCGACACCGTACACGTCAACTGGGTCGCCTCGTAGTCCGGCGATGGCGAACTCGTCGAGGTCGGAGGAGACTACGATCTTGGTGTTGTGGTTGCCTAGTTCGTCGAGCTGCTTGCGCACACGGCGGGTCACAGGGCCGAGGTCGCCGGAGTCGATGCGCACGCCGCCGAGCTCAGGGCCGGCCACCTTTACTGCGGTCTCGACGCCCTTGGTGATGTCGTAGGTATCGACCAAAAGCGTGGTCTCTACGCCGAGGGTCTCAATCTGGGTGCGGAAAGCTGCTTCCTCATTAGGGGTGCCGTCTTCGTTGACGTGTGCGAGGGTCCACGCGTGTGCGGCAGTGCCGGAGACTGGGATGTCGTAGCGGTAGCCAGCCTCGAGGTTCGACGTGGCCTGGAAGCCCGCGAGGTAAGCGGCGCGTGCTGCGGTTACCGCAGCGTACTCGTGGGTGCGGCGCGAGCCCATCTCAATGATCGGGCGGCCATCGGCAGCGACCACCATGCGGGATGCGGCGGAGGCCACAGCGGAGTCGGAGTTCATGATGGAGAGGATGACCGTCTCCAAGATGAGACACTCGCCAAAAGTGCCGCGCACCGTCAGAAGCGGGGAGTTAGGGAAATAGATCTCGCCCTCACGGTAGCCATCAATCTGCCCAGAGAAACGGTAATTGCGCAGGTATTCCTTAGTCTGCTCATCCAAGAAATCCATCTGGGCTAGCTGCTTTGCGGTGAATTGGAAGTCACGCACTGCGCGCAGCACGCGCTCGGTTCCAGCCACCACACCATAACGGCGCTCGTTGGGGAGGCGGCGTGCGAAGACCTCGCAGGCCACTTGACGATGCGCAGAACCGTCCTTGAGCGCCGCTTGGAGCATGGTTAGCTCGTATTTATCAGTCAGCAGCGCGGTAGAGCGATCGGTAGTGGAAGGATGGCTGGGGATAGTTTCGGAGATGTTAGTCACATCGCAAATGGTACCTAGCGGGTGATTGCCTTGCAGCTATTGCTCCCAAAAGAGGTAGATCTATTTCTCCAGCTGAATGACCACGTACACCTGGCCGTTGGCGTAGGCGGTACCCACGGCAGCGAAAGTAGCGTGCGGATCGCGCAGAACCGCGACGTGTTCAGGCGACTGGCGCCACGCCTCGATGAAGGCGTAACCACTGGCTTTGCTCAGGGGTAGATGGTGCTGGACCATCGAGACATTTTCACTGGTGAAGCTCTCTGTCCCGGTTGCTGCGTTGTACTCTGCCTTCTTGCGTGCCGCAGATTGGCGGTCAATCCATGGGGAAAGTGGTGCGCTCCCTGCGTCTATGCGCCATTGATTGAGGGCCTCGTTGATATCGATCGCAATTGCATCGAGTTGCAGCTGAATCTCTGGAGAAGGCGCCTCGTAATGGTTTTCGGGCGAGTCTTGAGAAGAACCATTCGGATCTCCGCTGCCAGGGGCACTCGATGTGCCTAACCCGATGCCCGCCATGATGATTGTGCCGAGAAGCGCCGCGATGGTGATCACGCCTTGTGCAAGGCGCACGATCTCTTCATAGCTAGGCATGCGCCCTTCCCGGATAGCCGTGAATGCGGGTGGAATTGAGGAGAGGTTCATCGTTGGGTATTCCTGAAGCTCGGGAAACATGAAATACAGTGAGAATCCCCGTCAGTCTATCGTGAATTTTCAATGTCGGGGGCGAAAATTGGTTAGGGTAGAGGGCATGAATCCGCACTTTGCCCAATTAGTTGCCCTGCCAGGCGGTGGAGTCCGCCTCGGGTCACCGATGGCTACTCCTGAACTGGATGAGGCCATTGAGGTCGATGTTGCATCCAGCGAAAACCTGCCTTGGATGTGCATCGTTTGGGATGATCCAGTCAACCTGATGAGCTATGTTTCCTACGTCTTTCAGACGGTTCTGGGCTATGACAAAAAACGCGCCAATGAGCTGATGATGCAAGTCCACACCGAGGGTAAAGCCGCGGTGTCCACGGGCGAGCGTGACAAAGTAGAAGCCGACGTCAAAAAGCTCCAGATCGCTGGCCTTTGGGCCACGATGCAGCAGGCGGGCTAAGGGAGTAACTACAGCTAATGCAGGCTTGGAAAAAGAAGAAGTCGCTCATGCGTGCCGCCAAGTTCACCACCGTCTTGGAGCCCATGGAGCGCGAGGTTTTAGGTGATCTCACGGCCACCGTCTCGGAAGCAATCATCGCCCGTGCACAGTCCGCCCCCAAGGATGAGCTGGCACAAATGCTGGACATGCCCACCGGCCACACAGAGGCTCCAGAGGATCCTTCCCTGGCGCGCCTGTTCCCAGACTTTGAAAAACCTGGGGACGAAGAATACGACGGCGACAATTCGCTGCTGCGTTCCTTGCACGAGAATGACATTGCCCGTGCGAAGCTGCAGAACCTGCAGGTCATCAACGCCGCGCTCGGTCCAACCGGTGGGGTAGAGGTCACGATCTCCGAAGAGGAAGCGCATGCGTTCCTAGTTGGTCTCAATGATCTGCGCCTTTTCGTTGCCGCCGGTGACGTCCCCGAAGAGTCGATGCAGGATGACCGCGACACATTGGTGGAATGGCTGGCTTATTGCCAGGATTCCCTTCTCCAAGTGTTGATGGGATAGACAGTGTCTGACGCAACATCGCTTGCCACAACATCCAACCTCTTTGGTCCCACCGGAGTGTCGATTGGCCACGTCAGCCACAACAACACGGGCGTGACGGTTCTGTACTGCGGCTCGCAAGGCGCGGTCGCTAGTATCGACGTGCGCGGCGGCGGCCCAGGCACCCGCGAGACGGATCTGCTGGAACCACATAACACCGTCGAGCGCGTCCATGCCATCACGTTGGCGGGCGGCTCGGCCTTTGGCTTGGCTGCTGCTGACGGCGTCATGCGCGAGCTGGAATCCCAGGGAATTGGTTTTCCAGTCCTAGGCGAGGGCAAGCCAGGTCCGCGCGTTCCCATCGTGCCCGGCGCGGTCATCTTTGATCTGCTACTGGGTGACGAGCGCCCCATCGCTGAAGATGGTGCGGAGGCCGTAAAGCGCGCCGTCGCCAAGCATGATGCGTCAACCGGAACCGTGGGCGCGGGAGTGGGCGCAACCGCCGGAAAGATGCGCGGCGGCTTTGGCTTGGCCGAGTTGCCAGTGGAAACCCTGCAAGGGACCT
Source organism: Corynebacterium sp. LK14 (assembly GCF_008042215.1). Taxonomy (NCBI): domain Bacteria; kingdom Bacillati; phylum Actinomycetota; class Actinomycetes; order Mycobacteriales; family Corynebacteriaceae; genus Corynebacterium; species Corynebacterium sp. LK14. The sequence goes on from NZ_NOVQ01000007.1 coordinate 28,173, forward strand.
TCGCTGTGGGTGCCGTGGTGGTGGCCAATCCGGTCGGTAGTGTCGTGGACCCGCGCACAGGCCGTCTGTTCGGCGCCCCAGATGAGCAGGCGGTGAACCTGGAGCGTTTCGCGGCGCTGCGTCACCCGGCGGAGTCCAAGCTCAACACCACCATCGGAGCTGTGCTTTGCGACGCCCCACTGACCAAGGCCCAAGCCAAGCGCTTGGCGCTGACAGGGCACGATGGAATCGCACGCGCGATTCACCCGGCGCACTCGCCGCTGGACGGGGATACGCTCTTTGCACTGTCGACGGCGTCAGATACCGCAACGCGGGGCGTCGACACCCCAACCATGGCGGCGCTGTGCCGGGCTGCGGCCGAAGCCGTGGAACAAGCAATCGTTGCGGCAATCGTGAAAGCTAAGCCTGGCCTGGGATTAGAGACCTATTCTTCGTTGCTGGACTAGAGTTGTTGCCATTATGACTTCAGGTGGCACCTCTGGATATTCCTTCCCTAATTCAGCCTTCGGGGCAAACCAGCCCCACGGCGCTTCTTCGCCCGTGCGCACAAATCGCGGCGACTCGAAGAACTACACGCGCGGTGGCCGCATCCGCACCGGCATCAGCCTCGCCGTGGGCTTCCTCGTAGTGGAATGGCTCGTCCAGATAATCAACTTCCTCATCTTCGGCGGGGCGCTGTCGAACTACGGCATTCGCCCCCTCGACTTCAACGGCATCTGGGGCATTTTTACCGCCCCGCTCTTGCACGCGAACTTCGAGCACCTCATCGGTAACTCTGTGCCGGGTGCAATCTTCTGCTTCCTCATCGGCTTGTCCGGGCGCAAGGCCTGGTGGGAAGTCACCATTATCACCGTACTGGTCGCCGGCATCGGCACATGGTTGCTGGGTGGACCGGGTACCTCCCACATCGGCGCATCCTCGCTGGTCTATGGCTGGCTGGCCTACCTTATTGTCCGCGGCCTGTTTAACCGTTCCTTCTCGCAGACGGCACTGGGCGTGGTTCTCGGCTTTGCCTACTCCGGCCTGGTGTGGGGCGTGCTGCCGGTCTATGAAGGCGTGTCCTGGCAGGGCCACCTTTTCGGTGCAATTGGTGGCGTGATTGCCGGCATGATTATCACCTCAGATGACCCAGTAAAGGTGGCAAAGCGCTAATGCCAGACGCAACCTCGCCTATTGGGATTTTCGACTCGGGCGTGGGCGGACTTACCGTGGCGCGCACGATTATTGAGCAGCTGCCCAACGAGTCGGTGATCTACATCGGCGACACCGAGCATTCCCCGTATGGCCCGCGTCCCATCGCGGAGGTGCGCGAGCTCTCCACGAAGATTGCTGACGAGCTGGTGGAGCGCGGCTGCAAGATGATCGTCATCGCCTGCAACACAGCTACTGCGGCCTTCTTACACGATGCCCGCGAGCGCTACGACATCCCGGTGGTGGAGGTCATCCGCCCAGCAGTGCGCCGTGCGATTGCCACGACCCGTAACGGAAAGATCGGCGTCATCGGTACCGAAGGCACCGTGAACTCCGGGGCTTATCAGGACCTCTTTGCCGTTAACCCGCACGTGGAGGCCCACGCCGTCGCCTGCCCTGACTTCGTCGGTTTCGTTGAGCGCGGCATTACCGCTGGGCGTCAGATCCTAGGTGTCGCCGAGGGCTACCTTGCGCCCCTGCAGTCCGTAGGCGTGGATACATTGGTGCTGGGATGTACCCACTACCCGTTGCTGACCGGCGTTATTCAGTTGGCGATGGGGGACAACGTCACTTTGGTCTCCTCTGCGGAGGAAACGGCCAAGGACGTCATGCGAACTTTGACGGAGACCGACATGCTGGCGCCGGAGGGACAAGAAGCGGTGCGCAAGTTTGAGTCCACCGGAGACCCAGAGACTTTCTCCCGCCTGGCCACGCGTTTTCTAGGCCCGCAGATCTAAAATGCACGGCTCACGTGCGTGAGCCTGGTGTTGCAGGCAGGCGCCTGTCCTAGAAATGTGACCTGTGGCTGCTTAGACCGCTTTAGGTCTTTTTCACCCCAAATCCAGCAATCGAGAAGGTTTCGTGGAACTATTGAACCCATGAAGCTGACGATTCTTGGCTGTTCCGGCTCAGTTCCCGTCCCGGGAAACGCTGCCTCCGGATACGTTGTGTCCTTCCCGGACGCGCCATCCATCGTGATGGACATGGGCCCGGGCACGCTTGCTCGCCTCCAAGAAGTGCAGGATCCTTGCGATGCGCACATCACTTTTAGCCATCTCCACGCTGATCACTGCCTGGACTTTCCGTCCCTGATGGTCTGGCGCCGCTTCCATCCCACCGCGCCTGCGGCTTCACGCAACTTCTGCATTGGGCCGGAGCATGCGCCTCGCCATCTGGGGCGCTTGTCCGCTGATGAGGTCGATGGCGTCGACGACATGTCGGATACCTTCGCTTTTTCCCCGTGGATCGACCGCGAGCGCCAGCTGCTCGATGACGTCTACATGACGCCCTTTAGGGTCATCCACCCAGTTGAGGCGTATGCGTTGCGCATGGAACATGCCAAGACGGGCAAGACCATTGCTTACTCTGGGGATACGGCGTTTACGCCTGCGCTTGTCGACGCCGCACGGGGCGCCGATGTGTTTCTTTGCGAAGCCGCCTGGGGCGAGACCTCTGAGGGCAAGGCCCCGAACATGCACATGTCGGGTGCGGAAGCGGGACGCGTGGCACGTGAGGCCGGCGCTGCAAAGCTGGTGCTCGTTCACCTGCAGCCCTGGGGCGATACCGCGGCAACGTTGCGTGCTGCGCAAGCGGAATTTAAGGGGGAGATCATCCTGGGCGCGCCGGGCATGGAGTTTGAGCTCTAGCTAAGCCGGTAGGGTGGTGGGCATGACTGATTTTTCTCGTGCCGATGGTCGCGCGCTCGACCAGATGCGTAGCGTTCGCATTACCCGTAACTTCACCACCAACCCGGCGGGCTCCGTGCTCGTTGAGTTCGGCAACACCCGCGTGATGTGCACTGCCTCCGTGGAGTTCGGTGTGCCGCGCTTTAAGAAGGATTCCGGTGAAGGCTGGCTGACCGCTGAGTACTCCATGCTGCCGGCTGCCACCCACGACCGCATGCCGCGTGAGTCCATGAAGGGCAAGGTCAAGGGGCGCACCCACGAGATTTCCCGCTTGGTGGGTCGATCTCTGCGTGCCGCCGTGGACCTTTCTGAGCTGGGTGAGAACACCATTCAGCTCGACTGCGATGTGCTCCAGGCTGATGGTGGTACCCGCACCGCGTCCATCACCGGTGCTTATGTGGCCTTGGCGGATGCGATTGAGTACTTGAAGTCCGAGGGCGTCGTCCCTGGTGAGCCTCTCTTGGACCCGATTGCTGCGGTTTCCGTGGGCATCATCGACGGTCAGATTTGCCTGGACTTGCCATATGAGGAGGACTCCCGCGCGGAAGTTGACCTCAACGTGGTCATGCAGGAAGGCGGTGACTTCGTGGAGATTCAGGGCACCGGCGAGCACGGCCTGTTCGGCCGCGACGAGCTGAACTCCATGCTCGATGTGGCGCAGAAGGGCTGCGAGGAGCTGATCGCGGCACAGAAGGCAGCGCTGGGATGGTAAAGCTCCTTGTCGCCTCGAATAACAAGAAGAAGCTAGGAGAGCTCGAACGCATCCTCGCAGACGCGGGAATCGAAGGCGTCGAACTGTTGCCGCTTTCCGCTGTGCCAGCGTATGACGAACCGGTGGAGGACGGGCGCACGTTTGCCGATAATGCACTGATTAAGGCCCGTGCTGGCGTTGCCAATACTGGTATCGCCACGATTGCGGATGACTCGGGTATCGCCGTCGAAGAGCTCAATGGAATGCCGGGCGTGCTCTCGGCACGCTGGTCCGGGCAGCACGGCAATGACCAGGCGAATAATGACCTGTTGCTCGCGCAGATGTCCGATGTTCCTGACGAGCGTAGGGCAGCTGCATTCGTTTCGGTCTGCGCGCTCGTGGCACCGGACGGCAAGGAGTACGTTGCCGAGGGTCGCTGGCCAGGGACCCTCCTGCGCGCGCCGCAGGGCGAGAACGGCTTTGGCTATGACCCGCTCTTCCAGCCGGAAGGCGAGCAGCGTTCCTCCGCCGAGATGAGCCCCGAGGAAAAGAACGCGGTTTCTCACCGCGGCCGTGCGCTGGCGCAGCTCACCGACGTCATCGCTCAGCTCGCAGCCATCAACCAATAAGCAGGCTGCAAGCACTAATATCGCACAACAAAAAGCAGGGAGGCACCGGCGCTAGCCGGAGCCTCCCTGCTTATTTTAAGTTTTGTGCGCTTTAACGCTCAGTCATGCTTGAGCATGGAAACGCTGCTTATGGCCGCGCTGGCATTAGCGGTTGAGCTGGAACTGTTCCGTGACCTCGAGGCGGCGCTTGTGCTCCATCCAGAAGGAGAGGAAAGGAACAACACCAGCGAGGGCGGTAGTGATGAGCTTGCCCGCCGGCCACAGTGCACGTGGTCCGAGGATCAAGATGGAGACCAAGTAGACCATGTACGCGAGGCCGTGGGCCTGCGCGATGTAGGTGGCCCAGTGCGGAATCTCGACGCCGACGATGTACTGCAGGATCATGCGGGCTACGAGGATGAGCAGGAAGATACCGGTAATCGTTGCCGCGATGGAAAAGAACTTCAGCGGGCCGCGGATGCGGGCCTGGCGGTCTGGGTGAACTTGGTTAGTCATGGATTCTCTTTCTAAAACTGATCATCGTAGGCGGCGCCGCGCTTGCGGCGCTGTTGGTTCATGGCATTGAAAGTCTCCACGTCCATCTGCGGACGCTGCGGAAGGAAGTCCTCATCGATCTTGGTGACCTCACCGCGTTTTTCTTTCTCGGCTGCCGCTTCATGTTTATAGTCGGTAATGCCCATGGCGGAGGCTTCATTTTCAGCCTCAATACGCTCGTTCTCGTAGCTCAGTGCTGTCTTGTAGGCGTAGACCACAAAGACTGCGAAGAGCGGCCATTGGAGGGCATAGCCCAAGTTCTGGAATGTGCCCGACCCGGAGCGAAAGCGGGTCCACTGCCAGTAGGCGAGGAACAAAAAGAGCACTACGAAAAAAGCGATGAGGACGATATGCCACCATCGCACCTTCAACTTCTGCTTTTTCGGCATGCTGTCATTGCTCACCCGTAATAGCCTACCCATTGTTTTGGGAAAAGTGGATTTATGCTTTAGCCTGCACGATTGTGGGGCAGCGCACGGTTGTGAGAAGGAACGGGTGCGTCCCCGCGCGTGCCTGGGTTTAGTGATACTGAAATCAGTGTGTAAACTACTGTCGCAGTTGCATTGCGGTACTCCTCCCCGCACTTGAGTGGAGTGGTGGTTCCAATGTAATGAATGCGCCCGTGGCGGAATTGGCAGACGCGCTAGATTTAGGTTCTAGTGTCTTATGACGTGAGAGTTCAAGTCTCTCCGGGCGCACAGCAGGCCTCCGCATTGCTGCGGGGGCCTTTGTTTGTGCCCGGATTAGGGCAGAATCTGGCGCTTTTTTATGTCCGTTTAGTAACGAATAGACCACAACTATGTCCGATGGGGAATCGGAAGAGATGGGGCGTCGATGACCTCAATGGACAACAAACTTTGCTGACCTCCCCGTGCGCATCTCGGCGCGTATCCCAAGTATGTGCTGCGATTGCCCGCCACGGGAAAGACGGCCGCCAATTCATTGACAGTGAGGAAGTAAACCGCCATGAAAAAGTTCAAGACAGCCCTGATTGCCATTCTTTTGGTCGCCGTAGTGGCGCTTGGCGGGGTTGCAATTTTGCAGAACAAGGGCATCATTGGCACCCAGGGGGATGCGTTGAACACACAGGTTATCAAGTCTGTGGAACGGGAAGAACAGGTTGTGCTGCTTAGCCTGGGTATCGAGGGCTTGGCCGAAAAATCATCGAATAAAGAGGTACTCGGCGTCGGTATTCCGTGGACTGACCGTACCCAGTTCGTGCAATACTCTTACAAGGCCAAACTTGGAATCGAAGGCAAGGACGTAAAAGTCGAGCAAACCGGCGAGCACGCCTACAAAGTGACCATCCCGAGGTTCATTTTCATTGGCCACTCCGATGAGCATTTTAAGACCGCCGTCAACGATAATGGTGCTCTTAGCTGGATTACCCCCGAGCTCGATGCTGCCGATACGGTTTCGAAAATTCTTGACGAAGGTGAGAAAAAACAGAACATTTCGGACAACCGGGGTGTCTTGCAGGACCAGGCAAAAGACTTCTACACGGGAATCATTAGGTCAGTAGATAATAATGCTGAGCTGGAGTTTAGCTTCAAGTAGGAGTGGAAAATGATGGGGTCGCTACGGCGACCCTTTGCTCGTTTCGATGATAAAAAATCTATCAATTTAACGTGCGGAAACTCACGTTCGGGGGTAAAATACCCCCGATATAAACGGTATATTCGTCTTTTTTAAAATGGGTGACCTGCAAGGGGGCTGATTTGTTACGGATGTGCCCTGTTACACATTTTCTCAAGTAGGAGGGGTGCAGTCACGGCTTCTAAACTTGGAGACAAGAGGCGCTCGTCGCTTAGAAGGTGAGACCAAAGTTTCCGGCAGGAAACGTGTGGAACACAGTGACAGGTAACAGCGGCAAGGCGCCCCGACTCACTTGAATGAAACGTGTCAAACAAGAAGGGAGTCACAACAGTGACCACCGCAACGCAACCGCTGCAGTTTGAAGCCTGGAAGGGATTCGAGCCTGGCCCATGGGCTGAAGGCATCAACGTCAGGGACTTCATCCAGCGCAACTACACTCCGTACGATGGAGACGCTTCCTTCCTCGCGGGCCCAACCGAAAAGACTCAGCGCACGTGGGACACCCTCGAAAAGGACTACCTGTCAGTAGAGCGCCAAAAGCGCATTTTCGATGTCGACACTCACACCCCAACCGACATCGACGCTTTCCCAGCCGGCTACATATCAGAGGACGATGACGTCATCGTCGGGCTGCAGACCGACACCCCGTTGAAGCGTGCCATGATGCCGAACGGTGGTTGGCGCATGGTCGAGCAGGCCATCCGCGAAGCGGGCAAGGAGCCAGAGGCTGAGATCAAGAAGATCTTCACTCGCTATCGCAAGACCCACAACGATGCCGTCTTCGACATCTACACTCCGCGCATCCGTGCTGCCCGATCATCACACATCATCACCGGTCTGCCTGACGCATACGGCCGCGGCCGCATCATCGGTGACTACCGTCGTGTCGCCCTCTACGGCGTTGACTACCTCATCGCCGAGAAGGAAGCCAAGAAGAACGAGGTCAGCGACTTGGGCTTCAGCGAGCACTGGGCACGCTACCGTGAAGAGCACGCAGAGCAGATCAAGGCCCTGAAGAAACTCAAGATCATGGCAGAGTCCTACGGCTTTGACATCTCCGGCCCTGCAAAGACCGCTCATGAGGCAGTCCAGTGGACCTACTTTGGTTACCTGGCTTCCATCAAATCCCAGGACGGCGCCGCAATGTCCATCGGCCGTCTGTCCGCATTCTTCGACTGCTACTTCGAGCGTGACTTGGCCGCTGGCCTCATCACTGAAGAGGATGCACAGGAAATCATCGACCAGCTCGTCCTGAAGCTGCGCATCGTTCGCTTCCTGCGCACCGAGGACTACGACCAGATCTTCTCCGGTGACCCATACTGGGCAACCTGGTCCGACGCTGGCTTCGGCAACGACGGCCGCCACATGGTCACCAAGACTTCCTTCCGTCTGCTGCAGACCCTGGTCAACCTTGGCCCATCACCAGAGCCGAACATCACCATCTTCTGGGACCCGGCACTGCCAGAGGGCTACAAGAAGTTCTGTGCTCACATCTCGATCACCACTTCTTCCATCCAGTACGAGTCTGACAAGCAGATTCGTGAGCAGTGGGGCGACGACGCAGCGATTGCTTGCTGTGTTTCCCCGATGGAAGTTGGCAAGCAGATGCAGTTCTTCGGCGCTCGCGTTAACGCTGCAAAGGCCCTGCTTTACGCCATCAACGGCGGTCGTGACGAGGTCACCGGCAAGCAGGTCGTCGAAGGCTACGACGCAATCCAGGGCGACGGCCCACTGGACTTCGACGAAGTCTGGAAGAAGTACGAAGAGATGCTGGACTGGGTAGTCGGCACCTACGTCGAGGCACTGAACATCATCCACTTCTGCCACGATAAGTACGCTTACGAGGCAATCGAGATGGCCCTGCACGACTCCAACATCGTCCGCTCCATGGGCTGCGGCATCGCAGGTCTGTCCATCGTTGCTGACTCCCTGTCCGCCATCAAGTACGCAAAGGTTTACCCAGTGCGTGACGAGACCGGCCTGATTGTGGACTACAAGACCGAGGGCGACTTCCCGTTCTACGGCAACGACGATGACCGCGCCGATGACATCGCCGCCACCATCGTCCACACCGTGATGGCAAAGATTAAGGCCATCCCGATGTACCGCAACGCAATTCCAACCCAGTCCGTTCTGACCATTACCTCCAACGTGGTCTACGGCAAGGCAACCGGTGCCTTCCCATCCGGCCACAAGGCTGGTACCCCGTTCGCACCAGGTGCTAACCCAGAAAACGGCGCCGACAGCCACGGCATGGTCGCTTCCATGCTGTCCGTGGGCAAGCTGGACTACAAGGATGCGCTGGATGGCATCTCGCTGACCAACACCATCACCCCGTCTGGTCTCGGCCGCACTCCGGAGGAGCGCATCGACAACCTGGTGGGCGTTCTGGATGCAGGCTTCATCATGGAGTCCGAGTAAGCCACCCGCAGTCAATCAAGTTTCCCAAACCAACCTCAACCAATTTCAAGGAGAAAACCATGGCAACCCCAACCTTCGACGAGCGTCTTGCAGCCATGAAGGCAAACCGTGACGAGCACCAGATGAACTCAGGTCTCTACCACGCAAACATCAATGTTCTGGATAAGGCAACCCTCGAGGACGCTGTCGAGCACCCAGAGAAGTACCCGAACCTGACCGTTCGTGTTTCCGGCTACGCAGTGAACTTCGTCAAGCTCACCAAGGAGCAGCAGCTCGACGTCATCTCCCGTACCTTCCACCAGGGTTCATAAACAATGGCTGATGGCATTACTGGAGTGGTGCACCTCGACCCCCAAGCGGGCGAGAAGGTGCGCGGTGCGGCCGCCGGCCTAGGTACCGATAACTCCCTCGACGAGATCAAGCGCCCAGAGCTCATGGAGGCACGCCGTACTGGCGACATCGCCCTCGTACACTCCTGGGAGCTAGTAACCTCCGTCGATGGTCCCGGTACTCGCATGACGATGTTCATGTCTGGATGCCCGCTGCGCTGTCAGTACTGCCACAACCCTGACACCATGGAGATGAAGGTGGGCACCCTCGAGCGCATCGAGGACGTCGTCAAGCGCATCAAGCGCTACAAGCCCATCTTCAAAGCCTCCGGTGGCGGACTGACCATCTCAGGTGGCGAGCCGCTGTTCCAGATTGCGTTCACGCGACGTGTGCTCAAGGAAGTCCACGATGCTGGTATTCACACCACCATCGATACCTCCGGTTTCTTGGGCTCTCGCCTGCGGGACGAAGACCTGGAAAACATCGACCTCGTCCTCCTCGACGTCAAATCTGGTGACGAGGAAACCTACAAGTTGGTCACCCGCCGCGAGCTGCAGCCGACCATCGATTTCGGTGACAGGCTGTCGGCGATGGGTAAGCCGGTGTGGATCCGCTTCGTAGTGGTTCCAGGACTTACGGATTCCCCTGAAAACGTGCGAAACGTCGCCGAGATCGTGGGACGTTGGAGCAACAACGTCGAGCGTATCGAGGTGCTTCCGTTCCACAACATGGGTGCTGATAAGTGGCATGAGCTGGGCTATCCGTACACGCTGGAAGACACGAAGCCACCAAAGCCGGAGGATATCGAAGCAATTCGTGACGTCTTCCGTGCGAAGGGATTCACCGTTTACTAAACGAGTCTTCCCTGAATAAGAAAAGTTTTTAGCGCTGCGCCACTATGGTGCGGCGCTAAACTTTTATCCATGACTCGTCGATTTGGATACCCAGTAAAAGAGCACACACTTTCCGTCCCGTGGGACTACAACGACCCGCAACAGGGCACGTTTGAGCTTTATGCCCGCGAAATCGGTGCCCCGGATAAGCCCGCCATTCTCTATAACCAGGGCGGGCCAGGCTTCCCAGCCCCGCGTCCACTGGGGGCGTCAGGTGTCATCGGCAAGGGCCTGGAGCGCTACCGCTGGATCCTCATGGATCAGCGTGGCACCGGCCGCAGCCATCGCATTGATGAGCTTTCCGACGCCGCCGACTTAAGCGTCGAGCGCCTTAAACTACTGCGCCAGGACAACATCGTGCGCGATGCGGAGCGGCTGCGTGAGTACCTTGGCATCGACAAGTGGTCTTTGTTCGGCCAGTCCTTCGGCGGATTTTGCATCACGAGCTACGTCTCCTTGTTCCCTGAGTCTGTGGACAAGGCCTTCCTGACCGGCGGCCTCCCGACCTTGGACAAGGGCGCAGACGATCTTTACCGTTCCACGTTCACCAAGCTCAAGGTGCGCCAACAGCGCTTCTTCGACTACGTACCTTTCGCGCAGCAGCGCATCGCGGAAATCATCGATCACCTGGACAACTCGCAGGAGGTTTTGCCTACTGGGGAGCGCTTGAGCTCGCTTCGCTTCCGCACCATCGGCATCGAGCTGGGCCGTGGCTCCGGATTCGATTCCCTGGGCTACCTGCTTGAGGAGCCTTTCCGCACCGTGGGTGGGGAGAAGCGCTTGCGCTCCGATTTCCTCCACGAGGTCGGTGCTCGCGTGAGCTTCCAGGGTGGGCCATTGTATGCGGCCATCCACGAATCTATATATGGCAGTGTGGGCGGCCAGCACGTCACGGGCTGGGCGGCGCACCGCGTGCGCGAGGAGTTCCCGGAGTTTGCTGAGTCAGGCACGTGGCTGACAGGCGAGCACATCTTCCCGTGGCAGTTCGATGAGGATCCGGCGCTGCATGCTTTCAAGGATTCGGCAGGAGCGTTGGCGCAGCTTGAGTGGGACGCTGCGCCTTACGACGCCGCGGCATTGGGCAACGCCGAAGTGCAGGCCGCCGCAGCTGTCTATCTGGATGACATCTTCGTGCCCTTCGAAGAGTCGATGCAGACCGCTAGCGCCTACCGTGACCTGCGCCCAATGGTGACTAACAAGTTCCAACACAACGGAATCGGCCACGACGGCGCGGGCATCCTGGGCGAGCTCTTCCGCTTGGTTGATGACCACTAGAACGCCCGTTTGCGTCGGCCGGCCCCCGGGGCCGGTCCTCGCTGCCTAGCCCCTTGTCTTGTTCGATAGCAGTTTCATTAAGATTTTTCTTTCCCGCTCGCGCACTTATTCAAGGTGTGGAAAGGTGAGGCGTGAATCAAACATTGAACGAGGAATTGAACGAGAGGAAGAACCAATGTTCGGAATGATTTTTGTCGGCGTTGTTCTGCTGGCGATTGTTTTGACCATTTTCGATGGTTACTACATCGTGCGTACCCGTGAGGCTGCCATTGTGGAGCGCCTGGGTAAGTTCGTGACCGTGGCGCACGCTGGCTTGCACTTCAAGCTGCCGTGGGTTGATCGCGTGCGCGACAAGATCAGCTTGCAGGTGCGCCAGCTCGATGTCATGGTGGAGACCAAGACCAAGGACAACGTCTTCGTGCAGATTCCGGTCGCCGTCCAATACGAGGTTGTGCAAGGCCGTGAGCGCGAGGCCTACTACATGCTCTCCAACCACGAACAGCAGATCGTGGCTTATGTCCAGGACAACGTTCGCTCTTCCGTGGCGAACATGGACCTGGATGATTCCTTCTCATCCAAGGACACCATCGCGCAGAATGTTGCGATGTCGCTGCGCGACAACATGGCTGCATATGGCTGGCACTTCGTGAACACCCTGGTCACCGATATTCGTCCGGATACCCGCGTGCGCGAGTCGATGAACTCGATTAACGCTGCGCAGCGTGAGCGCGAGGCGGCTATCGCACAGGCTGAGGCGGAGAAGATTCGCGTGGTTAAGGAAGCCGAAGGCGCCGCTGAGGCTAAGAAGCTGCAGGGTCGCGGTGTGGCTGAGCAGCGTAAGGAAATTGTTGAGGGTATCGCGCAGCAGTACGAGATGCTGCGTGCGGCTGGCGTTCAGGAAAACCCAGAGACCCTGATGCTGGTTTCCCAGTACCTGGACGCGATGGTCGACGTCGCCGACCGTTCTCACACTAACGTCCTTTACATGCCGTCCAACCCAGGCGGCATGCAGGATCTCTTCGGCGGCATGCGCGACGTACTGCTGTCGACTCAGGCTATTAACAACGAAGCCTCTGGTGGGCTCGACCGCGAGCAGCGCGAGCGCTTGGAGCAGCTGCGTGCGCAGAAGGCGCAGCGCGCGCAGCAGGCGGCGCGCGAGGCGCAGCAGCAAGCCCAACAGAGCGCGCAAGCTATTGAGCAGCCGCCGTACTCCGGCGGTGCACCACAGAGCAATACACCGCAGACGGCACGCCAGTATTTCGACGAGCTGCGTGACCAGCTCAAGGGCGATAACTAGGGCGATTACTAAAACAAAAAGCTGGCTCCACTCAATGACTCTTTGTCAACGAGTGGAGCCAGCTTTGTTTGCGGCTGAGGCTTTACTCGGTGTAGCCGATGTCTTCGACCTCGAGTACAGCGAAGGAAGCAGCACCGAAGTTAGCTAGCTTCGGGCTGGTAGCGACCATGGCCGGGCCGTTGTAGATAGGCATGATGCCATAGGTGGACAGAGCCTCACGCTCCAGCTCGTTGCCCTTCTTGATCTGCTCGTCAGGATCTGCGATCTTGGCCAGCTCTTCGATCTTCTTATCCATCTCCGGGGTACCGGTGCCGGACTTGTTCAGCTCGGAGTCGGAGCGGTAGACCTGACCAAAGTACGCGATGCCGAATGGATCGCCGGCGGTGAACCCCATCGGGAAGATATCGAAATCCTTCTTGGTGGCGATCTCCGAGAAGTCGGAGGAAGGACGCTCTTCGACCTTCAGATCGATTCCGATGTCCTTGAGCATCTTCTGCGTTGCGGTGGCCATTGCTTTGCTAATGACGCTGTCACCTAGCAGGGTATAGCGCAGCGAGAGCTTCTTGCCGCTCTTCTCGCGGATTCCGTCGGCTCCTTCCTTCCAGCCGGCTTCTTCCAGCAGCGACTTGGCCTTTTCGGCGTCGAACTTCACGACGGCACCAACGTTGTCCTCGTAGCCCTTCTGGGTCTGATAGAGGTTGAGGGAGCCCGGCAGCTCTTCCTTGTAACCGTTGAGACCGTTGAAGCGAATGGCTGCCAACTGGGAGCGATCGATGCCGGTCAACACTGCCTCGCGGACCTTGATGTCCTTCAGCATCTCGTTGCCAGAGTTCAAAACAATCAGGGAGTTAGAAGGCATCATTGCGGTGCGGATCTCAATGTCATTCATGTCCTTAACCGCAGCTAGGCGATCCTTATTGCCCACGCCGGTGGCGTCGATTTCGCCTGCCTTGAAGGCATTGATGGAAGCTTGGTCTTCCATCTGGCGGTAGGTGACTTTGTCGAGGAATGGCTTGTCACCCCACCACTTTTCGTTTGGCACGAAGGAAACCGTGCCACCGACGAAGTCGACGTTGTCGACCTTGAACGGGCCAGCACCCCACTCTGGGCGCAGCTTGCCCAGGTATGCCTTGTTGAACTTCTCTGCGGAGTCGACCTGCGGAGGAAGCAAGAAGTTGAACAGGCCCTGCCACCATGGGTATGCATGCTTGTAGGTGACCACAGCTTGCTTGTCGGTCTTGCCCTTGGTCACAGATTCGATGAGCTCGTAACCTTCGGTGCTGGAGACATTGAGGGACTTATCCTCGCCGTTGTTGTACTTCCAGGTGTGCTCGAAGGACTTCCAGTCAATCGGCGTGCCGTCGTTGTACTGGGCCTTGTCATGGATGGTGTAGGTGATGACGGTCTTGCCGTCCTTCTCCTCTTCTTTGATGTCGGTGATGTAGTCGTTGTTGGGGTGGAACTCACCGGAGCCGTCGAAAAGCCCGATTTGCGGGTTGTAGTACTTCCACACATCGTTGGTATACCGGGTGCCGTCAGCCTGGAATGGGTTTTCCTGCTGGGAAATCTCATCCAGTGCCAGGCGAAGTTCGCCGCCTTCCTTCAGCTCGGAGCGGTCCTTTGGGTTGTAGGAACCGTTGAGCTTGACGTCGATGGCTTCGCCCGAGGAGCCTGAATCGCTGCTAGAGCAGCCGGAGATGACGAGAGCGGAGGCAGCGATGACCGCCAAAGTAGCATTACGGAGCTTAAGGTTCATGGTTCGAATCTTCCTTGTGAGAGGGGGAGGAATTACAAAGAGATGAAATATTAAGTTTTAGGTCGAGCGTGGGGTTTCTAGGAGGCATGTTCCTCGTAGATCACCCGCTTGCGGTTGCGTTCCACGGCAGGATCCGGGATAGGGATAGCGGACAGCAGCGCCTTGGTATATGCGTGCTGCGGGTTATCGAAGACCTCGTCGGTGGCGCCGTATTCCACGAAGTCGCCCTTGTACATGACGGCGACTTTGTCGGAAAGATTGCGCACCACGGATAGGTCGTGAGCTACGAAGACCAGGGAGATGCCCAGGCGGTTTTTCAGGTCATGCAGCAGATTGATGATGCCGGCCTGGATGGACACGTCCAGAGCAGAAACAGGCTCGTCGAGGACGATGATTGACGGGCTTGTAGCCAGTGCGCGGGCCAGGCCGATGCGCTGACGCTGACCGCCAGAGAAGTGCCCCGGGAAGCGGTCTACTTGATGAGATTCCAAGCCGACGAGCTTCATTAGCTCGCTCACACGCTTGCCGACGTCGCCTTCGTAACCCAACGATTCCAGTGGTTCCGCGATGATCTCGCGGATTGTCATGCGCGGGTTCAGCGAGCTCATTGGGTCCTGGAAGACGATCTGGATGTCTTTACGCAGGCTGCGGCGAGCTGAGCTGCTAAGACCGGAGGTGTCGGTGCCGTTAACAACGATGGTGGAACCCTTAGGTGGGTTAAGATCCATGATTTCCAGCAGGGTGGTGGTCTTGCCGGAACCGGATTCGCCCACGATGGCGAAGCACTCGCCCTGGTGCACCGTGAAGCTGATGTTGTTGACCGCATGCACGGTGCCCACGCGACGCTTGAGGATGGCGCCCTTGATGAGCGGGAATTCCTTGACGAGGTTTTCTACCTCCAGGGTCACGGGGCGCTCGTCATACGGGGTATCGCCTAGGGCATCGGGGGAAATCTGTGGCAGCGGGTACATTCGCTCGCCACCGATGCTGCCCTGATTGATCTCATCGGAGCGCAGGCAAGCGGCAGCGTGCCGCGGGGCGTCGTCAAGCGCACGCAATTCAGGCTCCTGCTTCCAGCAGCCTTCCTGCGCCACGGGACAGCGGGCAGCAAACGAGCATTCCGGCACAATCTCGATTAGGCGCGGCGGGGTGCCGTTAATCGGTACGAGGGGCTCGTCGCTCGACTTGTCCACGCGCGGGGTAGAACCGAGCAGTCCCACCGTGTAGGGCATCTTGGGGTTGCTAAAGATGGTGTCTACGTCGCCATATTCGACGGCGCGCCCGGCATACATGACGAGGACGTCATCAGCAGTGCCCGCCACAACGCCCATGTCGTGGGTAATCATGATCACCGCAGCGCCGGTTTCGCGCTGAGCGACCTTGAGGACCTCAAGAATCTGCGCCTGGATGGTGACGTCGAGAGCGGTGGTTGGCTCGTCGGCGATGATGACTTTGGGGTTGTTGGCCATCGCGATAGCGATGACCACGCGCTGGCGCATACCGCCGGAGAATTCATGCGGGAAGGACTTGATGCGCTTTTCAGGCTCGGGGATACCCACCAAGTCCAGAAGGCGGATGGCCTCTTGCTCGGCTTCCTTATCCGACAGTGAGCGGTGAATCTGGATGGCTTCCTTGAGCTGGTCACCGATGGAAAAGACGGGAGTCAGCGAAGAGAGCGGATCCTGGAAAATCATGGCGATGTCTTGGCCACGGATTTCGGACATCTTTTTGTCGGACATTCCGATCAGCTCAGTGTCCTGGAATTTAACAGAGCCCTCAACCTTGGCGTATCCAGGCAAAAGCCCCATAATGGCCATCGACGTCACGGACTTGCCGGAGCCGGATTCACCCACAATCGCGAGGGTGCGCCCTGGCAGAAGATCGAAGTTGACGCCACGGACAGCATGGACCGAACCAGCTTCAGAAGGGAAGGTGACGGCGAGGTCGCGGACTTGCAGCAATGGGGTAGTAGGCGTTGTCATGCGCGGCCTCCGGAGTTCGAGTTGGGGTCAATGGCATCGCGCAGGCCATCCGCGATGAATGCCATGGACACAGTGAGTAGGGTCAGCACGCCCGCTGGGAAGTAGAACTGCCAAGGCGAGGATTCGACGGCGTTGGCGCCGACGGAAAGCAGCGTGCCCAAAGAGACGTCGGGAAGCTTCACACCCAAACCCAAGAAGGACAGTGCTGTTTCTGACATGACGGTGCTCACGACGCCCAGTGCGAACTGGATGATGAGCAGCGATCCGATGTTGGGCACGATGTGGCGAACGATGGTGCGGAAGCGCGATACGCCCATGTAGTCGGCCGCTCGCACGTAGTCGTTTTCGCGCACGGACAGCGCCATCGCCCAAATAACACGGGCGGGGTACATCCAGCCAAAGGCGATGAGGACCACGATGAGCAGCTTCCAATCGCCGCCGGAATCCGCCACCACGAGGGCGATGAGCAGGAAGGTCGGGATGGCGAGCAAGAAGTGGATAATAGCCAGAATCGCCTTTTCGATGCGTCCGCCGTACATGGCTGCGGCAGCGCCGATGAGCGCCGAAAGGACGGTCGTGGCAATGGAGACGACCAACGCGATGATGAGCGAGCGCCCCAAGCCATGAACGGTTTGGGCGAAAAGGTCGTTGCCAGAATCGGTGGTGCCAAACCAGTGCTCCGGCGAAGGTCCTGTGGCGAGGTTTAAGAAGTCAGGCTCGTCGTAAGGCCACTTGGCAACAAAGCCGCCGAAGAGAGCCAACAAGGTTAGAAGCAGGAAGATGATTGCGCCGATTAAAGCGAACTTGTTGCGGAAGAAGCGCCGCGTGTACAGCTTCAGCTTCGACGTGCCGCGGAATACCTCTTCCTTTTCGTCTCCGTCGTTGCCTGTGAATTGGCGGCGTTGGGCGTCATCGACGTCAACACCGGAAGCCAGTGCAGATTGGGCGCTTGGCTCCGAGGCCATGCTGAAGTCGGCCGTGGCGGTGTGTGGGCGAACACCGAGGTTATCCGCCGCGGAGTCGATAGCGAGGTCGTTGCGGCGATGGCGTTCTGGGTGGCGTGCCGAAGCGCGAGGAGTCGTGGACTTTTTCTCTGGGGACATTTAGCTCACCCTCACTCGTGGGTCGAGTGCTACAACGACGAGGTCAGCAAGAATTGCAGAGAATGCAATCATCACTGCGCCGAAGGCGGCGACCGCGGTGGTGCCGTTGACGTCGTTGCGGCTGATGGTTTCGATGAAGTACTGGCCCATGCCTTTCCACGCGAAGATCTGCTCGGTCATGATCGCGCCAGTGAAGATTCCAGGCACAGAGAAAGCAACTGACGTTGCCACCGGGATGATCGAGGTTCTTAGCGCGTGCTTGCGGATGGCTTGAGCACGGGTTAGCCCTTTCGCGCGGGCAGTGCGAACGTAGTCGGCATTGAGGTTGTCCAGCAGGAGAGTGCGCTGCATCATGTGGTAGCCGGCGTAGCTGATGACGACCAGGGCGATGGTGGGCAGGATGAGGTGCTGGGCGTAGTCGATCAGCTTGGGGATAAAACCAGTGGTGTCCGGATTAGCAGAGCCAGTGACGTAGACGATGCGGTGCCCAGTCACACGGTTTAGCCACAGGCCACCTGCGACCACCAAGATAGAAGCGACAACGACGTGGGTGTTCATCGTGATGATGGATATGCCCTGCCATACGCGGTCGGCAGCCTTGTACTGGCGCGCAGCGGTGTAGACGCCCAAAGCAACACCGATGACAACAGAAAGCACGGTTGCTAGGAGGAGAAGCTGGGCAGACACGAGCGCACGGTGGCCGATTTGGGCGCTGACTGGGTCTCCCAAAGGGGAGCTGCCCCAGTCCCAGTGGAACAAAATCCCACTAAACCAGTTCCACCAGCGCTCAAGGAGGGGCGTTTCTGGGTCGAGGCCCAATGGCTGGAGGATATTGGAGATTTCTTCCGGGCGAAGAGGCGGGTTGCGGCCTATGTAATTCGAACGCGGATCAAGGAAGGTTGCCGCGAGAAAGTAGGCGATGTTGGTCGCGAGGAAGATAACTAGCAACCAGCTAGCGGTCTTCTTCAGGATGTATTTGAACATCGGGTGGGTTCCGTTCGCAGAGACGACAGTTGAGAGTTGCGTCTTTGAGTCCCTCGGCACATACGTGAGAGAAATGTGACTTGGCTATCAATTTCGCTGAAGTTGATACTAGGAAATTGGAAAAGGGTTGGCCGCCTATTTGTTCAAATTTTTAAAGTTTGGGGGTGAAACTTATTAGCCCCGGATTGTATTTATTTCGGGTCTTTATATAAGCCGTTACTTTGCTTGGGTGCCCACGTTTTCCGTGATATACAGGCATATAGTCTAAAAGGTATGCCCTATTTTAGGGTTAAACTATGCGCAAAATATGCAGATTCTTGGCAGGTAAAAAGTGGGGGTAGCTCAAGGGCAGGTTGCTAGCTGGTTAGCGAGCGCGTCATATTCGGCCTGTGTTACCCACAGCCCGTAGGTAGCTTTAACTTCAATAATTTTCTGCGCGTAGGTGCAACGGTATTCCTTGCTTGGCGGAAGCCAGGTGGCTGCGTCGCCTGCGGATTTCTGCTGATTAAGTGGGCCGTCGACCGCGAGGAGGTTGCGCGGGTCGTTGGCAAAGTCGCGGCGCTTTTCCGGTGACCATTCTTGGGCGCCTTTTTGCCAGGCGTCGGCAAGCGGCACGATGTGATCAATCTGTACCAACTCGGAGGTGCCTTGCCCGCGCTGGAAGCTGATATCAGTGCCGGAATAGGGATCATGCAGTGTACCTGTCAGGACCACGCAGTCATGAGTGTTTTCTTTGAGCGTGATATCCACGAGGTCACGGCGCAGAATGTCGTTTCGCGTATCGCAGCCGTTGTGGCCAAATTCCACGGTGACATCGTCAGACCATGCCTGTCCGAACTGCTTACGTTCGTAGCCAGTCTTTGGCGCGCGGCCCTTAACCGGCAGGGCGGTGAGCTGTTCTAATGCTGGATTTGGTGCAGGTGCCGCAGGGGGTTCGGGGGCTGCCGGAGCTGCGTCTGAAGCTGTTGCTGGAGCCGGTGCCGTGGGGGTGTTGGGTGCAGTCGCTGAGGTGGACGAAGTCGGGGCGTCGAGAGTTGCGCCAAAGATGACGAGAGCTGCGACGATGAGGTTGAGGATGCCGACTATGTAGTACGGGCGAAAAGGGGAGCGGGCTGCCATGATGGTGATGATTTTAGCGGCTAGACTGGCGCCGGTAATGAGTATCGATAAGTTCTTTGATGAATACACGCAACAGCGCGGGATTGTCCGTAGTGCGCCTGTGGTTCCGGCGAGTGCATGCGAGATTTATGCAGAAGTAGAGCCCGAAGGCCCTGTCGGGGATGGCGTGCGCCGGGGTCAATCGCGCGTGGAACTAGAGCGTGCTAAAGAGCTAGTTTCCCGGCTCTTGGGTGATTTCTAGCCGTATCCTCGCCACCGTGATTTACGGGCAGCATCCACACACGCCGTCAAAAGATGATGGTTTCCTCATGATTTTGTGGCATGCTGTATCTCTGACTTTCTGATACGAAACAATTCTGGCCGCACTCGCATAGGAGCAGCAACCACAGTGAGTACCACCCCGCGTACCGAAACTACGTCCATTACCCAGCCGCTTTCCACAGGCAAACGCTTGGTTAACCGCCTAGACGCCGAACCCTTCGCGCTGTCATTTTCAGGCCAGGGCTATGCCTGGCTTCCCAATCTGCAGGCATCCATCGCCGCAGGCGCAGGCACCCGCCTTGCCGGGCACCTGAAGCAGGCGGAAAAGATCCTCGAGCCACTCGCAGACGATCTCGCCGCCGCCTTCCCACACGGCTTTGCCCCGCTCGAGTGGGCAGCACCAGCGAACTCACCGCGCATTAACCTGGCGGATTCTGCTATCTCTACCCCGGGCATCGTCACCGCCCAGGTTGGTGTGCTTGAAGCGCTTGCTGCCCAGGGGCTCGCCGTCTCGCAGGCGGTCGCGGTCATTGGTCATTCCCAGGGCACCTTGAGCACGTTTGTTGCCACCGGCCGCGCCGAAGCCGGCGAGGTCATCGCCTTGGCGCAGCTCATCGGTGCCGCTATCACGCGTACAGCCCGCACTTATGGTTTGGTCCGCAACGCTGAGGGTTCTCCTATGGTGGCAGTCTCCGGTGCCACTCAAGAGCAGATTGAAAAGGCTGGCGGTCGCATCGGCCTGCGCAATGGCCGCGACAAGTTCATCATCGTCGGTACCCCGGCGGAGGTAGCCGCAGTTCAGGGCCGCCTCGAAGCGGCGGCCTCCAAGGACGCCAAGCTCGTCGAATCCAAGCAGCGCGGCGGTGCCCCGTTCGCACCTCGCTTTAGCCAGCTCGACATCCAGGCTGCCTACCACCACCCGGCAATGGAAGAGGCCGTTGCGCAGGTCATCGAGTGGGGCAAAACCTCAGGTCTTGACCCCGTGCTCGTGGAGGAGGGCGCCCGCGCCGTCCTCACCGACATCGTCGATTGGCCAGCCCGCGTCACCGAGGCCATCGAGGCAGGCGCCCGCTGGATCTTCGAGTGCGGCCCTGATGGCGGCGTCGAGCCGCTGACCCGAGACATCGTCGCAGGACGAGGAACCGGCTCCTTGGTGGTGTGTGGTTCGCAAGGGCAGTCGCAGCTTTTCGACGCCGGCCAGGCACCTGCCCTGCCCATGTCCTGGGAGCGCTTCCGCCCGACCCTGCGCGCAGGTCGCCTTTCCACCAAGTTCACCGAGGCAACCGGCTACTCGCCAGTCATGCTGCCCGGCATGACCCCTTCCACCGTCGACCCAGAAATCGTGGCTGCCGCAGCCAACGCTGGTCACTGGGCGGAGCTCGCAGGCGGTGGCCAGACCACCAACGCCTTGCTGGCACGCAACTTGGAGAAGCTAGAGGAACTCCTCGAGCCAGGCGTGAACGCACAGTTCAACGCCATGTATCTCTCCGCAACGCAGTGGCGCCGCCAGATCGCAGGCGAGCGCGCCCTACCCAAGGCACGCGCAAACGGTGCGCCCATCAACGGCGTGGTTGTCTCTGCTGGTATCCCACCGCTCGATGAGGCCGTGGAACTCGTAGAGTCCCTGCACGCGGACAACTTCCCGTGGGTCGCATTCAAGCCAGGCACCATCAAGCAGATCGACCAAGTACTGCGCATCGCCGAGCAGGCCCCAGGACTTATCATCATGCAGGTCGAAGGCGGTCACGCCGGTGGCCACCACTCGTGGGAGGACCTCGACGAGCTGCTCGCTGCCACCTATGGCCGCATCCGCGAGCACGACAACGTGGTGCTGGCCGTCGGCGGCGGCATCGGCACCCCAGCCCGCGGTGTTCAGTACCTGCTAGGCACCTGGGCACACAAGCAGGGGCTGCCGGATGCGCCTGTCGACGCCATCATGGTGGGCACCGCCGCCATGGCGACCAAGGAATCCACCGCTTCCGAATCCGTGAAGCGCGCACTCGTGGCCGCGCAGCCGACTGTCCAGAACGACGGCTGGGCCGGCGTGGGCGCTGCAGCCCAGGACTTCGGCGGCTCCGTGACCTCCGGACTGTCCCAGCTGGGCGCGGACATCCACGAGATCGACAACTCCTTCGCACGCGCCGGGCGCCTGCTCGACGAGGTCGCGGGCGACGCTGCGGCCGTGGCCGCACGTCGTGACGAGATCATCGAGGCCATCGGCAAGACCTGCAAGCCTTACTTCGGCGACCTTGACTCTATGACCTACACGCAGTGGCTCGAGCGTTACCTTGAGCTTTCCTACATGGGGCAGTGGGTCGACGAATCCTGGTTCCAGCGCTTCGTCGCAATGGTGGAGCGCACCGAGGCCCGCCTCAACCCGGCGGACCACGGTGAGATCGAACTTCAGGTCACCGCAGAGCGCGAGAACCCGGAGCAGGCAGTCAAGCAGCTGCGCGAGCTCCTGGGCAGCGCCGCCCTCGACCAGCTCGTCCACCCAGGCGACGCCGCGTGGTTCCTGCAGCTGCTCAACCAGAAGGGCAAGCCCGCCAACTTCGTCCCCGTAATCGACGCGGAGGTCCGCCGTCTGTGGCGCCAGGACTCCCTGTGGCAGGCCCATGACGAGCGCTACGACGCCGACCAAGTCTGCATCATCCCAGGCACCACCGCAGTTGGCGGCATCGAGCGCGTTGACGAGCCGGTGGCTGAGCTGCTTGCCCGCTTCGAGCAGGCCGCAACAGATGAGCTGACCCAGGCCGGTGTGCAAGACAAACCAGAGCACTCGGACTTCGACAAGATCCTCAAGGCACCAATGGTCAATTGGGCAGGCCGCGAGCAGCTCAACCCTCTTCGCCTCGTGCTTGACACCGGCCAGTTCCTGGCGGAGTCGATCGAGAGCAAAGACAACGGCTCCCGCTTTGAGAAGCTTGCCGAAGGCGAGTACTGGCTGAGCGTCCCGCTCAAGGGCGCGATTGCAGGCGCGCAGCTGCGCCTGCGCATCACCCCACCGCAGATTCCGGGCGCCTCGCCGCTTATCACCGAGGCCGATGCCGCTGAGTCCATGCGCGAGCTGGCTCGCGTCGCTGCCGGCGGCACCCTGCCGGAGGTAACCGGTGGCACCGCCATCTGGTCCGGCGAGCTCAGCGCCGCGGATTCCGCGGACTATGAAAACGTCACCGCGGGCTATGCGCCTGCCGACGCCCTTTCCGCAGACGTTGCCGAGGGCGCACATGTGGCCCCAGACGTCCTCGTGGGCAAGGCCTGGCCAGCCGTGTTCGCGGTCATCGCCGATGCAGTTACCGAAGACGGAACTAACGTCGTTGAAGGCCTGCTCAACCTGGTCCACTTGGAGCACAACCTCGAACTCAAGTCCGCGCTGCCGCGCGAGGCGAAGCTGCGCATCACCGCCACCGCGGGCGAGGTCCGCGACACCCCAGTCGGCCGCGTCGTCGACGTCGCAGTAGATATTGAGACGGCCACCGATGGTGCTTCCGCAGCTGGTGCAGACACCGCAGGCACCCCGGTTGCACGCCTCTTCGAGCGCTTCGCCATC
The DNA here is from genome assembly GCF_008042215.1 of Corynebacterium sp. LK14. Taxonomy (NCBI): domain Bacteria; kingdom Bacillati; phylum Actinomycetota; class Actinomycetes; order Mycobacteriales; family Corynebacteriaceae; genus Corynebacterium; species Corynebacterium sp. LK14. Next base: position 51,470 of record NZ_NOVQ01000007.1, read on the forward strand.
CAGGGCCGTCGCGGCGAGCAGGAACTCGGCGCAGCGGACTCCGTCGCAGGTGCAGCGTCCACCACTGCGGAAAAGCCGCGCAGCTTCCGCCACGAAATGACCGTGACCGCCCCGCAGTCGATGCACCCATTCGCCGTGGTCACGGGCGACCGCAACCCCATCCACGTTGCCGATCTCGCCGCCCAGCTGGCTGGCCTGCAGGACGGCGTCATCGTCCACGGCATGTGGACCTCCGCGCTGGCGCAGCTGGCCGCCGCTTTCGACGGCGCCGCAGTCCGTGAGTGGAGCGCCACCATGCAGGCGCCTGTCCTGCCCGGCGCGCAGGTCACCTTCGTGGTCGAGCGCGTGGGCCTGGACACCCGTCCAGGCTTCGGCGAGGTCCGAGCCGTCACCGCTTCCGTCGACGGCGTTCCGGTCCTTGAGGCTCGCGCGACTGTCGCTGACAAGCTGACCTTCTACGGCTTCCCCGGCCAGGGCATCCAGTCGCAGGGGATGGGCATGGACGCCTTCGCGGCGTCGTCAAGCGCCCGCTCCGTATGGGAACGCGCGGACAAGCACACCCGCTCCAAGTTGGGATTCTCCATCCTGGAGATCGTGCGCAACAATCCGCAGTCCGTCACTGTGCGCGGCGAGGAGTTCACGCACCCGGACGGCGCTCTTTTCCTGACCCAGTTCACGCAGGTAGCCATGGCTACCCTGGGCTGCGCGCAGATCGCCGAGATGCAGGAGGCCGGCGTCCTTGACTCCGGCGCCTACTTTGCGGGCCACTCCGTGGGCGAGTACAACGCCCTCGCCGCCTACGCGCAGGTGCTCTCCCTCGAAGCAGTCGTAGAGATCGTCTACGCCCGTGGCCTGACCATGCACCGCCTGGTCGAGCGCGACGCCGAGGGCAACTCCAACTATGGACTGGCGGCGCTGCGTCCGAACAAGATCGGCGTCTCCGCCAAGGACGTGTTCCCGTACGTTGCTGAGATTTCCGCGCAGACCGGCGAGTTCCTGGAGATCGTCAACTACAACATTGCAGGCGTGCAGTACGCCGTCGCCGGTACTCGCGCGGGGCTTAACGCCCTGCGTGCCGACGCCGAGCGCCGCGCGCCGGGGGCGCGTGCCTTCATCCAGATCCCGGGCATCGACGTGCCGTTCCACTCCTCTCATCTGCTGGACGGCGTGCCTGCCTTCCGCGAGCACCTCGATTCCCTCATTCCGGCGGACATCGACCTGGATATCCTCGTGGGCCACTACGTGCCGAACCTGGTTGCGCGTCCATTTGAGCTCACTGAAGAGTTCGTGCAGGCCATTGACTCCGTGGTGGACTCTGATCCCGTCAAGGCCATCCTGTCTGACTTCGCGGGCGCCCTTGAGAACCCGTTTCAGTTGGGCCGCACCCTGCTCATTGAGCTTCTGGCCTGGCAGTTCGCTTCACCTGTCCGATGGATCGAAACCCAGGATCTCCTGCTTAGCGAGCCGGGCGCCATCGGCGGCGCCGGCACCCCGGGCCTGGGCGTGGAGCGCTTTGTCGAGGTGGGCGTGGGTTCCTCGCCAACGCTGGCGAACATGCTGGGCCAGACCCTGCGCCTGCCGCAGTATGCAGGCCACGGCATCGAGGTGCTCAACATCGAGCGCGACCGCGGCGTCGTCTTCGCTGAGGATGCCATCGCTCGCCCGGAGCCGGAGCAGACTGCGGCGGCGGATGCAGCGGCTGAATCTGGCGCTGAGGATGGTGCCGAATCTGGCGCTACCGCAGCAAGCCTGGTCTCTGAGACCCCGGCAGCAGCGGAGACCGCGACCCTCGTGGCTCCGGTTCCGGCACCTGCTGCGGGTGGGGAGACCCCAGCGGATAAGCCGCTGAGCGCGCAGTTCGCCACCGAAATGCTCGTGGCGGTGTGGACCAAGGTCCGCCTGGATCAGATGGGTCCTGCCGATACCATCGAACTGCTCGTCGAGGGGGTGTCCTCCCGCCGCAACCAGCTCCTGCTGGATCTGGGTGTGGAGTTCGGCCTGGGCGCTATCGATGGCGCGGCCGATGCTGCGCTGTCGGAACTCAAGGAGACTGTCGCAGGCATGGCCAAGGGCTATAAGACCTTTGGCCCGGTCCTGGGCGGGCAGGTCGCTGATGCGCTGCGCCGCCTGACTGGACCTGCTGGAAAGAAGCCTGGCTACGTGGCTGAGCGCGTCACCGGCGCCTGGGGCTTGGGCGAAGGCTGGGCAGATCGCGTCATCGCTGAGCTTGTCCTCGGCACTCGCGAGGGCGCGTCCCTGCGTGGCGGCGACCTGGCCACGCTCGGCACGGGCGCTGCGAATGCCAAGGAGCTGGATGCGCTTATCGACGCCGCCGTGACCCTCGCCGGACAGCGCGAGGGGATTAGCATCGCGCTGCCTTCCGCGGGTGGTGCTGCGGGCGGTGGGGTAGTGGACTCCGCTGCTTTGGATGCCTACACCGCGGAAATGACTGATACCCTTGCGGAGACCGCCCACACCTTGCTGTCCAAGCTGGGAGTTGCGGCGCCTGCCACCGAGTTTTCAGAAGTAGATGAGAACGCCGCACTGGCGGAGCTAGTCTCCCGTGAGCTGGGCTCCGATTGGGCTAAGCAGGTCGCGCCGTCCTTCGATGCGGATAAGGCAGTGCTTCTCGACGACCGCTGGGCTTCTGCCCGCGAGGATCTTGCGCGTGTTGCCGCGGGCGAGCTCAATGCTGCGGACGTCGATGTTCTGGGCGCTGGCGAAGCCGTGGCGCGGCTGGCGGAGCACTTTGGACTGCCGGATCACGCGCAGGAAGCGCGTGTGGATGCCGCTAGCTTGACCATGAGCAACGACGTTGCCGTGGTTACTGGTGGCTCCCCGAACTCGATTGCGGCCGCTGTCATCGGCGAGCTGCTCAACGAGGGCGCCACCGTGGTGGCAACCACCTCGCGCCTAAACCATGACCGCGTGGAGTTCTACAAGGAGCTCTACCGCACGCACGCCGCTGGTTCCGCCGCGTTGTGGGTGGTCCCTGCGAACTTGAGCTCCTTCAAAGATCTCGACGCCTTGGTGGAGTGGATTGCTAACGAGCAGACAGCCACAGTGGGCGGCAAGTCCAAGCTGGTCAAGCCGGCGCTGGTGCCGACCTTGCTCTTCCCGTTCGCTGCTCCGCGCGTGCAGGGCACGCTGGCCGACGCCGGCGCCCAAGCCGAGTCGCAGATGCGTCTGCTGCTGTGGTCGGTGGAGAAGCTCATCGCGGGCCTGTCTCAGCTGGGCGCGGATACCCACGTGGGCCAGCGCCTGCACGTGGTGCTGCCAGGTAGCCCGAACCGTGGCCGCTTCGGTGGCGACGGCGCCTATGGTGAGGCCAAGGCGGCACTCGACGCCCTGGTTACCCGCTGGAAGGCGGAGCCTGTCTGGGGCGAGCGTACCTCGCTGGTCCACGCCCACATCGGTTGGGTACGTGGCACTGGCCTGATGGGCGGAAACGACCCAATGGTCGAGCTGGTCGAGGCCAAGGGCGTGGAAACCTACTCCACCGAGGAAATGGCTATCAAGCTGGTCGACGGCGGCGCCAACGCCGACGTGCGTGAGCAGGCGGCCCAGGGCCCAGTCACCCTTGACTTCACCGGCGGTCTGGGCGAGGCCGACCTCAACCTGCCTGAACTGGCCCGCGAGGCCGCACGGCGGGCGGAGCAAACAAGCGCATCCAATGGCGGCGTCATCCAGGCCCCGAAGACGGTGCAAGCACTGCCGAACCCGCTGTCCCCGTTGCAGTGGACCACGCCAGACTTCAGTGGCGTGACGCAGTCGCTCGATGACATGGTCGTCATCGTCGGCGCAGGTGAGCTCGGCCCGCTGGGTTCCTCGCGTACCCGCTTCGAGGTCGAGCTTACCGGCGAGCTTTCCGCTGCCGGCGTGCTTGAGTTGGCCTGGACCACGGGCCTCATCGAGTGGGATGCCCAGTCGGCCCAGTGGACCGTGCTGGAGACCGGCGAAGCCATTGCCGAGGAAGACGTCTACGAACAGTTCCATGACCAAGTGATGGCCAACATCGGGGTGCGCCGCTACCACGATGACTTCGGCCCGCACATGCCGATGGTGGACAACCTCGCTCCTGAATTGACCACCATCTACCTGGAGAAGCCGCTGACCTTCACCGTGGACGATGAAGCAACCGCCAAGTCCTTCGTAGAAGAAGTTGAGGGCGCTACGGCGCACTTCGATGGTGAGGAATGGCAGGTTACCCGCCCGGCCGGCTCGCCAGTGCGTGTGCCGCGCCGCGTGGCAATGTCGCGCTTCGTCGGCGGCCAGGTGCCGACCGGATTCGACCCGGCGGTCTATGGCATCCCGGCCGACATGATCGACAACCTCGACCGTGTGGCGCTGTGGAACATCGTGTGCACCGTGGAGGCATTCCTTTCGGCGGGCTTCAGCCCGGCAGAGCTGCTCGCGAGCGTTCACCCCGCACGCGTGTCCTCGACGCAGGGCACCGGCATGGGCGGCATGGCCTCCCTGCGCTCGCTCTACGTGGATAAGCTGCTGGCGCAGTCGCGCCCGAACGACATTCTGCAGGAAGCCCTGCCGAATGTGGTGGCAGCGCACGTGATGCAGTCCTACGTGGGCGGCTACGGCCAGATGATCCACCCGGTTGCAGCCTGCGCTACCGCTGCGGTCTCCGTGGAGGAAGCGATGGATAAGCTGCGCCTGCACAAGGCAGACTTCGTGGTCGCTGGTGGTGTCGATGACCTTTCTATTGAGGGCATCACCGGCTTCGGAGACATGGCGGCTACAGCGGATTCCGCAGAGATGGAAGCCAAGGGCATCGACCACAAGTACTTCTCCCGCGCCAACGACAGGCGCCGCGGAGGCTTCATCGAGTCTGAAGGTGGCGGCACCCTGCTGCTGGCCCGTGGCTCATTCGCCGCGGAGCAGGGACTGCCGGTTCTGGGCGTGGTGGCCTTCGCGGAGTCCTTCGCGGATGGCGCTCACACCTCCATCCCTGCGCCGGGATTGGGCGCGCTGTCTGCTGCCCGTGGCGGCGTGGATTCCCGCTTGGCACAGGTCCTGCGTGCGCATGGCGTCACGCCGGATGAGGTGTCCATCATCTCCAAGCACGACACCTCGACCAATGCGAATGACCCGAACGAGTCGGATCTGCACGAGCGCATTGCTGCCGCGATGGGACGCAACAACGGCAACCCGATGTACGTGATTTCGCAGAAGACCCTGACTGGCCACGCCAAGGGTGGTGCCGCCGCGTTCCAGATGGTTGGCCTGACGCAGGTCCTGCGTGAGGGTATCCTGCCGCCGAACCGCTCCCTGGATTGCGTGGATCCGGTGCTGGCTAAGCATGAGCACCTGGTTTGGCTACGTCATCAGCTGGACCTGCGCGGTCGCGACGAGTATGCACCGAAGGCAGGCCTGGTTACCTCCCTGGGCTTCGGTCACGTGTCTGCGCTAGTGGCAATCGTGCACCCGGGCGCATTCCTGGCTGCACTGGCTAAGGCACAGGATGCGGAGGCCGTTGCTCAGTGGCAGCAGCAGGCGCACGAGCGTGAGCGCGCCGGGCTGCGCCGCATCGAGTCTGCGATGCGCGGTGGGGCAGTTCTCTACGAGCGTCCGGTGGACCGCAACCTGGGCGGTACTGGTGACGCTGTGAAGGAACGTGAGGCCGCAGTGCTGCTTGACGACGCCGCTCGTCTGCGCGACGGAATCCTTGAAACTGGGCAGATGCTGAACTAAGTCCTCTACTCCAGCAGCGGGCCATTCCAACGGCGGAGAAGGCTTCCCAGAAATGGGGAGCCCTCCCTTTTGTGTATTTGTGGCTTTGTGTTGGGGTATTTAGGAAGCTGTAACGGGGGTAAAAACGGCGTCGAAAGTGCCAGCTTGCGCCACCTGAAACGATAAAGATGCAGGTCAGCGGTTTGAGTCCCTGTTGTGGGTGGGGCACTATGCAAGCATGAACTTCAACGTTAAAGCTTGCAAGATTGTGGGAACCGGGGTGGCTTTGGCCGCCATGCTAGCAGTGGCGGGATGCTCCTCCACCGGTGGTGCACCGAGGGAAAACAGTGAGAACGAACTCGCCGGGGGAGTGGACACCGAGCGCATCGTCGTATCGATGATCTCCCACGGTGCCCCTGGCGATACCTACTGGGATCTCGTGCGCAAGGGCGCCGAGGACGCAGCCAAGAAGAACAACATAGAGTTGCGCTACTCTTCCGATCCGCAGGCCCCTAACCAGGCCAACCTCGTGCAGTCCGCCATTGACTCCGACGTCGACGGCATCGCCGTCACCATGCCAAACGCCAGCGCCATCGGTCCTGTAGCCAAGAAGGCCGCCGACGCAGGCATCCCCACCGTCGGCCTTAACGCCGGCATGGATTCCTATCAGAAGTACGGCATGACCGCGTTCTTCGGCCAGGAGGAGAAGGTCGCCGGCACCAAGGCAGGCGAGCGCCTCAAAAAGGAAGGCGCCAAGCACACCCTGTGCGTCATCCACGAACAAGGCAACAAGTCCCAGGAGGATCGCTGCGCGGGTCTGCAAGACGGACAGGGCGGCAAGGTTGAGCTGCTCTACGTCAACGGTCAGGACCTCACTGCAGCACAGTCCACCCTGAACGCGAAGCTCGAGCAGGACAAATCCATTGACTGGGTCATGGCTCTCCAGGCGCCCGTCGCTATGCGCGCCGTCGACGCCATCGCTGACTCCGGTGCCAAGGCAAAGGTAGCCACCTTCGATACCAACGCCGAGCTTGTCGACGCCATCGCTTCCGGCGACGTCGCCTGGGCCGTGGACCAGCAACCTTACATGCAGGGCTACATGGCTGTCGATGCCTTGTGGCTCGCACACCGCAACGGCTCCACCGTGGGCGGCGGCCGCCCCGTCTACACCGGCCCTTCCTTCGTCGACTCCACCAACGTCGACGTAATCTCAGAGTCCGCTAAGGCAGGCCTGCGATGACCGGGACGTCGCCAAGCACTGATGCGCGGCTAGCATCGCGGAGCCTAAGCGCCCGCATCATGCGCCGCCCCGAGCTAGCCAGTGTCCTTGGTGCCATCGTCATCTTTGCCCTGTTCATGATTGTCGCTCCATCGTTTCGTTCGATGGAGGCCTTCTCCACGGTGCTCTACGCCAGCTCCACCCTGGGCATCGTAGCCCTGGCCGTGGGCCTGCTCATGATTGGCAACGAGTTCGACTTATCCTCCGGCGTCGCCGTGACTACCTCTGCACTCGTGGCCACCATGCTCAACTACAACCTGCACCTCAACTCCTGGGTTGGAGCAGCCCTCGCCCTCGTGACGGCCCTGACCATTGGTGCCATCAACGGCCTGCTTGTCGTGCGTACGAAGATCGACTCCTTCCTCATCACCCTTGCCGCATTCCTCATGCTGCAGGGACTGAACCTGGCCGTGACCAAGCTCGTTACCGGCCAGGTGGCCACGCCTCCCATCTCTGACATGCAGGGCTTTGCTTCCGCACATGCCATCTTCGCTGGCACTATTCACCTCGGCTCGCTGAGCATCCGTGCCACCGTGTTGTGGTGGATCTTGTTCGTCGCTGTGGCCTCCTTCGTGCTCTACAAGACCCGCTTCGGTAACTGGATCTTCGCCGTCGGCGGTGACGAGGACGCCGCCCGTGCCGTCGGTGTGCCTGTGCGCCGCGTCAAGGTCATCCTGTTCATGCTCGTCGGTTTCGCCGCCTGGTTCGTGGGCATGCACACGCTTTTTGCCTTCGACTCCATCCAGGCGGGCCAGGGCATTGGCAACGAGTTCCTCTATATCATCGCGGCGGTTATCGGTGGCTGCTCGATGACGGGCGGCCGCGGCACTGCCGTAGGCACGGCCATCGGTGCAGTCATATTCGGCATGACCAACCAGGGCATCGTTTACGCGGGGTGGAACCCCGACTGGTTCAAGTTCTTCCTCGGCGCCATGCTGCTGTTTGCGGTTCTTACCAACACGTCTGTGGCCAACTTCAACAAGCGGAAATAGGAGGCAGTGATGACTGAGAATGCACACAGCATCGAGCTGCACGATATTCAGCAATCCTTCGGTAATTTCCATGCCCTGCGTGGTGTCAACATGACGCTGCGCCCGGGCACTGTCACCTGCGTCCTTGGCGACAACGGTGCAGGCAAGTCCACGCTCATCAAAATCCTGTCGGGTCTCAACACACCCACCTCGGGCGAGCTGCTTGTCGACGCCGCCCCCACCACCTTTTCCAGCCCCCGCGACGCCCTCGATGCGGGCATCGCTACCGTGTACCAGGATCTCGCGCTGGTGCCGCAGCTTTCCGTCTGGCGCAACTTCTTCTTAGGCCAGGAACTCGCAGGTCCTTTCGGCCTGTTGAAGGAAAAGGAGATGCGCACCATTGCCCGCGAGCAGCTGCAAGAAATGGGCGTAGACCTAGCCGACATCGACGTGCAGCTGGAAGCACTCTCCGGCGGCCAGCGCCAAGTGGTGGCCATCGCGCGCGCCATCTACTTCGGTGCGCGCTACATCGTGCTGGATGAGCCCACGGCGGCGCTTGGCGTTAAGCAGTCCGGCATGGTGCTGCGCTTTATCGATGCCGCTCGTGAACGCGGCATGGGAGTGGTGCTGATTACCCACAACCCGCAGCACGCGTTCTTGGTCGGGGACCGCTTCGTGGTACTTAACATGGGCGAAGTGGTTCTCAACGCTTCGAAGGCGGAAGTAAGCGTCGAAGATCTGACCCAGTGGATGGCTGGTGGCGGAGAACTCGAAATGCTCAAGACTGAGCTCGCGAGTTAGAGTGAGAGGCTATGAACGCCGCTACCTTCGCCGTGGGAACTGACCTTGTTTGTATCTCGGAGTTTGCCCAGCAGCTCAGCGTGCCGGGCACTCGTTTCGAGGCGGTATTCAGCGCCACGGAGCTGCGCGTGGCTACGCGCAAAGGCGACTCCGCGCGCCGCGCCGAGCACCTCGCCGGGCGGTGGGCGGCGAAGGAAGCTTTTATTAAGGCATGGTCGCAGGCGCTTTATGGCCGCCCGCCGGTGGTGGCAGAAAACGACGTCGACTGGCAAGAAATCGAGGTTCAGCCGGACGCCTGGGGGAGAGTCGGACTGGTCCTGCGCGGCCACATCAAAGAGAGCGTGGCTGCAAGTCTCGGGGATATACGAACGAGCCTGAGCATCAGCCACGACGGAGACTACGCCACCGCTACCGTCCTGCTCACGGTTCCTAACCTTTAGCTAGTGGCTACGGAGAACAAGTACGCAATAAGCATACGCTTGATTTCGCCCACGACGTCGTCAAAGCTCTCTGGCTCGCCAGATGCTGCGTAATTGAGCATCGAGACCACCGTGTGCACGAGGAATCCGGCCAGCTCCACGCGCTCGTCGTAGGTCATACGCTGGGCCAGCGGCTCCAGGATTTCCGCCACGGGCTTGAGCAGCTGCAGCTCCGTATCTGCGGCCGTGGCGCGTGTGGCCGGAGTGGACTGCACCGCATGCCACACCGCACGGCGGGAGGGGTCTTCGCGCCACATGCGGGCGAGGTGGTCGATGAACTCATCAAGGAAGTCCGGCCACTGCAGGGCCGGGACGTGCTCAGAAAAGCGCCGAATCTCCTCCAGATTCTCGCCGGTATCCTCGCGGTCCAACTCGCAGATCAGCACGTACTTGTTGGCAAAGAATTGGTACAGCGTGCCGATCGGCACTTCCGCGCGGCGCGAGACTTCGTCGAAGGTGAAGGACTCGAAGCCAGCGTCGACAAGCACGCTTCGCGCAGCCTTGAGGATCCTGTTGTATCTCTCGCGGCTGCGTGCCTGGGCCGGGCGCCGGCGTGGAACCAGCAGCTCGGTATCGTGCTTGATGCTCATCTGAATTGTTTAGGTGATTGTGTACGTGCCGAAGTTTAAGACAGCCCCTTCATCACACGGGCGACGTGACCTGTAGCCTTCACGTTGTACATGGCCTGGCCGATGGTGCCATCTGGCTCAACGAGGAAAGTTGAGCGAATAACGCCTTGTACCACCTTGCCGTAGTTCTTCTTCTCGCCGAACGCGCCGTATGCCGCGAGCGTTTCCTTCTCAGGGTCAGACAGAAGTGGGAAGTTCAGCTCGTGATCGGCGCGGAACTTAGCCAGGGCCTCTGGCTTATCAGGGGAGATGCCTACGACCGCGATGTCGAGACCATTGAGCTGCTCAAGGGAATCACGGAAGTCACACGCCTCTTTGGTGCAGCCTGGCGTGTTGGCGCGCGGGTAGAAATACACGAGCACGCGCTTTCCAGCGAAGTCGCTGAGGCTTACAGAATTGCCCTGATCGTCGCTCAAGGTGAAAGAGGGGGCAACGTCTCCGATTTCCAAACGCTTTGCTTCAGTCATGTCTTTAACCATACCGTGCCCTCGTGATGGTCTGGGCCATCCTAGGCGCAGGTGCCGGTATCCCCGCGTGCACGCATTGCGTCGATGCCTGTAGACTGGTCCTTTGACTGACTCGGTGGAAGCTGAGCCAAAAGGCCTATAAAGCGAAATTACGAATTCAGGAGTTACAACGTGGCACGCGATATTAATGACATTCAGCGCGACATCGAGCGCACCCGCCGCCAGCTGGCTAGCACCCTCGACGAGCTCGCTGACCGCAGCAAGCCAAAGAACTTGGTCGATGACGCAAAGGGCGCCGCAACCGAGAAGCTGCAGGATCGCAACGTTCAGATGGCACTCGCCGGCGTTGGCGCAGCTGTAGTCGGCCTCGTAGCGCTAGCAGTCTTCCGCTCCAACCGTCGCAAGAACGACATCAAGGAGCTGCAGCGCCTGCTCGCTGAGCGTCGCTAATTCGACGCGGCATTTTTGCCCCCGCCTTAGACGACCTTTGCCCCTGCCTCGCGCAGTTCGGCAAAGGTCTTTTTTGCGCGCTCTTCACTGACTGGAGAGCAGTAGCTCTCCAAGACGTTGACGGTGAAGCCTTCCCGTAACGCGTCGATCGCGGTGGCGCGCACACAGTGATCGGTGGCGATGCCAACGATGTCGAGCTCGCTTACCTCACGCTCGCGCAGCCACTCCGCCAGGGTTGCACCGTCGTCGACGCACTCGGCCTCAAACCCAGAATAAGCTGCGGTGTAGGCACCTTTGTGGAAGAAGGTGTCGATGGGGGCGTCGGCAAGCGCGGCGTGCATGGCCGCGCCCTCCGTGTCAGCGACGCAGTGCACCGGCCACGTGTCCACGAAGTCCGGGTCTTCAGAGAAGTGCCCTTTGGGGTCGATGTGCCAGTCCTGCGTAGCAACAATGAAGTCATAATCCTGGGTGCGCACCAGCTTGGCGACGTCGCGCGCTACCTCGCTTCCACGATCCGTCGCGAGGGAGCCGCCAGGACAAAAGTCGTTTTGCACGTCCACAATGACAAGAGTTCTGCTCATGCGGGCAATCATAGTCATCCGTAAGCTGGGCGGAGATGAAAACACCAATCCCATTTTATTTGCAGGAAATCCTCGACAGTGTCCGTGATAAGGACGGTGGAAAGGTAGCTGACTACATCCCAGAGCTCGCGGCTGCGGAACCGGAGTACCTGGGCGCCGCGCTGTGCACCACCACGGGCCACGTGTATTCGGCGGGTGACGCGGACGTCGAGTTCACCATGCAGTCTTTGTCCAAGCCTTTTGTCTACGCCTTGGCGCTGCAGGAACTGGGGTTGGACGCAGTGCGTGAAATCGTCGGAATGGAGCCTTCCGGCGAAGCGTTCAACGAGCTCTCCCTCAACCGCGATGACCACCGTCCGGTCAACCCAATGATCAATGCTGGTGCAATTGCGGTTACCCAGCTCATCAATGGCGTAGACTCCGGGGTTGAGGAACGCGTGGAGCGCATCCTTACCTATATGTCGCGCCTGGCGGGACGCGAGCTGGAGATCGATGAGAGCGTGTTCGGCTCGGAGCTAGACCACGCGGATCGCAATCTCGCTTTGGCGCACATGCTGCGCAACTACGACATTATTAAGGACGAAGCGCACGACGCCGTGCTTACTTATACCAAGCAGTGCGCTATTCGGGTGACGGTGAAGGACCTGGCGGTGATGTCGGCGACCTTGGCTAATGGTGGCTGCCAGCCAGTAACGAATGACAAGATTCTGGACGCCGATGTCTGCCGACTGACTCTGGCGCTGATGAGCTCGGCCGGAATGTATGACGGCGCCGGCCGCTGGATGGCCGAGGTAGGTATTCCGGCGAAGTCCGGTGTGGCCGGCGGCTTGCTCGGAACGCTGCCGGGACAGCTGGGTGTTGCTACCTTCTCGCCGCGCCTGAATGAAGAAGGTAATTCTGTCCGCGGCGTGGCAGCTTTCAAGCTCTTGTCTAAGGACATGGGCTTGCACCTGATGTCAACGGAGGAGCGCTACGGTGTCCAGCCGATTCGCCACATTATCGACGATGGCGACGCCACGGTTATCTATCTCCAGGGTGTTCTCAACTTCAACGCGGCTGAGACGGTCCTGCACGAGTTGGAGCGCTATGACTTGAGCGCGGACAAGGTGGTCTTGGAGTTGTCCAACGTGACCGCGACGAACAAGATGGGTCGTAGGATGCTCAAGGAGGGGCTGCGCCGAATTCGCGAGTCGGGCTTCGACATCGAGCTGGTCGACCCTGAACAAGAGTTGGAGGATCTGAAGATGTCCGACGGCACCGAGGTGCCTGTGGGCGACCCGGAGGACTACCAAATCTCGGGCGAGCAGATTTAGAACCTGCGTAGTTGCCAACGGGGCGTCGGAAAGCTACGCCGGCGCCCCCTTCGTTGTCAGTTATGCAGATCCTGGGGGCTCCCTCGCAAAACTAAAAGACTCGCAACCTCACTCTTGGGAATGAAGCTACGAGACTTTCTATTGTGCGCCATCAGGGACTTGAACCCCGAACCCACTGATTAAGAGTCAGTTGCTCTGCCAATTGAGCTAATGGCGCATGTGCTGTCTGACTGGCTTGTTTGCCTGCCGTGCAACGAGAAGTAACTTTAACACCCTTGTTGGAAAACTGTAAAATCGGCAGGTCACTCATGGTTTTCGCCGTCATTTTAGCGTTGTTTGCTTTGCTCGCGCATGGGAGGGGCGGCGAGCAGATAACAATTGGTTAACACGTGAAGTGCCGTGTGGAGTTTTAAAGAAGCTCGTTATAGGCTGATTGAGAAATTTTTTTAACCGACTCCTCTGTGCTTTATAAAAGGGCTCCCGTGATTAATCCCCTACCTCTTGCCCGTCGTGTTATCGCAGTCACCGCCGTTGCTTTGACTGCGACTGTTGCCGCAGCTTGCACCATTGATTCCACAGTTCAAGATAAGAGCTCCGAGCAGTCCGCAGCTGCCGCCGCTGGAAATGATGCTGCTGCAGAAAGCTCTGCCGCCGCTAAGAAGAAAGGCCTTGAAGTCTCCGTTAAGGACGGTGCGACCGACGTCGATCCTTCCGAAACCATTACGGTAAAGACCGAAGGCAAAATGAAGACGGTTACTATGACGAACGAGCTTGGCGTCGAAGTCGCAGAAAAGCTGTCCGCCGACTCTAAGACCTGGTCCACCGATGAGGTCCTTGGATACAATCACACCTACACAATCCAGGCAGAAGACGTTGACGGAAACAAGAAGACCGTAACTTTCGCCACCCCACAGGCAGCGGGTGTTTCTGAGGTCGCTTTGTCGCCGATCCCCGGCGCCGAAGTAGGCGTTGGACAGGTTATTGGTGTTCGCTTTGGCAACTATGTCACTGACCGCAAGGCCGCCGAGGAAGCTATCACCGTCAAGACCACCCCTGAGGTTGAGGGCGCTTTCTACTGGATCAATAACCAGGAAGTTCGCTGGCGTCCGAAGGAGTACTGGGAGCCTGGTACCAAGGTAGAGGTTAACGTTGATCTCTACGGCAAGAATCTCGGTGGCGGTATTTACGGTGGCGAGGACTCTTCCACGAATTTCACTATTGGGGACCGCGTAATTTCCTTAGTCGATAACGCCACTAAAACCATGCAGGTCTTCAAGAACGGTCAGTTGCTGCGTTCTATCCCAGTTTCCTTGGGCACTGACGGTATGTGGGATACGCCGAACGGCCGCTACATCATTGGTGATGAGTACGAGTCCCTCGTCATGGATTCCACTACATATGGTCTAGCACTGGATGCAGGTGGTTACCGCACGAACGTTAACTACGCGACCCAGATGTCTTACTCCGGAATTTACGTCCACTCGGCTCCATGGTCCATTGGTGCCCAGGGCGTCTACAACCAGTCCCACGGTTGCATCAACGTCTCTCCAGAGGCTGCGCAGTGGTTCCAGTCGGTGGTTAAGCGTGGCGACATCGTGCGCGTGTTCAACACCGGCGGCGAGCAACTCAGTGCGTTTGATGGCCTCGGCGACTGGAACATGGACTGGGAGACGTGGTCCAAGGGCAATACAAACGCAAACGCTTAGAATAAGTTTCACTTCGAAACGGGGCGCATGGTTACAGTGGTGGCCATGCGCTTTTCTGTTTTGGACCGCGCGGATTCAGGTTGGCACGGCGGGCATTATGGTGCCGAATCACCCGCCATTGATCATCGCGGAGCAGGCCGCGATGTTGGAGTCGCTGTATCCAGGGCGCATCATTATCGGCTTGGGCTCTTCGGTGGGTTTTACTAAACCAGTACGCGAGGCGTTGCGGCAGACCGTGGAGGCCAAGCAACGCTTCGATTCCGACCTTGCCCAAGTACGCAATTTTTTGCTTGGCGACGCCCCCATCACCCTCCGGCCCCATGCTGGGCCGCCGCTTTTTGTCTTGGCCGGTTTTCGCTCTGCGCTTTCTGCGGCCAAGCTGGGCTTGGGCGTCATCCTTGGCGGCCCAGTCGAGACGCAGGTTGAGGCTGCACGGGTTTATCGGGAGAACTTCCAAGGCACCTCGCCGGTGGTCATTTCCTCACTCAACATTGCGGTGGCCGAAGACGAAGCCTATGCCCGGCGCCTTCTCCTTCCCGAGGCCTATGCCCAGGTGCTTTCCCAAAGCGCCGGCGTGTTTGGCGCACTCGACCCAGATCCCGATTTGAAAGGATTAACCGGCCAACAACGCGAACGCCTCGAACAGACGCTTGCCAATACGGTCTACGGTACTCCCGCTGCGGTGGAAGCCAAGCTTGCCGACATCGCAGAGAAACTCGGCGTCGAGGAGTTCTTAGTCACCGGCGATATTCCCGACCGCGAGGGCAGAGCGCACTCAGAGGAGCTGCTCGCCGGGCTGGACTTGTTCACTCGAATGCACACACCGCCGAAAAGGAGGCCTAATGCAGAGGCATAAGCGGCGCAGCCGTGGTGTCGCCGTGCATTCGCTTGAGAATGTTCTCTGCGGAGATAAGACACATAGGCACGCCAACGCCAGGAACGGTCGTGGCGCCGGCATAGTAGAGGCTTTCGACTTTGGAGGAGACATTTTTGCCGCGGAAAAAGGCCGACTGCGCCAGAGTGTGCGCTGGGCCAATCGAGCCGCCGCGCCAGGCGTGGTAGCGCTCCGCAAAGTCGGCCGGCCCGAGGGTGTGGCGCACGACGATACGAGAGGCGAAGTCGTCGATGCCAGCCCAGCGGCCGATTTGTGCGATGGCGGCATCGGCAATGGCTTCCACGCGAGCAGACGGGTGAGCGCCGTAGGCATCGCCGTGGCCCAACGCGGTGTTCGCGGGGACCGGAACCAGCACGAATAGGTTCTCGTGGCCGACCGGCGCCACCGCCGGATCGGTGGCGGAGGTCTTAGAAATATAGATGGAATGCGAAGCATCCAGCACACGCGTGGGCTCTGGGCCGTGGTAGACCGCACGGAAATCAGGCTCCCAGTCCTTACTGAACAGCAGCGTGTGGTGAGCCAACTGCGGCAGCTCACCCTTTACGCCCAGCAGTACCAAGACCGTGCCCAAACCAGCATCGCGCCCCGCAAAGTACTTCGCTGAGTAGGAACGCAGATGCGCAGGCAGCAGCGAGGTTTCGGTGTGGTGTAGATCGGCGGCGGAGACGACGGCGTCGGCAAGCAGCTCTTGGGAGCCTGCGGAAGTCATGATCCGGACCCCTGTTGCGCGGGCCGAATCGTCGGTGAGGATTCCCGTGACCTCCGTTCCCAGCAAGAAGGTAACGCCAGCATTGCGGGCCTGCCGCGCTATAGCCTCGACCACCGCACTGAAGCCGCCGAGCGGATAGCGCACGCCTTCCACCAGGTCAGTGTGGCTCATTAGCGAATATATTGCCGGTGCTGCGGAAGGCTCGCTAGAAAGAAAGACCGCCGGGTAGCTGAGCACCTGGCGTAGGCGGTAATCCCGGAAAGAAGCCACCACGTGCTTATCCAAGGTGCGGGTGAGCAGCTGAGCCAAAGTTCCTAAACGGGAGCGAACAGTTGGCGCGAGGAGCTCGCGGGGATCACTAAATGTGGTGTACAGGAAGCGCTCAAGGGCCACGTTGTAGACGTCCGTGGCCTGGTCCAGATAGTCCCTTACGCGCTGGCCTGCGCCGGGCTCGATGGACTCGAAGAGCGTGGCCACCTTATCCACGCCGGTCTCGACGTTGATGAACTGGCCCGAGTCGTCATAGACGCGGTAGGCGGGCGTGAGGTCAACCAGCGAAAGCTCCTCCGCAGTCGAGGTACCGCACAGCTCAAAGAAGTGATCGAAGGCCTCCGGCATCAGGTACCACGACGGGCCGGTATCCCAGCGGAAGCCCTCTGCAGACAGCGAGCCTGCGCGCCCACCGACCTCTTCGAGTTTGTCCACCACCGTAACCTGCTTGCCGTCGCGAGCGAGCAAAGCCGCAGTTGCAAGCCCTGCAACGCCAGCACCAATCACGATGACGGACTCTGGCTGTTTAGCCACAGCGCCACGCCTAAAGGTTTTCATCAACGCGTCCTCCTTAGGGACTTCACGGTTGCCCGCAGCAGAAGGGCCAGCTTGCGCGGGATGCTGACGCTGACGCGCTTAGTGGGCAAGGCGCGAGCGGGCAGTGCAGCAATATCGTTGGTCAAAGCTTCGAAGAGATCCGTGGCGGCGATGACCCCCGTCCGTGCCGTGAGCGGCAGCTGATCCATCACCGCGCGGGCGGCGGCTAAGTCGGCGCGGATGTCGGTGATGAGTTCATCCTTTGACTCCGCGGACAAGCCTGCCGAGCCGGCCTGGGGAAAGTAGGAGCGGCCAAGCTGGCCGGTGTCCGCGCCCAAATCCCGCAGGAAGTTGACCTTTTGGAAGGCCGCGCCCAAGCGGCGGGCGCCGGCCTCGAGCTCCCGGCGTTGCGCGCTGGAAACCGGCTGGCCCACCAGAAACGCGTCCAGGCACAGCAAGCCGATGACCTCAGCTGAGCCATAGACATACTGATTCAGCTCGGCCGCCGTAGAGTAAACACTCTGGTGTAGGTCGCGCCGCATCGACGCGAAGAAGGCCTGGATGTGCTCGTCTTTGAATCCACAACGGCGTGCGCTCAATCCATAGGAATGCAGAATCGGGTCGGTATGAAAGCGGCGATGCGGTGCCTGCAAGACTGCTTGCTCGTATGCGTCGAGGGTCTCTTGGACCTCCTGCGGGCTTAGTCCAGCTGCGGCGGCGGCACCGTCGACAATCTCATCCGCAATACGGACCACGGCATAAAGATTGCGGATGTCCGTGCGGGTTTGTGGGCTCAGCATTTGAGAGGCCAGCGAAAAACTAGTGGAGTAGGCCGCGATGATTTGCTCAGCAGCCCGCTCAGCGCCGTTGTCATAACGGGGCAGTGGGTTGGGGGTGTGAGTAAAGAGCCTGAACAATGTACGCCACCTTTTGAAGGAGAAAGACCTGCCACCGCGCGGGCATTACGCAAGTCGCTCACGGCTATCGTAGCCTGTCATATCAAGAAAGACCCTAGTCTGCGAAAGTGCAGGCTAGGGTCTCATTCGGGGTGGCTGACGGGGCTCGAACCCGCGACACCCAGGATCACAACCTGGTGCTCTACCAGCTGAACTACAGCCACCATCGCTGCCTTAAAAGCAGCACGGATAAGATTAACTCACGCCGCGAGATTTACAAAAACGCCTGGTAGTCGGCGGTAGTTGACTCCTTGAGTTTCGCTGCTTCCTCGGAAGAGGGACCTTCGTCGGTGCGGAACACACTGCGGCGGTAGTAGTCCAACTCGCGGATGGATTCAATGATGTCCTGGAGCGCGCGGTGCGCCATGCCCTTGTCAGGCTGGTTGTAGTAGGCGCGCGGGAACCAGCGGCGACTGAGCTCCTTGATGGTGGAAACGTCAATCATGCGGTAGTGCAGCGCTTCATCCAAGCGTGGCATGTAGGCACGGATGAAGGTGCGGTCGGTGGCGATGGAGTTGCCTGCCAGGGGAGCGGGATGCTCAGGGTCGCAGTGCTCAGCGATGAGCGCCAGGACGGCATCTTCGGCTTCTCGCAGGGTGGTGGTGGATTCGCGGATTTCCTTATCCAGGCCGGAGTTGGCGTGCATGTTGGTGACAAAGTCATCCATCTCAGCGAGCTCCGCTTCCGTGGCATGGACCACTAGGTCGATTCCCTCACCAATGACGTTGAGGTTGCCATCAGTGATGATGGCGGCCACCTCCACGATGACGTGGCGCTTCGGGTCGAGCCCGGTCATCTCCAAGTCAATCCAGACGAGTCGGTCATTCTTCGGGGCGATGTCAGTCATGGGTTTAACCTTAGTCCTCCTAGAGCCGTGCTTGTCGACGCCTCCCTTCCCACCGTCTGACTCAATCCACCGGCGTGGAAGGTGTGGCGGGGGTAGGAAAAGGGTGTGTTTTAACGCAGATAGTTCAGATTTTCTAAAAGGTTTCTGTTAGCGGTATTGACGGTTCTTGAGCTGTACATTAAATTTTGGTCAACCAACAGGTAATGCGAAGAATTAGATTCTTTCAAAAACATTTCCGTGATTGCCCTCACAAATTTCGATTGAAGTAGTGCATGATTCTTTATGTCACCCTTTATGCTAGAGATCACAATTTTGGAAAGTAGGTTCCCTCATATGGCCGGGTTCTTGGATGCTCTCAACTCCCTCATTTGGTCCCCAGCACTCGTGTTCCTGTGCTTGGGCGCCGGTGTCTATTTCACGATCGTGACCAAGGGGTTGCAGATTCGCTGTATTCCCGACATGATTGCGCAGCTGAAGAACGGCGAGAAGTCAGACTCCGGGGTTTCTTCTTTCCAGTCCCTAATGATTTCCCTCGCCGGTCGCGTCGGCGTCGGCAACATTGCCGGTGTTGCCACGGCGATCGCCTTCGGTGGCCCAGGTGCTGTCTTCTGGATGTGGGCGGTGGCGCTGTTGGGGTCCGCTACTTCGTTCGTGGAATGTACTCTCGCACAGGTCTACAAGGAAAAGGACCAGGACACTGGCGAGTACCGCGGTGGCCCGGCGTACTACATCGAAAAGGCTTACCGCCACACCTCTGTGGGCCCGTTCATGCTGGTCTACGGCGTTATCTTCGCTGTCTCCATGATTCTGGCTACCAGCTACTTCCTCCCAGGCATCCAGGCCAACGGTGTGGCCGCTGCAGTGGAGAACGCCTGGGGCGTCAACGTCACCTGGTCCGCAGTCATCTTGGCTGGCGTCTTGGCCTTCATCATCATCGGTGGCGTCAAGCGTATCGCTAACTTCACCTCGCTCATCGTTCCATTCATGGCAGCCGCTTATATCATCATCGCGCTGACCATCCTGTTCATGAACTTCGGCGACATTCCACACGTATTTGGCCTCATCTTCAAGTCTGCATTTGACATGGAAGCAGGATTCGCGGGCATGCTGGGCTCTGCAATCATGTGGGGCGTAAAGCGCGGTATCTACTCCAACGAGGCAGGCCAGGGCACCGGCCCGCAGTCGGCAGCTGCTGCCGAGGTATCCCACCCGGCAAAGCAGGGCCTCGTTCAATCATTCGCCGTCTACGTCGATACCCTCTTCGTCTGCTCGGCCACCGCCTTCATCATCATCTCCACTGACATGTACAAGGTCTTCGAAGGCGAGTCCGAGGATGGCGCCGTTCGCTACGCCGGCTCCCTGCCTGACGGCATTGCGGTCGGCCCAGGCTTCGTTCAATCCGGTATGGACTCAGTATTCAGTGGTGTCGGCGCTTCTTTCGTGGCAATTGCTATCGCGTTCTTCGCCTTCACCACCGTCCTGGCTTACTACTACATGGCAGAGACCAACCTCACCTACTTCAACCGCTGGATCAAGAATGCTGGCGCACGCCGCGCGCTGGTGTGGGTCCTGCGCGTCCTCATCATCATCTCCGTCATCATTGGTGCTACCACCACCCCGGGCTCCGCGTGGGCACTAGGCGACATCGGAGTGGGCGCCACCGCATGGCTCAACATCATCGCCATCCTCTTCCTCCAGGTCCCGGCACTCAAGTGCCTCAAGGACTACAGCGCGCAGAAGAAGGCTGGCAAGGATCCGGACTTCGACCCTGAAGCTCTGGGCATCAAGAACGCCGACTTCTGGGTAGAGCGCAAGAACGCTCGCTCTTCCTCTGTAGCCGAGTAAGGCACACCAAAAGCAGGCTCGCCGAAAGGGCGGGAGTGCCTTAGGCCATCTTTGAGTAGAAGCTGCCGATGAGCGGTGCGGCAATCGGGGTAGGGACGATTTGGCCCAGAGCGTTCATCGCCTTGGACAGCGGGCCCGGCACCACGCGGCGCTGGTTGCGCGCCATGGCCGCGAGGGTTTCCGCGGAGCAGGACTTGTAGGTGGTCCACAGGAAGTCCGGCACCACCTTATCCACGATGGACTGCTCTTCTTCCGGAATGACCGCATCGCGGACTGGGCCTGGAGCCAGCAGGGTGCAGCTCACGCCCGTGCCCTTCAGCTCATAGTGCAGCGCCTCAGTGAAGGCATTTACTCCGGCCTTGGTGAACACGTAAGTAGCGTTGTTCGGAATCGAGACATTGCCCGCTGCAGAACCCACATTGCATATAGCGCCCGAGCGGCGCGGCAGCATCTGGTCCAAAGCGGCGCGGGTCAGGCGGTGCACGGCCTTGCCATTGAGATCGAACTGCTTGGTCTCATAGTCCCAATCCTGATCCATGAACTTGCCAAAGCTGGCGATGCCAGCAGAGTTCACGATGATGGAAATCTCCTTGTCTGCCATGAACTCGATGACGCGGTCGACGTCGGCTTCCTTTGCTAAGTCGGCGGCCAGAGCAATGGCATCCACCTCATGCTGGGCCTTAAGTTCCGCAGCGATGCGGTCGAGGACTTCCTGGCGGCGCGCCACCAGGATGACGTTGTAGCCGCGTGAAGCAAGGTCGCGCGCCATCGCCTCGCCGATGCCCTGGCTGGCACCAGTGAGCAAAGCATAAGAAGTGCGGGTGGGGCCGGGCAGCCCTGCGTGCTTAGTCATGAGGTGAAAATTCCTTTCGCCGTGTTAACAACGTCGTCTAGCGTAGACGAAAAGCCAGAAATCAGGGTGTTTATCAGGGCTCTCCCTGATGCAACATGGCGTGACATTAGGTTGAATTGAAAGTGAAAGGAGATGACAGAAATGAACAACAACCGTTTGACCCGTTCGACCACTGACACCTACATCGGAGGCGTGTGTGGCGGAATTGCCCAGGCCTACAACCTCGACCCAACCTTGGTTCGCGCGCTCTTCGTTATCGCAACGCTCCTCGGATTCTCCGGGATTTTGCTCTACATCCTGTTATGGGTGATCATGCCGGTTTCGTAATTAGCGATAAGCGCAAACTCGCTCGCTAATCTGCCGCAGCGGGCCTTATTGCAGCGGCCCAAAGCGCATGAACCGATGCCAGGTCTCCCACTCATCGCGTAGCCTGGCTGCATGGCGTGCGGGGCTTGCCACGTCGTCGATAAGCACGGCGTCCTGCATGCGCACACCGTTGTCGAAGAACAACGCCGCATGCCCCGACGCGCCATAACGCACCACCGGGACTAGGTTGAGGCCGTCGAAGGAAAGCTGTGCGTTCGGACGTACATCAAGGCCCGCAATTGCCGCGAGCGTGGGCGCCAAATCCATGGGGGAGACCAGCTCCTTGCAGGAAGGGGCGGCGGTGTCCGTCACGCCCGGCCAAGCCAAGGACATGGGGGAAGGCCCGCCGCTTAAGGAACACACGGCGACCACGCCATGCTTGGCGACGTCGCGCAGCCGCGCCGGGGCCGCAGGTTCTTCCAGCAGGCGGAATACCGGGGCGTCCTCGGTACCTGGTGGGGAGTCGATGTCCTCGCTTATGCTGTAGCCTGCTTCGCGGAAGATATCCGTGATGCGGGTCTTAGCTTCGCGCTGCGGATACTGGCCCGTCAAGACGCTGTTGCGGGACTGCGCATAGCTGGGGGAAGGAGCCCACGCGTTGTCGAAGCGCATGCCGATGAGGGCGGCTTCGGGGGCCGTGACGAAGGTAGCCAGGGTGATATCCATGGATTCCATCCTAGGCTTGCGCCCCGAGCCGTGCAGATAGGAAAGATACAAAGAAAAGGCCACCTTCTGCCGTGAATTCCGGCAAAAGGTGGCCTTGACCTGCGTGCCCCCAGCAGGACTCGAACCCGCGACACATGGGGTAGAAACCCACTGCTCTAATCCGCTGAGCTATGGAGGCATATCCCACATATTAGACCAGAGTGCTGGGCAGGCTGGAAGTGGGGGCGGCGCCTCTCGTCAGCTGCTTTCACCGGCGAAAGCGGCGAGGCCTAGTAGGCCTAATGCTTAGAGCAGGTTGGCACTGTCGAGGAGGGATTCTTCGCTTTCGCCGCCGACGTCGAGGATCAGGTCCACCAGTTGCTTTGCCGCAGGGGAGAGATCGCGGTCGCGGCGGAAAATCAGCAAGGCCTGCATCGGAGGGATACCCTCCGCAATGCGGCGATAGTGAATACCGCGATGGTTTAGCGCTTGCGCTGAACTCGGCAACAGGCATATGCCGATTCCGCCAGATACCAGCGGGAGGCCGGTTTGCAGCGTGGAAATTTCCTGGATTCGGCTAGGAACTGCGCCAGGGGTCTTTAGGAAGACCTGGTCGAGCAGTTCAGGCATGCCAATGAACTCAGGGTGGCGGGGCGGCAAGATCCACGTTTCTTTGGAAAGGTCTGCCAAAGAAACCGGATCCGGCAGGTGGCTGAGGCGTTCTGGAACTGCCACGCGGAATTCCATCTCGGTGGCTTCGTGGACAATGAGCTCGTCGCGATAACGCTGCGCAAAAGCCTGCGGATCAGTTGAGGGCATGAGGCCTAGGTCGATGGAGCCTTCCAACACGCGGTTTAGGGTGATGGTGGGCTCTGGGTCATCGAGGAAAATATTGACGTCAGGGGCGCTCTCAAACATTCGGTGCAGGACCTCCGGCATGAACAACCAGTTGAACTCAGGCGCCGAGGAAATAGAAACACTGCCGGCGGTGCCTTCGGCGATTTCGGATATGCGCTGGGTAGCGTCGCTAAGCAGCGTTTCAACTTTGGAGGCGATGCTGTAGAGATAAACTCCTGCTTCCGTAGTCTTCACGCCAGCGCGACCGCGGGTGAGAAGTTGGACGTTGAGTTCTTTTTCGAGCTTTCGGATGGAGAGGCTGAGAGATGGCTGAGTCATGTCTAATGCTTCAGCCGCATGAGTAAATGAACCGTGATCAACAACGGCTCGGAAATAGAGAAGCTGGCGCGAATCCATAGCTCGTGATTATGCCAAAATTTAGAGAATTATTCGTTTTAGGTAAGGCAATGGTTTCGGCGGTACACTGCGCCTATGAAAAAACAGGACGGTACTGCCAGTTCACAGCTGCATGCAGCAGGGGCTGGGAAAGAAAGCCCGCAAGGCGCCGCCGTTAAGCCCGCTAGCGCTGCTGCCGCCAGCGGCGGTGCGAAAAATGCAAAATGGTTGTACGCCAGTGCAATATTCTTTGCGGGATTCGTGGGTGGCTTCATCTCCTTGTTCTTCCTCGCGGATTCGCTTGCTGCGCTCGGTATCCCTGACCCAGGCCGCCTGACCACCTTCGGACTGCCGTTCTTCCGCGCCGTCGCCTGGCTGCTTATGGCGTTATCTGTGGGATCGTTCATGGTCTCTGCCTTCCTTATCTCGCCGCAGATCCCCGACAAAGACAATGAGCGTCTCATTGAATCTCGCCTCACCGTGGATGGGCATATTGCGGCCCGAACGGGTGCCTTTGCGGCATTCGGCATTGCCATCGTGGCTCTTCTTGAAGTGCCTTTGGTGATGTCAGACCTCACTGGTACTCCTTTTGCCCAGGTGCTCAACCCGCAATTGATGAGCATGGCGCTGGAAAGCATTGCTACCTCCCAGGCTTGGCTCGTCACCGCAGCTATTTCAGTAGTCGTTGGTGTCTTAGGCCTAGCCTCCAGAAAATGGTCAATGCAGCCCATCGCTTTCATGGTTTCGCTCCTGCAAGTGGTGCCACTGGGCATGGAGGGACACTCGGCTGCTGGTGGCGACCATGACTATGGAACGAACTCCTTGCTCTTCCACCTGTTCTTCTTGGTTCTGTGGGTGGGTGGCCTGCTGGGGCTCATCGCCCATAGCCGGCGTTTGGGCCCGGGAATGGCTACGGCGGTTCGTCGCTATTCGGTGGTCGCGTTTGTATCTATCGTGGCCATGGCGGCATCCGGCATCATCAACGCGCTTATCCGCGTGGAGTTCAGCGATCTCTTTAGCACCCGTTACGGCCTGCTCATTGTCACCAAGACGGTACTGACCATCCTGCTTGCTGTCTTTGGACTGGCGCATCGTCAAATCACCATTCCGCAGCTGGAACGTCGCCCTGAGCTGTTTAGGCGAGTGGCCTTCGTGGAGGTACTCGTCATGGCTGCCACGGTAGGCGTAGCGATTTCTATGGGGCGCACCCCGCCGCCACCGCCGCGGGATCCGAATCTGAACAACATGCAGGTGCTGTTGGGCTATGAGCTTCTCGACGCCCCGACCGTCACCAACATTTGGACCATGTACCGCTATGACCTCATGTTCGGCACCCTCGGTCTCGGGCTCGCGGCGCTTTACGGTTACGCGCTGCTGCGCTTGCGTCGCCGTGGTCTGAGCTGGTCTCCAGTGCGCACCGCGTGGTTCATGCTGGGCGCGCTTGGTCTGACCTTCATCATGAGCTCGGGTATTGGCCTCTACATTCCGGCGTTGTACTCGATGCACATGCTGGGGCACATGTTCTTGTCTATGGCCATCCCGCTGTTCTTGGTGCTTGGTGCACCGCTGACGTTGGTAATGGAAGCTTTTGAGCCAGGTGCTCCCGGCAAGCCGACCATCCATGATGCGGCTGTGGCCGTGACCAAGTCCAAGGTGCTGAAGTTCCTGACGCATCCGGCAGTCAACCTCATCCAGTTCCTCATATTCCTCTACGTGCTCTACCTGTATCCCGATCTCTATCAGGTGGCGGTGTCCGAACACGCCGGTCACCTCATTATGAACTGGGCATTCCTCATCTCCGGTTACATCTATTACTGGGAGGTCATCGGCCCAGACCCATTGCCGTTCCGTGCGCCGACCAACCTGCGCCTGCTAGTACTGTTCTTCTCCATGCCGCTACACCTCTTCGCTGGCGTCTACCTCATGCAGCTGCAAAGCGTGCTGGGCGAGGAGTTCTACCTGTCGCTGAACCTGCCGTGGAACCCCGACCTATTGCAAGATCAGCGCGTGGGTGGCGGCATCGCATGGGGCTTTGGCCAGTTCCCGTTGGTCATCGTCTTTGGCAAACTCTTCCTAGACTGGCTGCGCGACGACCGCGCTATAGCGCGTCGCCACGATGCCAAGGCGGAGGTTGATGGCGATGCGGACTTGGAGGACTACAACGAGATGCTGCGACGCATGAGCGAGGGCGACGCTACCGGCTTCCGGCAGCAGTAATTTCACTGAGAAACAGCGCAATCTGTGAGTAACTCTCACCAACTGGTGGGAGTTATTTGCGTTTTGTTGACGCTGCCAACTAGTTATCCACAGCTTGCAAAACTTCCTCTTGTAGCCCTTGTCCATTCGCAGTGATGATGCAGGCAGGAAGGGGCGCGGCCCTTTCCGTCATCTGAGACCCTAAGACTCTAAAAGAAAAGGAATTTAAGGACATGTCCCAGCTACCTATCACCATCACTGGTCATCTCACCCACGAGCCGGAGCTCGTCAAAGTTAATACCGACATGTACAAGACACGCCTGCGTATGGCGTCTTCGCGCCGTGTTCCCGCGGATAGCACGGTAAACGGCGAGCGGGAGTGGCGCGATACTGATCTGATTTACATCGATGTTGAGATGTGGGGTCAGTTTGCCATCAACGTGAAGAAGTCCCTGCACCGTGGGATGCCGGTTATTGTCGTTGGTTCGGTGTGTTCGGACTCGTGGACCAGCCCGAACGGTCAAAACAAGTTCCGCACCTTCGTGAAGGCCTTCTACGTGGGGCTAGACCTCAACCGCTACATCATTTCTTCTCGCAAGCTGGAACACGTATACACCACGGATGGCCTGGAGCCACCGGCATCGGGCGATGAGATGCCGGAGATCGATCTGGATAGGACGGCGCAGTCAAACGCTGCTCCAACAGACGCCACCACCGAGTCCGAAGCCGAACGCGATGACGAGCACGACACTGCCGCTGACCGCCGGCAGGCAGCTCGCGGGCTCGGTGGCCAGAACGCTCTACATGTGGATGCTGAGAATGAAACAAGCGAGGAAGGCGAAGCCCAAGAGCTAGAAGAGGTATCCGTATAAAAAGCGGTGGATTGATCCTCGGGTGAGGGGAGGAAAATACCTGCGAAGGATAACCCTAACCCGGGGCGCTTTGTCCTCCCATGTGATGTACTCTTTGTTGTGTTATAAACCATTCCCAAGTTAAGCAAAGGGTGAAACATGGGCGAATTCATCTACACGATGAAAAATGTGCGTAAGGCAGTCGGCGAGAAGCTCATTCTCGACAATGTAACGATGGCCTTCTACCCAGGTGCCAAGATTGGTGTCGTTGGCCCGAATGGTGCAGGTAAGTCCTCCATTCTGAAGATCATGGCCGGCATCGACCAGCCATCCAACGGTGAAGCATTCATCGATCCGGGCAAAACCGTGGGCATCCTTCTACAGGAGCCACCACTCAATGACGAGAAGACCGTTCGCGGCAACGTCGAAGAGGGCTTGGGCGAGATCTTTGAGAAGAAGCAGCGCTTCGAGGCCATCGCAGAAGAGATGGCTACCAACTACACCGATGAGCTCATGGAAGAAATGGGCAAGCTCCAAGAGGAGCTCGACGCTGCCGATGCTTGGGAGGTCGATTCCAAGATCGAGCAGGCCATGGAAGCGCTGCGCTGCCCGCCTTCAGACTCCCCGGTGAACAACCTCTCCGGTGGTGAGCGCCGTCGCGTTGCCCTGGCCAAGCTCCTGCTCTCCGAGCCGGACCTGCTGCTGCTTGACGAGCCGACCAACCACCTGGACGCCGAGTCCGTGGAATGGCTGGAGAAGCATCTCGCTGACTACAAGGGCGCCGTTCTGGCGGTTACCCACGACCGCTACTTCCTCGACCACGTTGCGGGCTGGATCTGTGAGGTTGACCGCGGCAAGCTCTACCCATACGAGGGCAACTACTCCACCTACCTGGAGAAGAAGGCCGAGCGTCTGGAAGTTGCTGGCGCCAAGGATAAGAAGCTGCAGAAGCGCCTGAAGGAAGAACTCGCTTGGGTTCGCTCCGGCGCCAAGGCTCGTCAAGCCAAGAACAAGGCTCGTCTCCAGCGCTACGAGGAGATGGCTGCGGAGGCTGAGCAGTACAAGAAGCTCGACTTCGAAGAGATCCAGATTCCAACCCCGCCGCGCTTGGGCAACAAGGTCGTGGAGGTTAAGAACTTGGTCAAGGGCTTCGACGGCCGAACTCTTATCAAGGACCTGTCCTTCACCCTGCCGCGCAACGGCATCGTCGGCGTTATCGGCCCGAACGGTGTGGGTAAGTCCACCCTGTTCAAGACCATCGTTGGTCTGGAGCAGCCGGACTCCGGCTCCGTTGAGGTTGGCGAGACTGTTAAGCTTTCCTACGTTGACCAGGGCCGTGAGAACATCGACCCTGAGGCAACCGTCTGGGAGGTTGTTTCTGACGGACTGGATTACATCCACGTCGGCCAGAACGAAATGCCATCGCGTGCTTACCTGTCCGCGTTCGGCTTCAAGGGCCCGGACCAGCAGAAGCCTTCCAAGGTTCTCTCCGGTGGTGAGCGTAACCGCCTGAACCTGGCTCTGACCCTGAAAGAGGGCGGAAACCTGATTCTCCTCGACGAGCCGACCAACGACCTGGACGTCGAGACCCTGGGCTCCCTTGAGAACGCCCTTGAGAAGTTCCCGGGCTGCGCCGTGGTCATTTCCCACGACCGCTGGTTCCTGGACCGCACCTGTACCCACATCCTTGCCTGGGAAGGCAACGTGGAAGAGGGCAAGTGGTTCTGGTTCGAAGGCAACTTCGGCGACTACGAGAAGAACAAGATCGAGCGCCTCGGCGAGGACGCCGCTCGCCCGAGCCGCGTGACCCACCGCAAGCTGACCCGCTAGCGTTTAACGCAAAGGGCGTCCGGAAAAACGGACGCCCTTTTAGCTTTTCCCTAAACCCCAACCCCAATTGGAAAGAGATTTTTAAAGAATGTCTTCTGAGAACGTGCACGCGCACACCGTTGGTGTCCGTTGGTCTGACTTCGACATGTACGGCCACATGATGAACGCCAACTACATCGAGCTGGCGCAGGAGGCCCGTTTGGCTTTTGCCATGGACCACTTCTACAAAAACGGCCTGGACATGATTGCGTTCGTGCGTCACCTCGACGCCGACTACGTTTGTCCGCTCAAGTGGGATGGCAAGAACAGCACGGTCACGGTTGAGACCACCGTGGTGCGCCTGGGTAACACCTCGTTCACCACCCGCCAGGAGATCAAGGACAGCACCGGCAACGTCGCATGCGTTATCACTTGCACCCAGGTTGTCATCGACAAGGCAACGCAGATGCCGCGTGCTATCTCTGAGGAGGAGAAGAAGATCATTCTTGAGAATGCTTTGGTTAAGCTGGACGCATAGTGTGAGCTGAATTCGAGCTCGCCGCGCATCAGTACGTCGAAGGAGGGCCCGCAAGCCATGGTCAACGAATCACTCGAATTAAGAGGTGGTGGACCTGGATTGCGGGCCCTCATCGCGCGTGCAGTGGGGCTGGACGTGGCGGCGTTAGTGCGCTTGCGCCAGCTCGACGAGAACACCGTCGACGTGTTTGTCACTACGCCATTTGAGGTGGTGGCCTCTCGCCGCGTGGAGGGCACAGTCTCCCGTGATGGGGCAGTGGTCTCTGCGAATGCTCTGCATGAGGCTTTGCTGCTTAGCGACGCCGCACCCGGCACCCTTGAGCTCGGCCCCGCCCGGGACCCTTCGTGGCCGGGTGCCCTGCCGCCAGCAACCGGATTCGTCTTGCTCGACACCCTGCCCGTTGAGGTAGTGCGGGAGCTTTCCGATAAGGGCCAGCAGCTCGCCCGCCAGTTCTCCGGCCCCCTCGGCCCACCGGCGAGCCTGCTGAATCAGACCGTGGTTACCGTCAATGGTCCGGAGCACCAAGAGGTGGAAATCCCCATGCGCATGATTTTTGCCTGCACCAACCTGGGGCTTATTCCCGGCTTCGCTGCGCCGATGGATATTCCACGTCATCTACGCGTATCCGGCCTTGGCCGGTGGGTTCGCGTCGACGCCCCCTTTGGCAGTGTGTATCGCTCGACGCGGCTCTCCCTGTTCTAACCGATTCCTCGTCGGCCACGGCGCTAGAGTAGCGCCCACCCTAGCAGCGCCGCACCCACGGCTACAGACCACGGCGGCGCCTTGAAGAATTGCAAAGCAACGTAGGTCGCAACCGCAATTCCGGCGCTAGCCCAGCCAGTGACGCCGTGGGTGATAATCGGGTCCCACAGCGCTGCGACCAGCAGGCCGATGACCGCGGCATTTACCGCCGCGAAGGCGGTGCGCAGCCACCTTAAGTGTTGCCACCGCGACCAAAAGTGCAGTGCGGCAAGTGTTAGCAAAGCGCCAGGCAAGAAAATCATGACCGTGCCCAACACGGCGCCGCCCACGCCGCCGTCGACCGCGCCAAGATAAGACGCGAACGTGAACAACGGACCCGGCACGCCTTGCGCCACTGAGTACCCGGCCAGGAACTCCTGTTGAGTGAGCCAGCCTGCGCCCACGAATTTATCCTCGAGCAGCGGCAGCACTACGTGTCCGCCGCCAAAGACCAGAGCGCCTGATTGGTAGAACGCGTTGAGACGGGTGATGAGCCAAGCATCGCTTAAACGTGCAGCTATGGCCAGCCCGCCGAGCAGGAGGAAGAACGCGCCCAAGCAGCCCCACGCCAGCCGGACCGACACCGCACGGAGCCCGTGCTCAGCGCCCGCTTGCTCACCGACGCCCAACTGCCCGCGCAAGATGGTAGCCCCGAGGAAACCCGCAATGAGGATGACCGCGAGCTGCCACGAGGAGCCCGCGAAGATCAGCACGAGGGAGCTCACCACCGCCAGCGCCCAGGCCACAGGTGTTTTGAGCAGCTTCTTACACATGCCGATGATGGCGTGCAGGACCACGCCGGCTGCCGCTGCCAACAGGCCAGCCAACCAGCCTGCGCCTACAGGCGAGGCAGTGGTTTCGCCGCCGACCACTAGGCCAAACACTGCCAATATGAGTGCGGAGGGGATGGTGAAGAGGAACCATGACAAGGCCATGCCCGGCAGGCCGGCGCGGTGATAGCCCACCGCCATGCCCACCTTGGAGCTGGCCGGGCCGGGCAGGAACTGGGACATGGCGACGAGATCTGCGTAGGTGGCGTCGGTGAGCCAACGGCGGCGCTCGATAAACTCGGTACGGAAGTAACCCAAGTGCGCGGCCGGTCCACCAAAAGCTGTCCAGCCAAGCGGACCAAAGGATCGGTTAACCTCTGAAAAGCCGCCTTGTGAAGTCGTCATTCTAAGGATGCTAGTGGCGTGGGGGCGCCTTCGCGAGCTGGGGATGTAAATCGCATTCGCATCAATAAACTTTTTCTTTTCTAAGGAGAAAGCAATGCGTATCGCCGTCCCTAAAGAGGTCATGAATAACGAAAGTCGCGTGGCTCTGACTCCGCTTGCAGTGTAGACCTTGGTCAAGGATGGCCACGAGGTGTTAGTGGAAACCGGCGCTCTGGTCTCATTGTTTTCACCTACCTCCACCTGGCGGCAGACCGCCCGCGGCCTGCGCGCTGAGGTTATGGTTCTCGACCTGGATCCGCACGTTCTGCAACGCTTCGACGACCAGTACCAGGGCACCGTCCGTACCCTCATTTCTGATCCGGCCACGCTCGAGGCTGAGCTTCTCGAAGCTGACCTTGTCATTGGCGCCGTCCTCGTGCCCGGTGCCGCTGCACCGAAGCTGGTGCGCGAGGAGACCGTAAAGAAGATGAAGCCAGGGGCAGTGCTCGTCGACGTCGCCATCGAACAAGGCGGCTGCTTCGAGAACTCCCACAAGACTTCGCACGACGACCCGACCTTCAAGGTCCACGACACCATTTTTTACTGCGTGGCCAACATGCCGGGCGTGGTGGCTAACACCTCTGCACGCGCTCTCAACTCGGTCACCCTGCCGTATATCCGTGCTGCTTTCTCCTGGGAAGAATAGGAGAAAAACTAGCGCTGCTGATTAGCCCTGGCGGTTGATTAGCATCTGCGCTACGCGCTCCATGTGGTCCCAGATCATGTGTCGGTACGCCGGCGGAATGGTCTCCTCATCGATCTGGGCCAGCGAGTTGGCCATGAGTTCGAGCCAACGGTCATGCGCCTCAAGATTGATGGGGTATTCCGAATGGCGCATGCGCAAGCGCGGGTGCCCGCGGTTCTCACTAAACAGCTGCGGGCCTCCCCAATATTGCACGAGGAACCACTTCAGGCGTTCCTCGGCGCCCTCCCAATCTTGGTCGGGGTACATTGGGCCGATGACGTCGTCGGTGCGGACCTGGGCATAGAAACCGCCGACCAATTTGTCGAAGGTCTCCATGCCGCCAACTGCTTCATACACGCTCGTGGGCTGCATAGTGTTTAAGACTCGTTTCCGGGATCTGCGGGATTAAGAGAGCTCTCGATGAATGGGTATTCGGCCTCATCCATGTCATAGAAGCTCACTCCCTGAGGATATGGGGTGTCTATGTTGTGCGCGTGCATTGCGTTGAGAATCTTCGCCTGCAGCTTGCGCTGAACGCCCCATTGCTTGCCCGGCAGCGTCTTCACGGTCACGCGGAAGGACATGTGATCGACCTCGAGGCTGGAAATGCCGTTGACGTCGGGCTGATCAAGGAGGTCGTCGCGGACGGCGTCGTTAAGCGCAGCGTCCTGGACAGCCTTGGAGATGACCTCAAATGCCTTGTCGGGATCGTTAGAAAGCGCGACTGGAACCTGCACGCGGGCCACCGAGTAGTGGTCTGAGTGGTTGGCTACCTGCAGGATCTCGCCATTGCGGACGTACCACAGGGCGCCGTCTATGTCGCGAACCGTGGTGATGCGCAGGGAGATGGACTCCACGTCGCCGAAGACGCCATTGCCCAAGTCGATGGTGTCGCCGATGCCGTACTGGTCCTCCAGCAGCATGAAAATGCCGGAGAGGAAGTCCTTGACCAGCGACTGTGCACCGAAACCAAGAGCGACACCAACCACACCGGCGGAAGCCACGAGAGGTGCGACGTTGACGCCGACCTCGGACAAGATGGCGAGGACTGCCCACACCCAGACGAAGATGCCTGCGGCGGAACGGCCCACGCTCGCGAGGGTCTGCAGGCGCGAAACGCGGCGTGCCTCGTGTGTTTTCGCCAGTGCGGTGTCCTGCTTAGCGACCTTGCGGCGTGGACGAACCTGTGATTTTAGGCGCCCGTTCTTGATGCTGTTATCGGCGAGCTTGGTGATGAGCCGGCGCAGAAGCCAGTGGGCGACCAAAGCGATGAGCAGGATGATCGCGATGCGAATTGGTTTGTCGACG
This sequence comes from Corynebacterium sp. LK14, assembly GCF_008042215.1. NCBI lineage: Bacteria > Bacillati > Actinomycetota > Actinomycetes > Mycobacteriales > Corynebacteriaceae > Corynebacterium > Corynebacterium sp. LK14. The sequence continues at coordinate 84,329 of NZ_NOVQ01000007.1, forward strand.
AGCCACGATTGTGTGGTTTCGTTCTTCCAGAACCCAGTGACGGTTTCGACTGCTTGCTCGGCATTAGGGCTAGCTGCAAGGAGCGCGGTGCTTGCGGTGGTGGTAGGAAAACTCATGGTGCTTTCTACTCGGGGAAAAGTTCAAAGTGTACGCCGGAACCAGTCATGATTCCGTGTGACGCACAACCACACCATGGTACGGAAATTCTCAAAGCTTAAGGGAACGCCCATTGATGAGATGAATAAAAACATTGCAATCACTGTTTGAAATGGACAGCTTGGTCTAGAGTTTCTAGACATGACTGAGAACCGCGCCCCAGGCTTTTCCTCCCGATCGATTCATGCTGGCTACCACCCAGACCCCTACATGGGCAGTATTAACGTGCCGATTTACGCGTCGACTACGTTCCAGCAGGACGGTTTGGCGCAGTTGCGCGGTGGTTTTGAGTATGGACGCGTGGCTAACCCCACCGTGCGTTCGCTTGAGTTAACGCTCGCGTCCCTGGAAAACGCTGAGTACGCGCGATGTTTTTCCTCCGGCATGGCGGCGGTGGACACGCTGATCCGCATCATCGTGCGCCCGGGCGACCATGTCATCTTGGGCAATGACGCATACGGCGGAATGTACCGCTTGCTGCACCACGACTATGGTCAGTGGGGCATCGAGCTATCCATCGTGGATACCACCGATGCCTCTGCCGTGGCTGCGGCGGTGCGTGAGAACACCAAGCTCATCTGGCTGGAGACCCCAACCAACCCGGCTACCAACATCACGGACATTGCTGAGGTGGTCAAGCACAAGGGTAACGCTCAGATCGTTGTGGACAACACCTTCGCTACTCCTTACCTGCAGAACCCGCTGGATCTCGGCGCAGACCACATCCTGCACTCCACCACGAAGTACTTGGGCGGACACTCTGACGTGCTGGGCGGTGCCGTGGTGACCAATTCGGCGGAGATGGACGAGCGCCTGCTCTACTTCCAGGGCAATGTTGGCGCAGTGTCCTCGCCATTCGACGCCTACCTCACCGCCCGTGGCATCAAGACCTTGTCCGTGCGCATGGACCGCCACTGCTCGAATGCGCAGGCCGTGGCCGAGTTCCTGGAATCCCGCCCTGAGGTCAAGCAGGTCCTGTATCCGGGTCTTCCTTCGCACCCAGGCCACGAGCTGGCGAAGAAGCAGATGCGCGGCTTCGGAGGCATGATGTCCGTGCGCTTCCACGATGCGGAGCAAGCAAAACAGGTGTGCCTGAACACCCAGCTGGTGTCCTTGGCGGAGTCCTTGGGCGGCGTGGAATCCCTCATCGAGCATCCGCAGAACATGACCCACATTTCGGCGGAGGGCTCCGAACTGGTTCCGCCGGAGGATCTGGTGCGCATCTCCATTGGCATCGAGGACGTTGCGGACCTCATCGCGGACTTCGAGCAGGCGTTGGACGCGTTGCACTAGATTGTGTTGGGGCGCCAAAGCCGCTAAAGGCGAGTGCTTGGTGCCTCATTGCCAAAAGCCCCGCCCTAAGCACCCGGCCCTGGATTACCAGACCCTGAGGTTGCGTTTTATCGCGTCGGGGACTGCGGATGTTTTGAATTCTTCACGCAGCTTGGTGGTTGTGTGCTG